>DATAVP010000018.1:0-122285 GCA_036267655.1 Solirubrobacteraceae bacterium
CCTCCGTCAAGGGGCGGCGCGTGCTCGTCCGGGTCGACTTCAACGTCCCGATCAAGGACGGCGAGGTCGTCGACGACACGCGGATCCGGGCGGCGCTGCCGACCCTGGAACTGCTGCGCGAGCGGGGGGCGGCGCTGGTCCTCGCCTCGCACCTGGGGCGGCCGGGCGGCAAGGTCGTGCCGGAGTTGTCGCTGGCGCCGGTGAGCAAGCGGCTCGGCGAGCTGCTCGGGACCAACGTCACCCAGGCGCCGAAAGTGATCGGCGCCGAGGTCGACCTCGCGGCCGGCTGCCTCGGCCCCGGCGAAATCGTGCTGCTCGAGAACACGCGCTTCGAGCCGGGGGAGACGAAGAACGACCCGATGCTCGCCGGCTCGCTGGCGGCGCTGGCGCAGGTCTACGTCAACGACGCGTTCGGCGCGGCGCACCGGGCGCACGCCTCGACCGAGGGCGTGGCGCGCTTTCTCCCCGGTTATGCGGGTCTGCTGCTGGAGCGCGAGGTCAAGACGCTGGCGGAGATTCTCGACAAGCCCGCGCGGCCGCTGGTCGCTGTGATCGGCGGCGCCAAGGTCGCCGACAAGATCGGCGTGATCGACCGCTTCCTGGAGATCGCTGACGTGGTGATCATCGGTGGCGCCATGTGCTTTCCGTTCCTCTGCGCTCAGGGCCACTCGGTCGGCGAGTCGCTGTGCGGCGAAGCGGACGTCGAGCACGCGCGGCGCGCGCTCGCCAAGGCGACCGATCCGGGTCGCGCCAGCGTGGAGCTGCCGACCGACCTGGTGATCGGCGATCGCCTGGCGGCCGATGCCGAGCATCGCGTGCTCGACGGCATCGAGGTGCCCGAGGGCTGGATGGGGCTCGACATCGGCCCCGCCAGCGCCGAGCGCTACGCCGCCGAAATCGCGCGCGCGGGCTCGGTCTTCTGGAACGGCCCGATGGGCGCCTTCGAGCTCGAGCCGTTCGCCGCGGGCACGCGGCGGGTGGCGGAAGCCGTCGCCCAGGCCTCCGGCGTGACGGTCGTCGGCGGCGGCGACTCCGCCGCGGCGCTCGCGCAGTTCGGCCTCGAGCACGCGGTCGACCACCTCTCCACGGGCGGCGGCGCCACGCTCGAGCTGGTCGAGGGGCGTGTGCTGCCGGGCGTACAGGCGCTCGACGGCGCCGGGGCCGGCGCGAGCGTCTCGTGAGTGCCCGCACCCCGCTGATCGCGGGCAACTGGAAGATGCACAAGACCGAGCGCGAGGCCGAGGACTACATCCAGGCGCTGCTGCCTCGCGTCTCCTCCGTCGACGGCGTCGACGTCTCGATCTGCGTCCCGTTCACGGACCTGCGCGCGATGGTCGACAGCGCGCGCGGCTCGCGCGTGGAGGTCTACGCGCAGAACATGCACCAGCAGGCCGAGGGCGCCTTCACGGGCGAGGTCTCGCCCGCGATGCTCGAGGACGTCGGCGTGCAGGGCGTCGTGCTCGGCCACTCCGAGCGGCGCGAGCTGTTCGGCGAGACCGATCGTGCGCTGGCGCTGAAGGTGCCCGCGGCGCTGGAGGCCGGGCTGAAGCCGATCCTGTGCGTCGGCGAGACCGAGGCCGAGCGCGAGAACGAGGACACCGACCGCAAGCTGCGCCAGCAGATCAAGGAGGATCTCGCGAACGTCTCGAATGAGCGCTTGGACGAGGTCGTGATCGCCTATGAGCCGATCTGGGCGATCGGCACCGGCAAAGTCGCCACGCCCGAGCAGGCGCAGGAGGCGATCGCCTTCATTCGTGCGCTCGTCGGCGATCGCGACCCGCAGGCCGCCGAGCGCGTGCGGATCCTCTACGGCGGCTCGGTCAAGCCCGAGAACGCGCCCGAGCTGCTGGCGCCTGCGGACGTCGACGGCGCGCTCGTCGGCGGCGCCTCGCTCGACGCCGAGTCCTTCGCGCAGATCGTGGGCGCAGCCGTCTCGCGATGAGCGCGCCCGCCGCGCCCGCTCCGCCCGTCTCCTGCGCCTGCCTGGTCGTGCTCGACGGCTGGGGCCTGGCCGAGCCCGGACCCGGCAACGCGGTGGCACTCGCCGACACGCCGGTGTTCGACGAGCTGTGGCGCGCGTTCCCGCACACGACGCTGACCGCCTGGGGGCGGGCCGTGGGGCTGCCGGAAGGTCAGATGGGCAACTCCGAGGTCGGGCACCTGAACCTCGGCGCGGGCGCCGTCGTGCGCCAGGACCTGGTGCGGATCGACGACGCGATCGCCGACGGCTCGCTGGCCGAGAACGAGGTGCTGCGCGCGGCGCTGGACGCCGAGCGCGTGCACCTGATCGGGCTCGTCTCCGACGGCGGCGTGCACTCCTCACTCGAGCATCTGCAGGCGCTGGTCGCGCTCGCGGGCGCGCGCGGCGTGGCCGAGACGATCGTCCACGCCTTTACCGACGGGCGCGACACGCTGCCGCACGGCGGCGCGGGCTACCTGGCGACGCTGGAGGCCGAGCTCGCAGGCACGCCCGGCGCCCGTGTCGGCTCGGTGGTCGGCCGCTACTGGGCGATGGACCGCGATCGCCGCTGGGAGCGCACGCAGCGCGCCTACGACATGCTGATGCTCGGCGAGGCCCCCTACCGCGCCGACAGCGGCGAGCAGGCCGTGCGCGAGGCCTACGAGCGCGGGGAGACCGACGAGTTCATCGAGCCCACGCTCGTCGGCGCGCCTGCGCGCATCCAGGAGGGCGACAGCGTGATCGCCTTCAACTTCCGTCCCGACCGCATGCGCCAGATCACACGCGCGCTGGCCGAGCCCGGGTTCGGCGAGGGCGCGCTGACGCACGACCCGGGCGTCGCGGCGGACGCCGGTGGCGACGGCGCCGAGAGCGCGGACCGCGGCGCCGAGCAGCTCCCCGGCTGGCGCGGGCGCGGCGAGCGGCAGGGCTCGGGCGGGGCGCCGATCTCCCGCTACGCGACCTTGACCGAGTACGAGCAGGGCTGGCCCTACCCGGTGGCGTTCGCGCCCGAGCGGCCGACCACCACGCTCGCGGCGGTGCTCGCGCAGGCGGGCGTGGCGCAGCTGCACGTCGCCGAGACCGAGAAGTACCCGCACGTGACGTACTTCTTCAACGGCGGCGAGGAGGCCGAGATGGCGGGCGAGCGGCGCGAGCTGGTGCCCTCGCCGCGCGACGTGCCGACCTATGACCACAAGCCGCAGATGAGCGCGCGCGAGGCCACGCAGGCGTTCGTCGCCGCCTGGCGCGAGGACCGGCCGGGCTTCGCGATCATCAACTTCGCCAACGCCGACATGGTCGGCCACACGGGCGTGATCGCAGCCGCGGTGGCGGCGATCGAAACGGTGGACGAGTGCCTCGGCGAGGTCGTGGCCGCGGTGCGCGAGCGCGGCGGGGTGTGCCTGGTGACGGCCGACCACGGCAACGCCGACCACATGCTCGAGCCCGACGGAAGCCCGAACACCGCGCACTCGCTGAACCCCGTGCCGCTGATCGTCACAATGCATGGCGTGAGACTCGACCGGGACGGCGGCATCCTCGCGGACGTCGCGCCAACGCTGCTCGAGCTGCTCGGGATCGAGCAGCCGTCGGCGATGAGCGGCCACACGCTGATGCACAGCTTCGGGGAGCCCGCGTGAGCCTCTCGCGCAAGCTGCTCGCCGCGTTCTTCGTCGGCTCCGGCGTCAACCACTTCGCCGCGCCCCGTTTCTATCGCGCGATCGTGCCGCCGCCGCTGCAGGGCCAGGCCAAGCGCGTGGTCGAGATCAGCGGTGTGGCCGAGGTGCTCGGTGGAATCGGCGTGCTGCTGCCGCGCACCAGGCGCGCCTCGGGCTTCGGCCTGATCGCGCTGCTGGTCGCTGTGTTTCCCGCGAACCTCCACATGGCCCGCGAGTCCGAGCGCTTCAAGCAGGTGCCGCGTTGGGCGCTGTACGCGCGGCTGCCGCTGCAGCCGCTGATGATCTGGTGGGCCTGGCGGGCGACGCGGCGCTGAGCGGCTCCAAAGCGCCCTGCGGGCGCTCGCGCGCGGCACGCAGCCCGCCGTCGTGCACCCGCTGAAGCGGGTTCGACGCTGCTACATTCGGTTCAGGAGGACTTGGGGTAACAAGACCGTCATGTCGACCGCCACCGCCGTCAAGATCGCCACTGGGGAGACCGAGAGCCCAGCCTCGGATGAGGGGCCTGCGGTTGCCGACGAACGGCCCGAGGCCGGGCAGCGCGCCTGGCGCGGCCTGCTCCGAGCCCACGCCTGCCTCGCGAAGCGGCTCGACGCCGCGCTCGACCAGGCCCACGGGCTGCCGCTGAGCTCCTATGAGGTGCTCGACCATCTCGAGGACACCAGCGGCGGGCGGATGCGCATGTGCGACCTCGCCGAGCAGGCGCAGCTCTCGCGCAGCGGCCTCACGCGGCTGGTCGACCGGCTCGAGCGCGAGCAGCTGATCGAGCGCTGCTCCTGCGAACAGGACGCCCGCGGCTCCTTCGCATGTCTCACCGCCGGTGGGCGCGAGCGCTTGGAGGAAGCGCGCGTCACCCACATGGCGGTCGTGCGCGAGCAGTTCTTCTCCCGCTTCTCCGAGGCCGAGCTCGGCCTGCTGGCCGACATGTGCCAGCGGATCGCGCCCTGCGCCGGCGCCGACACATCCGGCTGCTGAGCCGCCGCCGCGCGCGGCGGGCGCTCAGTCGCGCTCGGAGCTCTTGACCGTCTCCTGGGTCTGCGTCGCCTGTGGCCCGTCCCTGCGTCCGTCGGTCGGCTCCTCGTCGAGCCCGGCGTCCGCCTCCAACAGCTCCCGCTCGCGTCGGCGCGCGCGACGATGCAGCACGAACGCGCCCACCACCGCGAGCACCGCGGCGGCGAGGCCGTAGATGCCGAACGCTTCGATCGCGTTCCCGGCCGAGTTGCCGAGGAAGTAGGCGAGCAGCCCGATCCCCGTCGCCCAGCAGACCCCGCCGAGCGCGTTCCAGACCACGAACGAGCGCCAGTGCATGCGGGTCGCGCCCGCGAGCCAGGAGGCCCATACGCGCAGGCCGAGGATGAAGCGCCCGAAGAACACCGCCTTCGGCCCGTGGCGCTCGAAGAACGGCTCGCCGATCCGCAGCACCTCCAGGCGCTGGCGATGAAAGCGGCCCGGACGCTCCAGCAGCCAGCGCCCGCCCTTGCGCCCGATCAGGTAGCCGATGTTGTCGCCCACGATCGCGCCTGCCGCCGCGAGCGCGATCACCCACTCGATCTGCAGCTTGCCGCGGCTCGCGAGCACCGCCGCGGTGATCAGCGCGGTCTCGCCCGGGATCGGCACCCCTCCCGACTCGGCCATCACCAGCACGAACAGCAGCGGGTAGCCCGCGACTTCGACCAGGTGGTCGACGTTCAGGAACGAGGCGAGGATCACGTGGCCGAGGATCACCTGTCCCTAGCATGGCGGACTCGCGCCGTGGACTTCGACGCCACCGCTTCGCGCGTTCGGCGCCGCGGGTCGGCAGAGGGCTATTTCGTGTTTTCGGAGACGAGCTGCTTCAGCGCCGAGGACGCCTGCTGTACGTCTGAGTAGACCACGTTGCGCAGCACGACCTTCGTCTGCGCGGGGGCCGTGATCACGACGATCGCCACGATCACCAGCGCCAGGGCGACCAGCGCGAGCAGCGCTCCGAACAGTCGGCTGCGCCCGCGCCGCCGCCCCTGCGCCGCGGGCGCCTGGGCCTGCTGCTGGACCGCGGGCTGCCGGCGCGGGGGGCCCGAGCGGGGGCGGCGCGGCGTGACGGCGCTCGTCACCGCCGTGCGGCCGGGCTCGCGGCCCGCGGGACGCCGGCCCGCGCTCAGCACGCTCGTGGCCTCTGTGGCGGGACCCTTGCGTGCCGCGCCTCCGATCTCGCCGGGGGCGATCCCGTTCGCGCCGTCGCCCAGCGCACGTCCCATCTCGCGCGCGGTCTGGTAGCGCTCCTGCGGGTCGAGCGCCAGCGAGATCGCCACGGCCTCGGCCAGCTCGGGCATGACCGCCGCGACGAGCGTGTCGAGCAGCGGCGGCTCCTCCTGCTGCTGCTTGAGCGCCAGCTCCGTCAGCGAGCCCGCCTCGTAGGGCAGACGTCCGGAGATCAACTGGTAGGTGACGACCCCGAGCGCGTACAGGTCCGCGCGCGGACCCGCCTCTTCGCCGCGGGCCTGCTCGGGGGCGAGGTAGGCCGCGGTGCCGAGCACCGAGCCGACCTGCGTGATGCTCGACTGCTCGGTCGCCTTCGCGATCCCGAAGTCCGCCAGCTTGACCTCGCCTTCACGTGCGCGCAGCAGGTTTCCGGGCTTGACGTCGCGGTGCACGACCCCGTGGCGGTGGGCGTAGTGCAGGCCCTCGCACGCCTGGTCGATGATCGCGATCGCCTCGTCGACCTCCAGCCAGCCGTCGTCGCGCAGGATCTCGGCGCAGGACTGACCCTCGATGTACTCCATCACGATGTAGTACTGGCCCGTGGTCTCGTCCTGGCCGGAGTCGAACACCTGCACGATGTTCGGGTGAACCAGGCGCGCCGCGGCCTGCGCCTCGCGCTGAAAGCGCGAGATGAACGTTGGGTCCTCGGCGAGGTGCTCGGCCAGCAGCTTGACCGCCACCTGGCGCTCCAGGCGCTGGTCGAGCGCGAGGTGGACCGTCGACATGCCGCCGAAGCCCAGGCGCCCCTCCAGGCGGTAGCGCCCGCCGATCTCGGCGCTGCTCATCGGCTCACGCTCGCGCGGCGATCGCTCATTTCGCTTCCTGTCCGCCGCCGGGGCTCGCGCCGGGAGAGGCCCCGCCCGAGCCTTCGCCCGCGCCGACGCCGCCTTCGGCTTCGCCGACGTGTGTTTCGCCCGGCGCCTGGGTGCCGCCACCGGGACCCGAGGGGCCTTCGGTTTCGGGCGCGGGCGTACTCGGCGTTTCGGTGGATTCGGTTTCGGTCGGCGTCGTCGGGGTCGTGGTGCTGGTCGTCTTCGGCGTCGTCGTCGTGACCGTGGTCTGCGGCAACGGCTGGGCGCACAGCGCCAGCGCGCGCGTGCGCAGGTTTTCGATTCCCTGGTGCAGGGTGCTGCGCAGGCCGCTGTCGACGCTCGTCGGCAGCGCCGCGAAGTCCTGGTCGGTCTTCAGCAGCGCGCTTTCGGTCGCGGTGCAGGAGCCGTCGCCGGATTCCGCGGCCTGCGCCACCGCTTCGAAGTCGCTCTGCAGCGGCCCGGCGTCGGCGAGTGGGATCAGGCTCTTGCCCGAGCCGCCGCAGGAGATCAACAGCGCGGCCGCCACGCCCAGCGCGACGGCCAGCAGGACCCGCAGCGCGACCGCGCGCGTCTCGAGCTGGCTTGAAGGGCCGGGCATCCTCACTGACCGTACTCCAGGCGCTCGGCCAGCGAGTCGGGCAGGCGCGCCGCGCGAATCGCCGCCGCCGCCCCGGAGATGTCGTAGTCGGTGCGCTTGAACGAGACGGTCTGCCCGTCGAGGTCGAGCAGCAGCCACGATGCGCGGGGGTCGCCGTCGCGGGGCTGGCCCACGCTGCCGGGGTTCAGCAGCCACTCGCCCTCGGCGACGTCGAGGAACGTGCCCTCGCGGCGCGGTTCGCCGGTCGCGAGCTCGCCCTCGCGGCGCACGAAGGAGAGCGCGACATGGGAGTGGCCCACCAGGCAGATGCGGTGCTGCTGCTGGTCGAGGCACAGCTCGGCGAGCAGCGTCGAGAGCACGTACTCCCACACGGGGTCGCGCGGGCTGGCGTGATAGAGCCCGACGGCGTCCTCCTCACCCTTGGGCTTCAGCCCCGCGAGGAACTCGACGTTGCGCGGCGCCATCACCTCGCGGGTCCACTGCGCCGCGAGGCTCGCGCCGCGCGAGAACTCGTCCAGCGGGATCTCGCCCGTGACCGCGAGGTCGTGGTTGCCCGCCAGGCAGACCGCCGCGTGCTCGCGAGCGAGCTCTACGCAGGCGTCGGGGTCGGCGCCGTAGCCGACCAGATCGCCCAGGCACCACAACTCGGCGGCGTCGCTGGCCGCGACGGCTTCGAGCGTCGCCTCGAATGCCTGCCGGTTGGCGTGGATGTCGGAGATGACCGCGACCTTCATCGCATCACGATCCGCGCCCGCGCGGTTCTACTCCTCCTCAGATCCGGCCTCCGTGCCGCCGTACTCGGGCAGGTTCTTGATCCCCTCACGCGTGCGCCACTTGGAGTAGTTGTCCTCCATCGCATCGATCAGCTCGCGCATGAAGCGCGGCGAGAGGTTGACGCGCGAGACGACCACTCCCGGCACCTCCTCGGCCTCGACCTCGTGGTCGACGCGGGCGAAGGTGACCGTGAACTCGTAGTCGGAGTGGCTGACGTTGGCGAAGTTCGCGTAAACGCCCCCCATGATCTCGGGAGACAGGTGGATATTTATGTGGCGCTCGGCGCCTGAGTCTTGGTCGTTCACGTAGCTAGTATCGCAATCGCCGAGCGGGAATCGATGACAGAGCCCTCAACCAGCGATCAGCAGGCCCCGGACGGCTCCGCCGCCGCCCCCGAGGGCTGCTCGCGCAGCGGCTTGCGGTCGTTGCTGATGGGGGTTGCGGGCGAGCTTTTGCAGACCTCGGGGGAGGCTTCCGGCGAGGGCCTGGGGGGCGGTTCGCGCGGCGGCATCACGCTCGAGCGCCCGCCGCGGGCCGACTTCGGCGACTACTCCACGAACGCCGCGCTGCTGCTCGCGCCGCGCCTGCAGACCGCGCCGCGGGACGCCGCCGAGCGCCTGGGCGCGCGGCTCGCCGAGCTGCTCGGCACGAGCCTGACGCGCTTCGAGATCGCGGGACCCGGCTTCCTGAACCTGTTCATCGCCGACGACTGGCTGCGCCAAGCGCTCGGCACGGTGCTAGCCGACGGCGATGCTTACGGTTCCACGTTCGACGGCGCCGCACGCGCGAGCGGGCGCGTGATGGTCGAGTTCGTCTCGGCCAACCCGACCGGGCCGATGCACGTGGGCCACGCCCGCAACGCCGCCTATGGCGACGCGCTGGCGCGGATGCTCGAATTCCGCGGCGAGCGGGTCTCGCGCGAGTTCTACGTCAACGACGCGGGCTCGCAGGTGGGGGTGTTCGGCGACTCGGTGCGGGCCGTCGCGCGCGGCGAGCAGGTGCCCGAGGGCGGCTATCGGGGCGAGTACGTGGCCGAGCTGGCCGCGCGGCTCGACGGCGCAACCGAGGCCGATCCGGTCGAGCTGGGCCGCGCCGCGGTGGCGGCGATGATCGGTGAGATCCAGTCCTCGCTTGCGGCCTTCGGCGTCAAGGAGTTCGACCACTGGACCTATGAGAGCTCGCTGCACGAGGGCGACCCCAGCCCCGTGGCGCACACGCTCTCGCTGCTGGAGCAGCTCGGCCACACCTACACGAGCGAGGGCGCGCTGTGGCTGCGCACGAGCGAGTTCGGCGACGACAAGGACCGCGTGCTGGTCCGCTCCAGCGGCGAGCACACCTACTTCGCCTCGGACATCGCCTACCACCAGGACAAGCGCGAGCGCGGCTTCGAGCACCAGGTCGACGTCTGGGGCGCCGACCACCACGGCTACATGCTGCGCTTGAAGGCGGCCTATGCCGCGCTCGGCGGCGACCCGCAGGAGCTGGAGCTGCTGATCATGCAGCTCGTGCACCTGGTTCGCTCGGGCGAGCGGGCGCAGATGTCAAAGCGCGCGGGCGAGTTCGTCACGCTCGACGACCTCGTCGCCGAGATCGGGGTCGACGCCGCGCGCTGGTATCTGCTGGCGCGCTCGCACGACACGACCGTCGACCTGGACCTCGACCTCGCGCGCTCGCAGTCGAACGAGAACCCGGTCTACTACGTGCAGTACGCGCACGCGCGGATCGCCTCGGTGCTCGCGAAGGCCGGCCAGGCGCGCGTTGCCGCCGCGGTCGAGCGGGCCGGCGCCAGCGGCTTTCCCGAGGCATCCGTGAGCGAGCAGCCGCTGCACGACTCCGAGCGCGCCTTGGTCAAGCTGCTGCTGGACTTCCCCGGCGAGCTGGCCTCGGCCGCCGAGCGTCGCGCGCCCCACCGCGTCACGGCCTACGCGCTGGAGCTGGCGCAGGGCTTCACGGCCTTCTACCGCGACTGTCGCGTCGTCGGCGCCGAGTCCGAGGCCGTCGAGTCCAGGCGCCTGGCGTTGTGCGTGGCGAGCAAGCGCACGATCGCGCGCTGCCTGGGCCTGCTCGGCGTGAGCGCGCCCGAGGAGATGTAGCGCTCAGTCGAAGCGCTCGAGGTCGGCCTCGAGCCGCTGCGCGTCCGCGGCGCCGAGCGCGGGCGCCGGGGCGCGGTTGCGCGCCTGCACGCGGGCGCGTCTGCGCCAGCGCGGCAGCAGCACGGCGAGCGCGGCCAGCAGCACGAGCAGCACGGCCAGCGGCACCAGATAGGCCGCGGCGCCGAAGCCGCTGTCGCTCGGCAGCGCCAGCGCCGCCTGCCCGTACTGGCCGACGAGCGCGTCCTTGATCTGCGCTTCGCCGCGGCCCTGGTCGATCAGCGACTGGATGAAGGCGCGCTCGCGGTCGGCCTGCGGCGACTGCGCCACGTTCAAGGGGATCTTGCAGGTGACGCACATGACTTGGCGTTCGATCACGGGCAGCGAGGCACGTGGCGTGGCCGCGAGCGCCGCGGGAACCGCCGAGGTGAGCAGCGCGGACAGCAGCACCAGGGCCACCGAGGCCAGGACCGCAAGCTGCGCGCGCGGCCTGCGGCGGCGCGGGCTCACGAGCTCTCCGCGAGCGCGAGCGCGCGCTTCATGAATGGTTCCTCGATCTCGCCGCGCGAGACCGCCACGACGTGCCCGTCGCGGTCGACGATGAAGCTCTCGGGGAGCTGGTTGGTGCCGTAGGAGTGGGCGAAGTCGCCGCGGTTGTCGCGCAGGCTCGGATAGCTCAGGTGGTGCGCCCGCACGAAGCCGAGCGAGTCGGGCGAGGCATCGAGGTAGGTGACGCCGAGCACCGTGGCGTCGTGGCGTTCCAGCGGCTTCTGAAAGCGCTGCAGCAGCGGCGCCTCGACCTGGCAGGGTTCGCACCAGGAGGCCCAGAAGTTCAGCACGACGACCTTGCCCTTCAGCGAGGCCAGCGAGCGCTCGCCGTGCCCGCCGAGGATCGGCAGCGAGCGCGCGGCGTCCGGCGCGCGGGGGTGTTCGCCGCGCGCGACGCTCTCATCCAGGGTGCGGCTCGCCGACTGGGCGGAGACCCCGTAGATCAGCAGACCGACCAGGCCGGCGCCCACGAGCGTGGCGATTATCGGCAGCAGGCGACGTTTCACGGCTTTCAAGACTAGAGGCCGGTCGCGTACCATCTGCCCGGTGCGGCGATAGCTCAGTTGGTAGAGCGCCAGCTTCCCAAGCTGGAGGTCGCGGGTTCGAGACCCGCTCGCCGCTTGCAGGATCGCCTCTCAGCTGCGCGTCTCGCCGACGAGCCGCGGGACATCCCGATCCAGCCTGGTCGCTGTGCGAAAACGCACAGACTGGCAGCCGGGGCTGTCGTAGGTTCGACCTACGACCAGATCCCCCGTGAGCGATCGGGTAAACGCGACGGTTAGGAGCATCGCATGGCAACTGACTACACGGTCATTCAGCCCGTCCGGCAGAGGTTCGGCGACGATCCCAGTGGAGCCATCGGGAGCAAGAGCGACTGGGACGAGTTTCCGGCCGAAACCAACGCGCCGTTCGTTGGGGTCTCCAAGCAATTTCGATTCAAGTGTCCTTCGATCGACACTGCTGAGTGGGGCGTCTTGCAATTCAATGCGGTTGGCGTGTCTGGTGTCGACAACGTCATCCAGGTCAACGATGTGCCCGTTCCGGGCGGGATCAGCGTTGGACCGCTCTGGCCTTACATCGATCCAAAAATCTCTCTGTGGAACACTCAGTCCCAACTGATCGAGGCGGGCGTGCTCGGGGAGGACAACGTCCTACATATCGCCTCCGCGGCTGATGAGTTCGGGAACCACGATGACTTCGTCATCGACAACATCGTCATCTGGTTCAAGACGCGCTCCCCGGGGCGCACATCGACAGTCCCGGGGGGTCTGAAGGCAGAGTAGGGAGCCACACCCGACGACGATCCGAGTAGCCGCTCGCCTCCGCAACCCGGCAGGAGAGTCGGCGGCCGCGAATGTGTTGCGCTGCCGTCGCGCGGCAGCGATTGTTCGGACCGCGCGGGCACCCGTCGCGGACCGAGCGGGGGCGTTTGCCGCGTGCTCAGCCGCCGCTGTAGGAGGAGGGCGCGGGCGGGTCCTCGCGAACCCCCGCGATCAGCGCGAGCAGCCCCTGCGCGGAGGTGCCGCCGAGCACGCGCAGCCGATGCAGCCGATAGGGGTCTTCGCCGGGGTGCGCCCAGCCGGGGACGACGGTCGTGGAGCCCACAAAGCCCGCGGACTTGACCTCGGCGATCACGTTGGCGTCGTAGTGCCCGCTGGGGTAGCAGAACCAGTTGACGGGGACCCCGAAGCGCCGCCGGATCGTGCGGCGCGCGCCCGCGACCTGTTCGCGCAGCTCGCGGGAGCTGAGCGTGATCAGGTCGGCGTGGCTGATGCCCTGCGTGTCGAGCTCCCAGCCCGCGGCGACCAGCCCGCGGATCTCGTCGTCGCCGAGCCCTCCCTGCGAAGGCGGCAGCCCGGTGAGCTGGATGTTCTCATCGCCCACCCAGCCGAGACGGCGCAGCACCGGCAGCGCCTGGGCGTACTGCGACTGGTAGCCGTTGTCGAAGCTGAGGACGATCGGCTTGCCGCGCGGCAGCGAGACGCCCTTGCGCCAGTAGGCCGCGACCTGATCCTGCGTGACGGCGGTCCAGCCCGCGTGCTTCAGCGCCCGCATCTGCGCGGCGAACTCGGCGGGGGGCACGTACAGGCCGGGGAAGGGGGCGCCCGCGGGGGGAGCGGCGATCACGTGGTACATCAGGATCGGCACGGGCGTCGTGCCGGGCCGGCTGGTCGCGACACCGCCGCCGTCGGGCGCGCGCGAGCGGCGAGGCGCGGCCCCGTGCGACTTGCCCGTGGCGATCGTGGCGGCGCTCGAGGCGCGCCGCGCGGCGGGCTTGGCAGAGCGGCCGGAGCTCGAGATCGCGATCACGAGCACGGCGAGCGCCACGAGCAGGGCGAGCGCGCCCGCGAACATGCGCCTGCGCCGACGCAGCCGGCGTCGCTGCGCCTCGCGGCGCCGATGTCGTGCATCGAGGTCCACGCGACTACTCCCCGACGAGATGCCCGCTCACGACGCACATGCCCCGCGGAGGATAGTCGCGCCGCGCAATGAGACAAAATCTTTTATGAGATTGATTCTCGAATATGTTAGGCTCCCGGAATGCGGCGCCACTTCCGCCGAGGCCGACTCGCCCCGACCGCCGCGGTGCTCGCGACGCTCGGCGCGCTCGCGTTGCTCGCGGGCTGCGGTCGTACCGGGGCGCCCGCGCAAGGTGGGGGTCACACTCGCCTGCAGGTCGTGGCGGCAGAGAACTTCTGGGGCAGCATCGCGACGCAGCTCGCGGGCTCGAAGGCGGACGTCACGAGCATCATCGTCAACCCCGACACCGACCCCCACAGCTACGAACCGACGGCGCGCGACGCTCGCACGATGGCGGGCGCGCAGCTCGCGATCGTGAACGGGATCGGCTATGACAACTGGGCGCCGAAGCTGCTGGCGGCGAGCCCGTCGAGCGCGCGCCGGGTGCTCGACGTCGGCGACGTGCTTGGCCTGGGCGAGGGCGCGAACTCGCACCAGTGGTACTCCCCGAGCAGCGTGCGGCGGGTCGTCGGGGCGATCGTCGCCGACCTCGATCGTCTCGACCCCGGCCAGAGCGCCTACTTCGCAGAGCGCGAGCGACTCTTCCTGAGCAGCGACCTGGCCCGCTACGACGAGCTGCGGCGGGAAGTCCGTGCCCGCTACGCGGGCACGCCGGTCGGCTACAGCGAGAGCATCTTCCAACCGCTCGGAGCGGACCTCGGGCTGAGGCTGCTGACCCCCTACAGCTTCGCGAAGGCGATCGCCGAGGGCACCGACCTCACCGCGGCGGACAAGCGGGCGGTGGACGAACAGGCGCGCAAACGCCTCATCAAAATATGGGTCTTCAACAGTCAGAACGTGACCCCGGACGTGGAGCGCGTGAACGAGATCGCCCGCGAACGCGGGATCCCGATCGCGACCGTGACCGAGACGCTCTCGCCCGCGAGCGACAGCTTCGAGCAGTGGCAGGTCGCCGAGCTGGAAGGCTTGGCGCGGGCGCTGCACGAGGCTACGGGACGCTAGGAAGTGCCGCGGGACGCACCTACACTTTCAGGGGTGGGCATCGCCGCCTCAGAGGGATCCACCTGGGCCGAGCGGGCCGCCCGCGCGCTGAGCGAGGCGGGCTATCGGCGCGGCGGCGCGCGTGGCGCGATCCTCGAACTGCTCGACGAGCAGTCCTGCGCGCTGTCGGCGGTCGAGATCGAGCAGGCGCTGCTTCAGCGAAAGCGCGAGGTCTCGCGCGCGAGCGTCTATCGCGTGATGGACGAGCTCGAGGAGATCGGGCTCGTGCAGCGCGTCGAGATCGGGCAGGGGATGGTCCGCTACGAGCCGGTGCGCCACGGTCCCGGGCATCACCACCACCTGGTCTGCGACCACTGTGGACGGCTGCAGCCGTTCACCGACGACGGCCTCGAGCGCGCGATCCGGCGCGCCGCCGAGCGTCTGCCGCTGCAGGTCTCAGAGCACGAGATCGTGCTCCACGGCGCCTGCGATACCTGCGCCGCGAACTAGGACCGCGCGCGCGGGACCGTCGCGGCCCGCGGCCGAGCCCCCGGCCGTCGCGGCGTCAGTCGCCCGCGAGGCTCGTCGGCAGCGGCTGTCCGTGGGGAGGGGGGTCGTCGGCGAGCAGGCGCGGGACGCTCACGAGACGAAAGCCGCGCGCGCGCAGCTCGTGGATGATCCGCGGCAGCGCCGCGACCGTCTGTTCGCGGTTGCC
This sequence comes from Solirubrobacteraceae bacterium, assembly GCA_036267655.1. GTDB lineage: Bacteria > Actinomycetota > Thermoleophilia > Solirubrobacterales > Solirubrobacteraceae > Palsa-744. The sequence continues at coordinate 14,872 of DATAVP010000018.1, forward strand.
GCCCGCGTCGTGCATCAGGAAGATCGCGCCGGGTTTCGCGCCTTCGATCACGCGCTGCACGATCGTTTCCACGCCGGGCTGCTCGTAGTCGTCGGTGTCCACGGACCACAGCACCATCAACATCCTCATCTGGTGCAGCAGCCGGAAGGTGGTCGCGTTGAACGAGCCGTAGGGAGGGCGGAACAGGCGCGGTTTGCGTCCGCCGAGCAGTTCGATCCGCGCGGCCTGTTCGAACAGCTGTTCGTGCTGGTCGTGCTCTGAGAGGTGCGCCAGCATCGGATGGTTCTCGGTGTGGTCGCCGATCGTGAAGCCGTCGCGGATCTCGCGTTCGGTCGAGGCGCCGAAGTCGTGGATCTCCTGGCCGATCACGAAGAAGGTCGCGGGCGCGTGTTCGCGTTCGAGCACGTCGAGCACCTGCGGCGTGTAGGGGCCGGGGCCGTCGTCGAAGGTCAGCGCCACCTCGCGGGTCTGGGCGCCGCCTTCTTTGACGAAGGGGGTGTAGGCCAGCACCGAGTCGACCGCTTTATCGCCGCGTTTCAGCTCGTCGATGGGAGGGGGCGAGGGGGCTACGGCATGGGGCGTGTGCGTGCCCGCGGATGAGACCGCGCCGTGGCCGTGGGAGCCCGACAGCGCGACGATCAGCACGATCAGCAGCACGATGAAGCCCGCGATCACGCCCAGCCTGCGCCTGCGATAGCGGGCTCGTGGATCGGGTCCGTCCGCTCCGGCGGGCCTGGCCGGGCGCTCGACGGTCGCGCTCGGGGGCGGTGGGGCGGAGTCCTTGCGCCGCCCGCGCTGATCGTCTTCGAAGTCCCAGTTCCAGCGCGGGCTCATGGACGGATGCTAGACAGCGGCGCCCTCGGCCGGGCGAGGTCGTCGCAAGCCCCGCGTTAATGGCCGTTTTGCAGGGATTGTTCGGCCCGGCGTTTAGGGGGGTGGGCATCGGGGTACTGGGTGTCCTGACGTTGAGGAACGTCGCCGGGGTCAGCCAGAGACGAGGGCAATGTGCGCCGGCGTGGCGCCCGCTCGACAGAGCCGGGGTAATCGAGTCAAAGGGGATCAAAGGAGCATGGAGATGAGACATGTCTCGGAGAACGCGCCGAGTCCTGGAGCCGGCGCGCGCCGCTCGAGGCTCGTGGCGCTGGTCGCGTTCGCGGCCGCTTGCCTGTTGAGCTTGGCCGTCGCGGGGACGGCGCTCGCGGTGAAGGAACCCGTCGTGAAGGAAGATTTCGCACCCTTCGCCGACTGCCCGACGGCCAGCTCGGCGATCTGCATCGTCTCGAACACGACCGGCGGTGAATTCCAGCTCGGCAAAAAGGCCGTGCCGATTCCGGAAGGCACCGTGATCACGCTGCAGGGCGGCCTGCCGCTCGAATCCTACGTAGGTCAGACGCTGATCGAACCGCTGGACGGCAAGACGCTTTCCGAAACGCCCCTGACCGTCCCGGGCGGGCTCGTGGGCATCGGCGGCCTCGGCGGCGAAGTCACCGCCACCGCCGAACTCGCCGGGTCGATCGAAGTCAACCGCGCGAACCTCGCGATCCCGGTCGGGCCCGCGGTGACGCTGCCGTTGAAGGTGCACCTCCAGAACGAAGTGCTGGGCGAAGAATGCTACATCGGCTCGGACGCCGAACCGGTCGTGCTGCACCTGACGGTCGGCAAAACCGCCCCGCCCGCTCCGGCGGAATCGATCGAAGGCCACCGCAACCCGATCGAATACAAAGACAAAAAACGCCTCGTCTACATCCCGAACAACACGCTTGTGGACAACAACTTCGCGGTTCCCGGCGTGACGGGCTGCGGCGGGGCGCTGTCGGCGATCATCGATCCGATCGTCAACCTCGACATCGGCCTGCCCGCGAAAGCCGGCGAAAGCAAGGTCCTGATGATGGCCTCGCTCGAGGAAACCGCCTCGAAGTGGGCCGCGAAATACAAGCCAAAGGTCAAAAAAGCGAAAAAAGAAAAAGCCTCCTAGACCCTGACAGGCGCAGCACCCTGCGGAAGCGAGCGACAGGGCGGCCCGAGCGGGCCGCCCTGTTCGCGTCTGCGAGCCGCTGGGAGGGGCGCTTTGGCCCCCGCTACGCCGTCCGCCGCCGTTTCGGGGAGAATCAAGAAATGCACGTGACAGCCAAGGCCGACTACGCAGTGCGCGCGGTGATCGAGCTGGCCGGCAGCAAACAGGACGCGCCGCGCAAGGTCGACGACGTCGCCCAGTCCCAGGGGATCCCGGTGTCCTTCCTGGAGAACATCCTCACGCAGCTTCGCTCCAGCGGCATCGTGCGTAGCCAGCGCGGCCCCGAAGGCGGCTACTGGCTGGCGCAGCCCGCGAACGAGGTCAACCTCGCGCAGGTGATCCGCGCCGTGGAGGGTCCGCTCGTCGGCGTGCGCGGTCAGCGCCCCGAGGAGATCGAGTACGTCGGCTCGGCCGAGTCGCTGCAGCAGGTCTGGATCGCGTTGCGCTCGAACCTGCGCAAAGTGCTCGAGAACGTGACCGTTGCCGACGTGTCGGCGGGGAAGCTGCCGAAAGACGTGCTCGCGCTCACAAAGGGCGACGACGCGTGGGAAACCAGATAGCGGCGACGGCCTAAGCCGCCTGCGGCTGGAACACCCGCGGTCGGGGGAGGCGGACGGGGAGGATCTGGCCCTCGTGCAGCTCGAGCTCCTGGGCGTTCGCGCGGGTGACCTGGGCCCAGATGTCGCGACCGTCGGGGAGCGTCAGCTCGACGCGCACCTCGAAGCCGAGGTGGACCACGCGCTTGATCAGGGCCTCGGTGGCGTTGCCGTCGTTCTCGGCGAGGATCTGCACGTCGTGCGGTCGCACGAACGCGTCGCCGATGCGGTTCACGGGGCCGATGAAGGACATCACGAACTCGTTGCTCGGCGTCTCGTACAGCTCGCGCGGCGTACCCGCCTGCTCGATCTTGCCCGCGTTCATCACGACGATCTGCTCGGCGACCTCCATCGCCTCCTCCTGGTCGTGCGTGACGAAGATCGTGGTCACGTGGATCTCGTCGTGCAGCCGGCGCAGCCACTCGCGCAGCTCGCCGCGGACCTGCGCGTCCAGCGCCCCGAAGGGCTCGTCCAGCAGCAGCACTTTCGGCTGGACCGCGAGCGCGCGGGCAAGCGCCATGCGCTGCAGCTGACCGCCCGAGAGCTGTGAGGGGTAGCGCCCGGCCAGGCCGTCGAGGCGCACCAGCCCGAGCAGCTCCTTCACGCGCGCCTCGATCTCGGCCTTCGGCCGTTTGCGCACGCTCAGGCCGAAGGCGACGTTGTCGTGCACGGTCATGTGCTTGAACGGGGCGTAGTGCTGGAAGACGAAGCCGACTCCACGGCTGCGCGCGGGCGTGTCGGTGACCTCTTCCTCTCCAATTCTCACCACGCCGGAGTCGGGCGTCTCGAGGCCCGCGATGATCCGCAGCAGCGTCGACTTGCCGCTGCCGCTCGGCCCCAGCAGCGCCGTCAGCGCGCCGTCGCCCACGCGGATCGAGACGTCGTCCAGCGCGTCGAACGTGCCGAAGCGCTTGCTCACGTTGTGAACCTCGATTGCCATCAGCTAGTCACCCCCGTGGGCCGTCCGGCCCCACGTCTCGATAGTCTGGACGGCCATCCGGGCCGTCTTGAAGGGCCGGGCTCCGCCCGGCCTGCCCTTCCCCGTGTCCTTCGTGTGAGCAGGTTCATCGCGATCAGCGTCGCGAACGCCAGCAGCGCCAGCACGACCGCGGCCGCGTAGGCGCCGGTGACGTCGAAGTTCTCAAAGCGCGCCTGCACGTAAAGCGGCAGCGTCTGCGTCTCGCCCTCGATCCGGCCCGAGACGATGCTGACCGCGCCGAACTCGCCGAGCGCGCGCGCGGTGGTCAGCACGACGCCGTAGACCACGCCCCAGCGGATGCCGGGCAGCGTGATCCGCCAGAAGGTCTGCCAGCCGCCCGCGCCAAGCGTCGAGGCGGCCTGCTCGGCGTCGGTGCCGAGCTCGCGTAGCACCGGCATCGTCTCGCGCGCGACGAACGGCAGCGAGACGATCGCGGTCGCGAGCACCATCCCCGGCACCGAGAAGATCACCTGGATGCCGTGTTCGGTCAGCCAGTCCCCGAACCAGCCGGTCTTGCCGTAGGCGAGCACGAGCGCCAGGCCGATGACCACGGGCGAGATCGCGAACGGAAGGTCGATCAGCATGCCGAGCAGCGCCTTGCCCCTGAAGCGCCCGCGCTCGAGCAGCAGCGCCATGCCGATGCCGAAGATCGTGTTCAGCGGCACGGCGATCGCGACGATCTCGATCGACAGCCAGAAGGCGTGCACGGCGTTCGGCGCCGTGACCGCATTCCAGACCGGGCTGAGCCCGTGTTCGAAGGTGCGGTAGAAGATCATCGCCACCGGCGCCAGCAGCAGCACCGCCAGATAGCCGAGCGCCACGGTCCGCACCCCGAGCTTGCGCGCCTGGGCGCCGCTGCCCGCACGCGCGGGCTTGCGCGGACGCGCGATGCCCGAGGCCGGCGTGGGGGAGAGCGCCACGGCGCCCGCGCCCTCAGCCGACATGCTTGGACCTCCGGCGCGAGAGCAGCGTCAGCGCTGCGAGCACGACCAGCGCCGCGAACAGCAGCACGATCGAGACCGCCGCCGCCGCGGGCAGGTTTTCGTTCTGGATCTGGCCGAACACGTAGACCGAGCCGACCTCGGTCTTGAAGGGCAGGTTGCCGGTAATCAGCACCAGCGAGCCGAACTCGCCGACGGCGCGGGCGAAGCTGAGCGCGACCCCCGAGATGATCGCGGGGGCCAGGCTCGGCAGCACCACGCGGCGCAGCACGGTCAGCGGGCCGGCGCCGAGCGACTCGGCGGCTTCCTCCATCGAGACGTCGAGCTCCATCAGCACCGGCTGCACCGAGCGCACGACGAACGGCAGCGTCACGAACAGCAGCGCCAGCGCGATCGCGGTGCGCGTGAAGGCGACGTCGATCCCGACCGGGCTGCCCTTGCCGTACAGCGCCAGCAGCACCACGCCCGCGACGATCGTCGGCAGCGCGAAGGGCAGGTCGATCAAGGCGTTGACGATTTTCTTGCCGGGGAACTCGTCGCGCACGAGCACCCACGCGATCAACGTGCCGAACACGGCGTTGATCGCGACCACGATCACCGAGACGATCAGCGTCAGCTTGATCGCCGCGACCGCCTCGGGGTTCGATATCTCACGCCAGAACTGGCTCGTGCCGCCGGTGCTCGACTTCGCCAGCACCGCCGCGACCGGCAGCAGCACGAGCACCGACAGGTAGATGCCCAACAGGCCCCTGCCGAGCACGCCGCCGCCGCGCGTGCCCAGCCCTGCGAGCAGGGCACGGCCGCGCCCCGCCCCGCCCGGCTGGGCGGGGCCTGTCGGCGGGGGCGAGCCCTCGACCGCGAGTGCGGCGCTGCTATTTGGAGGTGGAGACGCCAAGTGATTGCTCGATCTTCGTCACGATCCCGGTTTCGGGTTCGAAGAATTCCTTCGTGACCTTCTTCCAGCCGCCGAGCGAGTCGATGTTGAACAGCCCGGGCGGGGTCGGGAAGTTGGCGCCGGAGACGCCGGAGATCACCGGTCGGTAGCCCTCCTTGGCCCAGATCGCCTGGCCGGCGGGCGAGATCAGGTAGTTGACGAACTTCTGCGCCGTGCCCGCCGCCGAGCCTTTGCCGACGACCGCGATCGGGTTCTGGATCAGGATCGTGTCCTTCGGGATCACGTATTCGATCGGTTCGCCCTTCTGCTCGTCGGTGATCGCCTCGTTCTCGTAGTCGATCAGCGCGTCGCCGCGGCCGGAGACGAAGGTCTGCAGCGCATTGCGCGCCGAGCTGTCCTGGCTGACGACGTTCTTGAACAGTTCCTTCAGGAACGTTTCCGCCTGCGCGGGCGTCTTGCCTTCCTTTATCTGCGCGCCGTAGGCGGCCATGATGTTCCAGCGGGCGCTGCCCGAGGTGAACGGGTTCGGCGTCACGACCTGCACGCCCGGCTTGACGAGGTCCGACCAGTCTTTGATGTGCTTGGGGTTGCCCTTGCGCACGATGATCACCGCGACCGAGTTCGTCACGAAGCCGTGCGTGGCGTTCTGGTTCCAGCTCGCGTCCACCAGCCCGGCCTTGACGAGCCGTTCGACGTCTCCTTCCAGCGAGAAGTCCACGACATCCGCGTGCAGCCCGTTCGCCACGGCGCGGCTCTGTTCGCCGGAGGGGCCGTAGGACTGCTTGAAGCTGACGCCCTTGCCTTCCGGGGTGCCTGTGAACGCCGGGATCAGCTTTTCGAAGGCGGGCTGGGGGGTCGAGTAGGCGACCAGCGTCAGATCGCTGCTGGAGCCGCCGCCGCTCGAGGAGCCGCACGCGCTGAGGCCGACGGCCGCGACGGCGGCCGACAGAAGGACTGCAAGGGTGTTTGTTCGCATGACCACTTTCTTTATCGATGGCATTGATGGAATCGAAGACACCGGAAAAACCAGATTCGTGATCTTAGATCAAATGAACACCTAAAACAAGATCGGGATTCGAGCCTTTGAGCGTCGAAATAGAGACAGGCCTTGTGACATGTCGCCGCCCGCCCTTCACTATCTGTGAGCAATCCCACAAACGCAGGTTCGTTTGGCCGGTTTGATGGCCGGGTACTCTGCGTCAGGCCCCGTGGGTTGACCCCGCTCCTCGCGTTCGCACCCCGAACTTCCCTCGCCGTCTACCTCAGGAGAACCGCCGATGTCAGCATCAGCAACGTCCGATCCCGTCGCCCCCGCAACGACCGAGGCCGCCGAGGCTGCCGTCGAGGCGATCAGCGGCGCCGCCGGCCAGGACGTGACGTTCTCGCTGGCGCTCAGCCAAGACCAGAAGGACATCCGCGACTGGGTCCACGGATTCGCCGCGGACGTCATGCGGCCCGCGGCGGCCGAGTGGGACGAGAAGGAGCAGACGCCGTGGCCGATCATCCAGGAGGCCGCGAAGATCGGCCTCTACGGCTTTGAAGGGATCGCCCAGTTCTTCGCGGACCCCACGGGCCTCGGGCTGCCGATCGTCAACGAGGAGCTGTTCTGGGGCGACGCCGGCATCGGCATGTCGATCATGGGCACCTCGCTCGCGGTCGCCGCGATCTTCGGGCAGGGCTCCGGCGAGCAGATCGGCGAATGGATCCCGCGCTGCTTCGGCACGGTCGACGACATCAAGGTCGCCGCGTTCTGCGCCTCTGAGCCGAACGCCGGATCGGACGTCTCGGGCGTGCGCACCGTCGCCAAGTTCGACGAGGCCACGAACGAGTGGGTGCTCAACGGCCAGAAGGCCTGGGCCACGAACGGCGGCATCTCCGACGTGCACGTCGTGATCGCCTCCGTCGATCGCGAGCTCGGCTCCAAAGGTCACGCCGCGTTCGTGGTGCCGATGTCAGAAGCCAAGGGCATCTCCCAAGGCACGAAGGTCTCAAAGCACGGCCTGCGCGCCTCGCACACAGCCGACGTGTTCCTCGACGACTGCCGCATCCCCGCGGGCCACGTGCTCGGCGGCAAGGAGAAGCTCGACGAGCGCATCGCGCGCGTCCGCGAGGGCAAGAAAGCGCAGTCTCAAGCGGCGATGCAGACGTTCGAGGCCTCGCGCCCGACCGTCGGCGCGCAGGCACTGGGCATCGCCCGCGCCGCGTATGAGTACGCCCTGGACTACGCCAAGGAGCGCGAGCAGTTCGGCCGCAAGATCATCGAGAACCAGTCGATCGCCTTCACGCTCGCGCGGATGAAGCTCGAGATCGACGCGGCGCGCCTGCTCGTGTGGCGCGCTTCGTGGATGGGCCGCAACCAGGTCCCGTTCGAGAACGCCGAGGGCTCGATGTCAAAGCTCAAGGCGGGCGAGGTCTCGGTCTGGGTGACCGAGCGCGCGATCCAGATCCTTGGCGGCAACGGCTACACGCGCGAGTTCCCGGTCGAGCGCTGGCACCGCGACGCGAAGATCTACGACATCTTCGAGGGCACCGCCGAGATCCAGCAGCTTGTGATCTCCCGCGCGATCTCGGGGATGCACATCAAGTAGGCGCCTGCCGGAGTAAGCAGAACGGCGGCCGGAGCACGGCGCGAGCGTTCAGGCGGTCGCCCGCCCCGGCGCTCGCCCGAGGATCTCGCCGTTCCGGTCGCCTGGCGGGCCGTTGCCTCGGGCCGTTCGGCCGCCCGGCCGATGGCACCGTCGTTTCGTTACGCTTCCCGGTCATGCGAAGAATTCCGGTCTCCACGCTCGCGCGGCGGGGCCTCCCGGCGGCCCTGTCGATCCTTCTCGCGGCCTGTCTCGCCGCCCCCGTCTACGCGCTCGCGCGCGTCGCGCGCTCGGCGTCCCGCTCCGCGGGGACGCCGCTGGTGCAGCAGGCGAAGCTGACCGGTGGCGGCGAGGTCGGCTACGCCGCCTTCGGCGCGTATCTCGCGTTGTCGGGCGACGGGGAGACGGCGCTCGCGACCGGCATCGGCGACGAACCCCAGCCGACGAGCGGCGAGGGGTCGGTCTGGGCATTCGCCCACTCGGGCGCGAGCTGGGCTCAGCAGGGGCCGAAGTTCAAAGGCGGCGAAATGACCGAACTCGGGCAGCTCGGTCGCGGGGTGGCGGTCTCCGCGGACGGCAACATGGCGGTTGTGCTCGGCTACCCCGGCGGGATCGGCGCGGAGACCTCGGTGTGGACCTTCACGCGCTCGGGTTCGAGCTGGGTGCAGTCGGGCGCGAGGCTCGAGCCCGACGAGTCTCCCTTCCCGCCCAGGGACGGGATCAGCTTCGGTGAAAGCATCGCGCTCTCAGCCGACGGACAGACGATGCTGATCGGCGGCCTCTACGAGGAACAGCTCGGCAAGGACCTGCCCCGCAAATTCTGGAGCGTCGCGTTCGTGTACAAGCGCTCGGGCTCCGGCTGGACGCAGCAGGGTTCGTTCCTGCGCGGAGACACCGAGAACGAAGAAGCCGAACCTGCACAGGTCGCGCTCTCGGCGGACGGCAACACGGCGATGATGGGCAACTACTTCTCGGGGGAAGAAGCCGGCGATGCCTGGGTCTTCACCCGCACGGGCGAAGCGTGGGCTCAGCAGGGGGGCGAGCTGAAGGGCGGCGGCGAGGAGGTCGGCGCCGGACGCTTCGGGGAGGCGCTCGCCCTTTCGAGCGACGGCGACACGGCCCTGATCGGCGCCCCGGGCGACGACGGCTTCAAGGGGGCGGCCTTCGTGCTGAGGCGGTCGGGCGGAGTCTGGACGCAGCCGGGATCGAAGCTGACGGCTTCGGACGAGCGCCCGGGCACCAAAGGCGAAGGCGCCCGCTTCGGCGCCGCGGTCTCGCTCTCCGCCGACGGCGAGCAGGGACTGATCGGCGGTCCGAGCGACCATCACTTCAAGGGCGCCGTCTGGCTGTTCGGACGCACGGGCTCGAGCTGGGCTCAGGAGGGCGCGAAGATGACCGCGAAGGATGCCGTCGGGAACGCCGACTTCGGCCAAGCGGTCTCGCTGTCTGCCGACGGTCTCACCGCGCTGATCGGCGGTCCGCACGACGACGGCTTGGCGGAAAGCCCCGAAGCCCTGGGCGCAGCATGGGTGTTCGCCGCGCCGGCGCCCGTCGTCAAGCGCGTCTCGCCTCGCAAGGGGCCGCAGGCGGGCGGCACGACCGTGACGATCAAGGGGCAGGGCCTCGCAGAAGCGAGCGCGGTCGAGTTCGGCACGAGCGCCGCGACGAGCTTCACAGTCCTCTCGCCAACCGAGATTTCGGCTGCCTCGCCGCCGGGTTCCGCGGGCGCCGTCGACGTGACGGTGGCGACGCCCAACGGCACGAGTGCCGTCTCGGCGAAAGACCGCTTTACCTACGCGCCCTGAGCCCGGCCTGCGTCGAGGCCATCGGCACGACTCGCCTCGGGCGCCCTGCACAAGTGCACGGACCTTAGATCTGATCGACCTCGGGCGCGTCGGTCCGCAACAGCGGCGGTTGCTCCTGCGCGTGCTGCTCGGCGACGGCCAAGCCGGCTTTGACCCACGGCCGCTTGATCACGACCCAGCTGAGCGCGCCCGCGAGCAGTGCTCCGCACAGGATCCAGCCGAGTGCGGTGGCGCCCACGCCGACGTACTTCAGGCCCGAGGCCGCGATCACGAACGTGATCACCGGCCTGATGTAGCGATCGGGTGCGCTGGAGGAGAGCATCGAGCCCACGAACACCGCCGGGACGCTGCCGATGATCAGCGAGGTCGTGACGCCGAATTCGACGTGCCCGAAGGCGAGCGCGCCGAGCGCGGCCGCGAGCGTGAGCGGCACCGCTTGGGTGAGGTCGGTGCCGACGAGCTGCTTCGCGCCGATCATCGGGTAGAGGAACAGCAGCATGATGATCATCAACGAGCCCGAGCCGACCGAGGTCATGCCGACGACGATCCCGCCGATCATGCCGATCGCGACGGTTCGCAGTGGGCGTGGCTCGACGTCGTGCACGCCCGCCGTGCGGTCCTGGCCGGACTGGCGATCGAGGATGTAGCGCAGCACCATCGCGCTCGCGCCCACGAGCAGCGCGATGCCGAGCGCGAGCTCGATGTTTTTCTGAGCCGTCTTCGCGTGGCCCATCAGATGCAGCAGATAGGACCCGACGAAGGCCATCGGCACCGAGCCGAGCACCATCCAGCCGACCAGGCGCAGGTTCACGGTGCGCTGGCGCAGATGCACGATCGCGCCAATCGGGCGCATCAGCACCGCTGCAACCAGATCGCTCGAGATCGCAGCCGACGGCTGCACGCCGAACAGCAGGATCAGCATCGGCGTCATCAGGGCGCCGCCGCCCGCGCCCGTCATGCCGACGAGGAACCCGATGACAGCGCTCCCCAGAACGATGTATGGATCGATGTGCATTGCTTCCCTCCCTCGGCGCGCACAGTAGCGGGTATTTGCACGCGCGGCGAGCGCATGGCCGGGTGTGCCGAGGGAGGGAAGTCGGGCGCTTTTGGTGTTTCCGGCGCCGGGCGCGCGGGCGTCGATGCAGTCCTGAGCGCGTGGCATGGCCCCGGCGCTCGGTCGAGCGCCGGGCGCTCGGGGCTGACACCCGAGCCCGGGTCAGGCGGCCCGGCGCGCGCCGGCCTGCACCCGCTCGAGCTCCTCGGCGTCGCGCAGCGCCCAGCCGAGCCGCTCGATCAGCTGGTTGGCGGCGTGCCCGGTGCTGAGATGGACCGCATAGACGCTCTCCTCGAGCAGCACCGGTGCGGTGTCGGCGCCGGCTTGGTCGGCGGTGACGATGATCTTGGCCATGGTCTGTTCCTTTCGTGCTCCGCCCGGCGCCTGCTTCGCGGCGCCGGATCGGCAAGTGGGTTTCGCTGAGGGGCACGGCTGGGCCGGGCCAATGACCCGGCCCAGCCGCGAGGGGGGCTGCTGCCCGGAAAGCTCTCCGGGCGGGAGGGGATAGGGCGCCTCAGGCGCCCCGACATCGTCCGGCCACGCAGGCCGACGCTGAGACGACGCCGGCCGAGCCACCGGCACGAATGCGCTCGTGCACGGTGGGTGGAGGTGCGAGAACGGACATTGTTCAGTAATAATATCGACAAAATCGGCAAAGTTCAAGAGCGATCGTGCGGCGCGACCGCAGCGGCGGCGGCGCGGCAGAAGGCAGCGCTTGCTACCAGGCCTGCGGGGCGCGGCAGTGCGGGCAGGCGACCGTGGTCGAGACCGGCGCTCGGAACATGAAGCCGCAGTGGCACACGTAGGAGGCCTCGTCGATCGGTCCGCCCGCCTCGCGCACGCGTTGCGCCGCGAGATCGGCGGCGGGCGAGTCGGCCACCGGTGCCGACGGCGCACCGCTGCCCGGCGTCGGCGCCTTGGGCGCCGCGGAGGGGGGCGAAGCGGGAGCGGTCGGTACGACGCCCCGTCGATGCTGGTCGGCGCGCGAGCGGCGGCGTTCGCGCAGGGTCTGGGGGAGGCTTGCTCGCATGGCTCTACTTGAAAAGACCCGGCCCACAGTCAAAGGTTTCGCCCCGCGGGCACGATTTCCTGGGGATCCGCGGTGGGATTGGACGTTCGTTGCGGTGACCATGGCCCGCGGGCCGGTGGCACGGCCGCAAATGGGGTTTGGAATACTTGGTGTCGATGAACCCCGCGCGTAAGCGAACGGTGCGCTTGGTCGTGGCGTTGAGTGCGGCCGTGTTGCTGGCGAGTGCGCTGATCTACACGAGCTTCAGCGCCGCGAGCCCGGCACTCAGCCCAAGCCAACTGCTGCATCAGGCCCAGCCCGGGCGCAGCTATCAGCTGACGGGCACGGTCGTTCACGGCTCGGTGCACCACGCGGGCAACGCGCTGGACTTCAGCGTCGCCGATCGCGCCGGCGGCACCGCGATCCCGGTCGACTACACCGGCACCGTGCCGGACCCCTTCCGCGAAGGGCGCGAGGTGATCGTCACGGTCGAGAAGCAAGGCGGGCGCTACGTCGGCGAAAAAGACTCGCTGATCACGAAGTGCCCCTCGAAGTACAAGACCGCTCCCGCGGGCGAGAAGCAGAACTTCTAGGTGGCCGACCTCGGTCGCATCTGCCTGCTGCTGGCGTTGATCGTCTGCGTCTACGGGATCGGCGTCTCGCTCTATGGCGCGCGGACCGGGCGGATCGAGTTCTCCGACTCCGGCCGGCGCGCGGTCTACGCGCTGGCGATCGTGCTGACGGCGGCGTTCGCCGTGCTCGAGGTGGCCTTCCTGCGCAACGACTTCGCCTTCAACACGGTCGCCGACACGTCGAGCCGCACGACGCCGACCTTCTACCGCGCCGCCGCGGTGTGGTCCTCGCAGGAAGGCTCGCTGCTGCTGTGGGCCTGGCTGCTGTCGCTGTGGTCGAGCCTCGCGCTGTTCCTGGTGCGCCGTCGCCTCCGCGACGTCGCCGCCTACGCGACCGCGATCCTACTCGGCTTCGGCGGCTTCTTCGTGGCGCTGATGATCTTCTACGCGGACCCGTTCGCGACGACCAGTCCGGCGCCCGCCGAAGGGGTGGGGCTGGACCCGCTGCTGCGCTTCCCGACGATGATGATCCACCCGCCGATGCTGTACTCGGGCTACACGCTGTGCACGATCCCGCTGGCATTCGCGGCGGGCGCCCTGCTGGCGCGGCGCGTGGATGCCGAATGGATCAAAGCCACGCGGCGCTTCGCGTTCGCGGCCTGGCTGCTGCTCGGTGTGGGCATCCTGCTCGGCGCGCGCTGGTCCTACTCCGAGCTCGGCTGGGGCGGCTACTGGGGCTGGGATGCCGTCGAGAACGCCTCGCTGATGCCGTGGCTGACCGGCACGGCGTTCCTGCACTCGCTGATGATCCAGGAGAAACGCGGGATGCTAAAGGTCTGGAACGTCTCGCTCGTGCTGGCCACGGGCACGCTTGCGATCATGGGCACGTTCCTGGTGCGCAGCGGCATCCTGAACTCGATCCACGCCTTCGGCGGGGCGACGCTGGGGGTGCCGTTCGTGGTGCTGATCGGGCTGCTGATCGCGGGCTCGATCTACCTGGTGGTCTCGCGCCGGGACATGCTGCGCTCCGAGCACCGTCTCGATTCGCTGCTCTCGCGCGAGTCGATGTTCCTCGCCAACAACGTCGTGCTGGTCGGGCTCTGCTTCGTGATCTTCTGGGGCACCTACTTCCCGCTGATCTCCGAGGCCTTCACCGGCAACGAAGCATCGGTCGGCCCACCGTGGTTCGACCGCTACACGGTGCCGCTGGCGCTGATCCTCGTGCTGCTGAGCGGCATCGGACCCGTGATCGCCTGGCGCCGCGCGACGTTCGCGAACGCGCGCAGGAACTTCCTCGCGCCGCTCGCGGCCGGACTGCTGACGCTGGTCGCGCTGTTGGCCGCGGGCGTCACGCAGAAGCCGCTGGCGATCGCGATGTTCTGCTGCGCGGCGTTCGTGCTCGGAAGCGTGGGGCAGGAGTTCTTTCGCGGCGTGCGCGCCCGTCGGGCGATGGCCGGCGAGGCCGTGCCCGTGGCGCTGCTGGCGCTTGTGCGGCGCAACCGCCGCCGCTACGGCGGCTACGTCGTGCACATCGGCATCGCGGTGCTGTTCGTGGGCGTGGCGGCGTCCTCGTCCTTCCAGCACGCCGTCGAGCAGCGGCTCTCGCCCGGCTCCTCCGCGCACGTCGGCAAGTACACGGTTCGCTATGTGCGCCCGACGGCCTCGATCACGCCGAAGAACGACACCGCCCACACCGGCTCGACGCTCAGCCTCGGCGCGGTGCTGGACGTCAGCAAGGGCGGGCGGCACGTGACGACGCTGCGCCCGAGCCAGGGCTACTACGACTCCGGGGAACCCGCGCAGGGCACGGTCGGGCATCTGATCGGCGGCCAGGCCGTGAGCCACATCAGCATGAACGCGGGCCTCACCCGCGACGTGTGGTCGGCGATCGCGCCCGACATCTCGACCCCGGCCCTGCAGCGGATCGTGAACGTCGGCAATCGCACGCTGCCCGCCGACGAGGCCGAGGTCGCGCTCGGCGTGCTGGCGCGCGAATACCTCAAGAGCCCGCCCCCGGCGCAGTTCCACTTCATCGTCTCGCCGCTGGTGATGTGGATCTGGATCGGCGGCTTGATCGTCTTCGGCGGCGGTCTGATCGCGATTTGGCCAACGCCCAGCGCGGTGCGTCGTCGCGTCGCGATGCGCTCCCGTGCGCGTGCCGCGCATGGCCTGGCGCGCGCCTGAGCAGCATATGACGCGATCCGTGGGCGAGCGCGCGCACGCGAGGCGTTGAAGTGGGCGTACTGGCCGCAGTGCTCGCCTGCCTGCTGCTGGCCGTCGTGCTGCTCGTCGTCAGCGGCCCGCTGCGCGCGGCCGGCGAGCGAGAACGAGCCGGCGAGCAGCTGCCCAGCGATGCCGATCCCGAGCGCCAGGCCGCTTATGAGCGGGCGCAGCTGGAGGCGGCGCGCGAGGCCAAGTACCGCGAGATCCGCGACGCCGAGCTCGATCTGCGCACCGGCAAGCTCTCGCGCGAGGACTACGAGGCGATCGACGGCGCGCTACGCGCCGAAGCGCTCGAGCTGCTCGACAGCCTGCAGAAGCTCGACCCTAACCCTGAAGTGGAGGGTTAGGGACTCAGGCCCAGGGCCGCTTGAGCAGGATGATCGCGTTGATGATGAAGAGAACCGCGAAGAAGATCGTCCATCGGTTCAAGTTGCGCTCTACGAGCGATCCGCCGCCGAGCGGCCCCGTGCCGCTGCCGACGCCGAAGGCGCCCGACAGGCCGGAGTCCTTGCCCGAGTGCATCAGCACCAGGAAGATCACGATCACCGAGATGATCACCTGAAGGACGGAGAGGACCGTTTCCATGCGATTGAGCGTATCGCGTCGGCTGCGCCCCCGCCGGCGGGTCTGCTCCAAATCTCGACGAACCGAGCTCGGGGAACGGTGCGATCGGGAACGCGGATGCACCATCGTCCTGCGACCCGCTAGAAGGACAGGCCGGCACGCGATATCGCCGAAAAGCCCCGATGGGCGGTCTTTCCCAGCCGTTTCGGTGTCTCTCTCCTAGGGTAGGCTTAGGGCCTGGTGGCCGGTAGGTCGCACGGGGGCTTGGAGGCAGCGGATTGTGGACGCGATTACGAATCCTTTACTCCCTGGTGCTTGCCTGCCGATATGAATGCCGGTGGGCGTACCCGCGTTTGGGAGTTGCTTGCGCCAACCACGACCAATGGGACGACCACGAGATGACCAAGATCGGCGCGTGACGCCTCCATCCGGCACACGGAGGTGGGCGTGGCGTGCGCTGATCTCGGCGATCGCCGGCGGCGGTCTGACGGCGGCGGGGCTCGCTCCCGTGCCGGTGGCGGCGCTTGCGGCCGAAGGCGCCTCGGGCGCTGACACCGAAGGTACTGTCACGACCACCACGCCGAGCGAAACCCCCGCCAAAGAAGAAACCACCGGCACGAGCACGCAGCCGACCACGAGCACCTCGACGCCGACGCCGGCGACCCCGGCGCCCGCCCCGACCACGACCAGCACGCCGACGCCGCAGCCGACGAGCACTAGCGCGTCCGAAAGTGCCGAGAGCGAAATTCCCGCCCCGGCGCAGCCCACGAGCAAAGGGCCTGCGGTCGTGTTGCAGCGCCGCCAGAAAGTCACGGCCTCAAAGCCGAGCAGCTCGACCACGGCGACCCAGCCGACGACCGGAGCCGCGGGCCAGACGCAGGCGCCCGCGAACGACAACGTCGCGGTCGCGCCGCAGGTGATCGCAGCGCAGGAGGAGGCGCTCGCGGCCGAGCTGGCGGGCTCAGCCGCCTCGACGCAGGCGCTCTCCTTCTATCGAATCCCGCTGTTCCTGCTGCCGATCTACCAGGCCGCGTCGGTGCAGTACGGGGTGCCCTGGCAGATCCTCGCGGCAATCAACGAAATCGAGACCAACTACGGCACCGACCTGTCGGTCTCGACCGCGGGCGCCGTCGGTTGGATGCAGTTCATGCCCGCGACCTGGATCCAGTACGGAGTCGACGCGCTCGACGCGGGCTACGCCGACCCCTACAACCCGGTCGACGCGATCTTCGCCGCGGCCCGCTACCTGCGCGCCGCGGGCGCGGCCACCGACCTGCACGGCGCGATCCTCGCCTACAACCACTCCGAGGAATACGTCAAATCGGTGCTGCTGCGCGCCAAGCTGATATCGAGCTACCCGAAGAACGTGATCGCGACGCTGACCGGCCTCACCGACGGCCGTCTGCCGATCGCGAGCAAGCGGCTGGCCTGGGGCTCGCTCTCGACGGCTCCCTCGCCTTCGGCGATCGCCTCGGGCTCGAACGCCACGGCGGGCGCCACCGCCGCGGACAGCGGGCCGGCGAAGCTCTCGGCGCCGACCACGCCCGGCGCTCAGACGCCGGGCTCGGCCGCGGCCCCCACGCCCGCCACCGCAGCGACGGCGGTCGCGGGAAAGAAAGCCAAGCACCCCCCGCCGCTGCAGCTAGTCGATCTGATGAGCGCCCCGAACGCTTCGGTCGTCGCGGCTCAGGACGGGCGCATCGTCAAGCTCGGCAGCTCGCAGAAGCTCGGCAAGTACCTGATCCTGCGCGACGTCTACGGCGACGTGTTCACCTACGCGGGGCTGGGCAGCATTGCGAAGCAGTACCCCAAGCCGAAGCCGCCAAAGGCTGCGAAGGTCAGCTCGGCTGATGCTTCGCCGCTGCCCTCGGTCGCCGAAGCGGGCGAAGCCAAGCCGACGCAGCCCGCGACCGCGGGCCATCACCCGCCGGTCACGCTGAAGGTCAAGCAGCACGTCGCCAAGCGCGGCAGCAGCGCCTCCGCGACCGCTGCCGCAGCCGGCGCCGAAGCGGGCGAACTTGCGGCAAGCGCCACCGGCAAGGTGCGCCTGTTCGCCCACCCGGGCAACCCCGACGCGCTCGCCTCGGCGGCGGCGAAGAAGCGCAAGCGCACGAGCACAGCCGGGCGACTGCTGCCCCTGCGCACGGGCTCGATCGTCTCCAAGGGCACTGTGCTCGGACGTGTGCGGACCCCGACCGGCGCCGTCGACGGCCACCTGCGCTTCGCGGTTCGTCCCGGTGGGGATCAGAGCACCGTCGACCCCCGGCCGATCCTTCAGAACTGGTCCCAGCTCGGCGCGGCGCTGCACCCGCAGGGCTCGAGCGGCGACGCCGACCTGCTCGGGGCGACCGCCAGCGGCGTGTTCCTGATGTCCCAGAGCGAACTCGAGCGCACCGTGCTCTCAGACCCCGGCATCGACATCTACGCCTGTGGTCGCCAGGACATCGCCTCGGGCAAGATCGACAAGCGCGTGCTCGCGGTGCTCGAGTTCCTGTCGCGCACCGGCCTGAAGCCGACGGTCAGCGCGCTCGAGTGCGGGCACAGTGAGATGACGGTCTCCGGCTACGTCTCCGAGCACTACACCGGCGACGCCGTCGACATCTCGGCGATCAACGGCGTCCCGATCGCAGACCACCAGGGCGCGGGCACGATCACCGACCTGACGATCCGCACGCTGCTGACGATGCAGGGCGAATTCGTCCCGCACCAGATCATCAGCCTGATGAAGTACCCAGGTGCTCCGAACACGCTAGCGATGCCCGAACACTGGAACCACATCCACGTCGGCTTCCGACCCACCGCGGCCGAGGTCCCACTCGACCCGAACGCCGCCGGTGGCGCCGCGCACTCGGCAGCCGCGGGCAAGACGGCGCCGACGCCGGTGGTCGTGCCCAGCGACTTGAGCACGACCCAGTGGAGCAGGCTCGTGAACCGCATCGGCTCGCTGCCCGCGCCGAAGGTCGCCGCGAAGCCCAGCTCCGCGGCGATCAAGGACCCGGCCAAGCCGGGCGGCGCGACGAACCAGCAGCCTTAGGGCCGCTCCTCCGCCGACTACTCGCCACCCGGCAGGCCGCCCCCGGCAGGCGGCGCTCCGCCCGCTCCCGGCGCTTCGGCCGAGCCCGGCCCTTCGGCCGCACCCGGCGGCGATCCCTCGCCGCCACCAGGCGCAGGGACGCCCCCGCCGGCGGCCCCTCCCGCGCGGCTCGGCGCGAGTTCCTTCATGCACTTGGCATCTGCGGACTTGAATGCCGCACTGCTCGTGTCGATGCCCTTCGTGTTGAAGATCGGGCCTTTGCCCGAGGTGTTCGGCGAGGGCAGCTTGACGCCGTTCTTGCGCATACATGCGGCGAACTTCGCAAAGCGCTGAGCACCCGCCGCGGAGTCGAAGCCGCGGGCTCGGCCGCTGAACGAGCCGCCACCACACTTCTTGAAGGCCGCTTCGAGCCGGCTGCGCGTCACGCCTTTCGGGAGCTGCGGGCCGCCGGACCCGCCGGTGCCGAACGGCCCCCGTGCGCCAGGCGTTCCCGGAGCGGCGCCCTCGCCCGAGCCGCTCTGGCCCGATCTGCGCTGACCCGGCTGACGTTCGGGCAGCGTGATGCCGTTCTTCTTCAGGCATGCCCGCAGCGAGGCGGCGCGCGCGCCGAACTGGCCCCCGCGTTTGGTGGAGGCCGCATTCGTGCTCGTCGTGCCGGAGGCGCCCTTCGATGACCCGCCGCCGCAGGCGCTCAGCAGCAGCGCCGCCAGTAGCAGGAGCGTCGTCGCGGCTGCGGCGAGGGCATGTCGATTGCTGTGTTCCTGGGGCATGTCGCTCCTTGTTCGGTGGTGGGGTCGTGGGCGTCGGCGCAGGCGCGTGAACCGGGACTGGATCTGAGGCATCGTCATTCCTTGCCGAACAGCGCCGGTCCGCCTGAGCCCGAGCCCGATGCGCCGCCGGTCGCGCCCTGTCCGCCTGTTCCTGCGCTTGAGCCGCCCCCTGGGCCGGCGGCGCCCGCCGAGCCGGAGGCGGTGCCCGACGAGGTCCCGAACAGCGAACCGCTGCCCGAGGCGGCGCCGAGCCCGCCCGCGGCGCTCGCACCGCCGACTCGAATCGAGCTCGCGGAGATCGCGCCGTTGGCCTTGGCCGAGCCGGAGATCACGACAGTTTCGCCGGGGTGGATGCTCTTGAGATGGGCGCTCACGGTCTTCGTGACGGTGGCTCCCGGGGCGGCCGTGACCTTGACGGTGTTCCCTTCGAGGGTCGTGACGTACAGCGTGCCGCCGGACAGGTAGGCGACCTGTCCGATCGTGGCTGAACCGACACCGCGCACACTGCCGCCCGTAAAGCCGCCGGCTCCTTGGAAGCTTGCAGAGGTAGAGGCTGTACCTGAGCTTGAGCCTGAGGTGCGGCGCACGGCGGCGTTGCCGCCCCCGGCGGCCAGTCGCGCAGCAAAGCTCGCACCGCCGCCCGCCGCCGAGGCCGAGCCGCCTTGGCCCTTCTCGACAAGCACCCCCGCGATGAAGCCGCACGCCAGGGCCAGGAGCGTGAACAGGGCCACCGGGACGGGGGCGAGGATCCGTCGGCGTGGACGCGCGGGCAGCTCGTCGGCGTGCTCGAGCCAGGAGGCGTCCTCGGCGATCGGCGCGCGCTCGGTCTCCTCGACGGGTCGCTCGAGCGTCTCGTCGGCGGCCTGCTCGGTGTCTTGCATCGGGAACTCCTCGGTGGGGGACGGTTGCTCACTCAAAGCGCAGCGCCTCGATCGGCCTCAGCGCGGCTGCGCGGGCGGCGGGGTAGGTGCCGAAGAACAGGCCCGACAGAGCGGCGGCGCCGAAGGCCAGGAAGATCGAGTAGGTCGCGATCTCGGGATGCACCCCGGCGATCGTGAACTGGCTGCCGATCACGCCCAGCAACACGCCGGCGAGACCGCCGATCAGCGAGACCAGCACGGCCTCGGTCAGGAACTGCGTGAGGATGTCCCCACGGCGGGCGCCGATCGCCTTGCGGATGCCGATCTCGCGGGTGCGCTCGGTGACGCTGACGAGCATGATGTTCATCACGCCGATGCCGCCGACGAGCAGCGAGATCGCGGCGACCTCGCCGAGCAGCGTCGTGAACACGCTGCTGGTCGAGCTCGAGGTTTCAAGCAGCGAGCCCTGGTTGAGCACCTGAAAGCCCGGTTCGGAGGTGTCGGTGATCTTGTGGCGTTCCTCGAGCGTCTGCGTCACCTCGGCTTCGGCGGCGTTCAGCGAGGATTCGGACTTCGCCTGGACGGTGATCGAATCGATCGAGCCGAAGCCCGTCAGCGAGTCCTGAACGGTCGATATCGGAGCCATCACCACGTCGTCCTGATTGGTCGCGCCGTTGGAGCCCTTCGAGGCCAGCACGCCGACGACTTCGAAGTTCGAGCCGTTGAGCTTGATGCTCTGCCCGACGGCGCTCTGCCCGCCGAGGAGTTCTTCGACCACGGTCTGCCCGATCACCGCGACGCGCTTGTGTTCGGCGACGTCGGTCTTGCTGAAGGTGGCGCCTTCGCTGAGCTTGTAGCTGTGCGCCGGGAGGTAGGAGGGGGTCGTGCCGATCACCGAGGAGGGTTCGTAGCTGGAGCTGCCGTAGACGAGCCGCACGCTGGAGGCGTCGACCACCGGCGAGGCGCTCTTGACGTCGGGCGCAAGCGCACTGCTTTGAAGCGCTTCGGCGTCCTTCTCGGTCAGCGAGACGCTGCCCGAGGAGCCGGCGCGAGCGCCGCCACGCAGACCGCCCGCCATCACGATCAGCACGTTCGTACCGAGACTCTGGATCTGCGACTTGACCGCGTTGGAAGAGCCGTTGCCGACCGCGATCAGCACGATCACCGAGGCGACGCCGATCGTCATCCCCAGGATCGTCAGGCCCGAGCGGAGCTTGTTCGCGGCGATCCCGCCCCAGGCGATGCGCAGCGTCTCGCGGCCGATCATGCGCCACCGGCCCGAACGCGGTCATCCTGCGCGCCGAGCCTGTCGTCGCTGTCTATGCGATCGTCCGCCACGACGGTGCCGTCGCTCAGGCGGATGATCCGCCTCGCCCGCTCGGCGACCTCGGCCTCGTGGGTGATCAGCACGACCGTGCGCCCTTCGCGGTTGAGCCGCCCGAAGATGCGCAGCACCTCCTGCGTAGAGCGCGAGTCGAGGTTGCCGGTCGGCTCGTCGGCCAGGATCAGCGAGGGGTTCGTGACGATCGCGCGGGCCACCGCGACCCGCTGCTGCTGGCCGCCCGACAGCTCGGAGGGCTGGTGGTGGAGGCGGTCGGCCATGCCCACCGAGGCAAGCGCCAGCTG
Organism: Solirubrobacteraceae bacterium; assembly: GCA_036267655.1. Classification (GTDB taxonomy): domain Bacteria; phylum Actinomycetota; class Thermoleophilia; order Solirubrobacterales; family Solirubrobacteraceae; genus Palsa-744. The sequence continues at coordinate 36,399 of DATAVP010000018.1, forward strand.
GGCGCGGCGGCGGCGCTCGGGACGTCCCAGGCCCGCGTAGGCGAGCGGCAGCTCGACGTTCGCGAGCGCGCTCGTACGCGGCACCAGGTTGAAGCTCTGAAAGACGAAGCCGATCTTGCGGCTGCGCAGGTCAGACAGCTCGTCCTCGTCCATCCGGCCCGTGTCGACGCCGTCGATCAGATAGCGCCCGCTGCTCGGCATGTCCAGGCAGCCGAGGATGTTCATCAGCGTGCTCTTGCCGCTGCCGGAGCTGCCCATGATCGCGACCGACTCGCCACGCTCGATGCGCAGGCTGGTGCGGCGCAAGGCATGCACCGCGATGCGGCCCAGCTCGTAGGTCTTGCTCGCCTGGTGCAGCTGGATCACCGGCGGGCGTTGGCGGTCGCGGCTGCGATCCGCGCCATGCTCGCCGCCCGCTCGGCGCTCGACGAGCGGAGCCGCGCGTGGGCGCCGGTGCTTTGCGATCGCGATGCGCGGGGTGCGTCCCATCTCAACCGCCGGGTCCGCCGCCGCGCGCGAAGCCGCCGCCAAAGCCACCCGCGCCCGCGCCTGCGCCCGTGGCGCCACGCGTCAGGCCGCCGCCGAGCGCGCTTGCACCGCTGCGCCCCGCGAGCCGAGAGAGCAGGCTGCTCGTGGCGCTGCTGGTGCTCGTAAGCGGCAGCGCCACGCGCTGGCCGGCGTTCAGGCCGCTCAGCACGATCGTCGTGCTGTCGCCCGCGAGGCCGGTCGTGACCGCTCGAGGCACTTGCTCGGCGCCTTCGACCACGGTCACCGTGCCACCGCTGATCGCGCTGCTCGGCACGTTGACGCCTTCGGCCTGGGCCACGACGACTTCGGCCGTCGCGCTCATTCCGGCTTTCAGTCCGGCGTGAAGCTGGTCGAGCTGGAAGGTGACGTCGTAGCTGACGACGCCGCTGTTGCTCGTGGGCAGCGCCGCGACTTCGCTGACGTGGGCCGCGAGCTTGATGCCTTTGAGCGCTTCGATCGTGACCGTCGCGGGCTGGCCTCGTTTGACGCTGCCGACTTCGGACTCGCTCAGCGGTACGACCAGCTTCATCGAGCCGAGGTCGCTGAGCACCGCGAACGAGCCACCCGAGGAGTCCGAGGAGCTCGACGAGGAGCTGCTGGAGCCTGTGCCGCCCGAGCCCAGGCCCGTGCCCGACCCCGAGGATTCGCCGGCTTCGCTGGAGGCGCGGCTGGTGCCGCCGCCCGAGACCGTTTCGCCGACTTCGCCTTCGAGTGAGACGATCGTGCCGCTCTCGGGGGCGAGCAGCCGCGTGTCGGCGACGCTCTGCTCTGCGCTCTGGACCGTCAGCCGGTCGCTCTTGACCGCCGCCCGCGCCGAGGCGATGTTCGCCGCCCGCGTCGCGGTGCTGACTTCGGACGTCGAGGACGTAGATGAGGCATTGGAGGAGGAGGTGGTGGTGGGGGCGGCCTGCCGTGAGGATTCCTCTTTGCCTGAGCCTGTCGTGGTTCCTTTGCCGCTCTGTCGCTTGCTCGACTTCATCGTCGGTGCGGGCGCTTCGGCGGTGGGCGCGGTCGAGGTCGAGGTCGAGGTCGGAGTGCTCGTCGTGGGTGTGCTTGCGGCGGGCGTGCTCGTCGCGGGGTTGCCCGCGGTGGAGGTGTCCGTGACGGGAGCGCTCGTCGCGGCGATCGCGGCCGTCGCCGTCTGCGTGCGCGAGCCGGTGCTGTCCGCCGCCGTGGATTGCGAGGAGCTGGAGGATTCGCCGTCGGTTTCCTCCTCGCGGGCGAGCGCGGCTTCGGCGGATTGCAGGCCGGCCTTGGCCTGCTCGAGCGTGACTTCCGCGCTCTGCGGGTCGAGCGTGGCGAGCAGCTGTCCCTCGCCCACCTGCTCGCCCTGGGTGACGTCGATCTTCGTGACGGTTCCGCTCGTCTTGAAGCCCAGGTCGAGTTGGCTGGAGGGCTCGACGCTGCCGCTGCCGGAGACCGTCGACTGCACGACGCCGCGCTGCGCGGTGACGGTGCGTGTCTGCGTCGAGGACTGCCCGGCCGCAGGGCCGACCACGAGCACGGCAGCCGCGATCGCGGCTGCGAGCAGCGTCGCCAGCCCATAGACGATCCACGATGGCCTGACGCGTTCGCTCATGCCCGTCCGATGCTGTGCTCGGCCTGTAAGAGGCGGCGAAGCAAACGCTCAAGCGAGCCTAAATTCCTCGACAGAAGATTCCTACACAGACGCGTGTCGGGCGCCGCGAAGAGACGCCGGATGCGTCTGCGATCATCACGGTCGATGGCCACCTACGGCGGGATCGACCTCGGCGGCACGAAGATCCAGACCGCGATCGTCGACGAGGATCGCAAGGTGCTCGGCTCGGCACGTCGGCCCACGCCGACGAGCGGCGGGCCCGCCGACGTGGCCCGCGAGATCGAGGCCGCGATGCGCGATGCGGCCGCCGACGCGCAGCTCGATGCCGACGGTCTCGCGGGCATCGGCGTCGGCTCGCCCGGCACGATCGAGGGCGGCACGGTCACGAGCGCCCGCAATCTGCCCGGCTGGGAAGGCGGCTTCCCGCTCGCGCCGACGCTCGAAGACGCGCTGGGCGCGCCGGTGCGGCTCGGCAACGACGTGCAGGTCGCCACCGACGCCGAGTTCAAGCTGGGCGCCGGCCGACCCTATGGCTCGCTGCTCGGTGTGTTCTGGGGCACGGGGGTCGGCGGCGGGCTCGTGCTCGAAGGCAGGCCCTGGGTCGGCCAGGGAGCCGCCGGTGAGATCGGCCACATCGTCGTCGAGCTCGACGGCGCCCAGTGCACCTGCGGGCGGCGCGGCTGCATGGAGGCCTATGCCGGGCGCTCGGCGATGGAAGCCCACGCCGCCAAGCAGGTCGAGAAGGGCAAGCAGACAGACCTGTTCAAGCTGATGAAGGAGCGCAAGCGCACGCGCTTGACCAGCGGTATCTGGGCGCGCGCGCTCGAGCACGAGGACAAGCTCGCCAAGCAGATGATCGAGCGTGCGCTGAGGGCGCTCGGCGCGGGCGTCGCCTCCGCCTGCAACGTGCTCGACGTCGAATGCGTGATCGTCGGCGGCGGCCTGGGCGTGCGGCTCGGCGAGCCCTACGCCAAGCGCATCGCCGAGGAGATGCTGCCCCACCTGTTCGCGGACTACCGCCCGCCCGAGGTGCACGTCGCCGCGCTCGGCGACCTCGGCGGCGCGATCGGCGCGACGCTGCTGCTCGAAGAGGACCGCGCGCCGGCTACAGCCCGCCGAGCGTGATCACGACGAGCCCGAGCGAGAGCGTGGAGGTGACGCCCACGGTTATGGCGGCGGCGCCGTCGAGCAGACCACGGCTGCGCCGCTCGCCCATCACCTGATGCGAGCGTGACAGTCGCCAGATGAAGAACAGGTTGATCGGCAGCAGCAGCCCGTTGACGACCTGCACTCCGACGAGCAGCGAGATCACGGGCACGTCGGGAATCATCGCCACGAACGCGCTGAGCAGGATCATCCCGGTGATGATGTTCACGAACACCGGCGCCTCCTCGCGGCGGCGCCCGACGCCCTTCTCGTAGCCGAGCGACTCCGAGACAACGTAGGCGGTCGCGATCGGCAGGATCGCCGCGGCGAGCAGGCTCGCTCCGAGCAGGCCTACGCCGAACAGCACCTCCGCGTATTGACCCGCGAAGGGGGTCAGCGCGTGGGCGGCGTCGGCCGCCGAGGAGATGTTGTGGATGCCGTGCGTGAACAGCGTGGCGCCCGTGGCGATGATGATGAACGACGCCACGAGGTTGGCGAACACCGCGCCCGCGACCGCCTCGCGTTCCTCGTGCGGGAGATCCTCCTCGCGCACGCCGCGCTCGACCACGGCCGACTGCAGGTAGAGCTGCATGTATGGGGTGATCGTCGTGCCCGCAAGCGCGATCAGCAGCACGATGAAGTCCGAGCTCGTGTGCAGGTGGGGCACCGCGATCGCCTTGCCGACGTCGCCCCAGTGGGGGTGGGCGAGGATCGCGGCAACCGGGTAGGCGAAGAACGGGATCGTGAACCAGATGAAGATGCGCTCCGCCGAGCGGTAGGACCCGCGCACGATGATCAGCCAGATGCCCACGGCGGCGATCGGGACGGATATCTGTACCGGCACGCCGGTCAGCCCGACCGCCGCGCCGATGCCGACGAAGTCCGAGATGCAGATGCCCATGTTCGCGATCAGCACCGCGCTCGTGGCGAGGACCGACCAGCGAATCCCGTACTCCTCGCGCACCAGCTCGGCCAGGCCCTTGCCGGTGACGACGCCCATACGCGCGGCCAAGCGCTGCACGATCGCCAGCGAGATCGTGATCAGCACCATCGTCCACAGCAGCGTGTACCCGTACTTCGCGCCGACGGACGAGTAGGTCGCGATGCCGCCCGCGTCGTTGCCGGCGTTGGCGGCGATCAGGCCCGGGCCGAGCAGCCCGAGAAAGGCGAAGACGCGGACGCGGCGAGAGCTAAGCCGCGCAGGCAGGCGCGGTCGGCCACGCGTGGCCGACCTGATACGACGCATGACGGGCGGTACTCGGACCGCCATCGAACTGTCCGCCGGGGACGCTCATGCGGCGCAGTCTAATCGGTCCCCGCGGCGCAGCCCGACAGGCCGCTGTCAGTCCTCGCCCAGCAGCCCGAAGCGCCGCCGCCAGCCACGCGGAAGCATCGCCTCGAGCACGTCGTCGACCGTGACGACGCCCACCATCCCGCGCTCGTCGGCGACCGGGATCGAGGTCAGGTTGTAATCGGCCATCTGCCGCGCAACCTCCTCGAAGGACGAGTCGGGGGAGAGGCAGGGAGTCTCGTGCTTGACGAACGACTCCAGCCGCGTGCCGGGCTCGGCGCGCAGCAGCGCCGTGACGGGCACGCCGCCTTCCAGCGAGCCCTCGGCCGAGCTCACGAAGATGTTCGTCAACAGCTCGGGCGCTATCTGGCTGCGGCGCACCGCATCGAGCGCGTCGCCCGCCGAGGTCGAGCCGTGCAGCAAAATGAAGTCCGGGCTCATCAGCCCGCCCGCCTCGTCGGGGTCGTAGCCCAGCAGCTTGCGGACCTTGACGCGGTGGCTGACCGGCAGCAGCGCGAGCACCGGCTCGCGCCGCTCCTCGTCGAGCTCGCCGACGATGTCCGCCGCGTCGTCGGGGGCCATGCGCGAGAGGATCTCGGCCACCTGCGCGTCGGGCCGGTCCTCGAGGAACTCCTGCTGATGGTGGTCGTCGAGCTCCTCGAACACGTCGGCCTCGAGCTCGCGATCGTCCTCGCCGACGGCCTGGATGATCTCCTCGCCCTCGCGCCGCGACGCCGCCTCGACCAGGTCGGCGATCTGCGCGGGGTGCAGCTTCGCGAGCTTCGGGTGGGGCACGCGCAGGCGCACCGTGGGGACGTGCCCGACGAACGGCTCGACGCCCGCCCAGTCGAGGAACTCGCCGGTGGCGATGTGCGCACCCAGCCCCTTCGGCAGCAGGCGGCGCAGACCGCCGCGCGGCCCGGTGTCGACGCCGACCACGCGCCAGGAGCCCGCCACCAGCGCGAGCTCGATCTCGTTCGCGCGCACCAGGCGCGCGCCCTGCACGTTGATCAGCTGGCGGTCGAGCAGGTCGCGCCCCAGCAGCACCTCCTCGGGGCGGCGCTCGAAGCGGCGCAGGTCGAGCTTGGCCTTGCGCAGGACCACGCCGTCGGCGGCGATCTGCGAGACGCGTTCGGCGCCCAGGTAGGAGGTGCGGCCCGCGACGTTGACCAGGAAGCCCGTGATCGGCGGATAGCCGATGCCGCCGAGTCGCACGATCAGGTCGGCGACCTTGCCCAGGCGCTCGCCGTCGGCGTCCCGCAGCGGGCTGCCCACGACCGTGGAGAGATGGAGGATCGGCGGCGCCTCTGCGACCGGCGCGTTTGCAGGACTCATCGTGTGCGCCTCATGGTACGCCCAGAAGCCGCTGCAGCGAGGGGCCCAGCGAATTGGTATCGAGCTTTGCGGCGCGCAGGCGCGACGGCGCCTGGCCGCTGCGGTAGAGCAGGAAGAAGGGCGCGCTCGTGACGCCCAGGCGGGCGCCGAGGCGCTGCGCCGCCGCCAGCTGCGCGTGAACCGCGGCCGATCCCCCGGTGCGCAGGGCCTCTGGCGCGTCGGCGCCGGGGATCGATTCCGACAGCGCCCGCAGGTAGCGGCCGGTGACGTATTCGCTGTTTTCATCGCCCTGGTGCGCGTACATCAGGGTCACGAACTGAAACAGGCGGCTCTGGTCCGCGAGCGCGAGCGCCATCCGCGCCGCGCGCAGCGAGTCCGGCCCGATCAGGTCGAGCGCGCGGAACACGAGCAGCAGCCTGCCGGTGCGCACGTAGCGGCGGACGATCTCCGGCAGCTCCTCGCGCGCAAAGCGCGCGCAGTCTTCGCTCTGCAGGTCGCCGAACTCGACCAGCGTCACCGGCGCGTGCGGGTCGCCAAGCTCGATCCCCTGCTGCTCGATGCCGGCGAGCGGCGCCAGCACGCGGGTCGCGCCCGGCACCGGCCTGCCGGGGCTGAGGTTGGGATCGTGGCTGCCTTCCAGGATCGAGACCAGCGCCACGACGACCCCTGCCAGCGTGACGGCCACGGCCGCGACGCGGAACAGTCGTGCGCGTGAGCGGTGTCGCGCGGTCGGGTCGATCTGCGCACGGCTCGGGGCAGGCACCATCGTCTTGTATCGCACCGATCTGCCGTCAAGATTGAGCGATGCTGCCGTTCTGGGTCTCGATCGCCCTGCTCTCGCTCGCCCAGGGCGCGATCGTGGCGCTCGCGCGGGTTCCCGCCACGCCCGCGCTCGATGCCCTGCGCTCGCGCCGATGGGCGCTCGTGCCGCCGCTGTCGGTGCTCGGCTTCGTGCTCGTCGCCGCACTCGCCGAACGCGCCGGCGCCAAGGGCCTGACGTATCTGGCGCTGTGCGCCGTGCCGGTGCTCGCCGCGCTCGCGCTCGGCTGGCTCACGCGCGGCGCGCGTCCCTGGCGGGCGTTGCTGGTGCTGCCGCTGTTCGCGCTCGCCTGGGCCGATGCGGGCGCGCTTCCCGGCGAGGCCGCGGCGCTCGCGCTCTCGGCGCTCAGCTGCGTCGCGCTGGGCGTGCTGCTCGCGGCGGTCACGCCGCCGCGCTGGCTGACCGCGGGGATCGTCGCGATGGCCGCGGTCGATGCCGCGCTCGTGATCGCCGACCTGCTGCAGAAGCCAAACGAAGCGCTCAACTCCGCACATCCCGCCGCGGGCCTGCCGCGCCTGCAGAACGCGCTGCTGGGCTCGGCGGTGATGGGCTACGGCGATCTGTTCATCGCCGGCGCGCTCGGCGCGCTGCTCGCGCTCTCCTACGGCCACCGCCTGCAGTCGCGCGCCGCGCTGCTCGCGGCCGTGCTGGCGCTTTGCTTCGACCTGCTGTTCTTCGCGGTCGATGAGCTGCCCGCGACCGTGCCGGTCGCGCTTACGCTGATCGTCGTGCTGGCCGTGCGCCGGCGGAGATGCGCGGCGAGGGGGCCAGCTCGAGCGCCTGGAGCGTCTGCGGCACCTGCTCCTCTGCCTGCTCCGCAGGCCCCGGCGCCCGCCCCGGCGCCGCCGCCTCCGGCGCAAGCCGCGCCGTGACCGCGCGCGCGCTCGTCTCGACCGCGGGCGGGGCCTGGACCTCGCGGTCCGACGCCGCACCCGCCGCCTCGATTTTCCGCACCTGCGGCACGACGCGGGCGTCGAATGAGCCGACCGCCTCGTTGTAGGCCGCGACCGCCGAGTCGAGCTGGCGCCCGACCTTGCCGAGCGGCTCCACGAAGCGGCCCAGCCGCCGGTGCAGCTCGCGGGCGGACTCGGCGATGTCGCGGGCGGACTCGGCGATGCGCTCTTCGCGCCAGCCGTAGTGCGCGGCCCACAGCAGGCCGATCAAGGTGGTCGGCGTCGCGATCAGGATCTGCTGCTGGACCCCGAACTCGATCAGCGCCGGGTCGGCCTCGAGCGCGGCCTGGTAGATGCCGTCGGAGGGGACGAACATCACCACGAACTCGGGCGTGGCCTCGAGCTGGCCCTGGTAGCCCTTCGCGGCCAGTTTCGCGATGTGGCTGCGGGTCTGCTTGGCGTGGCGCTCGATGTGCAGCTCGCGCGCGTCCTCGCCGTCGGCCTCCAGCGCGGCGAGGTAGGCGTCGAGCGGGACCTTCGCGTCGACCACGATCAGCTTGCCGCCCGGCAGGCGCACGAGCATGTCGGGACGCAGCGCGCCGCCCTCGCCCTCGATCGTGCGCTGCTCGAAGAAGTCGCAGTGGGCCAGCATGCCCGCCATCTCGACCGCGTTGCGAAGCTGGATCTCACCCCAGGAGCCGCGCGTCGAGGGACGCTTGAGCGCCGAGACGAGGTTGCCGGTCTCCTGGCGCAAGGTGCCGACGCCGTCGCCCAGGGTGCGCACCATCTGTGCGAGCTCCCCGTGCGCCTGGCGGCGCTCGCGCTCCAAGCGTCCAATCTCGCTCTCCATCCGTCCGAGCTTCTCCTGCACGGGCGCGACCATGCCCGCGATCTCCTGCGCGCGCCTGGCCATCTCGCCGCTGCTGCGCTCCTCCTCGACTCGCCGCTGGTCGGCGAGGCGCTGGGCGAGCGAGTCGCCGGTCTGCGCGAGCACGTCGACCGAGATCGCCTTCAGCTCGTCGCGCATGCGCTGGCGGTTGGGTCGCAGCACGATCGCGACGCAGGCGGCGCCGAGCGCAATTCCGAGGATCAGGAGCAGGATGCTCATCGATCGACCAAGGTGCCACGAGCTTCGGACGCCATGCAAGCGCCCTTGCGCGTGGCGCCGAAGCCGAGACGCGAACGAGCGGCTGCCGTTTGACACCTAAAATGCAACGCGGTACGTTTACGCCACATCGCCGGCGCAAGCCGACGAATGACGGAGGGCAAATTCGATAACGGGGCGAAGCGCGGGCGGAATGAGTCTGTCCGCAGGCAGGTTCCCCGGTAAGAGGAGGGATGTAGATATGACAGCCAAGAACGGCTGTATTTCGCCCCGTTCACGACGTGGGCTGCTCGGGTGCTGCATGGCGCTCGCGCTCGTGCTCGCCGCCGTGGTGTTCGCTCCAGCAGCCGCTCAGGCTGAATCGGAGCCCGCTACGACGACGTACCTGGCACTTGGTGACTCGATCTCGTTCGGGTACTCCGCGGAACGGTTCGGCAACCACACGGCGGCCGAGTCGCCTTCGTTCTTCGAAGAAGGCGTCGCAAACGACTTCACGAAAGACCTGAAAAAGTCGAGCGAGGTCGGCAAGAGCATCAGGCTCGTGAACGACGCTTGCCCCGGCGAGACCTCGAACGGTCTGATCGGCGAAAACCCGCTGGTCGGCGGCAAAGAATCGACGGAGTCCTACGAAGAAGTCGAAGGTAAACCGGCCGAACAGTTCCCGGCGGGCGGCTACCAGGGCCTCGGCGACTACCACCCGTGCGCCTACACGTTCCACACGCACCTACCGCTGCACAACGGCGGCTACGTGCAGGGCGGCAAAGAAATCTCGCAGCTCGAGGAGGCCGTCAACACGATCAAAGGCACGAAAAGCCCGGTCAAGGCGATCACGCTGAACATCGGCTCGAACGACGAGCTCGCGGCAATCAAGCAGTGCGAAAACGAAGTTGCCATCGAATTCGGCACCGAAGGCAAAAGCAAATACGGTGCCTCGCCGCAGCTCGCGGTCATCACCTGCATCAAAGAAACCTCAGAAAAAGTCACGGTGCCGCACATCCTGAACAACATCGGGACGATCCTCACCGTGATCGACGAATCGGGCTACACCGGTCCGATCGTGCTGCTCGGTTTCTACAACCCGGACACGTTCCTCCTGCCCGGCAGCGACGCGCTGCAGGCGGCGACGAACGCGGCCGTTGAAGCGCTGGTCCTGCCGAACTTCCCGAACGTGACGTTCGCGAACCCGTTCCCGAAGTTCAACGCCGGCTCGAGCTCGAACCCGGGCAAAGCCAGCGCGGTCAAGGAGAAAAAAGCGATCTGCACCTACACCGAAATGTGCAACCCGAACGTTCCGGGTGGCGAAAAAGGCGAAGGTGACATCCACCCCACGATCAAGGGGTACAAGACGCTGGCCAAGCTGGTCAACGAGGCATATCTGGCGAACCCCGCCAAATGATCGGCTGAAGCACTTGTCGTAAGTAGACGCACTCGGGGCGTCTGGCCAGACCGGCCAGGCGCCCCGTCTGCTTAAGCGTTCGGGCGGCCGGGGGCGGCGCTAAGCCCGCAGCGCGACGGGCTCGCTGCCCGCCTTCAACTCGTCGGCGGCGCGCCCGAGCATCGTCAGCATCGCGGGCGCCGCCGGCACCAGCCGCGCGCCCTCGGGCGTCGCGGCGATCACCTGACGCACCGGCGGGGCGGGGGAGAGGGCACGGATCACGATGTCCTCGCGCACGACCGACAGCGCGAGCTGGGGGATCAGCGCGACGCCGACGCCCGCGGCGACCAGTCCCTGCACGGTCTGGTAGTCGTCGCTCTCGAAGGAGACTGTCGGCTCGAAGCCCGCGGCGTGGCAGGAGCGCACGACGTGGCGGGCGCAGGGGCTGGCGCTCGAGGTCTGCACCCACGCCTCGCCCTGCAGCTCTGAGAGGCGCAGCTTCGACTTCTTCGCCAAGCGATGCTCGCGTGGGAGGGCGAGGTACATCGGATCCTCCAGCAGCGGCGAGCGCGCCAGGTCCTCGGGCAGCGGGTCCTCGCCTTCGAACTCGAACAGCAGCGCCAGATCGAGCTCGCCCGCCCGCAGCCGCGGCACGATCTCCTCGGGCTCGCCCTCGGCGAGCGTCAGCTCGACGTCCGGGTAGGCCGCACGGAAGTGCGCGATCGCCACCGGCATCAGCGTTGAGCCCGCGGTCGGGAAGGAGGCCATCCGCAGGCGCCCGCCGCGAAGCCCCGCGATCGCCGAGAGCGCCGCCTCGGCGGTGTCCAGGCGCGCGAGGATGCCCTCGGCGTGCCCGACCAGCGTCTGCCCCGCCGCGGTCAGGCTGACCCCGCGCGGGTGGCGCTCAAGCAGCGTCATCCCCGTTTCGGCCTCGAGCGCCGCGATCTGCTGCGAGACCGCCGACTGGGTGTAGGACAGCGCCTCGGCGGCGCTGGACAGCGAGCCGCGATATGCGACCTCCTTGAGAACCTTCAGTCGTGCGACGTTGAGCATAAGTTCATCTTATATTAAATATAAAAAAGATCACTGGAGCTGATGGCAGGAACGTGCCAGGATGAGCGAGAAGCAAACGATCACAACGACTTCCGCTCGGCACCGATACCGAGCCAGACGAAGGAGAGCACCATGTCCACCAAGATCATCGTTTCCTACGACGGCACCGCAAACGAGGACGACGCGATCGCCCTCGGCCGTCTGCTCGGCCAGGCCGGTGCCGAGGTGGCGCTTGCCTACGTGCGCCACTCCCAGGAGCCCGACCTCGACCGCGAGCGCCTCGCCCAGGGCGAGGCCGAGGAGCTTCTGTCCCGCGGCGCGCAGCTGTTCGGCAACGCCGAGATAGCCAAGCACGTCGTCACCGACCGCTCCACGCCGCAGGGCCTCAGCGCCCTGGCCGAGCGTGAGGGTGCGAGCGTCCTCGTGTTCTGCTCGGACTCGCACACCGCCAAGGGCCACGTCGCCGTCGGCAACTCCGCTCAGGCGCTGATCGAGGGCGGCCCGATCGCCGTCGCGATCGCGCCCGTCGGGCTCGCCGACAGCCAGGTGAACGTGCAGTCGATCGTCGCGATCGGCGACGCCGACGGTGGCGCGCGCGCCACGGCCGACGCGCTGGCCGCGGCGCTCGGTGCGAACGTCGCGCCGGTCGCCAACGAGGATGCCGGCCTGCTGGTCGTCGACTCGCGTCCCGAGGCAGAGCAGGGCCGCGTGTCGATCAGCGCATCGGCCGCGCACCTCGTCGAGATCGCGACCTGCTCGGTGCTCGTGCTGCCGCGCGGCGTCGCCGTGCCGTTCGGCCGTCAGGCCGTGACCGCGTAGCCAGGAGCGTCAACGACGTCCGTCATTGCGGCGGGCGGGGGTCCCGGCGAGAGCCGCGACCGCCGCCCGCCCTTTGCGTTCTCAGGTAGAGCAGCAGCCCCTGGGCGACGTCGAGCCCGCCGCCGAGCAGGTGGCCCAGCGGGCCGGTCCACAGCCAGGTCTCCAGCCGTCTGTGGGCGGGTGGACTGTCGGGGGGCCTCACGCGGCGGCACGGTATCGTGGCTGCGATGAGCGTCGCGCTCCAGACGACCGTCGCCGAGCTTGCGGACTCGCGCGTGCGCGTGGAGGTCCAGGTTCCGCCCGCCGAGGTCCAGCAGCGCCTGGAGGGCAAGGCCAGACAGCTCGGCCGCGAGCTGAAGCTGCCCGGCTTCCGGCGCGGGAAGGTGCCCGCGCAGCTCGTGATCCAGCGCGTCGGGCGCGAGGCCGTGCTCGATCAGGCGGTGCGCGACTCGCTCTCTCGCTGGTACACCGAGGCGATCGCCGACGCCGGCGTCGTGCCGGTCGGCGATCCGAAACTCGATCTCGCCGACCTGCCCGGCGAGGGCGAGGCGCTCGAGTTCTCGATCGAGATCGGCGTGCTGCCGAAGGCCGAGCTCGGCGACTACAGCGGGATCGAGGCCCCGCGCCGAGAGGTCGTCGTGGAGGATGAGCAGATCGAGCACGAGGTCGAGGGTCTGCGCGAGCGTTTGGCCAAGCTCGAGACCGCCGAGCGCCCCGCGGCCGAGGGCGACTTCGTCGTCGCCGACTACGTCGGATCGCTGCCGGTCGAGGGCGAGGCCGGCGTGCAGCTCGAGCCGTTCGCCGGCGGCGAGGGCCGCGACCAGCTGATCGAGCTCGGCGGCGGCAACCTGATTCCCGGCTTCGAGGAGGCGCTAGTCGGCGCGGGCACGGGCGACGAGCGCCAGGTCGAGGTGACCTTCCCGGCCGACTACCCCAACGAGGAGCTCGCCGGGCGCGACGCGATCTTCGCCGTGACCGTCAAGGAGGTAAAGCTCAAGCAGCTTCCGCCGCTCGACGACGACCTCGCGATCGACGCCGGCTTCGACGACCTCGACGAGCTGCGCGAGGACATCCGCACGCGCCTGGCCGAGGCCGACGAGGCGCGTGTCGAGGCCGAGTTCCGCGAGGCCGCGCTCGACGCCGCGGTCGCTGCCGCGACCGTCCCCGTCACGCCCGAGCTCGTCAAGGCGCGCGCGCAGGAGATGTGGGAGCGGATGCTGCACTCCCTCTCCCATCGCGGCATCACGCGCGAGACCTATCTGCAGATATCCGGGCGCGAGGAGGGCGAGGTCCTCGCCGACATCGAGTCCGACGCCGAGACCGCGCTGCGCCGCGAGGCCGTGCTCACGGCGATCGTCGCCGCCGAGGGCATCGAGCCCACCGAGCAGCAGCTGCTGGAGGCGGTCGCCCCGACCGCCGAGCGCGAGGGCGTCGAGGCCGAGGCGCTGCTCGACGACCTGCGCACCGGCGGGCGTCTGGATGAGCTGCGCGAGGACCTTGCCGCGCGCTTGGCGGTCGAGCTGATCGCCGAGCGCGCCACGGCGATCACGCCCGAGCAGGCGCAGGCACGCGAGGCGCTGTGGACGCCCGGCCAGGAGGGCGAGCCCGAGGGCGTCGCCGCCGGTGCCGCGGGCGGCGCGGGCGCCGCGCCCGGCAAGCTGTGGACCCCGACCGAGCGGAGTGCGGCCGGTTAGCCTCTTGGAGGATTCCGGCCCGCGAAGCGAAACCAAAGCGAGGACTATGAGCCCACTTGTTCCAATGGTCGTCGAGCAGACCTCGCGTGGCGAGCGTGCCTTCGACATCTACAGCCGTCTGCTCAACGAGCGGATCATCTTCCTCGGCACGCCGGTGGACGACCAGATCGCGAACCTGATCGTCGCCCAGCTGCTGCACCTGGAGTCCGAGGACCCCGAGAAGGACGTCTCGATCTACATCAACTCGCCGGGCGGCTCGGTCTACGCGGGCCTTGCGATCTACGACACGATGCAGTTCATCAAGCCCGACGTGCAGACGATCTGCGTCGGCATCGCGATGTCGATGGGCGCGCTGCTGCTCGCGGGCGGCGCCCCCGGCAAGCGCATGGCGCTGCCCAACGCCAAGATCCTGATCCACCAGGTCTCCTCGAGCTTCGAAGGCCAGGCGACGGACATCGAGATCCACGCCAAAGAGATCATCGACGTGCGCCGGCGGCTCGATGAGATCATCGCCAAGCACACGGGCAAGGATCTCGAGACGGTCAAAAACGACACCGACCGCGACTACTTCATGTCCTCGGAGGAGGCCAAGGAGTACGGCATCATCGATCGCGTCATCTCCGAGCACTAGGGGTCGCTGAAGCAGATGGCACGGCCGACAGATTCCAACGAGCAGCTTCTCTGCAGCTTCTGCGGCAAGTCCCAGCGCCAGGTGAAGAAGCTGATCGCCGGGCCGGGCGTGTACATCTGCGACGAGTGCATCGACCTGTGCAACGAGATCATCGACGAGGAGCTCTCGGCGCCGCCGGCCTTCGACCTGGAGAACCTGCCCAAGCCGCGTGAGATCTACGACGTGCTCGACGAGTACGTCGTCGGCCAGGACCCCTCCAAGCGCACGCTCTCGGTCGCGGTCTACAACCACTACAAGCGCGTGCAGATGATGATGTCGGGCGAGAACGACATCGAGCTGCAGAAGTCGAACATCCTGCTGCTCGGCCCGACCGGCTGTGGCAAGACGCTCCTGGCGCAGACGCTCGCACGGATCCTGAACGTGCCTTTCGCGATCGCCGACGCGACCGCGCTGACCGAGGCGGGCTACGTCGGCGAGGACGTCGAGAACATCCTCTTGAAGCTGATCCAGGCCGCGGACTACGACGTCAAGAAGGCCGAGACCGGGATAATCTACATCGACGAGGTCGACAAGATCGCGCGCAAGGCCGACAACCCCTCGATCACGCGCGACGTCTCCGGCGAGGGCGTGCAGCAGGCGCTGCTGAAGATCCTCGAGGGCACGCAGGCCTCGGTGCCACCGCAGGGCGGGCGCAAGCACCCGCACCAGGAGTTCCTGACGATCGACACGACCAACGTGCTGTTCATTTGCGGCGGCGCCTTCGCGAACCTCGACCAGGTGATCGAGCGGCGCATCGGCCACAAAGGCGTCGGCTTCGCCGCGGCGATCGAGGACAAGGCCGAGCGCGACCAGGGCGAGGTGTTCGAGCACTGCCTGCCCGAGGACCTGATCGAGTACGGGCTGATCCCCGAGTTCATCGGCCGCCTGCCGGTCGTCTCGGCGGTCCACCAGCTCACGCGCGACGACCTCGTCTCGATCCTGACCGAGCCGCGCAACGCGCTGGTCAAGCAGTTCCAGCGCTTCTTCTCCTTCGACGGGATCGAGCTGGTGTTCTCCGAGGACTCGCTGACCGCCGTCGCCGAAAAGGGCCTCGCGCGCGAGACCGGCGCGCGTGGGTTGCGCTCGATCATCGAGGAGATCCTGCTGGAGGTGCAGTTCGAGCTGCCCTCGCGCCGCGACGTCAAGAAGTGTGTCGTGACCAAGGAGACCGTCGAGAAGGGCCTGACGCCCACGCTCGTGACCGAAGCCGCGCCCGAAGAGGGCCAGGACTCCACGCCGCGCGAGCAGTCCGCCTGAGCGGGCGCCCGACCGCTAGTATCGCCCTGTGTCCAAGAGCAAGCGCAGCGAATCGAAGTCGCTCGTCAAGAGTACGGTCGGCGCGATCCCGTGGCTGACGGTCGCGCGCGTGGCGATGGTCGTCAGCCGCCGCTGGAACGCGCTGTCGAGCAAGGAGCGCACCCGCATCGCCCAGCTGGTCGGCGAATCGCGCGGGCGCGCGAGCAACCTGAGCCTCAAGCAGCGTGCCGAGCTGCACAAACTGGCGCGCAAGCTCGACCTCAAGGGCATGGGCAGCGAGCTGTGGCCGCTCCTGCGCGGCAGCCGCGGACGGCGTGGGCGCAAGCGCCGCTAGCCGTCGGGGCCCGCGGATGCGATCGACCCGAGCGCCGCGAGCGCGAGCGCGATGATCGGCGAGGATCTCGACAAGCTCTCCACGCGCGAGCTGCACGACCGCGCGGTGCATCGCGCCGAGCGTCATCTCGACGTCAAGTTCTTCTGGTCGCTGCTCGAGCTGATCCCCGCCGCCGAGACGCTCAGCGGCGATCAGGGCGAGGCCGACTACGACATCCAGTCCTCCAAAGGGCTGATCTCAGACGCGGTCCACAGCGGCGACGGCAGGCTCGGCGAGGCGCTGCGGCCCGTGTTCATCGACTACCTGCGCAAGCACCCCGACGCCTAGACCGCGCCGCGGCCGGGGGCCGAGGCGCGCGGCGGTCCTAGGCTGGACCGAGTGACACCTGTAACTCGCAACGACAAACAGCCCGCCGCCTGGGGCGAGCGCGAGGCCGAAGCGCACCTGCGCTCGCTGGAGCTGTTCGGCATGCGCTTCGGCCTGGACCGGATGCGGCGGATGATGACCGCGCTTGGCTCGCCGCAGCAGCGCTACGACTCCGTGCACGTGCTCGGCACGAACGGCAAGACCTCGACCACGCGGATGATCGCGGCGATCCTGCAGCGCCACGGGCTGCTGAGCGCGGCCTACACCTCGCCGCATCTGATCTCCTACCGCGAGCGCCTGCAGGTGGGGGAGAGCGATCTCGGCGCCGAGCGTTTCGCCGCCGCCGTCGCGCGCGCGGCCGCGGCGGCCACGCGTGTGAACCGCACGCTCGCCGGCGAGGATCACGTGACCCAGTTCGAACTGCTGACCGCCGCCGCGCTGTGGGAGGTCGCCGAGCGCGGCGCGCAGGTCGCCGTGGTCGAGGCAGGCCTCGGCGGGCGCTACGACGCGACCTCGGTGATCGACGCCGAGGTCACGGTATTGACGAACGTCGGCCTCGAGCACACGCGCTGGCTGGGGCCGACCGTGCATGACATCGCCGAGGAGAAGCTCGCGGTATTGCGGCCCGGCGGCACGCTCGTGCTCGGCGCCGGGCTGGCGTCGGAGGCGCGCTCGGTGGCCGAGCGCGTCGCGGGCGAGCGAGGCGCGCGGATCATCTCTGTCGAGTCCGCCGAACAGGCCGAGCGGCCCGCCGCGAACGGTGTCTTCCAGCAGCGCAACTTCGCGCTCGCGCGCCTGGCCGCCGAGACCTACCTGCGCGGCGCCGGGATCGAGCCCGACGAGCGCGCGATCGCGGACGCTGCCGCGCAGACCGAGGTGCGCGGGCGCCTGCAGGTGATCGGTGATGCCCCGCTGACCGTCCTCGACGGCGCGCACAACCCCGACGCGGTGCGGGCGCTGGTCGAGTCGCTGCCCGCGCTGCTGCGAGACCGGCCGCTCGGGTTGGTGCTCGGCGTGCTCGAGGACAAGGACGCCGTCGGCATGCTCGGGCCGCTGCTCGCGCTCAGCGAGCGCGCCTGGTTCACCGCGCCGCCCAGCGGGCGTGCGCTCTCGCCCGCCGCGCTGCAGTCGCTCGCGCGCCAGCTCGGCTTCGAGGCCGTCAGCTGCGAGGCGCACCCCGCCCAGGCGCTCGCCGAGGCCCAGCGATGGGCTCGTGAGCGCGGCGCGGCGGTGCTCGCCACCGGCTCGGTCTACCTCGTCGGAGAGCTGCTCGGAGGCTTGCAGGCGGAGGCTTCCGCAGAGGACTCGCAGGCGCGGCGGCGAAGGGCATCCTCATGAACGACGACGGGCCGTCCGTGCTGATGATGATCGGCGCGGTGGCGCTGATCGTGGCTCTGGTGATCCTTGTGTTCTTCGCGGCCGGTTACGGATTCGGCCGTCTGTTTCTCTAAACTCGGCCGGCCGATGCTCACGCTCGCATACTTCGGAATTGAAAGCAGCGGCTTGAACCTGGTCGTCGACCTGCTGATCCTGTTCGTCGTCGTCCTGTACCTGTCGTTGATCTACTGGACCTACGCCGACGCACGCCGCCGGATCATGGATCCGATGCTCGTCGGGTGTGCCACCGCGGCCTCGCTGTTCCCGTTCGTGGGCACGATCGTCTACATGATCCTGCGCCCGCCCGAGTACCTCGAGGACGTTCGCGAGCGAGAGCTCGAGGTGCAGGCCGCGGAAGCCCGGCTGCACGAGTTCGACCACGCGCTCTGCCCGCACTGCGACTACCGCGTCGAGCGCGACTTCATCCGCTGCCCGAGCTGCCTGCGCAAGCTCAAGGAGCGCTGCGTGAGCTGCCGGCGTCCGCTCGATCAGGCCTGGACGATCTGCCCCTACTGCGAGACCGAGGTCGCGGCGGCCGAGCCGCGTCGCACGCGCCGTCGGCGCACGCAGGCCTCGATCGACGCCGAGCAAGCCGAGCTCGCCGCGACCACGGGCAGGCCCGAGACCGCACGCGCGAAGGCCACGCGCGAGCGCAAGGAACGCGACACCGCAGCCGCGAGCGCCGAGACCGGCGCGATCGATGGCATCGAATCCGAGCCGGACGTGACCGCGAGCACGGTCGCCGCCTCCGAGTCGGCCGCACGGCCGCGCAGCGGGCGCTCGGGATCCGGATCGGGCTCCAGCCGTCGCGCCCGCCCCAGCACCTAGGTGGCCGCTGAGCAGCGCGCTACGGCGCTCCCTCATGCGCAGAGCACACTTCGGTCGGTGCATCCTTGTATCGCTTGCCCATCGACCACCTAGCACCCAATCCAACAAAGGAAACTCATGGACCGCACGCTGATCCTCGTAAAGCCCGACGCCTTCGCGCGTGGCCTCAGTGGCGAGATCGTCGCCCGCTTCGAGCGCAAGGGCCTGAAAATCGTCGCGCTGCGCAGCCTGACCGTGACGCGCGAGCTGGCCGAGCGCCACTACGCCGAGCACTCCGAGCGCCCGTTCTTCGGCGAGCTCGTTGACTTCATCACTTCGGGCCCGATCGTCGCGATGGTGCTCGAGGGCACCGACGCCGTGAAGGCGGCGCGCCAGGTGATCGGCGCGACCAACCCGCTCGAGGCCACGACCGGCTCGATCCGCGGCGACTTCGCGATCGAGATGGGCCAGAACATGGTCCACGGCTCGGACTCGCCGGAGTCGGCCGCGCGCGAGGCCGAGCTGTTCTTCGGCGAGCTGTAGGGCGCGGCAGCCGCCGCGCATCGCGGACGAAGACGAGAGCGAGGCGATCTTCCCGCATGGCGGCGCAGCCTCTGCCGCTCGTGCTGGCCTCGGGCTCGCCGCAGCGGCGCGAGCTGCTGGCGCGTCTGGGCGTGGCCTTCAAGATCCGCGTCTCGGGCGCCGAGGAGCTCGAGCAGGGTGAGGACCCCGCCGCGGTGGCGGTCGAGAACGCGCTGCGCAAGGCCCGCGCCGCGCTGCTGCCCGACACCGCGGAGGCTGTGCTCGGCTGCGACACGATCGTCGTGCTCGACGGCGTGATCTACGGCAAGCCGCCCGACGCCGCGGCCGCGCGCGAGACGCTCGGCGCGCTCGGCGGGCGCACGCACGAGGTGATCAGCGGGTTGGCGCTGCTGCTGGGCGGGGCGGGCGCGGGCGAGGCGCCGGTCCAGCGCACGGCCGTGGCGCGCACGCGGGTCACGTTCCGCGTGATCGAGCCCGAGCTGCTGGACTGGTACGTCGGCACCGAGGAGTGGCGCGGGCGCTCCGGCGGCTATGCGATCCAGGGCGCGGGCGCGAAGCTCGCGATCTCGGTGCAGGGCGAAGAGGAGAACGTCGTCGGGCTGCCGCTGACGGCCGTTCGCGAGCTGTATCCGGAGCTTTGGCCGCGCTGAGCGCGGCGGGTGCCTCGGCGGCGCATTTCCCCTGCAAAACCGCTGGCGGCCCTATCGGCCGTGAGGGGGGGTTCGCTAGACTGCGCCCCCGGACAGCGCGGAAACGCGCGTCGGCCGCGAAGCGCGTGAGCGCAGCTCGTGGAACGGCGTGCGAGAGCGACTCCGTGGTCCGCTTCCTTCTCCATCAATGGGAATCTTCAGCTATCTGACGGGATTCGGCGGCCGCGACATGGCCGTCGATCTTGGAACCGCGAACACCCTCGTCTACGTGCGCGGGCGGGGCATCGTGCTCTCGGAGCCGAGCGTCGTGGCGATCGACTCACGCACCGGCGAAGTCCATGCGGTGGGGATCGAGGCCAAGCGCATGCTCGGCCGTACGCCGGGCACGATCCAGGCGATCCGCCCGCTGAAGGACGGCGTGATCGCGGACTTCGACGTTACCGAGGAGATGCTCCGCCACTTCATCCAGAAGGTCCACCAGAACCGCTGGGCGCACCCGCGCGTGGTCGTCTGCGTGCCCTCGGGCGTGACCGGCGTGGAGAAGCGCGCCGTCGAGGAGGCGTGCCTGTCGGCGGGCGCCCGCACCGCCTACCTGATCGAGGAGCCGATGGCCGCCGCGATCGGCGCGGGCCTGCCGGTCGGCGAGCCGACCGGCTCGATGGTGGTCGACATCGGCGGCGGCACCTCCGAGGTCGCGGTGATCTCGCTGGGCGGGATCGTCGTCTCGCAGTCGATTCGCGTCGGCGGCGATGAGATGGACGAGGCGATCATCAACTACGCCAAGCGCGAGTACAAGCTGCTGATCGGCCAGCAGACCGCCGAGGAGCTGAAGCTCGAGATCGGCTCGGCCTGTCCGATGGCCGAGGAGCTACAGGCGGAGATCCGCGGGCGCGACATGGTCGCCGGGCTGCCGAAGACCGTCGTGCTGACCAGCGAGGAGATTCGTCAGGCACTGGAAGAACCGCTGAACCAGATCCTCGACGCGGTCAAGGAGACGCTCGACCGCACGCCGCCCGAGCTCGCCTCCGACATCATGGACCGCGGCATCATGCTCGCGGGCGGCGGCGCGCTGCTGCAGGGCCTCGACGAGCGCCTGCGCGAAGAGACGCAGATGCCGGCGCACCTGGCGGAGTCGCCCTTGACGTGCGTGGCGGTCGGATCGGGCCGCTCGCTCGAGGAGTTCGAGGCGATCCACCGCTCGAACCGCAGTTCCCGCAACAACCGCCAGCGCCGCAGGTGAGCCGCGTGCCTGTGACGGGCGCGCGCAGGCGAGGGTAGTCTTTCCCGTGAACGCTTCGGAAGGTCGCAATTCGTGTATGACAAGACGGTTCGGCGTCGGCGCGCGGTGCTTGCGCTGCTCGTCGTGCTCTCCCTGATACTGCTGACCGCGTACTTCGGCGAGGCGTCGAGTGGCGGCCTGCACTCGGTGCAGCGCGGCTTCTTGACGGTCGTCTCGCCGATCCAGAACGGCGCCAACAAGGCGCTGAAGCCCGTGCGCGACCTGGTGGGCTGGTTCGGCGACACGCTGCACGCCAAAGGCCAGCGCGACGAACTGCGCAAGCAGGTCGACAGACTGCGCCGCGAAGTGATCGCCGACGACGCCGAAAAACACTCCTACCGCGAACTGCTGTCGATGTACAAGCTCGACAACCAGCTCAGCGTCGCCGACTACCACCCGGTGACCGCCACGGTCGTCGCGAAGTCGCCGAACGTCTGGTACTCGACGGTCACGATCGACAAGGGCGAATCCTCGGGCGTGCACGTCAACGACCCGGTGATCAACGGCGAAGGGCTCGTCGGCAAGGTCGCGCAGGCCGCCTCCGACGGCGCGCAGGTGACGCTGATCACCGACAGCTCGGTAGGCGTCTCCGCACGCGTGGGCACGTCTGGCGCCACCGGGATAGTGCAGCCGAAGGTGGGCGACCCCAACGACCTGCTGCTGCAGTACCTGCCCGCGAACACGCGGGCCAACCGCGGCGAATACGTGGTCACCTCGGGGACCGTCTCGAGCCCCGACGACTCGCTCTACCCGCCGGGCATCCCGATCGGCCAGGTGACCTCGGTCAACGAAGAAAGCGCCTACCGCTCGGTCAACGTGCACCCGCTGGCCGACCTGCACAACCTCGACGTCGTGCAGGTGCTGACCGCCGCGCGCGGCTCGCTGCCCTCGAACCTCAGCCGCCTGACCTCGAACCTGCCGCCGGGGCAGCACGCGACCGCCTCCGGCGAACAGCTGGCCTCGACCGAAGTTGGCGGCGAATGAACCCGGGCGGCGCCTCCTCCGGGCTGTTCGGGCGCATCGCGGCGCTCGCGGTCGTCGTGGTCTTCTTCCAGATCGGCGTCGTCTCCGAGGTGCCGGTGTTCGGCGTGAGCGCCGACCTCTCGCCGCTGCTGGTCGCCTTCGTCGGGCTCTTGTGCGGCTCGACGGTCGGCGCCGCGACCGGCTTCGCGATCGGCCTGCTGGTCGACCTCGCGCTCGTGCAGACGCTCGGCGTGACCTCGCTGACGTTGACGGTCGTCGGCTACTTCGCGGGTCGGCTGCGCGAGGCGCGCGACCCGCAGGCCGCGCTGACGCCGCTGCTCGTGGGCGCGGCCGCCTCGGCCGCGGCGATGGTGGCCTACTCGGTCGTGCAGTTCCTGCTCGGCGTCGATGCGCCCGTGTCCTTCGAGCTGCTGCGCCAGATCGTGCTCGGGGTGGTCGTCAACACGATCATCGCACTGCCGGTGTGGGCGATCGTGCGCCGCTGTTTGATCGGCGGCCTGCCCGACGATCCGCGCCGCCGGCGTCGTCGTGCGTACACGACGGGCGGCTTGAGCCCGCTGTCCAGGTCATGAGGGCAACCCCGGCCACGCCATGAGCACGATCGAACCCGCGGGCGGGCGCGACCCGCGCATCCCGGTCTCGCCGCAGCTCGCGCTGCGCGTGGCGATCCTCGGCGGCCTGGCGCTGGCGATGTTCGCGATCGTCTTCTTCCGCCTGTGGTTCCTGCAGGTGCTCTCCGGCGAACAGTACGTCCAGCAGGCGAACGCCAACCGTGCCCGCGATCTGCCGATCGCGGCGCCGCGAGGGGAAATCCTCGACCGCGAAGGCCGGCCGCTGGTCGCCAGCCGCACGACGAACGCCGTGCAGATCGTGCCCTCGGCGCTGCCGCCCGCGGGCGCGCCGCGGCTGCGCCTGTACCGGCGGCTCGGACGCCTGTTGGGGATGAGCGGCCCGCACATCCAGGCGCTCGTGATCAAGGGACGGACCGCGGTGCCCTACGCGCCGGTGACGATCAAGACCGACGCCGGGCGCGGCGTGCTGACGGTGTTGGCCGAGCGCCAGAGCGAATACCCGGGCGTCACCCAGCAGCCGGTCTCGATCCGCGCCTACCCCTACGGCGAGATGGCGGCGCAGGTGCTCGGCTATGTCGGCCAGGTCTCCGAAACCGAGCTGAAGATGCGCGCTTTCGACGGCGTCAAGCAGGGCACGGTCGTCGGCCAGGAAGGGCTCGAGTACTACTACGACCGCTACCTGCGCGGCAACCCCGGGATCGAGCGCGTCGAGGTCAACGCCGCGGGCTATCCGGTGCCGAGCAAGCTCGCGCCGACGCAGCCGAAGGCGGGCTACAGCCTGAAGGTGACGCTCGACAAGGGTCTGCAGGCCGAGGGCGAAAAAGCGCTGCTGGAGGGGATCGAAAATGCCCGCGCGGGCGGTAAACCGGCGGTGGCGGGCGCGTTCGTGGCGCTGAACCCCCGCAACGGAGAAGTGCTCGCGATGGGCTCGGACCCGACGTTCGACCCGAACAAGTTCGCCAAACCGCTGACCAAGCGCGAATATGCGGCGTTGGAGGGCAGATCGAAGACGAGCTCCGGCGAAGAAGAGCCCGCGCCGCTGACCGACCGCGCCGTCAACGGCACCTATCCGACGGGCTCGACGTTCAAGCCGATCACTGCGATGGGCACGCTCGAAGCGGGCGTGATCAACCCGACCGAGCCGCTCGGCGACGGCCAGTGCATCCACGTCTCCACCGAGCAGTTCTGCAATGCGGGCAAGGCCAACTACGGCGCGGTCGGGCTGGTCGAAGCGCTGAAGGTCTCCTCGGACACCTACTTCTTCGAAGCGGGCGAGCTAGCCAACAGCCACGGCAACGTGATCCAGCGCGAGGCCCACAAACTCGGCGTCGGCGAGCAGACGGGGGTCGATCTGCCGAGCGAGATCACCGGCCTCGTGCCCGACCGCGAATGGCGCGCGAAAGTCGCGAAGGAGGAGCTCGCCTGCGAGAAGCGCAGGCACGCCTCGAGCTGCGGCATCTCCGACGGGCGCCCCTGGAGCGTCGGCGACAACATGCACCTGGCCGTGGGGCAGGGCGATCTGCTGACCTCGCCGCTGCAGATGGCGGTCGCCTACTCGACGCTGGCCGACGCCTTCACCCACGACGGCAGCGGCTGGGTCGTGCGCCCGCACCTCGGCAAGGAGATCGACGGCCCGCAGGGCCGGCTCGTGCAGGCGCTGAGCTTCCCGGCCGTGCGCCACGTGCATCTCGACGACAGCTATCTCAACGACGTGATGGAGGGCATCCACGAGGCCGCCAGTCAGCCCGGCGGCACCTCGGCCGACGTGTGGGCCGGGTGGAACCAGAGCGCGCACCCGGTCTACGGCAAGACCGGCACCGCCGAACACGCGGGCAAGGAAGACCAGTCCTGGTACATGTGCTACGTCGGCGACCCCAAGCGCCCGATCGTGCTGGCGGTGACCGTCGAGCAGGGCGGCTTCGGAGCCGAAACCGCGGCGCCGATCGCGCGGCTGCTCGCGGCGCAGTGGTTCGGCGCCGCAAAGAAGTTCGTCGCCGGGAGCTCGCACACGTTTTGAGCCCGCTCAGCCCGATCACGGCGCCCGAGCAGCCCGCCGCTTCGCCGGCGACGGCTGCGCGGACGCTGCGCCTGCCGTTCGACCCATTGCTGACGCTCGCGGTCCTGGGCCTTGCGATCTGCTCGATCGTGACGCTGACCGGCGCGACGAAGAACCTGATCCCCAGCCAGCCGGACTACTACGTCGATCGCCAGGCCACCTACCTGATCATCGGCTTCGTGCTGATGATCGCGCTCTCGCGCCTGGACTACGCGCGCCTGCGGCCGCTGAAAAACGTGCTCTACGGGACGCTGATCCTCACGATCCTGGCGGTGCTCGTGCTCGGCCACACCGCGCGCGGCTCCCAGCGCGCGATCAACCTGCCGTTCTTCTCCTTCCAGGCGTCCGAGCTCGGAAAGGTGTTCTTGACGCTGGCGCTGGCGGGGCTGGTCGTCGACCGCGCGCGGCGACTGCAGGAGCGCGAGACGACCGCGCTGGTGATGTTGGCCGCGCTGATCCCGGCGATGTTCGTGATCGCCCAGCCCGACCTCGGCTCGGGCATGGTCTACGTCGTGATCGCCTTCACGCTGCTGTTCGTCGCAGGCGTCTCATGGAAGCACCTGACGGGCCTGATCGCGCTCGCGGCGGTCGCGCTCGCGTTCGTGCTGGTGGTGGCTCCGGCGGCGGGCGTGCATGTGCTCAAGCCCTACCAGGTGCAGCGCCTGACGGCCTTCCTTCACCCCTCGACCAACCCCGAGAAGGAAGGCTACCAACAGGAGGAGTCCAAGATCGCGATCGGCTCCGGCCAGAAGACCGGGCGCGGTAGCAACTCCTCGCAGAACAAACTTGGCTATGTGCCCGAGAACCACACCGATTTCGTGTTCGCCGCGGTCGGCGAGCAGTACGGATTCCTCGGCGCCGCGCTCGTGCTGGCGCTGTACGGGCTGCTGATCTGGCGGGCGCTGCGGATCCTCGTGATGTCCAAGGACCTGTTCGGAACGCTCGTCGCGGCCGGAGTTGCAGCTATGCTCATGTTTCAGGTCTTTGTCAACGTCGGAATGACGATCGGGATCATGCCGATCACCGGCGTCACGCTGCCGCTCATGAGCTATGGCGGCTCGTCGGTAATCACGACCCTGTTGGCGATGGGCCTGCTGCAATCTATTTACATCCAGGCACGCGCCTCGCAAGCTCTGAAGGGCCGCGTCCTGCGTTAGCCGACACCAATGAACGCCCCGCAACTCCCGCCAGACCGTCAGCCCACCGGACACGCCGCACTTGGCGTCCGCTCGGGCGAGCAAGACGTCGCGGGCCGGCGGCCGGCCACTGGTGTCCCCACAACCCCGGGGGCATCGCTGCCGCCGCGCGGGCGCTGCCATGCAGGGCACTCGCGCGCGGCAGGTGCATCCGGGCCTGACACCGAAAGAGTTCACATTGAAAAAGCAAGTACTTGTCAGCGTCGATCGCGCGGAGACGCGCGTCGCGCTCTTGGAGGCAAGCGGAACGCCCGCCGCCTCTCGCTCATCGGCTTCGTCCCGTCGCTCGGGCGCGTCGAAGGCCGCAGCCTCTCGCAAGCGCGGGGGAGGGCCGCAGGCCGGCTATCGAATAGCTGAGCTCTACATCGAGCGTCGTGGCGGACGCTCGATCGTCGGCAACATCTACAAGGGCAAGGTCGACAACGTCCTACCCGGCCTGGAGGCCGCGTTCGTCGACATCGGCCTGGAGAAGAACGGCTTCCTGCACGTCGACGAGATCGTGCTGCCGGGCGTGGAGACGCCCAAGCGCGGCCGCGGCTCCGGCAGCGGACGCAAGATCTCAGACCTGCTCAAACCGGGCCAGGAGATCACCGTGCAGGTGGTCAAGGACCCGCTGAAGACGAAGGGCGCGCGCCTGTCGATGGAGCTGACGATCGCGGGGCGCTACATGGTCTACGCGCCGACCGGCGAGGGCGTCGGCGTCTCTCGGCGCCTGGAGGACAAGGAGCGCGAACGGCTGCGCCGGCAGACCTCGAAACTGGAGATCGGCGGCGGCGGCGTGATCGTGCGCACCGCGGCTCACGGCGCCAAGCGCGAGGACTTCGAACGCGAGCTGAAGTATCTGCACAAGCTGCACGAGGTGCTGGTCAAACGGGTCGAGGAGACGACCGCGCCGGATCTGGTCTTCCAGGAGGCCGACCTGTCGGTGCGCGTCGTGCGCGACATCTTCTCGGCACACTTCGAGCGCGCGATCGTCGATGACGAGCAGCAGTACCGGCGGCTGGTCTCGTTCTTCACCCGCACCGCGCCCGAGCTGGTCGAGCGCGTCGAGCTGTGGCAGCAGGAGGAGCCGCTGTATGAGGCCTACGGCGTCGACAAGGCGATCGAGGGTCTGCTCTCGCGCCGCGTCGATCTGCCCAGCGGCGGCTATCTGATCATCGACTACGCCGAGGCGCTGACGGTGATCGACGTCAACTCGGGGTCGTTCATCGGGCGCGGCAAGGGCGCGGGCCTGGAGGACACGATCACGAAGACGAACCTCGAGGCGGCCGAGGAGGTCGTCAACCAGCTGCGCCTGCGCGACATCGGCGGGATCATCGTGATCGACTTCATCGACATGGCCCGCGCGCGCAACCGCGACGCGGTGATGAAGGTGTTGCGCAAGACGCTGGACGAGGACCGCACGAAGACCTTCACGGCCGAGATCTCAAAGCTCGGTCTGGTCGAGATGACGCGCCAGAACGTGACCGAGGGCGTGCGCGAGATCATGTCGAGGCCCTGTCCGACATGCGAGGGCGAGGGCGTGATCCGCTCGGAGGAGACGATCGCGATCGAGTTCGAGCGCAAGCTGCGCGACGTCGCGGCCGAAACGCCGGACGTGGACGCCTTCCTCGTGCAGATCAACCCGCGCGTGACCGCCGAGTTCACAGGGCACGGCTCGCGCGTGCTGCATGCGCTGGAGGGCGAGACCGGAAAGTCGTTCTTGTTCGAGGGCTCCGAAGGGCTCGCGCTGGACCACTTCGCGATCACCTTCCAGGGCACCCGCGAGGAGGTCGAGGAGCGCGCGCTGCCGTTCCGCCAAGGCGATGAGGTGCTGGTGGAGATCGTCGAGCCGCACATGTACGACGAGGAGGATGCGGTCGCGAAAATCGACGGCTACATCATCTCGATCGCGGGCGCGGCCGCGCACGTCGGCAGCAAGCGGATGGTTCGGATCGACCAGGTCGGGCGCACCGCCGCGAGCGCGCTGCTGCTCGACGAGTCCGGCGAGGTCGTAAAGGCCCCGGCGCGCGCGGCGGGCTCGCGTGGCGCACGCCGCTCATCTTCCTCCGGTAGTGGTGGCGGCGGAGGCCGTGCGGGCGAGCGGGCGCGCAGCCGCGCACGCGGCAGGCGCGCCCCTGCCGACAGCGAGGACGCCGCGGCACGCCGCGAAGCGGGCCTGCACGAGACGCCGACGGCCGTGGACTCCGAGCCCGAGCAGGACCTCTCGGTGACGGCGAGCGATCTGGCACAGCCACTGGACGCGGGCGAGCCCGTGGAGCTCGGGAGCGAGGAGAAGTCTCAGGGCGAGGGCGGCGGCGATGGCCTACAATCCAAACCTCGGCGTCGTGGCCGCAGAGGCGGACGGCGCCGTTCGGCTGCCAAGGCGCCCGCGACGGAGTAGAGGCTCGGCTCGTCGGCGCTTGTCGGCGGCGGGCGCATCAGACGAGTTGCACGAGAGAGAATCGAGACAGAAACAGACATGTACGCGATCGTGAAGACAGGCGGCAAGCAGTACCGCGTCGAGCGCGGTCAGCGCCTGCTCGTGGAGCGCCTCGCGGTCGACGAGGGCGCGAACGTGGCGCTGGAGCCGATCCTGTACCGCTCCGAGGAGGCCGTGTTCGACAAGGGCGGCCTCGAAAGCGTGCAGGTCACCGCGAAGGTGCTCGCGCATGTGCGCGGCGAGAAGCTGCGCGTATTCAAGTTCAAGCCCAAGCGCGGCTACAAGCGCCGCACCGGCCACCGCCAGGACCTGACCCAGATCGAGGTCACCGACATCACGCACGGCAAAGCGAAAGCCGCCGCGAAACCGGCTGCCGAGAAACCGGCGGGCGAGAAAGCGGGCGACGCCAAAGCCGCCGCTCCGAAACCGGCCGCGAAAGCGAAACCGGCGGCGAAAGACAAACCCGCGGCGAAAGCGAAAGCTCAGACTTCGAAAGCGAAGGAGGAGTCCTCCGATGGCTCATAAGAAGGGGCTCGGCTCCAGCCGCAACGGGCGCGATTCCAACGCGCAGCGCCTCGGCGTCAAGACGTTCGCGGGCCAGACCGTGACCGGCGGCGAGATCATCGTGCGCCAGCGCGGGACTCGCTTCCGCCCGGGCGAGGGCGTGGGGATCGGCAAGGACGACACGCTCTACGCGCGCGCGGCGGGCACGGTGCAGTTCACGACGGGTCGCCGCGGCCGCACGGTCAGCGTGCTGCCCGACGCCTCCTAGGCTTCCGCGCCGCTCGAAGGGCAGCGGGTGGCCCCTAGACAACTCGCCGGAGCGCTCGCGGCGGGGCGCGTGGCGCTCGGCCTCGCGGTGCTCGTCGCGCCCGAGGAGGTCACCTCCAGGTGGCTGGGCGATCACGCTCGGCACCCGGCGGTGCGCTACTTGGCGCACTCGCTGGGGGCGCGCGACGTGGCGCTCGGCGCGCTCGCGCTCGCGACGCTGAGAGACGGGCGCCATGCCGCTCAGGTGCAGGTGGCCTGCGCGGCCGCCGATACGGCTGACGCCCTGGCCACGATCGCCGCGCGCGCGGATCTGCCGGTGGTCGGCGCGATCGGCACGGTCGCGGTCGCGGGGGGCGCCGCGATCGCCGAGCTGTACCTCGCGCGCGAGCTCGCCTGGCCGTAGAGCCTGAGCACGTTGTTCACACAGCTCGCCTGCCGGGTCAGCCCTGCTGTGCGACGGGGCGGATCAGGATCTCGTTGACGTCGACGTGCGGGGGCTGGGCCAGCGCGTAGATCACCGCACGCGCGATGTCGTCGTCCTGTAGGGCGTCGCTGGGACGGTTCTCGAAGAACGGCGTGTCGACCATCCCGGGCTCGATCAGCGTCACGCGCACGCCGGTGCCGTGAAGGTCCTGGCGCGCGGCCTCGCCCATCGCGGTGACGGCGTGCTTCGTGCAGGAGTAGAGCGAGCCCGGCAGCGCCCGGCGTCCGGCGACGCTGGAGGTGATCAGCAGGTGCCCGCGCGCGTCCTTCAGCGCGGGGATCGTGGCGCGCAGCGTGAGCGCGGCGCCGTAGACGTTCGTGAGCACCATCTCGCGCCAGTGCTCGGGCGTGTCGTTCAGAAAGCCGCGCGCGCCGCCGAAGCCCGCGTTCGCGAACACGGCGTCGATCTGCCCGTAGCTGGCGAGGGCGCGCTCGACGAGCGCCTGCTGCTGCTCCCACTCGGTGACGTCGCAGCGGACGGCGATCGCCTGCTCGGGGCCGCCGAGCTCCTCGGCGAGCCCCTCGAGCTTCTCCTGCGAGCGCGCCGCCAGCACGAGCCGCCAGCCCGCGGCGCCGGCGTGACGCGCGGTCGCGGCGCCGATGCCGGAGGAGGCGCCGGTGATCAACAGGACGCGGTCGGTGGAGGCTGCGGGCGCATGGCTCATCTGGTGGGCTCCTTGCTCGGGTTGGTCACGGCCTTCATATAGCGAGATCCCACACGGCCTTGGGTCGGCGGGCTGTCACGATGGACGCCGAATGCTCCACGATCGCGCGAAGATCCACGTCCAGGCGGGCGCGGGCGGCAACGGCTGCACGAGCTTCCGACGCGAAGCGAAGGTGCCGCGCGGCGGCCCCGACGGCGGCGATGGCGGCCACGGCGGGGCGGTCGTGCTCGTCTGCGACGACTCGCTGCGCGACCTGCAGGGCTTTCGCCGCAAGACCCACCATCGCGCGGGCCGCGGCGGTCACGGCGAAGGCGCGCAGCGCCACGGCGCCGACGGACAGACGCTGACGATCGGCGTGCCGCCCGGCACGCAGGTGCTCGCGCCCGCGGGCGAGGGCGGCGCCCTGGAGGGCCGTCGCTGGGAGCTGCTCGCGGCGGGCCAGCGCGCCACGGTCGCGCGCGGCGGCTCGGGCGGCAAGGGCAACAAGCGCTTCGCCACGCCGACGCGCCAGGCGCCGCGCTTTGCCGAGCGGGGGCTGCCGGGCGAGGAAGGGTGGCTGCAGCTCCAGCTCAAGCTGCTCGCCGACGTCGGCCTGGTGGGCCTGCCCAACGCGGGCAAGTCATCGCTGCTCACGCGTCTGACCAGGGCGGCGCCGAAGGTCGCGGACTACCCCTTCACGACACTCTCGCCTGTGCTGGGCGTGCTTGAAGGCGACGAACGCCAGCTCGTGCTCGCCGACATCCCCGGCCTGATCGAGGGCGCCAGCGAGGGCGCGGGTCTTGGGCACGACTTCCTCGCGCACGTCGAGCGCACGCGGCTGCTCGTGCACGTGCTCGACCTCGCGCCCGAGTTGAGCGGCGAGGAGAGCGCCGACCCGGTCGTCAACCACGCGACGATCGAGCGCGAGCTCGCGGCGCACGACCCGCGGCTGGCCGAGCTGCCGCGCGTGCTCGCGCTGTCGAAGAGCGATCTCGTCAGCGACGAGCGCGCGCGCGAAGCGGTCGCGCAGTGGCGCGAGCGGCTCGGCGGCGAGGTCGCGGTGATCGCGACCTCCAGCGCGACCGGCGCCGGGCTGCAGGAGCTCTCGGGCGAGCTGCTCCGCGGGGTCGCGCCCGAGACCCACGGCGCGCCCGGCGAGGGTCGCCCGTCCTTTGGCGCGGGGCACGGCAGCAACGACGAGGCCGCCGCGGTGCTCGGCGCGCCCGGCGACGCCGGTGGCGAGGAGCTCGCCGAGCACATGGTCTTTCGCCCCGCCGCGCGCAGCGGCTTCACGGTCGAGCGGCTCGGGCCAAGCTCGTTCGCCGTGCACGGCGATGGCATCGAGCGGCTGCTCGCGCGCTACGACGTCGAGAACGACGACGCGATGGCCTACTTCGAGGGCAGGCTGCGACGCATCGGCGTGCTCCGGGCGCTGGAGGCTCAGGGCTTCAAGGCCGGGGATGAGATCGAGATCGCGGGGGAGACGTTCGAGCTGGACCCTGAATGAGGAAGGAGAACCTCGGGTCGTGAGCCCGAGGGTCGCCAATAAGCTCCACGCATGAGACGGATCGTTGTCAAGCTCGGTTCGAGCGTCGTCGCAGACGCAAACGGCGAGCCGCGCGCGGAGGTGCTGCGCGAGGCGTGCGAGTCGCTGGCGGAGCTTCACCGGCAGGGGGGAGAGGTGATCGTCGTGACCAGCGGCGCGATCGCCCACGGCATGCGCGTGATGGGCTTGGCCCAGCGCCCGAGCTCGATCAAGGAGCTGCAGGCCGCGAGCGCGGTCGGGCAGGGCAAGCTCTACCGCATCTACGACGAGCTGCTGCGCGAGCGCGAGGTGACCAGCGCACAGGTGCTGCTGACGTTCTTCGACATGAGCGCACGCACGCACTACCTCAACGCGCGCCAGACGCTCGAGACGCTGCTGGAGTGGCGCGTGCTGCCGGTGATCAACGAGAACGACACGACCGCCACGGATGAGATCTCCTTCGGCGACAACGACTTCCTCGCGGCCCAGGTCGCGGTGCTGGTCGCGGCCGACGAGCTGATCCTGCTGACCGACATCGACGGCCTCTACACGGCCGACCCCCGCCTCTACCCCGACGCGAAGATCGTCCGCGAGGTCGATGACTTCGCGGGCCTGCAGGAGCTCGAGATCGGCCACACGACCTCGCCGCTGGGCTCGGGCGGAATGCGCTCGAAGGTGGTCGCGGCCGACATGGCGACCGCGGCGGGGATCCAGACCACGATCTGCAACGGCGTGCGGGCCGAGGCGCTGCGCGCGGTGCTGGCGGGCGAGCGCGAGGGCACCCGCTTCGCGGCGCGCGAGGCGCGCTACAGCTCCTTCAAGCTGTGGCTGAAGTACGCCAAGCCCGCCCGCGGCACGCTGCTCGTGGACGCGGGCGCTGCGCGGGCGGTGCGCGAGGGCGCCGCGAGCCTGCTGCCCGTCGGCGTGGTCGAGGTGCTCGGCGAGTTCGACGCGGGCGACGCTGTGCGAATCGCAGAACGCGAGACAGGCGAGGAGGCGCAACAGCACACGCTGGGCAAGGGCATCTGCAACTACTCCTCCGAGGAGCTTCGGCGCGTGCTGGGGATGAAGTCCGCGACCGTGCGCGAGGTGCTGCCGCGGGCCAGCGAGGAGGCGGTTCACCGCGACTACCTGGTGGTCGATTGAGGCCCCCTACCCTTTAGGAGTCATGGCAACAGCCGTCTCATCCGTCCCGGACATCTGCCGCGCGGCCAAGCGCGCGGCGCGTGTGTTGGCGGGGATCGACTCGGCGGTCAAGGACGCCGCGCTGGAGGCGATCGCCGCCGCGCTCGAAGACCGCTTGGGCGAGATTCTCGCGGCGAACGAGCGCGACATGCAGATCGGCCGCGAAGAGGAGATCGGCGAGGCGCTGCTGGACCGTCTGCGTCTAGATCGCGAGCGCCTCTCAGAGATCGCCCGAGCGGTCAGGCAGATCGTCGCGCTGCCCGACCCGGTCGGCGAGCTGATCGACGGCCATCGCCTGCCGAACGGCTTGGACGTGCGCAAGGTGCGGGTGCCACTGGGCGTGGTCGCCGTCGTGTACGAGGCGCGCCCGAACGTGACGATCGACGCGGCGGCACTGTGCCTGAAGTCGGGCAACGCGATCGTGCTGCGCGGCTCATCCTCGGCCGAGCACTCAAACGCGACGCTGGCGCAGATCGCAGGCGAGGCCGCGGTCGCGGCGGGACTGCCCGAGGGCTCTGTCAGCCTCGTGGCGGGCGGCGGTCGTGAGGAGCTGGCCGAGCTCGCGACGCAGCGCGAGAGCGTCGATCTGATCATCCCCCGCGGCGGCGAGGGGCTGAAGCAGGCGCTGCAGGCGGTCGCGACGGTGCCGGTGATCTACGCTGCCTCCGGCAACTGCCACGTCTACGTCGACGCCTCGGCCGACTTCGACCAGGCCGAGGCGATCGTGCTGAACTCGAAGACCCAGCGCCCGGGCGTCTGCAACGCGGCGGAGACGCTGCTGATCCACGCCGACGCCGCCCCCGGCTTCGTGCCGCGGATCGTGCGCGCCCTGAGCGAAGCGGGCGTCGTCGTGCGGGGCGACGAGCGTGTGCTCGAGTTGGCGCAGGACGAGCGCGAGGACGGGCCGCGCGACATCGCTGCCACGGCGCTGGAGGCCGAGGCGTCGCTGAGCGACTCCGCGCTCGTGCAGGCCGCGAGCGATGAGGACTGGGGGACCGAGTACCTGGCCCTGACACTGGCCGTCGGCGTGGTCGACTCGCTCGAGCAGGCGATCGAGCACGTCGGCCGCTACGGCAGCGGGCACTCCGAGGCGATCCTCACGCGCGACACCGCTGCCGCACGCGCCTTCCAGCTTGGCGTCGACGCGGCCTGTGTGTACGTGAATGCCTCGACGCGCTTCACCGACGGGGGCGAGTTCGGGATGGGCGCCGAGATCGGCAACTCGACCCAGAAGCTTCACGCACGCGGGCCGATCGGTCTGCGTGAGCTGTGCACCTTCAAGTACCTGATCGAGGGTGACGGACACGTCCGCCCCTGAGCAGCGGCGCACGCTCGGCATCCTGGGCGGCACCTTCAACCCACCGCACCTGGGACATCTGGCGATCGCACGCCACGCGCGCGAGCAGCTGGGGATCGAGCGGGTGCTGCTGATGCCCGCGGGGGCGCCGCCGCACAAGCCGATCGAGCACGACCCCGGCACAGCACAGAGGCTGCAGATGTGCGGGCTGCTGGTCGAGGGCGCCGAGGGGTTGGCGGTCTCTGCGCTCGAGACCGAGCGTCAAGGGCCGTCCTATACCGTGGATACCGTGAGGACACTTCATGCCAGCCATCCGGAGACCGAGCTGACGTTCATCGTCGGCGCCGACGTCGCAAGCACGCTGCCGAGCTGGCGCGAACCGCAGGCGCTGCTCGAGCTGGCGAGGTGCGCGGTGGCGGCGCGCCCGGGCAGCGACCGCGACGGGCTGCTCGATGCCCTGGCGCCGCTCGGCGGGCGCGTGCGGTTCCTAGACGCGCCGCTACTGGACATCTCCTCCTCCCGCGCCCGCGCGCAGGCGGCGGCGGGCGAGCCGATCGAGCGGCTCGTGGGACACGCGGTCGCGAGCTACATCTCCGAGCACGGCCTGTACCGCGCGCACGCGGCGGCGATGCGCTGATGCAGGCAGAGGAGCTGCTCGCCGAGATAGCGCGCCTGGCCGCGGACAAGAAGGCGATCGAGGTCGTCGAGCTCGACCTGCGCGGGGTGCTCGGCTACACCGACTACTTCCTGATCTGCTCGGGCAACACGACTCGCCAGACGAAGGCGATCCACGACGGCATCCTCGAGGGCCTGAAGCGCGAGCACGAAACGATCCCGCGCCGCGTCGAGGGCGCGAGCCGCGCGGACTGGATCTTGATGGACTATCTCGATGTGGTCGTGCACATCTTCACGCCCGAAGCTCGCGACTACTACCGCCTCGAGCAGCTCTGGGGGGAGGCGCCAGCGCGCGTCGCCGACAGCGCCTAGCCGTTCGCGGCGGCCGAGGTCGGAGACGCGCCGGACGCCGGGACGCCCAGCATCCGCCGCGAGCCTGGAACCTCCGCTCGGAACAATCGGAATGCATCGGATCTGTCGGATAGGGTCGCCGTGACAGCGTCCGCGTGAGGCGCGAGCGCGCATCAGGGGAGAGAACGATGCACCGACTGGGGACTGATCGCAGTAACCGCCCGCTCCTTCGCGACCGCCGCCTGCTCCTGCTCGGGCTGGCGGGACTCGTCGCGACGGCGCTGTTGTGGAGTCTCGGCTCGCTGACCGCGCCCGCGCGCGCGGACGGTCCGGGCGTGGGCTCGCCGTGGACGGCGAGCGTGGGCGACTCCTTCATCTCGGGCGAGGCGGGCCGCTGGGCCGGCAACACGGACGAAAGCTCCTCGAAAACCGACGCGCTCGGCTCGACGGCCTACGACGACAACGCGGGTGGGACCGCGGAGCTGATCAAAGGCTGCCACCGCTCCAAGTCGGCCGAGGTCTACATCGGCGGCGGCGTCAGCGGCGAGAACCTCGCCTGCTCGGGCGCCAAGACGTCCACCTTCACCGAAGGCGAAACGTTCAAGCCCGGCATCGACTTCTACAACTCGGGCGGCAAAGAAGGCCAGGCGCTGATGCTCCAGCACTTCGCCGCGAGCCACAACGTGAAGCTCGTGGCGCTGTCGATCGGCGGCAACAACTTCAACTTCGCGGGCATCGTGCAGACCTGCGTCGAGGACTTCCTGGAGTCGACGTTCTTCTGGGACTTCTACTGCAGCGAAGAAAGCTCGGTGACGAACAACTTCACCACCGCGAACGTCAACAAAATCAAGGGTGAAATCACGACGGCGGTCAAAAACGTCGCCACGGCGATGACGAACGCGGGCTACTCGAGCTCGCAGTACACGATCCTCGTGCAGGACTACCCGTCGCCGATTCCGAACGGGTCGGAATTCCGCTACACGCAGAGCGGCTACAGCCGCCAGACGACGGGCGGATGCGGCTTCTGGAACAAAGACGCCAACTACGCCAACGCGACGATGCTGCCGACGATCGACGGCGCCGTGATGGGCGCCGCCTCGGCGGCCGGTCTCTCGAACGTCAAGACGATGGAGCTGAGCTCGGCGTTCAACGCGCGCAGGCTGTGCGACAAAGGCGTGGGGCTGCTCGAGGAAGAGGGCCTGGCGAACTGGAAAGCCTCCGGCGCGGTCGACAAGAGCGAGTGGTTCAACCAGATCCGTACGCTCGAAGCGATCTTCGGACCCTACGAACTGCAGGAAGACATCCACCCGAACTACTGGGCTCAGCTGGCGCTGCGCAACTGCCTGACCCAGGCATACGCCGCGGGCACGCCGAAAGGCGGCACCTGCACGATCTCGGGCACGGGTCTGAACGCCGCGGGTGAGCCGAACATGTCGCTGCACTAAAAGCAGACCCGATTGCTCGCGCCGCTTCGGGCAGCCCCGAGACGGCGCGAGCATCGGCGTCCTTGACTTGCGCCGCCGCTACTGGCGGCGGCGGCGCGGAGGGTCCGCCGAGCAGGGCGAGCGAGCGCCGGCCATTCGTCTCCCGGTCGGCGTCGCTCGGCGGGCTGCGAACATGGGCTCGTGAGCGCGTCTGGATCGAGGGAGTCCCCGCGTGTAAGCGCGGTGATGCGCGAAGACGAGCGGGTGACCCCGCTGGAGCTGTTCTTCGACCTGGTGTTCGTGCTGGCGCTGACGCAGTGCACGACGCTGATCGCGCACTCGCCGACCTGGGGCGGGATGCTCAAGGGCGTGCTGGTGCTGGGCATGCTGTGGTGGTCGTGGGGCGGCTACGCGTGGCTGACGAGCGTGGTGGACCCCGAGGAGGGGGCGGTGCGCCTGGTGTTGTTCGCGGCGATGGCGGCGTTTCTCGTTGCGGCGCTGTGCGTCCCGAACGCGTTTGGCTCGGAGGCGCTGCTGTTCGCGTGCGCCTACGCGGCGGTGCGCACGGCCCACATCGTGCTGTTCATGCTCGCCAGCCGTGAGGACCCCGCGCTGCGCCAGTCGGTCCTGGGCCTGGCTGTCAGCACCGCGGTCGGGGCGGGACTCCTGTTCGTGGCGGCCGCGGCCTCGGGGGACCTGCGCATCGCGCTTTGGGGCCTGGCGCTGCTGCTCGACACCGGCGGGCCGTTCCTGTTTGGCCAGGATGGCTGGAAACTGGTGCCGGGCCACTTCGCCGAGCGCCACGGCCTGATCGTGATCATCGCGCTGGGCGAGTCGGTCGTGGCGATCGGCGTCGGCGCGACGGCGGCGATCGACGCGGGCGTGGTGGTGGCCTCGGTGCTGGGCGTGATCGTGGCGGCGGCGCTGTGGTGGGTCTACTTCGACGTCACCTCGATCGTCGCGGCGCGGCGACTGGCAAAAGCGGCCGAGGGGCGCGAGCGCAACGGGATCGCCCGCGACTCCTACTCCTACCTGCACTTTCCGATGATCGCCGGGATCGCGCTGCTGGCGGTGGGCCTGAAGATCACGCTCGCCCACGTGGGCGATGAGCTCAAGCTGGTCCCGGCGCTGGCGCTGCTGGGCGGCACGGCGCTGTACCTGCTGGCGCACGTCGCCTTCCGTCTGCGCAACGTCCACACGCTGAGCACGCGGCGGCTGGTATGCGCGGGCGTGCTGCTGGCGCTGCTGCCTGCGGCGGTGTCGCTGCCCGCGCTCGCGACGCTCGGCATCCTCGCGGCGCTGCTGGCCGCGCTGATCGCCTATGAGGCGATTCGCTACGCCGACGCTCGCGATCACGTTCGCCATCAGCTCGCGCGCGAGCCGATCGCCGACTAGCTGTAGCTCCGCGCGCGCCGCGTCTCGGCGCGCAGCGCACTTCTCGCGGTCGAAGGGTGTTCTAGCCAGCAGAAGACCGTGACGCCCGGCGCCTACCGGCCCGCGCTACCGAAGGCTCGTTCGAACCGACGCTCACGTCTGGGAATCCAAGAGGAGGAGCGTTCAGATGTCGTGCAGATCGATTGCCCTTGGGGCGATGCTGGGCCTTGCTGTCATATGCCTGCCGTCGGTGGCGTCGGCGGCGCCGACGGTCACATTCAAAGCGAAGGCGATCCCGATTCCGGGCTATCGCGGGACGGGCAACATCCTCGGCGCGGGCGCCGCGCTGCAGGTGCAGTACGCGATCAAAGGCACCGAATACGGCGGCTACCCGCCGCCGCTGGTGGGGATCAACTTCTACACGCCGGCCGGCACGAAGATCGAACGCAAGGGGTTTGCGGTGTGCCGGCCCTCGGCGCTTCAGAACATGGGCCCGGCGGCATGCCCGAAGCGCTCGAAAGTCACGCTGTCGGGCACGGCGCTCGGGGTCGTGAGCTTCGGCACCGAACGCGTCGAGGAGCGTGCCTCGATCCAGGCGTTCTTCGCACCCGGGGGAGCACTCGAGTTCTACACCGCGGGCAGCTCGCCGGTGTCGCTGGAATTCCTCTCGCCGAGCCACGTCGCCTCGGCGCCGGGACCCTATGCGCAGAAGTTCGTGACGGCAGTGCCGTTGATCGAAACGGTGCCTGGAGCACCCGACGCCTCGGCGCTCTCGATCGAAGTGAAGATCGGCGCGGCGATGCGCAAGGGCAAGCGCGTGATCTACTACGGCCGCGTGCCGAAGCGCTGCCCGAGGGGCGGCTTCCCGCTGAAGTCCGAACTCCTGTTCGCGGGCTTCGGCGAGGTCCCGGCGCAGACGGTGCCGGTCACCTACAAGGCGCCCTGCCCTCGCGGTCACGCAAGAAAGGCTCGCCAGAGCCGACGGCGGCACAAGGCGGCGCCGAAGCACGGCCACAAGGCCAAGCCGCGGCACGCACGCGGGGCGGGCTCGAAGCAGGCGAGCAAGCAGCGCTAGCAGCAGCGCGAAACCCAAGCTGCGCCCGCTCGCGGGGACCTCTGGCCCGCGAGCGGGCGTCGAGCGGCGCGCTCAGGCGGGGATCGGCACCGCCTGCGCGGGCTGCGGCTCGGAGGCTTGCGCCCGCGGGCGTGGTGCGAGCACGACGCGGCTGCCGAGCGAGGGGCTGAAAGTGATCCCACGCCTGCGCGTGACCTCGGGCTCGGCCGCCGCGGGGCGCAGCTCGTGGCGTTCGAGCGCGGCCCGCAGCACGAGCTTCATCTCGAGCTGGGCGAAGCTCGCGCCCAGGCAGCGACGCCGCCCGCCGCCGAAGGGAATCCAGGTGTAGGTGCCGGGCGTCTTGCCGAGGAAGCGCTCGGGGCGGAACGCGTAGGGGTCGGGGTAGATCTCGGGATCGTGGTGCACGAGATAGGCGCTCGCGAACAGCACGACGCCGGGCCGGTACTCGATGCCGCCGATCTCGATCGGCTGCTTGACCAGGCGCGGCTCGGCGTTGGGCAGCACCGGGCGGCGGCGCTGGATCTCGTGGATCGTCGCCGTCAGGTACTCGTCGTCGCCGTCGGGGTCATCGAGCTCTGCGTGCAGGCGCCTCTGCACGGCGGGCTCGCGCGCGAGCCGCTCGAACGCCCAGGCAAGCTGCGAGGCGGTGGTCTCGTGCCCGGCGACGAGCGCCGTCACGAGCTCGTCGCGCAGCTCCGCGTCGCTCATCGGCTCGCCGTCCTCGTCGCGGGCGCCGAGCAGCAGCGAGAGCACGTCATCGCCGTCGCTGCGCTCGCGGCGGCGCTCCTCGATCAGCGCGAAGATCAGCTCGTCGGCGCGCGCGCCGATGCGTTCCAGGCGCCCGACGGGGCCGCGGCCTTTGAGCAGGCGCTGGGCGGCTGGGAGCAGCGAGAGCGGACTCTCGCTGAAGGCGAGGATCTCGGTGAGCAGGCCGCTCAGCTCATCGAGCTGCGCGCCGCGCTGCAGCCCGAACACCGCGCGCAGGATGATCTCCAGTGTGAGGCTCTGCACGCGCGGGTGGAGCTCGACGGGCTGCTCCAGCGGCCAGGAGGCGACCTCGCGCTCGGCGAGCTCGGTCATCAGCCCCGAGAGGCGCTGCATCTTCTCGCCGTGGAAGGCAGGCAGCAGCAGCTTGCGCTGGCGCAGGTGCGGAGCCTCGTCGAGCAGGATCACCGAGTTCGGGCCGATCACCGGTTCGAGGATGCGCGCGCCCTCGCCGGGGTGCAGCACCTCGGGCGGGGCCTGGAAGACCCGCTTGATGTCCTCGGGGTCGGAGAGGATCACGAACGGCGATTGGCCGAGCAGGCGGATCGTGAAGCGCGCGCCGTAGCGGGCGCGACAGCGCTCGAGGTAGGCGGTGGGACGGCTCCACCAGCCGATCGTCTGAAGCACGCTCGGCAGGCGCGGTCCAGGGGGCAGTTCACTGCTCATGGCAACTCCTTGGACGAGTTGGGGGGACAGGAACTCTACGCCGGTGCAGGCGGGCGTGCGAGGAGCGGGGGCTGGTTCGAAACGATCCGCCAGGGACACGCGGTCAATCGGCAGCCATCCTCAGGCCCGCTCGCTCCAGCGCGAGGCCCAAGCCTGCAGCGGTGAGAGCGCGAGCAGCAGCTCCTGGCCTTCACGCGTCAGGCCGTAGCCCTCGCGGGGCCGCTGCTCGATCACACCCGCCTCGCGCAGCTCGCGCAGGCGCTGGTTCAGCACGCTCGAGGACATGCCCTCGCAGCGGATCTGCAGCTCGCGGAAGGTGAGGGCCTCCTCGCGCAGCTCCCACAGCACGCGCAGCGTCCAGCGGCGGCCGAGCAGGTCGAACAGCGCCATGATCGGACGGCCGCTGCGCGAGCCGCGCGCGGGACGACCGGGGCGGGGCGAGGTGCGCTCCACGCCCGTGGGGCGGGCCGGAGGGCGGTCCTCGGGGTGCTCGTCGGTTGTGCGCTGCGAAAACAGAAGCTAGACTCCTTGCTTTGAATATCGAAGCGAAAGGATAGCCAAATGCCAGAGCCAAGAATCGCGCCGCTGCAGCCGCCGTACGAGCCCGAGACCGAGGCGATGCTCTCGAAGTGGATGCCGCCCGGCAGCGAAGTCGAGCCGCTGGCGCTGTTTCGCACGCTCGCCCGCCACGAGGGGCTTTTCTCGCGTATGCGACCGCTCGGGGCGGGGCTGCTCGGCCACCCGCGCCTCGATCCACGCGAGCGCGAGCTGCTGATCCTGCGCACCTGCGCGCGGGCGGGCGCGGAGTACGAGTGGGGCGTGCACGCCGTCGCCTACGGCGGCGCCGTCGGGCTGAGCGAGGAGCAGATCGCCGCCACGGCGCACGGCTCGCCCGAGGACTCGGTCTGGGCGCAGGGCGACGGGCTGCTGATCGCCGCGGCCGACGCGCTGTATGAGACCGACACGCTCCCCGAGGCGCTCTGGCAGGAGCTGGCGGCGCGCTTCAGCGAGGATCGGCTGCTCGAGCTCGTGACCGTCGCCGGTTGGTACAGGCTGATCTCCTATCTGATCAACGCCGTGGGCATCGAGCTCGAGCCGTGGGCCGCGCGCTTTCCTTGAGGCCTTCGGCTCGCCGGCTACGGTGCGTGAGGGGAGGGGTCGCCGAGCGCACTCATCATCAGCAGCACCCACGCATCGACGAGCGCCTCGTCCTCGACCGGGCTCGGAACCCCGAACACATCGCGCAGGAGCCGGTTGCTCAGCAGCGATCCAAGCCCGAGCGTGGCGATCGTGCTCGGTGAGGCCCCCGGGAGCGATCGCTCGGCGCGCTCTGCGATCCAGGTGGCGAACCCCTCGAATGTCGAGTTCACGAGCTGGTCCACGGCTGTCGTCAGAAGCTGTGGCCGGTTGCGCGCTTCGGTGGCGAGGATGCGCAGGAGCTCGGACTCGCTGTCGAGCTCAGCGAGGATGTAGCGGGCCAGGAGCGTGAGTTCCGATTTCAGGTCGCCGAGCGGGGTCAGCACGCGGCGGATCTCACGCAGCGCGTCAAGTCGCGAGAGGCGGCGCTCGATACCCGCGGCGAGCACGGCTTCCTTGCTCTTGAAGTGGTGATAGAGCCCGCCCGCTCCAGCCGTGAGGCCGGCGCCCGCTTCGATCCTCGCGACGCTCGTCGTCGCGTAGCCGTGCCGGCTGAACTGGCGCATCGCCTCGTCGATGATGCGCTCGCGGGTCGTGTTTGACATCGCTGAAAACTAAGTATACGCTTACCTCAGCCCAGTGAGCTTAGGGAGGCAGTGAAGTGTCGGATGCGGGAGCCCCGATGGATGCAAGCGATGGCTCGCGCTCCGGTGGCGGCATCGGAGCCCGCGTGCGTCGGGTCGCGCCGCTTGCGGGCCTGACCACTCGTACCGTGGGCGAGGCTGCGGTGATCGCGCTGCGCAGCAGGCTCACCGGCGAGAGCAGCGCCGAGTTTCACCTTCGCACCGCGGAGCGTTACGCCGAGCTGCTCGGCCACTCCAAGGGCGCGCTGATGAAGGTCGGGCAGATTCTGTCCTTCGCCGCAGTGGGCTCGGCGGTGCCGAAGGAGTTCCAGTCGATCTACCAGCAGGCTCTGGCGGGTCTGCGCAGCGAAGCGCCACCGATGGCGCCGGAGCTCGCGCGCGCTCTGCTCGAAGCCGAGCTCGGCGATCGGGTCGACGATTTTGCCGAGCTTGACCAGGAGCCGTTCGCGGCGGCCTCGATCGGTCAGGTCCACGCGGCACGCTTGCACGATGGACGCGCGGTGGCCGTGAAGGTCCAGTACCCCGGGGTGGCGGAGGCGATTCGCGCCGATCTCAGGAACGCCGAGCTGCTGGCCACGCTGATGAGCCTGGCCGTCGGCGGGCTGTTCCCACGTGGCTTGAAATTGGACCTACGCGCTGTGGCGGGTGAGATCAGCGCACACATCGAAGAGGAGCTCGACTACCGGCTCGAGGCCGCGAACCAAGCCGAGTTCGCCGAGCACTACCGAGGGCACCCGTTCATCCGCATCCCCGAGGTGGTCGAGGAGCTGAGCACCGAGCGCGTGTTGACCCAGGAGCTCGTGCGGGGTCTCTGCTGGAGCGAGGCTCTTGCCGCGGATCAAAGCCTGCGAGACCAGTGGGCGGAGGCGATTCACCGCTTCGTCTACGGGTCCTACTACCGACTGGGCCTGTTCAACGCGGACCCGCATCCGGGCAACTACGTCTTTCACGAAGACGGGAGCGTCAGCTTCCTGGACTTCGGGAGCGTCAAGCGCCTGCGTCGCGACCGGATCGAGATGCTCGTCACGATCTACCGCGAATGCATGCGAGGCGACGTGGCGGGAACCTGGAGCGCGAGCGTCGAGGCGGGCATGTGGCGCTC
Source organism: Solirubrobacteraceae bacterium (assembly GCA_036267655.1). GTDB lineage: Bacteria > Actinomycetota > Thermoleophilia > Solirubrobacterales > Solirubrobacteraceae > Palsa-744. Next base: position 79,608 of record DATAVP010000018.1, read on the forward strand.
GACCGACCCCGTCACCCCCGAGGAAGCGTTCGCCTACTGGCGCGAGGACAATCCTCTGGTCTGGGCGCAGAAGCGGTTCGTCGCGGACCCCGACTGCGTGGGGAGGGGGATCGAACGCAGGTTCTCGCCCACGGGGCCTTCCGCGAACGCCCTGCGGTATTGCACGATGCCACCGGACTACGCGCTGCTTGCCAGAGCCGAGATAGGGGCGCAGTCGGTGATCGCTCAGCTGCGCGCCGGCAACGACTGGCGTTCGTTGGCTCTCGAGTACTGCTGGGATGCCGCGCCCGTCACGGAGATGGGCAAGCGCGAACGTGCCTTTCTCGAACGCTGCGAGCAGGAGCCGGTCGTCCCCGGAGGGGCGCCACGCGCCGATCTGAACGGCGCCTAGGAAAGCTCGGCGAGCACCTCGGCGGCGGCCCGTTCGCCGGAGCGCACCGCGCCGTCCATGTAGCCGACCCAGTAGTCGGAGGTCTCGGTGCCCGCCCAGTGGATGCGCCCGACGGGCTCGCGCAGGGCGGCGCCGAAGTCGAGCAGCGTGCCCGGTCCCAGGCCCGCGACCGGATCGCCGCGGGTGAATCGTTCCTCGGCCCACGCGTTCTCGACGTACTGCACCGGGTTGGCAGCCTTCGCGCCGAAGTAGTCGACGAAGTTCTCGATCACCGTCTGGCGGCGCCCCTCGGCGGAGAGGCCGTACCAACTGCGCGCGCCGGAGCCGCCGATGAAGCCGAGCAGCACGCCAGGGCTGCCCTCGGCGGGTGTGCTGTCGAACGTCACGGTCACGGGTCCGTTGAGGCTGATGGTCTGGCCAGTCAGTCCTTCCTCACGCCAGAACGGCTCTTCGTAGACGACGTCGACCTTCGCGTAGGTGCCCATCGGCGCGCGCTGGGTGAGCTGGTCGCGGAGGACCGGGAGCAGCGGTTCGTAGTCGATCCGGGCCGTCAGCGCAGGGGGCATCGCGACGATCACCCGCTGCGCGGTCACGCGCCCTTTGTCGAGCAGAACCTTGACGTTCTTGGCTTCTTGGAGGATCTGGCGCACATGGGCATTCAGCACGACGCTGCCGCCCAGTTCGGCCGCGACCTTCAGCGAGATCTGCTGGGTGCCGCCGAGAAAGCGTTCTTCCTGAGCGCCTTCGGCGGTCTGGAAGTTGCGTTCAAAGGTGCCGGGATGGGATTCGTCGCCGGAGGCGGCCAGGTAGAACAGCACGTAGAGCAGCGACAGGTCGCGGGGCTCCTGCCCGAAGATCGCGTCGGTCGCGGTCGCGACGAGCCGCATGAAGTCGGGGTTGATCGAGTTGGCCTTGACCCAGGAGTAGAACGTCTGGCTGTCCCAGTCGACGGCTTCGGCGGCGGCCCATGGTTCTTGGACGTTGATCTGCTGGGCCATCGTGTTGAGCCTCGGGATCAGCTGCAGCAGATCGGGCAGGTAGGTCGGGTCCGGGGGCGCCGTGCCGGTGGGGCCGGTGGCCGCGTAGGTTTCCCGTTTGCCGTCCTTCCAGTAGACGTTCTGGCCGGTGTTGTAGGTCGGGAAGGTTGCGACCCCGACGGCTTGCGCCAGTGCCTTGATGCGGTCCTGGGTAGGGCCGACGAACTCGGCGCCCGCGTCGATGTAGGCGCCGCCGGTGATCGGCCGATTCCAGGTACGGCCGCCGACCCGTTCGCGAGCCTCGAGCACCACCACCGATCGACCCGCGCGGGAGATCGCGCGAGCGGCGGACAGGCCCGCGAGGCCGGCGCCGACCACCACCACGTCGGCCTTCTTCGGGGCTGCCGATTTCGCGGCGGCGCTCGAGTGTTCCGCAGGTTCTTCTTCTCCGTGCGCGACCGAGGGAATCGCCGCTGCCGCCGCGCCGGCTGCGGCGGTGCCGATCAGCGTTCTGCGGGTGAAGCGCGCGTCCGCCTCGATCGACATGGCGGCCTGATTACCCGAGAACGCCCGTGTCTAATCGACAGCATGATGTTCGCGGCGCACGGGCGACACGTTTCAGGTTTTGTGTCCTTGGGTATGTAACTGCGCGTTCGAGTTGGCGTCGATTAAGAGACCGGCTCGGCAATGAGGCAAGTTCTAGACGTAATTATTTACTGTGGGGCGCGAGCCGGGGAGTGGGGATGCTGAATACTGATCGAGCGGGTGAAGGTCGTCGGGTCTGCAGTGGCGCAGGGGATCGTCGTGTCCTGACGTCACGGCCGTCGCATCGGCGTCGTGCCGGTCTCGGCGTCTCTCTGTTCGTAGTGCTCGCCGCTCTGCTGTCGACGGTCGCGAGCGCATCTGCCTTCACTGCGCAGGGAAGCGCAGAACAGGTGTACGCGACTGGCTTGGCGCCGAATGTCCAAGCATCGCTGCTGAGCAAGGGCGGCGCGACGGTGGACACCCAGAACGCGGACTCGCTCGGCGGGCTGTTGTTTCGAGACGTGTCTCCAGGAAAGGGCTACTCGGTCCACGTCACCTCCACGGGCGAAACCTCGGGGCCGATCACCGTCCACTCCGACGCGGCGAAGCCGTGGGACCCCGGCATCTACGAACAGTCGATCGCCGACAACGGATACACCTACCTGAAGACGCGTGACGGCACGGAATTGTCGATCGACGTGCATCCGCCGACGAGTCCGGCGGGGCTGCCGGGCGTGCCGGGGAGCATCCACATGCCGACGCTGCCGATCGCGGGGCTGCCGGGCGTTCCCTACACGGCGCCCTACCCGACGCTGATCGAGTACTCCGGTTACGGCTACGCCAACCCCGAAGGGCCGGAAAACGGCATCGCGGTGATCGCGAACCTGATGGGCTTCGCGGTGGTCGACGTGAACATGCGCGGGACCGGCTGCTCGGGGGGCGCCTACGACTTCTTCGAGAACATGCAAAATCTCGACGGCTATGACGTGATCGAGACGATCGCCCACCAGCCGTGGGTGCTCGGTCACAAGGTCGGCATGATGGGCATCTCCTACGGCGGGATCAGTCAGCTGTTCACGGCGCAGCTGCGCCCGCCGGACCTCGCCGCGATTGCGCCACTGTCGGTGATCGACGCGACGGCCTCGACCCTCTACCCGGGTGGCATCCGCAACGACGGCTTCGCAGTGGAATGGGCCGCGGAGCGCCAGCAGAACGCCGAACCGGCCAGTCCCGGCCATGGGCAGGCGTGGGCGACGAAGCAGATCGAAGAAGGCGATCAGACCTGCGCGGCCAACCAGGCGCTGCACGGTGAGGCCGCAAACCTGATGGAAAAGATCGAAGCGAACGCGACCTACAAGCCGGCGGTCGCCGACCCACTCGATCCGGACTCATTCGTCAAGAAGATCGACGTGCCGACGTTCATGGCCTGCCAATGGGAGGACGAGCAGACCGGCGGTCACTGCGCCGACCTCGCTCAGCATCTCAATGGCACGAAGCAAAAATGGCTCACGTTCACGAACGGCGCCCACATCGATTCGCTGGATCCATCCACGCTCGACCGCATGTACGACTTCCTGGAGCTGTACGTCGCACACCAGGCGCCGATCGTCAATGCGGCGGTGATTCATGCCGCGGCCCCGGTGATCTATCAGGAAGCGATGGGGCTACCGAAAACCGATCTGATCACGCTTCCCACGGACCCGATCCAGTCGCAGCCGACGTATGGATCGGCGCTGGCCGAATTCGAAGCGCAGCCGCCGATCCGGGTGCTGTTCGACAACGGCGCGGGAGAATCGCCGCTGGGGACGAAAACTGCGGGCGATCCGTATCCAGGCTTCGAACAGTCGTTCTCGAAGTTCCCGATTCCCGGCACGAAGGCCCACACCTGGTACCTCGGGTCGGGCGGCTCGCTCAGCGAACAGCAGCCGACGAGCGAAGGGGTCGATTCCTACACCTCGGACGCGAACGCGACACCGCTGACGGACTTTTCGGCCAACACCGGCTCGGGCGGTCTCTGGGGCAACGCATCCCAGTGGGAATACAACTGGGTGCAGTCGCCCGTGGGCTCGGCCGTGTCCTACGTCTCGGCTGCGCTCGCGACTGACACCACCGCGATCGGCGGGGGCGCGGTGCAGTTGTGGATCAAGTCCTCGACCCCCGACGTCGACCTCCAAGCGACGGTCAGCGAGGTGCGCCCCGACGGCAACGAGACCTTCGTTCAAGACGGCTGGATGCGAGCGAGCGAGCGCAAGCTTGCGACGAGCAAGGACAACATGTTCAAGCAGAAGCCCACACAGCTCCAGCCGATTCCGACGCTGCTGGCCTCGGACGTGGAACCGATGCCCACGACGGAATTCGTCCCGGTGACGATCCCGCTGTACTTCGAGGGGCACGCCTACCGCGCGGGCTCGCGCATCAGGGTCACGATCTCCGCGCCCAACGGGACGCAGCCGATCTGGTCGTTCTCCCACACCCAGCCCGTGGGAGGCGCCGCGACGGAGTCGGTCGCGTTCTCGCCCGAAAAGCCGTCGAGCCTGACGCTCCCGATCGTGAAGGGCGTGACCGTGCCCACGGGGCTGCCGGCGTGCCCGAGCCTGCGCAACGAGCCCTGTCGCGCCTACCAGGCGTTCGTGAACGACGGTTCCTGAGGGCGGCCGGGCCGCCCGCATCCACGCGCGAACGGCCCGGCCGGGCTCGAGGTGCAGCGGTTGTGCAACTCGACAACCGCCCTGGAAGCCGCTTCAAGCGGGCTCTTTGCCCGGCATAGACTCGGCGGATGAGTCCGACTAGCAGGCCGTGCGCCCCGTCGTGACCGAGCTGGTGACGGCAGAGGCGGCGGGCGTGGGCGACCTCGACGCACGCCTGGAGGAGCTGTTCGCCTCGCGACCGGAGGCGCTGGCGGATCCCTGGCCGCTGTGGGAGGAGCTGCGCACGGTCGGGCCGGTCCATCGGGTGGGACCGCGTGTGCTCGTGTCCCGCTACGAGGACGTGAAGCCGATACTCCGCACGTCCGAGCTGTTCAGCAATGGATGGGCGACCAGCGGCAGCCAGGCGCAGGAGATCGTCTCGCGCCTCTCCGAGGAACAGCGGATCGCGCACCTGGCGCTGGCCGAGTTCGAGTCGAAATACGTAAGTCGCAGCGATGGCGAGGCGCATGCGCGCCTGCGCGGCATCGCTCACCGGGCGTTCACACCGCGTCGGATCGCCGATCTCACCGCGTCGATCCAGCGCTACACCGACGAGCTGCTGGACGCGATGGCCGAGGAACCGGTGGCGGACTTCATCGCGGGCCTCTCCTATCAGCTTCCGCTGATGGTGATCGCCGACATGCTGGGCGTGCCGGCATCGGATCGAGAGCTGATCCACGATTGGTCGGCGAGGGTCGGCTCAAACCGCGCAGGCACGAATCCCGAGGTGCTGCTCGACGCCCACGAGGCGATGCTCGAGTTTCGAAGCTATGTCGATGAGATCATCGCGGCCCACCGGCGAGGCGGGAGCAGCTCCGGGCTGGTCGCCGCGCTGCTCGACGCCTCCGAAGGCGACCGTCTGGCCGACGACGAACTGGCCGCGATGTTCGTGGTGCTGCTGTTCGCGGGCCACGAGACGACCACGAACCTGCTCGGCACCGGGCTGTTCGAGCTGCTGCGCCATCCAGATCAATGGGCGCTGCTGCGCGAGGATTCGGAGCTGGTGTCCTCGGCCGTCGAGGAGCTGCTGCGCTGGGTGGCGCCGATTCAGTGGCTTGCGCGGGTAGTTACGCAGGACACCGAGCTCGGGGGCGAGCGGATCTACGAAGGCGAGACCGTCGTCGCGGTCCTGGCCTGTGCGAACCGTGACCCAAGCGTGTTCGATCGACCGCGGCAGCTCGACCTCACCAGGTCCGACAGCCGGGAGCACCTCAGCCTCGGATTCGGCCCGCACTTCTGCCTTGGAGCCTCCTTGACGCGCCTGGAGGGGACAGTCGTCTTCGAGGCGCTTCGCAGCCGCTTTCCGGACCTCGCGCTCGCGGGCGACACGTTCGACTGGCGCGGTTCCTCGATGTTCCGCGGGTTGAGCAGTTTGCCGGTGGCGCTGGGAGCGGCGCGGGGCGTGGGTTGAAACGCCTGGGGGAATAGCGGCGGCCGTCCTGCCTGGTGCTACGCTGTCGCACATGGACATCGGGGTACGTGACCTGCGCAATGACACGAGCAGGGTGATCGATGCGGTGAGGGCGGGCGAGCGTGTGACGCTGAGCGTGCACGGCGAGCCGATCGCCGACATCGTTCCCCACGGCCGCCGCGCACGGTGGCTCTCTGGCCCCGAGCTGCGTCGGCAGCTCGCCGATCGCGCCGCGGATTCAGCCCTGCAGTGCGAGCTCGACGAGGTAGCGGGCCAAACGCTCGACGAGGTTTGAGCGGGTTCGACAGCGGCCTTCTGGACACTTCGGTGTTCATTGCTCGCGAGACGGGACGGCCGCTCGGCGAGCTTCCGGCTCATGTTGCCGTGTCCGTCGTCACGATCGGCGAGCTCCAGCTCGGCGTGCTCGCCGCGGGCGATGCCTCGGCCCGGGCTCGCCGCGCCGATACCCTGGCGCTCGCCCGGGCCGCCGACCCGATCCCGATCAGCGAGGCGGTGATCGTCGCCTGGGCGCGATTGGTTGCCGATTGCCATCGCGCCGGTGTTCACCGAACCGTCAAGCTAACCGATGCCTTGATTGCCGCAACCGCAATCGAGCACGGGCTGCCGATTGTCACGCAGGACGGAGACTATGAGCAGATGGCCCGCGCGCATCCTGCGCTGGATGTGGTTTCCGTCTTAAGACCGACTGCCGTAGATACACCCTGACGGTCGCCCGAGTCGGCGCGGGAGTTCGCGCGCGGGTAATTCAGTGGAGCTAGTCGGGCTCGAACCGACGACCTCTTGAATGCCATTCAAGCGCTCTCCCAGCTGAGCTATAGCCCCGAGATTCGGTGGGGGAAGTGTAGCTCCCCGGTCTGCGACCGGTCCATCCCAGCCGAGCGAAGCCGCTCGATCGCCGGCTCCAGCTCGTGATCTCGCGCCCAGGTGATGCCCTCCGCCTGATTGTTTACGGTCGGATCGAGGCGCAGATGGAGACTCCGCCGCCTGGAGATCGCAGCGATCGGGAGTAGGTAGCACTTTCCAAGCTCGGGCGAGTAGGCGCAGATAGCGTCGATTTCCGTAGCTGAGTAGGAGGTGCGAACGTACCCGTTGGGCGTATGTCGGCAGGTCTGGAGACCGACCGCGAGCACCCCGCCGGTGCGACGGGCGAGCTTGCATTGCACGCGCAGCAATGTCGGCTCCAGGTCGATGACCAGGTCATAGCGACGTCCCTCACAGAGCGGGCGCAGGACAGTCAATCCAAGCTGTATCGCTGCCGAGGCGATCGCGGCCTCGGCAGCGGCGCCCTTCTGGCTCGGCGTGAGCTCGTCCACGTCTTCACCGTACGTGCTGCTTGGGACGGCACTGTCGCGCTTTGTCAGCAGGCTCGGCCCCCGCGGCTCGAACTCATGGCTGAGGCCTGGCAGGCTAGTCACTCCGGCGGGATGAACTCCGGCACGTCCAGATCCTCATCGGGCCCATCGGCGCGACCGCCGCTGCCCCGCGGCTCGATGCCGCCGCTCGGGCTCGCCTGATCAAGGCGCGCGGTCATGCTCCCATGGGCCAGGCGCACGTCGCGCAGCAGCCGCTCGGCGTTGTTGCGCAGCGAGACCGACAGCTCACGCAGGTTTCGCGACAGCTCCGTGCCCTCGCGCAGCACCTCGCGCGCGACCGTGTGTGACTCGCCGACGATCTCACGCGCGTCCTCGCGTGCCTTTGCACGAACTCCCTGCGCTTGCTCGAGCATCTGGGCTCGTAGCTGCTCGAGATCCTCGCCCCCCGAGGTGCGCACACGCTCGGCCTCGGCTCGTCCCTCTGACAGCAGCGCCTCGACCTGGGCGCGGGCCTCGGTCAAGAAACGCTCAGCCTCAGCCTGGGCCTCCGCGAGCGTCTCCTGTGCCGCGGCGCGCGCCTCGAGCAGCGCCTGCTCGGCCTGCGCTCGGGCGCCGCTCAGCGCGTGCTCGGATTGCTCGCCGCTACTCGCCCGCAACTGCGCGCTCTCCTCGCGCGCGGCCGCGCGTTCGCTCTCGGCGTCCTCACGCGCGCCGGCACGCGCCTGCTCGGCTTCAGTCAGTGCTTCGCCGCGCAGGCGCTCGGCCTCGGCGGTCACCTCGGCCCGCACGCGCTCGGCGTCCGCGTGGATCGCGCTGACCGCCGAGAGCGCCTCGTTACGTGCGCTCTCGGCCTGGGCGCGCGCCTCGCCCAGCAGCTCCTCCGCCTCCCGCTCGGCGGCTTCGACCCGGTTCGAGGCCGCGCGATCGGCCTCGGCGATGCGTTCGCGAGCGCGGCCCTCGGCCTGCTCGCGAAGCTCTGCCGCCGTGCGTTCGGCCGCCTCGACGATCGAGGCCACGCGCGAAGGGGCGGCCTCGAGCGCGTCTCGCTCGGCGTCGCGGCCCGAAGCGGGAGGTGGCAGCTCCATCAGGCCATGTTAGACCGCTGGCGCGGGGCGGGTCCGTGGCAGGAAAAGTGGGAAATCAGTCCTTGCGGACAACGCCCGGGCACGCGATCATCGGCGTATGGCCCATCGCCTGCGAACTCGCCGCGTCGCGATCCTGCTGTTCGAGGGCGTGCAGAGCATCGACGTGACCGGCCCGCTGGAGGTGTTCACGGGCGCCGACCGACTGCTCCGCGACTCGCGACGAGGGGAAGCACCGGTCGGAGGGGGCGCCGTCCAGGTCGGCGGTGCGCGAGACGGTGGCTATGAGGTTTGCACGCTCAGCGCCGACGGAAAGCCGCTGCGAACCTCGAGCGGCCTCACGATCGTCCCCGACGGCTGTCTGCGCGAGGTGCCCCGCGGGCTCGACACGCTGATCGTCCCCGGCGGCGACGGCACGCGCGAGGCGATCGGCGAGAGGCGGCTGCTGCGCTGGATCGCCGAAACCTCTACGCGGGCGCGACGCACAGCCTCGGTCTGCACCGGCGCCTTCCTGCTCGCCGCGGCAGGGCTGCTCGACGGAAGGCGCGCCACGACGCACTGGGCCTCGGCCGAGTCGCTCGCCCGGCGCTATCCGAAGGTTCGCGTCGACCCCGATCCGATCTTCGTGCGCGACGGCGAGCTCTGGAGCTCGGCTGGTGTGAGCGCCGGCATGGACCTGACGCTCGCCCTGGTCGAGGACGATCACGACCGCGAGCTCGCGCTGACCGTCGCCCGCCACCTGGTCTTGTTCCTGCGCCGACCCGGCACGCAGTCGCAGTTCAGCGCGACCCTGGCCTCGCAGCAGCCGGAGCGCGAGCCGCTGCGCGAGGTCCAGCGGCTGATCCTCGAGGAGCTCGCGAGCGACCACTCGGTCGAGGCGATGGCGGCGCGAGCGCACATGAGCCCGCGCCACTTCGCCCGCGCCTTCCGTGCCGAGACCGGCGTGACGCCCGCGCGCTACGTCGAGCACGTGCGCCTGGAGGCCGCGCGGCGAGTGCTCGAGGACAGCTCGACGCCGATCGCGGAGGTCGCGCGCGAGTGCGGCTTTGGCACTGCGGAGACGATGCGGCGCGTGTTCCTGCGCGGGCTCGCCGTCGGCCCCGCCGAGTACCGGCGCCGCTTTCACGTCCGCTCTGCGGCTTGATGGACGAGATCGGCGCCCGCCCGACCCAACGACAAGGAGGCAGAACATGAACATCGCGATCCTGCTCTACCCGGGCTTCACCGCGCTCGACGCGATTGGGCCGTACGAGGCGCTCAGCCGCCTGCCAGGCGCCGACGTAACGTTCGTCGCCGAGGCCGCAGGGCCGTTGAAGACCGACAACGGCATGTTGACCGTCCTGGCCGAGCGCTCGCTCGATGAGGTCCCCGCACCCGAGATCGTGCTCGTGCCGGGTGGCCCCGGCGAGGTGGCCGCGCGTGCCGGAGGGCCCGCGCTCGACTGGCTGCGCGCCGCGCACGAGACCAGCACTTGGACCACCTCGGTCTGCACCGGCTCGCTGATCCTCGCCGCCGCCGGGCTGCTCGACGGAAAGCGCGCGACCGGCCACTGGCTCGCGATGGAGAAGCTGCGCGAGCTGGGCGCCGAGGCCGTCTCAGAGCGCGTCGTCTTCGATGGAAAGATCGTCACCGCGGCGGGTGTCTCGGCGGGCATCGACATGGCGCTCGCGCTCGCGGCGCAGATCGCGGGCGAGCAGGTCGCGCAGGCGATTCAGCTCGGCATCGAGTACGACCCGCAGCCGCCGTTCGACGCGGGCTCGCCGCAGAAGGCCCCAGCCGAGGTGGTAGAGCTGCTGCGCGGGAATAGTCGCTTCGTCGTTGGCGAGGACGCGCTTGCGTGAGCTCCGAGAGCTTCGTCGCCTTGACAGCGCACAGCGTCAGTTCAAGGGGCTCGTATCGATCGCTCTCGCGAGGCGTGAAATCCAACTGCGCCGGTCGGCGACAGCGGGCGCTGGATTGACAGTTTGTAACACCTGGGACCGCCGGGAATTAGCCTGCAAAGATGCCATTTCGCGCGGCTGTAACTGACTGTTCTCTGTTTACCCGGCTATCGGAAGATTTCCAAATTAATGTGCATGGTCTGTAAAGACCGTGCTAGCATCGCCGCCGCTCGGACCGATCTGCACATGGGGGGAAGCGCGAGGGTTCACTCTCGGGACTTGCCGGTCGGGTTGGTCTGCCAGCAAATAAATAAGAGACACATGCGAGAGCGGGGAGTGGGCGATGCGGTCAGCGCTGCGGTCATTGTCGGTATCTGTCATCGGGCTGGCGCTTACGGGCGTTCTGTTCCTCGCCCCGACCTCGGCAATCGGAGCAAATGCCGCGCGCAGACCCTCCGAGTCCGTGCTCGGCGGCTCGCTCGTGGCTCCGTCCGTGGACCAACTGCTGCTGGGAGAAGGGGCTCGAGATGCGCGGCAGGCCGCGCACAACGACCCGCTCGCGGTCGCGGAGCGCAGCGCCTCCCGCTCGCGGTTCGAGGGCCTGAGCACGGCCGCAGCAGCGAGCAAGGTCAGGAGCGCTTTCCCCGCCCTGATCGAACAGACCGAGGGCGGTGTTCCCGTGCTCGGGCACGGGCGGAAGGTCGTCCGGTATCTGACCGACCACGCCGCCCAGGTCGCGCTGCCCGGCGGCGGCAAAGGCGTCCTTGAAGCATTCGCGCCGATTTCGCAGAGGAACGGCCATCGGCACCTGCCGCTGGACCTGCGACTCACCCAGCGTGGGGACGGCTTCGGTCCCGTGCGCTCCGACGTGGACGTCGATGTTCCGCGCAGTGTCGCCGAAGGGGTATCGCTCGCCGGTCTCGGCGTATCGATGACGCCGGTGGACGGTCGCGGGCGGCCGCTCGCGAGCCCCGATGGGAGCCTCGACGGCGCCGCGGTCGTCTGGCGTCACCCCGATCGCGCCGGCGCGGAGGACCTAACGAGCGTCGCGAAGGCTTCGCCCGAGGGCTTCGACCTCACCACGCTGCTGCTCTCGGGGCGCAGCCCGAAGAACCTCTACTTCCACATCGGCACGCCCGCCGGCACACGGCTCGCCGAGACGCGCAGCGGCTCCGTGCAGATCGTGCAGGGCGGGCGACCGCTTGCGACGATTGCACCCGTCAGCGCCGAAGACGCCGAAGGGACGAACGTCCCCGTTTCGCTGAGGGTCCACGGCGACACGCTGGAGCTCTCGCTCGCTCTTGGTGGAAGCTTCATGTACCCGATCGCCGTCGACCCGGAAGTCAACGACTCCCAGCTCGCAACGACAACGGCCGGCAAGCGCTCGAACTGGGAATTCTTCACCAGCAACGCGGGCGCGTTCGGGAAAGCCGCCGTCTACGAAGGTCCCGGTGCGGAAAGGCTGGAAACCAAAGGGATCGGTTCCTACGGAGCGGCCGAATACGCCTACTGGGGCTACCAGACAAAGGGCGTCTCGCACATCTACGAAATCAAAACCGAAACCTCGGCCCACAACAAAGGCGCGAAGATCGAAAGCTTCTTGGAATTCCTCAACTCCGGTGGGCGGGAAACCAAGAAGATGCTCTCCAACGAATTCGAAAACCCCGAATACGAAAAAAAAGCCGCCACTGCATGCGCTGCGAACGGCGGGGGGGTCGAAGAATGTCTACCTGGCTCGGGCAAAGAAAAAAACGCCGTGCACTTCCAGCAGTCCTCCACAGCCACGACCTCCAGCTGGGGCTTCTCCGATGTGATGTCGCAGGGCATCGTCTCAATCGCGGAGCCCACGGGCACGCATTCCGCCACGAGCTACAACACCACTTCTCCGACGCTCGAATTTGAAACCGAAGTCGAAGGCAAAAAAGAAAAAATCGCGCGCCAGAACGTGCTCTACGGCACCGGCGGCTGGCTGTCCAGGTTCAACGGCGCGGTGGGACTGAACGCGAGCGACCCCGGCATCGGCGTCTCGGCCACCAAGCTCGAATACGAAAGCTCCGCCGGCAAATGGACGCAGCTGTTCGAACACAACTACCTCGGCGTCGAAAATGCCTGTCAGGGAGTCCAGTGCTACGCAGCGCACTCCGAATACGCGACGCTCCCTGCCGGTCTTCCGGATGGCGAACCAAAAGTTCGCTACCGCGCCGAAGAGGCGATTTCGGGCACCCAGTCGCTTGAAAGCGAAGGCAAGACCACCATCAAAGTGGACAGCACCGCTCCGCACGACCTGGAAATCGAAGGTATTCCCTTCGGCAACGAACTGAGCGAACGCCCCTACGAACTGACCGGTGAAGCGACCGACGGCGAAGGCTCGACGGTTCCGAGCTCTGGCATCAAATCCTTGGCACTGTTCGTCGACGGCCATGAATTCGGCACAGCAGGGGGTTCCTGCACCGTGGCCAAAGGCGCCTGCACCGCGAGCAGGAAATGGACCGTGAACGGCGCCGAACTGGGGGCCGGCAAACACGACATCGAGTTGGTTGTGCTCGACAACGCCGGCAACGAAGCGCGGCACTACGAACCGATCACGATCCGCCACTCCACGCCGGTCGCGCTCGGTCCGGGTTCGGTCGACCTCGAGTCCGGCGACTTCGCGCTGAGCGCCACCGACGTCTCACTCGGCTCGGGCTTGACCGTTGGACGCAACTTCAGCTCGCGAGCCACGAGCAGCGGCGAGAGCGGGCCGCTGGGGCCGGAGTGGAACATCAGCTTGAGCAGCACCGAGTCGTTGCAGGAACTGATCGACGGCAGCATGCTGATGACCGCCGGCGACGGCAAGCAGACGATCTTCGCCTCGCTCGGCTCGGGCAAATTCGAATCGCCGACCGGCGACTCCAACCTTGAACTGAGCCTCGAAGAAAACAAAACCACCAAACAGAAGCTCGCCTACTACCTGAAGAACCCCGCGGCGCACACCTCGGTCAAGTTCACGCAACCCACCGGATCACCGCTGTGGGTGCCGACCAAGCAAGAAGGCACGACCGCCAACGACACGCTCACCTACACCTACAAGACGTCCGAACAGTACACCGAATACCCCGTGCACAAGACCAACGCAGACGCCCCTGACATCGAGGGCATCACGCCAGGTCGCGACGGAAACGTGTGGTTCGTCGAGCATCTTGGTGACGCCGTCGGCAAGATCAACCGGACGGGCACGACAACCATCTATCCGCTGTCTGGGTGGAAAGAACCTAATCGCATCACTGAAGGACCGGATGGGAACATGTGGTTTACGGAGTCGGCGAATCCGAACAAAATCGGAAAGATCACGCCCGAAGGTGTGATCACCGAATATCCGCTGCCCAATCCCTACAAGTCGCCGATCGGCATCACGGCGGGCCCCGACGGCAGGTTGTGGTTCACGCTGCTCGAATCGAGCAAGATCGGCGCGATCACGACCTCCGGCGTGGTCACCGAATACTCCCTGCCGGAAAAAAGCGGTCCGCTCGAAATCACATCGGGGCCTGATGGAAACCTGTGGTTCACGAACGTCACGAGCCAGAAAGTCGGCAAGATCACGACCTCCGGCGTGGTCACCGAATACACCACGCCGGAAAAAAGAGAACCGCGTGGAATCGTGACGGGCCCAGATAAAAACTTGTGGTTCACAGAGGGGGGCCCGAAAGGCAAGCTCGCGAAGATCACGACGGCCGGTGTGATAACCGACTACCCACTCACGGTCGGCGTCAGGCCGACCTCGATCACTGCCGGCCCGGACGGCAAGCTGTGGTTCACCGACGGCGAAGGAGACCGGCTCGGCAACATCACGACGTCGGGGGTCATCACCGAGTTCAAACTTGCGGCGAGTAGCAGTACTAAGCAGATCACGGCAGGGCCCGACGGCAAATTGTGGTACGCGAACGATGCGTACGCCGAAGAAGCCGAAAACACGATCGGCACCATGCCGACCTCGGGAGTGATCACCGAGCCGACCGAGGAGCTCGCGCCGAGCCCGGCCGGGGTGTCCTGCACATGGACCACGGCACCGACCGAAATGCAGCCCGGATGTCGAGCGCTCGAGTTCAAGTATTCGGCTGCCAGCACGGCCAAAGGGGAAGCCTCCGGCGAATGGGGCGAATTCAAAGGCCGGCTGATGAAAACGACGGCGGTGGCGTACAACCCATCGACCAAAAAAATGCAGGAAACCGTCGTCTCGGAATACGCCTACGACAGCATCGGTCGCCTTCGCGCGCAATGGGATCCGCGGATCAGCCCGAGCCTGAAGACTACCTACGGCTACGACGAAGAAGGCCGCGTGACAGCGCTTTCGCCGCCGGGTCAACAGCCGTGGGCATTTACCTACGGGACGAGCGCGGGCGACATGGGCAGCGGACGCTTGCTCAAGATGGGACGCCCACCGGCTTCAACCGAATTGTGGAGCGGCAGCCCAAGCGCAAATACCGCGGTACCTAAAATCACCGGGTCACCCGTGTCAGGAGCCAGGCTCGCCGTGTCCAATGGCACATGGACGAACAGCCCGCTTGCTTACGGCTACCAGTGGGAGGACTGCAACAGCAGCGGGGGCGGATGCACGCCCATCCTGGGCGCCGATAACGCGAACTACACGGTGACGGCGAGCGACGTAGGTCACACGCTCGCGGCGATCGTGACCGCGACCAACGGCGGCGGCTCGGCAAGGGTCAAGAGTGGAGTCACGTCCGAAGCGATCAACGGCGCGATCAGCGAATACGCGCTTCCGACCGGTAGCCATCCGTTTGGCATCACCGCCGGACCCGACGGCAACGTCTGGTTCACCGACACCGCCACAGGCAAGGCCGGCAAGATCACCTCCGCCGGGACGGTCACGGAATATGCCGCAGAAAAAGACGAACCAGAGGGCATCACCACGGGCCCGGACGGAAACCTGTGGTTCGTCGAACACTCGATCCGTCACGTAAACCACATGACCACGGCCGGGGCACTCACCGTGTACACGCTGACCCACACATCGACCTACAACGTCGGCATCGCGGCTGGGTTCGATGGCAACATGTGGTTCACCGAGGCAAGCGCCGGATATATCGGAAAGATCAGTACCAGCGACGAAGTACTCGGGGAATACGCGCTGCCGGCCGGCAGCGAACCTGAGAACATTGTCAGCGGCCCGGACAAAAATCTTTGGTTCACCGAGTACGCGACCAGCAAGATCGGAAAGATCACGACCGCTGGCGTCATCACCGAATACAGCCTGCCCGCCGGTAGTCATCCGTATGGAATCACCTCGGGCCCTGACGGAAACCTGTGGTTCACCGACTACGGAACGAACAAGATCGGAAAGATCACGACGACCGGCGCGATCACCGAATACTCGCTACCGAGCGGCAGCAGCCCGCGCGGGATCGCCGCGGGCCCTGAAGGAAACCTTTGGATCGCCGAGTACGGCACCAGCAAGATCGCGAGGGTTACCACGAGCGGAAGCGTCACAGAATTTGCGCTGCCGGCCGGTAGCCAGCCATACAGCATCACGGCGGGTGCCGACAAAAACATCTGGTTCACCGAGTACGGAACGAACAGGATCGGGAAGATCGGTTCAACCTCGAGCGAAGGCGAACTGATCGCCCCGTCCGCGGGCACCACCCTCGACTACAACGTCCCCATCACCGGCAGCGGCGCTCCGCGCGACATGAGCAAAGCCGAAGTCGCGAAGTGGGGCCAGGTTGACAACCCGGTGGAAGCCACGGCGATCTTTCCCATGGACGAACCGCAGGGCTGGCCGGCATCGAGCTACAAACGCGCCAACGTCTACTACTTGGACGAACAGGGCCGCCAAGTCAACCTGATGCACCCCAGCAGCAGCAGCTCCGGCTCGGTCTCGACCACCGAATACAACGAATTCAACGACGTGATCAGAACGCTGTCCGCCGACAGCCGCGCCATCGCGTTGGCCGCGGGCGCGAGCTCTGCCGAAAAGTCCAAACTGCTCGACACGCAGAGCACGTTCAACGGCGAAGGCAAAAAAGAAGGCGAAGTCGCAGAACCGGGCACGCGCCTGATCGACACGCTCGGACCACAGCGCATGGTCAAGTACAAAGCGGGCAACGAAGTCAAAGAATCACTGGCTCGCGACCACACCGAGTATGTCTATGACCAGGGTGCCCCCAGCGGCGAAACCTACGACCTGCTGACCGAAAAGTTCGACCTCGCCCAGCTCCAGAACCACGAAGAAGTCGAAGTCCGAACGACCAAGACCTCCTACTCCGGCCAATCGAACCTCGGCTGGAAACTGCGAGCCCCGACCTCGGTCACGGTCGACCCCGAAGGCCTGAAACTCACGACCACGACCGAATACAACCCGACCACGGCCCAGATCACCGAAGTCCGCGGCACTGGAGCCGAAAATACGCTCGCCTACGCCACCAAGTTCGGCGAAGCCGGAACCGAAGCAGGCAAGCTCAAAGCCCCTTGGGGTACGGTCGTCAACTCCGAAGGCAAGCTGTGGGTCGTGGACAGCGCCAACAACCGCGTTGAGCAGTTCAGCTCCGCGGGCGCCTATCTCACGAAGTTCGGCGAAACCGGCTCAGAACCCGGCAAGCTCAAAGAACCCCAAGGCATCGCGCTCGACTCCGCCGGGCACATCTGGGTCGCCGACACGGGCAACAACCGCATAGAGGAGTTCAGCGCCACCGGCACCTATATGGCCACGGTCGGCTCCCTGGGCACCGAATCGGGCAAGTTCAAAGCCCCCTCGGACCTGGCCTTCGACACCAAAGGCAACCTGTGGGTAGCCGACACCGGCAACAGCCGCGTCGAGAAGTTCGACAAAGAAGCCAAATACTCATCGGAATTCTCATCGCTCGGCTCAGAACCCGGCAAGCTCAAAGAACCCAAGGGCATCGCCGTGGACTCCGGCGAACACATCTGGGTCGCCGATACAGGCAACAACCGCGTCCAGGAGTTCTCGAGCACAGGCAGCTTGCTCAAGCGCCTTGGTGTCCCCGGAGCGGGCGAGGGTCAGCTGAACGCTCCGATCGACCTGCGCATCGACAGCTCCGGCAACATCTGGACGGTGGACTCAGCCAACAACCGCGCCGAGGCCTTCTCGCCGAGCGGCGCCTACGTGACCCAGATCGGCTTCAAAGGCAGCGAAGCCGGACAGCTCACCGGACCGAGAGGCATCGCCTTCGACGCCACCGGCAAAGCCTGGGTCTCCGACTCCGCGAACAATCGCCTGGAGCAATGGTCCAAGGGCGCAAACGCCCACGATCAGAAGTCGATCTACTACAGCTCGGCAGCCAACACCGAAGGCTTCCCGGTATGCGGCTCACATCCCGAATGGGCGGGCTTGATCTGCGAGACTCTCCCGGCCAAGCAGCCCGAACTGATGGGGCTGCCGAAGCTGCCGGTCACGAGCTACAGCTACAACATGTGGAATGAGGCTGAAACCGTCACCGAAACGTTCGGTGCGACGACGCGAACCAAGAAAGAAACCTACGACGAAGCCGGGCGCCGTACCTCCAGCGAAACGACTGCCTCGACTGGGGTCTCGCTGCCGAAGGTGAGCTTTGCCTACAACAAAGAAAGCGGCAAGCTGGAAACGCTGACGACCGTCGGCGAAGGCAAGGTCCTTGCGAGTGAATACGACCGCCTCGGTCAGCTGGTCAAGTTCACGGACGCCGACGGCAACGTCGCGAAATACAAATACCTAGGCGCCGAAAACGACTTCCTGCTCGGAGAAGTCTCGGATTCGAGCGACGGCGGCACGAGCAGGCAGACCTACGAATATGACCCGACGACCAAGCTCAGGACGAAACTGATCGACTCCGCCGCGGGCAGCTTCTCGGCCTCCTATGACGTCGAAGGCAAGCTCACAAGCCTCGTGTATCCCTTCAACATGTGCGCGAACTACAGCTACAACTCGGTCGGCGAAGCCACGAACGTGCAGTATCTGAAGACCTCGAACTGCAGCGAAAGCGAACCCGGCATCTGGTACAGCGACGAAAGCATGGCCTCGGTACGCGGAGAAGTCCTCAATCGCCACAGCACGCTCGCCAACGAGAGCTACGCCTATGACGCCGCGAGTCGTCTCGTCGAAGCGCAGGAAACACCCACCGGCGAAGGCTGCACCGTGCGCAGCTATTCCTATGACGAAGAAGCCGACCGTGCGAGCTCCAGCGTCCGTGCGCCGGGTGTCGGCGGTGCGTGCCAGACCGAAGGGGGCACGACCGAAGCGCACAACTACGATGAGGCCGATCGGCTCGCCGACGGCGGCATGGCCTATGACGGGTTGGGCAACGTCACGAAACTGCCCGCGGCCGATGCCGAAGGCCACGAACTGACGAGCAGCTTCTACGTCGACAACGCGGTGGCGTCGCAGGCGCAGAACGGAGTCACCAACGAATACAAGCTCGACCCCGAAGGTCGCGTGCGCGAAACGATCACCGGAGCCACCAAAATCGTCAGCCACTACGACAGTGCGGGCGGGTCTGTCGCGTGGACCGAATCGGCGGAAAAATCGGTGCGCAACATCGGCGGCATCGATGGAAGCCTGGTGGCGACGCAGACCAATGGCGAAACCCCCGTGCTGCAGTTGCACGACCTGCAGGGCAACGTGGTGGCGACGATCGGCGATAAAGCCGGCGAAACCAAACTGCTCTCCAGCTACAACAGCACCGAATTCGGCGTGCCGAATGGAGGCAAAACGCCGCCCAAGTTCGCCTACCTGGGCGCGCTCGAGGTGGAAAGCTCGCTGTCGTCAGGCGTGATCACCTACGGCGCAACCTCCTATGTGCCCCAGACCGGCAGGGCTCTGCAGAGCGAAGCGGTCGAACCGCCCGGGCTGCAGGAAGGGTCGGGCGCGGGTGCCGTCTACACGATGCAGGAGGAACCCTGGAACATGCAGGGCGCAGCGCGTGCCGGGGCCGAAGCCCCCGGCCTGGAAGCGGCGCGCGAACAGGCGGCGCTGGAAGCGGCGATGAGGGCGGCCTCGGTCGAAAGCCACGACCCCGTTCGTTATCTCACGCGCGGCGAAGCTGAGAAAGCCGGGGAAAAGCTCAAGAACGTCGCGACCTGGGCGGAAGTCTGGGATGCGACCTTCAGCGTCGTGGGCTTCCTGCTCGTGGGACCGGCGGAGTTCATCGAGAGCGAGGTCGCGGCCCTGGTGGTCGGCAGTGCGTCTGTCATCGACTGGACCAACAAAGTGGGCAAAAAACTGCTGCAGTGCGCGAAAAACCATCAGGGGTTCCCGTACTGCAGGTTCACGTGGTGGGAGGATCACGTCTCGCTGCCGATCGTCGGCAGCGTCCTGGAATTCCCCGACTACTCGAAGCTGCCAACCGTCGAGCGATGCAACATGAGGCCGACCGTCGGAGGGAGATTCAACATCACGCCGTTCTGCCTGCCTGGATGATCGGGCCTGGCATCGGCGATGCCGCCCGTTGACTTAGCCGGTTCAGGCTGATCGAATCGCCGAAACAACCGAAGGGGGCTTCGCATGACCGTCTTGGTGACGCTGCGAATTGCCGGAGACCCAAGTCGTATTCAGCAGGCGCTCAACAGCGATCCCGATCGCTTGCAGGCGATTGCCGACCGCGCGAAGGCGAAAGGCGCGTTGCACCACCGCTTCTACGGGAACACCGACGGCAGCGAGGTGCTCGTGGTCGACGAGTGGGACAGTGCCGAGAGCTTTCAGCAGTTCTTCGGAGAGAACCCCGACATCGGCGCGATGATTGCCGAGGCCGGCGTCACGAGCGAGCCCGAGGCCAAGTTCTGGCACGTGCTCGACACGCCCGACGCGTTCTGAGCGACTCGGCGCGCACAGCGCAGAGGCGGAGGGTGGGCGGCTGCGGCAACCAAGCCGAGACCGCCCGCTAATCTGCGATCTCCGATGGCCGAGCCCGCCGAGCACACATACGACCCCCACGAGATCGAGTCACGCTGGCAGCGCGTATGGGCGCAGGAGCGCACCTGGGAGGTCACCAACGAGCACGACGCGGGCGGGCGCTCGAGCAACTCCTACGTGCTGGAGATGCTGCCCTATCCCAGCGGCGAGCCGCACATCGG
Organism: Solirubrobacteraceae bacterium; assembly: GCA_036267655.1. Classification (GTDB taxonomy): domain Bacteria; phylum Actinomycetota; class Thermoleophilia; order Solirubrobacterales; family Solirubrobacteraceae; genus Palsa-744. The sequence continues at coordinate 99,954 of DATAVP010000018.1, forward strand.
CCATCTGAAGTGCTACGCGGTCGGCGATGCGATCGCGCACTTCCACCGCCGCCTCGGACGCCGCGTGCTTCACCCGATGGGCTACGACGCCTTCGGCCTGCCCGCCGAGAACCACGCGATCAAGACGGGCGAGCACCCGCGCGATTCGACCGCCGCCTCGATCGCCTCCTTCCAGCGCCAGTTCCGCTCCTGGGGGATCTCGATCGATTGGTCGCGCGAGCTGGCCACGCACGAACCGAGCTACTACCGCTGGACGCAGTGGATCTTCCTGGAGCTGTTCCGCGCCGGGCTGGCCTACCGCAAGGAGGCCGCCGTGAAGTGGTGCCCGCACGACCAGACCGTGCTCGCGAACGAGCAGGTCGACGCCGAGGGGCGCTGCGAGCGCTGCGGCAACCTCGTCGAAGTGCGCCAGCTCGAGCAGTGGTTCCTGCGCATCACCGACTTCGCCGAGCGGCTGCTGAACGATCTCGATGGGATCGAGTGGCCTGGCAACGTCAAGATCATGCAGCGCAACTGGATCGGGCGCTCGGAGGGCGCCGAGGTGACGTTCCGCTGCGAGCAGCTCGGGATCGACTACCCGGTCTTCACCACGCGCCCCGACACGCTGTTCGGCGCGACCTTCTTCGTGATGGCCCCCGAGCACCCCGACGTGCTCAAGCTGGTCGAGGGGACCGAGCACGAGCACGAAGTACGCGAGTACGTGAACGTCGCGCTGAACGAGACCAACGAGGAGCGCGGCAACGCCGAGAAGCCCAAGACCGGAGTCTCGCTCGGGCGCACGGTCACCAACCCGGTCAACGGCGAGCAGATCCCGATGTACGTCGCCGACTACGTGCTGATGGAGTACGGCACCGGCGCGATCATGGCGGTGCCCGCGCACGACGAGCGCGACCACGCCTTCGCCAGGGCATTCGATCTGCCGATCCGGCGCGTGATCGAGCCCGCGGGCGGCAGTGACGCCGCCGACGCGGACGCGCTCCCGTACACCGGCGACGGCGTGCTGGTCAACTCGCGCGCCGACTTCGACGGCACGCCCAACCGCGAGGCTCTCGCGGCGATCGTGAACTGGCTCGACGTCGAGGGCAAAGGCCACGCCTCGGTCAACTACAAGCTCCGCGACTGGCTGATCTCGCGCCAGCGCTACTGGGGCGCCCCGATCCCGATCCTCTACTGCGAGAGCTGCGGCATGGTGCCCGTCCCGACGGAGCAGCTCCCGGTGCAGCTGCCGGAGATCGAGGACTACACCCCCAAGGGACGCTCGCCGCTGGCGGCCGCCGAGGAGTGGGTCAACACGACCTGCCCCGAGTGCGGGGGCAGCGCGCGTCGCGAGACCGACACGATGGACACGTTCGTCGACTCCTCCTGGTACTTCCTGCGCTACTGCGACCCGCACAACGACACCGCGGCGTGGGACCCCGAGTCGCTGCGCGAGTGGATGCCGGTCGACCAGTACATCGGCGGGGTCGAGCACGCGATCCTGCACCTGATGTACGCGCGCTTCTTCTGCAAGGCGCTCGCGGATCTCGGCCATATCGACTTCCAGGAGCCGTTCCAGGCGCTGTTCACGCAGGGGATGGTCACGAAGGACGGCGCGAAGATGAGCAAGTCGCGTGGCAACGTCGTCTCGCCCGCTTCGCTGGTCGAGCGCGTAGGCGCGGACACCGCGCGTTGCTACACGCTGTTCATGGGGCCACCCGACCAAGACGCCGAATGGTCGGACTCGGGCGTCGAGGGCGTACACCGCTTCCTCAGCCGACTGTGGCGGCTGGCCGCCGAGACCGCCGAGCGCCACGGCTCGCCGAGCGAGCAGTTCGACGTCTCGGCGAGCATGCAGGGCGAGGACCTGCAGCTGCTGCGCAAGACCCACTGGGCGATCGAGAAGGTCAGCGGCGACCTGCGCCGCTTCGCCTTCAACACCGCGATCTCTGCGGTGATGGAGCTGCTCAACGACTGCTCACGGTTGCGCGACTCCGTCGAAGTCGAGACGCTGCGCTTTGCGCTTGCCACCGGCGCCTCGCTGCTGTTCCCGTTCGCACCGCACGTCTGCGCCGACATCTACGAGCGGCTCACGGGCGCGCGGGTATGGGAGGCCGACTGGCCGCGCGCGGAGGAGGAGCTGCTCGAGTCGGACACCTACGAGCTGGTCTGTCAGGTCAACGGCAAGCTGCGCGACCGCGTGCAGGCCGCCGCGAACGCCGCGCCCGATGAGCTGAAGGAGCTCTGCAAGCTCGCTCCGAACGTGCAGGCGCACCTCGAGGGCAAGGAGATCGTCAAGGAGATCGTGGTGCCCGGCAAGCTCGTGAATCTCGTGGTCCGCTGAGGCCGTGGCCGAGCTCAAGCCCGCCTATCTGATCCACGGCGACGATCACGGCGCGGTGGCCGAGCGGCGCGCGGGGCTGCGCGCGCTTGCCGAGGCCCCAGGGTCGGAATCGAGCGTCGAGCTGCTCGAAGGCGAGCGCGCTACGCCCGCGGGCGTGGCCGAGGCGCTCGCGGCGATGACGCTCGCGGTGGGGCGGCGCGTGCTCGTGGTCGAAGGCGTCGAGCGCTGGCGCGAGGCCGATGTCGAGCAGCAGCTCGCGCCGTTGATGGAGCAGATGCCGCCCGAGACGACGCTTGCGATGTTCGCGCGCGAGGAGGCGCGCGCGAAGGCCCCAAGCGCGCTGCACGCGGCCGTCAAAGGCGCGGGCGGGCAGATCGTCGCGCAGATGAACGTCAAGCCCTGGGAGCTGCCGAAGTGGGCGCGCGAGCAGGCCGGGCGCTTCGGCCTCGCGCTCGACGGCGCCGCCGCGAAGGCGCTCGTGGCACAGGTCGGCGAGCGCCAGCAGCGCCTGCTGCGCGAGCTCGAGAAGCTCGCCCTCGAAGACGAGTCGGCCGGGGAGGGGGGCGCAGCTGACGGCCCCGCCCCGACGATCACGGTCGAGCAGATTGAGGCCCGCACCGCGCACTCCGCCGAGTTCCGCGCCTACGCCCTCGCCGATGCGCTGGTCGGCGCGGACGCGCAGGAAGCCACGCTCTTCTACATGCGCCTGCGCGAGCAGGGTGAGCGCCTCTCGGGACTGATCTACCTGATGTCCTCACGCCTGCGCGAGGCGCTCGCGGTCGCGGTGCGCCTACAGGCCGGGGAGTCGGTCGCGACGGTCAAGCGCACGCTGCGGATGCCCGCGCGCGCCGCCGAGCGCTTCGTGGCCGATGTCGCCCGCAGTGACCCCGCCAAGCTGCGCGCCGCGCTCGGGGTGCTGGCCGATCTCGAGCTCAACTCCCGAGGCGGTGCGGTGATCGCCTCCGAGCGCGACCCCTTCGCCGCGCTCGGCGAGGACACGCTCGCGGTGCGGGCGATCCGTGAAGTAACGGCCTGAGGCGCGCTACTTCGAGGCGGAGCCGGCGCGCAAGCGTGCGGCGCGGGACTTCTTGTGCGCGCCGTTGTTGCGGTGGATCGCGCCGCGCTTGACGGCCTTGTCGATCGTCGAAACCAGCTCGCGGTGCGTGGCGTCGGCCGCGGCGTCATCGTCGCCCCCGACCAGCGACTCCAGCTTGCGGAAGTGCGTCTTGATCGCCGAGGTGTACTGGCGGTTCTCGATACGCTCGCGCTCCGAGCGCAGGATCCGCTTCTTCTGAGAGTGGATGTTGGCCATGAAAAGAGCCGCGAAGCCTCGGGATCAACCGGCCCGAGCGCGCCGCAGAGCGCCGTACTATAGCGGCCTTGTCTGAGTCTGGAGAAGCTGGCGGGGATGGGACACCCGACGCGGAGCAAGCACCCGTTCCGCCAGAGGAGCCGCTCGCCCCGCCCGAGGAGCGGCTTGCCACCGCGGAGGCGTCGCTCACCGCGGCGGAGGAGTCCTCGGCGCTGATGGCGGAGCTGCCGCCCGCCGAGGAGGAGCCGCCGCTCTCCGCGCCTCCGGTCGGTCGGGGGGTGGCACGCAACACGGCGATCTTCTCGATCGCGACGGGGATATCGCGGATCGCGGGGCTCGTGCGCGAAATCGCGACGGCCAGCTTCTTCGGCATCAGCGGGCCGTTCTCGGCATTTACGATCGCGTTCCAGGTCCCGAACCTGTTCGCGAACCTGTTCGCGAACGCCGCTCTCTCGGCGGCGTTCGTGCCGGTCTTCACCGAACTGCTGCAGAAGGGACGGCGCAGAGAGGCTTTCCGCCTGGCCTCGACGCTGTTCTGGATCATGCTCATCGCGCTTGGCGCGCTGACCGCCTTCTTCATCCTCACTGCCGGGGTGATCATGCCGCTGTTCACGGGCAGCAAGTTCGGCGGCGCCCTTGACGGCATGACGGCCGGTTTCTCGCAGGTGCTGTTCCCGGTGATTCTGCTGCTTGGGCTGACGGGGCTGCTGGTGGGAGTGCTGCAGTCCTACGACCACTTCTCGATACCCGCGATCTCACCCGCGGTCTGGAACATCGTGATCCTGCTGCTGCTGCTGATTCTGCGGCCGCACTTCCACAGCGAAGAAGCCCAGCTCTACCTCTACGCGGTGGCGATCCTCATTGCGACGTTCGTGCAGTTCCTGATGGCTGCCGGGGCCTTGACCCGCATCGACTTCCGTCTGCAGATGCACATCGACTGGCACGATCCGCGGATCAAGCAGGTCTTCACGCTGATGCTGCCGGTGACGATCGGCCTGGGGATCGTGAACCTCGACCAGTTGATCAACTCGGTGTTCGGGACGCTGGTCTCAACGGAGGCGCCGCGTGCTATCGACAACGCCTTCCGCGTCTACATGCTGCCGCAGGGCCTGTTCAGCGTCGCGGTGGCGACGGTGCTGTTCCCGACGCTGAGCCGCATGGCCGCGAATCGCGACGTCTCCGCGATGCGCCGCGCGGTCGGGATCGGCATGCGTCAGATCAACCTGCTGCTGATCCCGGCCGCGGCGTTCATGATCGTGCTCCCGAACCCGATCGTGCAACTGCTTTTCCAGCGTGGGAAGTTCGACGCGCACTCGACGCACGTCGTCTCGGTGGCGCTGTTCTGGTTCGCCTTCAGTCTCCCATTCGGGGGTCTGAACCTGCTGCTGACCCGTACCTTCTTCGCGGTGCAGCGGCCGTGGATACCGACGCGCCTGGCGGCGATGAACATCGTGATCGACGTGATCGTCAGCATCGGCCTCTACAAGCCGTTTGGGATCGCGGGGCTGATCATCGGCACGGTGGCCGCCAACGCGGTGATGACCTTCCTGCAGGCCCAGCGCCTGCGGGTCGGCTTCAACGGCCGTCTGGAAGGTGCGCAGACGACGATGATCACCGCACGCATCCTTGTCGCCGCGGCGCTGCTCGGCGGCGTCTCCTGGGTCGTCTGGCGGCTGCTCGACGATCTGCTGGGGGTCTCGCTGATCGCGCAGATCCTCAGCGTCGGCGGCGCGGGTCTGGCGGGCACGTTCGTCTACGTGCGCGCGGTGCTGGCGATGCGGGTGCCCGAGGCCCACCAGGTGCACCGGCTGATCGCCAGCCAGCTCGGCCGCGCCTGAGCGCGACGACGCCGACGCCGCAATGCGAATCGGGCACCTGCACCGTGACCTTCTCGGCGGTCGGCGAAGCCCAGAGCTGGGAAGTGCCGGAAGGTGTCACTCAGGGCACTCGCTACAGGCCCGAGGTCGAGCTGGAGCTGAGCGTGATGGACGGCGCGCACGTGGTCGAAACGGCACGTGAGGCGCTGCCGATCTGGACCTACCCAGACTTCCGCTAGCCGCAGGCGAGGCAACGAACCCGGGCCGCGCGGACGCGCAGCCCGGGCGTCTCGCCGGGCAGGGAACGCGGCCGGTAAAAGGGCCGGGCGGGCCATTGGCCCGCCCGGCGCAACCGGCACAGATCGCCGCTTACTTCATACGTCCCAGGACTGTGTGTCTTGCCTGGGCGGCGTGACACTCCCGACACCTGGACAGGCCGCCGGCCCGAGGGCCGGCGCGTAGCCGCGGTTGGATTGTTTGGATCCGCGTCGAGTTGGCGATCCGCCGGTGGCTGAAGGCTAGCGCTCTTGGGGGCCGGCGTCCGCCGCGCGCTGGACGCCTGCCACGCTGGTCGTGGCCCGTCGCGCTCACCGCGAGTCCCGCCGCCTTCTACCCTGTAGCGGCCCATGGACCAGTCGCAGATTCGCAACTTCTCGATCATCGCCCACATCGACCACGGCAAGTCGACGCTGGCGGACCGCATCCTCGAGCTGACGCACACGGTGGCGGCGCGCGAGATGCGCGCGCAGCTGTTGGACTCGATGGACCTCGAGCGCGAGCGCGGGATCACGATCAAGGCCCAGGCGGTGCGCGTGTTCTACACGGCCCGCGACGGCGAGACCTACCAGCTGCATCTGATCGACACCCCCGGCCACGTGGACTTCACCTACGAGGTCTCGCGCTCGCTGGCGGCCTGTGAGGGCGCGCTGCTGGTCGTGGACGCGGCGCAGGGTGTGGAGGCCCAGACGGTGGCGAACACCTACCTGGCGGTGGAGTCGGGCCTGGAGCTGATCCCCTGCCTGAACAAGATCGACCTGCCGGGGGCGGAGCCCGAGCGGGTGGCGGGCGAAGTCAGCGAGCTGATCGGCGGGGAGCCGGAGTCGATCCTGAAGATCAGCGGCAAGACCGGGGAGGGGGTGGCGGAGGTGCTCGAGGAGCTGATCGCGCGCGTGCCCTCGCCCTCGGGCGATCCCGAGGCGCCGCCGCGGGCGCTGATCTTCGACTCGGAGTTCGACCAGTATCGCGGCGTGATCGCCTACATCCGCGTGGTCGACGGCGTCTTCACGAAGGGCGAGGCGATCCGCGCGATGGCGACGGGCACCGAGGCGGACATCGACGACATCGGCGTGTTCAGCCCGCAGATGATGCCGACGGACCAGCTCGCGGCGGGCGAGGTGGGCTACCTGATCACGGGCCTGAAGGACGTCACGCTGCTGCGCGTCGGAGACACGCTGACGACCCGCACGAGAACGTCCGGCCCCGGCAGCCGCAGCGCGGGCGAGGGAGCGACCGAGGCGCTCCCGGGTTATCGCGAGGTCAAGCCGATGGTGTTCTGCGGGCTGTTCCCGATCGACTCCGACGACTACCCCGACCTGCGCGACGCGCTGGAGAAGCTGGTCCTGAACGACGCGGCGCTGTCGTGGGAGCCGGAGACCTCGGACGCGCTCGGCTTCGGCTTCCGCTGTGGCTTCCTGGGCCTCCTGCACATGGACATCGTGCGCGAGCGCCTGGAGCGCGAGTACGACCTCGAGCTGCTGGCGACGATGCCCTCGGTGGAGTTCGACGTGACGCTGACGAACGGCGAGGAGCTGGAGGTCCACAACCCGTCGGACATGCCCGACCCAGGCACGATCGAGGAGATACGCGAGCCTTTCATCCAGGCCTCGATCATCGCGCCGAAAGAGTTCGTGGGCGCGGTCATGGAGCTGTGTCAGGAACGCCGCGGCGTTCACTCCGGCATGCACTACCTCTCACCGGAGCGCGTGCAGATGAACTACGAGCTGCCGCTCGCGGAAATCGTTCTTGACTTCTTCGACCAGCTGAAGTCGCGCACGCGCGGCTATGCCTCGCTGGACTACGAGCTGAGCGGGATGAAGCCCTCGGACCTGGTCAAGCTCGACGTGCTGCTGGCGGGCGACACGGTCGACGCGCTTTCGATGGTGGTCCACCGCGACAAGGCTTATGAGGTCGGTCGCACGCTGACGGAGAAGCTGCGCAAGCGCATCCCGCGCCAGCAGTACGACGTCCCGATCCAGGCCGCGATCGGCGCTCACGTGATCGCGCGCGAGACCGTGAAAGCATTTCGCAAGGACGTGATCTCCGGTTGCTACGGCGGCGACATCACGCGCAAGAAAAAGCTTCTGGCCAAACAGAAGGAGGGCAAGAAGCGGATGAAGCAGGTCGGCCGTGTGGAGGTGCCGCAGGAGGCGTTCCTGGCGGTGCTCGAGCTCGGTGACGAGGAGTAGGGCGTGACGGAGCGAGGCGGGGAGCCCGTGCGGCCGCCCGTGCCCTTTCGGGTGCTGTTCGTGTGCCTGGGCAACATCTGCCGCTCGCCGACGGCGGAGGGCACGATGCGCACGCTGGTCGCGCAGGCGGCGATGGAGAGCGAGGTCGAGCTGGACTCCGCGGGGACGGGAGGCTGGCACGTGGGCAGCGCCCCCGACGAGCGCGCGACGGCCGCGGCGGCGGGCCGGAGCATCGCGCTGACGGGTTCTGCACGGCGTGTGCGGGATGACGATTTTGATGATTTCGATCTGATTTTGGCGATGGATTCGTCGAACCTGGAGGACCTGCGAGCACTCGCGGGCGGGGATGAGCAGCGCGCAAAAGTGCGGCTGCTGCGCGAGTTCGACCCCGCGAGCGAGGGCTCGGGCGATCTCGACGTGCCGGACCCCTACTACGGTGCGGGCGACGGCTTCGAGCGCGTGCTCGACCAGGTGCAGGCGGCCTGCGCGGGGCTGCTCGCGCAGATCCGCGCGGGCGAGCTGCGTTGAGCCTGCCGCCGTCGCGCCACGGCGGCTGAGCTCCGCGTCCCGCCCGCGCCGCGCGGTCGGAATGGTTCGTGTGCGCCCAGACACGCTCGCCACCCGACGCAGGCTCTACCTGCTGGCGCGCGTGGTCGTCGCGCGCCACTACCGCCGGCCGCTGACGCTCGCCTTCGTCGCGGGCGCGGTCTCCAGCTCGCCGCGCCAGCTACAGCGGGCCTACGCCCAGTTCGGCGACTGTAGCTTCCAGGAGGACCTGCTCGCGCGGCGGATGTCGGTCGCGGCGCAGCTGCTCGCCGATCAGCCCGCGATCCCGGTGCGCGACGTCGCGCGGCTGGTCGGCTATCGCCAGGCGCCGCACTTCGCGCGGGCGTTTCGGCGGCGCTTCGGCGTGCCGCCCGCGCGCTATCGCGAGCAGGCGCGCATGCACCGAGCGCATCAGGCGAAGCTGCGCTCCGGCTCCCCAGGCGCGCCCGCGGCGTCGGGCGCGACGGTCTCGGCGCGCGCGAGCCACAGGCGCATCAGCGTGCCCCCGCCGGGCGCGGGCTCGGCGCTCACGCGTCCGCCCTGCTGCTCGGCGACCTGGCGCACGATCGCAAGGCCAAGTCCCGAGCCCGGGCGCCCGCGCGCCTCGGCGCCGCGGTAGAAGCGGTCGAACACGTGGGGCAGGTCCGCCGCCGATATCCCCGGCCCGTGGTCGCGCACCGTGAGCTGCTCCTGGCCGAGCACGATCTCGACCGGCTCGCCCGGCGGGCTGTACTTCGCGGCGTTGTCGACCAGGTTCTTGATCGCCCGCTCCAGGCGCGCCGGCACGCCCGGCACGATCGTCGGGGCGAGCGAGAGTGCGAAGGTCGTCCCGGGCGCGTGCCTGCGCGCGCGCTCGGCGACCTCGGCCACGAGCAGGTCCAGACGAACCTCCTCCGCGGCCGCGTGGCGCTCTTCGCCGCGCGCCAGTTCGATCAGGTCGTTCATCAGCAGCGTCAGCTCCTCGATCTGCTCGACCACGTCGCTCAGCAGCCGGCGCCGGTCGGGCTCCTCCATGTCCTCGGCCTGCTGCAGGATCTCGATGTTCGTGCGCAGGCTCGTCACCGGCGTGCGCAGCTCGTGCGAGGCGTCGGCCACGAGCTGGCGTTGCGCGTGCACCGAATCGTCCAGCGCGCCCATCGACCGCTCCAGGGCGTCGAGCATCGCGTTGAAGCTGCGCGCCAGGCGCCCGATCTCATCCTGGCCCGTCGAGCTGATGCGCCCGCTCAGATCCTGCGTCAGCGTGACGTGCTCGGTCGCTTGGGTCAGGCGCGTCAGCGGCAGCACCGCCGCGCCCGCGACCAGCCGCCCGAGCACCGCCGCCAGCGCGATCCCGCCGAGGTCCAGCAGCGCCAGGATCAGCCGCAGGCGGCTGAGCAGGCTGTCGACTTCGGTCAGCGGCTGCGCGAGCTCGATCGCGCGCCCGTGTCCGAAGGGCTCGGCCAGCACGCGCAGGTGCAGGCCGTTCACGCGCGCGTCGCGGAAGAAGGCTTCGCCGCCGCGTTCGGCCAGCGCGCGGGTCGCCGCGTCGACCGGCAGCGAGACGTTGCGCGCCGAGCGCACCACGATCGTGCCCGCGGCATTGACCACCTGCTGGTAGCCGCGCACCTGGTCGGGGCCCGGGGGCAGCTTGCCGAACAGGTTGCGCGCCACGGGCCCGTAGCGCGGCAGGCTCGCGCCTTCTTCGGTGCTCGTGCCTTCGCCCGAGTCCTTGTCAGAGCCCGACAGGCCGTTGAGGTCGAGGCCGAGCCGTTCGCTGTCGCGCTTCGCGGCCGCCGTGCCCGCGTCGCCGGGTTTCAGGAAGCGCTCCAGGCGCCCGGCGGTGCGGGCGCGGTTGTTGAGCTGCTCGTCCACCTGGCTGTGCAGTTGGTTCGAGGTCAGCAGGTAGGTCAACAGCGAGGCGAGCACCACCGCCACCGCGACGGCCACGGCGGAGGCGAGCGCGATGCGGCGGCGGAAGCTCATGCCGTCGCGCCTCGCAGTACGTAGCCCACGCCGCGTACCGTGTGCAGCAGGCGCGGCTCCTCGCCGTCCTCGGTCTTGCGGCGCAGGTAGCCCATGTAGACGCCGAGCGAGTTCGAGGTCGCGCCGAAGTCATAGCCCCAGACGTGCTCGAAGATCGCCGAGCGCGTCAGCACCTGGCGCGGGTGGCGCATGAACATCTCCAGCAGCAGGAACTCCGTGCGCGTCAGCGCCAGCAGGCGCTCGCCGCGCCAGGCCTCGTGCGCCACGCAGTCCAGGCGCAGATCCTCGAAGCCGAGCGCGCCCTCCTGCTCGTCCTCCTCGCCGGAGCGGCGCAGCAGCGCGCGCACCCGCGCCAGCAGCTCGCGCAGCGCGAACGGCTTGACCAGGTAGTCATCGGCGCCCGCATCCAGACCCGCCACGCGGTCGTCGACCTGCTCGCGCGCGGTCAGCATCAGCACCGGCGTGCGGTCGCCGCCGTCGCGTAGACGGCGGCAGACCTCGAGGCCGTCGACGTGGGGCATCGCGATGTCGAGGATCACCGCGTCGTAGGCCGCGCCCGCGAGCTGCTCGAGCGCCTCGCGGCCGTCGATCGCCTGCGCCACCTCGTATTGCTCGAGCGTCAGCGCGCGCGACAGCGCGCTCTGCACGGCGGGCTCGTCGTCGACGACCAATATGCGCGCCTGTTCGCTCATGTCGTGGTGGGGCGCTCCTCTCCGCGGCGCTCATCGCACGCGCGCGGATCGGTTGCGGATGCTTCTGAGGCTACCGTGAAGGACGTGCGCGATCGTCATACCGGGGAGCACGAGGGAGGCTTCGACGAGAGCGCCGCGGCCATGAAGCTGCAGTCGCGCACGCTGCGCACCAGCATCCTCAGCCTCGCGGTCTTCTTCGGCATCTACGTCGCGCTGCTGCTCGCGGTGCCCGACCTGCGCCAGGCGCTCGACGCGCTCTCGCACGCCGATCCCTCGCTGATCGCCGCGGCCGTCGTGCTCGAGCTGCTCTCCTGCGCGGGCTACGCGATCCTGTTCGGGCTCGTGTTCGGCCAGCTCGGCGCGCGGCTGTCCTCGCGCCTGTCGCTGTCTGAGCTCGCGGTCAACTCGGTCGTCTCGGTCAGCGGCCTCGCGGGCATCGCGCTCGGCGCCTGGGTGCTGCGCAGCAAGGGCATCTCCGCCGACCGCATCGCCCGTCGCTCGGTGCTGATCTTCGCGCTGACCAGCGCTGTGAACGTCGCGGCCGTGGTCGTGATCGGCGTGCCGATGTGGCTCGGCCTGCTGCCGGGCTCGCGCCGCGCCGTGCTGACGCTGCTGCCCGCGATCGCGGCGCTCGCGCTGATCTTCGGCACGCTCCTGCTCGCGGGCTGGGCGCGCCGCGCCGCGGCGCGCAGGCCCCACGGCGGCCGTCGCGCCGTTGCGCTGCAGGCGATCGGCGACGGCGTCGCCGACGCGCTGCGGATGCTGCGCCAGCACGACCTGCGGCTGCTGGGCGCGGTCGCCTACTGGCTGCTCGACAACGTCGCGCTGTTCGCCTGCATCGGCGCCTTCGGCGAAGCGCCCTCGTTCTGGGTCGTCGCGATGGCCTACCTCGTCGGGATGCTCGCGAACTCGATCCCGATCCCCGCGGGCATGATCGCCGTCGAAGGCAGCCTCGTCGGAATGCTGCTGCTGTTCGGCGTGCGGCCCGCCTCGCACGTCGTGGTCGCGGTCGTGATCTACCGCGCGATCTCGCTGTGGATACCGGCGGTGCTCGGCTCGCTCGCGTTCCTCAGCCTGCGGCGGGAGATCGGCAAGCCGCTCGAACCGAGGGTGTCTGGCTAGCGACCGAGCGACCGAGCGCGCCGTCAGGAGAGGCTGTTCGCGAAGGCGAGCGCCGCGCTCGCTTTCTGGCAGGCGTGCGCGGGCAGGTGTTCCATCGTCAGCTTGACCTGCGCGCTCTGCACGCCCGACAGGCCCGGGCAGTAGATCGGCGGCGGCAGCGCGCCCTGCGCCGAGCCCGGTGCGTTCATCGGCAGCAGCGCCCTCGCCGCGCGGTAGGCGTGGGCGAAGCTGTTGGAGAACAGGTCGATCGCCACGCGGCCGGAGTACAGCTCGATCGAGCGGCCGCCGTCGTAGACCGTCGCGGGCACGCCGCGCACCACGATGTTGCGCTGCGGCCCGAGCGTCGCGTTCGAGTGCAGGCGGTAGATCACCGAGGTGACCTGCAGCGGCAGCACGCAGCTGCCGCCGCCGAAGATGCCTTTGCCCCTAACGCAGTCGCCGTAGTAGACGCTGTCGCCGAGCGAGGTGATGTAGCCCTTCTGCCCGTCGGCCGCCGAAAGCGAGCTCCCCAGGAACCTGGGGCCGACCCAGTAGACGCGGAAGTAGGGGAACGTCTGCGCTTCGGCCAGCTCTCGCGAGGTGATCGGCGCGGGGTGGCCCGTGCCACAGCCGCTCGCGAGCGTCGCGAGGATCAGCGCCGCGCACAGGCCCGCGAACAGCCGCGGTCGGCGGATGCGCGGGCGCGGTCGGCGTCGGGGAGTGCGTTTCGCGAGGGGCATGGCCGTCATTATCTTGGCGTGGCCCGCAGCACCACAGCTACTTCCGGGGCGTTCAACGGTTCTGAGGGGTACAGAGCCGCTGCTTCAGAGGCGGACAGGCCGGGGTCCGGTGGGGTAGCACACCGGACCCCGGTTGATCTTCCCACTCAGCGGCTGCGGGCCGCGCCGCTGGGCCTCGTCTGCGCAGGCGTCGCGCTGCTCGCCTGGCTGCTGCTCGCGCCCCGCACCCCCGATCTGGCCGCGGCGGCCTATCGCCTGGACCTGTTCAAGCACCTCGGCTTCGCGGTCTATGACGAGCACTGGTACGCGGGTCACGACCTGCCCGGCTACAGCTTGCTGTTCCCGCCGCTGGCCTGGCTGTTGGGGCTGCGCGCGGTCGGGGCGGCCTCGGTGCTGCTCTCGACCTTCTGCTTCGAACGGCTCGTGTTCGGCGCCTACGGGCGCTCGGCGCGCTGGGCCTCGGCCGCGTTCGCGCTGGCCGCCGTGGGCGATGTCTGGATCGGGCGCCTGGCCTTCGCGCTCGGGGTCTCGCTCGCGCTCGCCGCCGCGCTGGTGCTCGCGGAAGGCGGAGGGACCCGTGGGCGGGGGCGCACCGCGGCGGCGGCGTTGCTCGCGGCGATGAGCGCGGCCGCGAGCCCCGTCGCGGGCCTGCTGCTCGCGCTCGCCGCGCTGAGCGAGTCGCTGTGGCGGCGCTCGCCGCGGGCGCTGCTCGTGCTGGCATTGCCCGCCGCGGTGGTCGTGCTCGCGCTCGTGGGGCTGTTCCCCGAGGGGGGCTCGGAGCCCTATCCCACGATCTCCTTCATCGCCACGGCGCTCGTCGTCGCGGCCTTCGCCTGCGCGCTTCCCGCGGGCGCGGGGCGGCTGCGGCTGGGGGCGGTGGTCTACCTGGCGGCCTGCCTCCTGTTCCTGGTCGTGCCGACGCCGGTGGGCAGCAACATCGAGCGCTACGGCGTGCTGCTCGCGGGGCCGCTGCTGATCTGCGCGGCCGATTGGCCGGGAGCCGCGAGACGCTCTCGCGCGTTGGCCGTGGTCGCGTTCGCGGCCTGGGCCGTTTGGGCTGGGTGGGGCCCCGTGCGCGAGACGCTCGCCGTCGCGGGCGACCCCTCGACGAACGGCGCCTTCTACGCGCCGGTCGAGCGCTTCCTGGCCGCGCACGCCGAGCAGCCCGTGCGGTTGGAGGTGCCGCTCACGCGCACGCACTGGGAGACCGCCGAGCTGGCCCCGCGCGTGTCGCTCGCGCGCGGCTGGGAGAAGCAGCTCGACGTGCGCTACGACCGCGTGCTGCTGTCCCCGCGTCTGGACGCCGACAGCTACGGGCGCTGGCTGCGCGAGCAGGCCGTCGCCTACGTGGCGCTGCCCGACGTGGCGCTCGACCCCTCCAGCTCGCGCGAGGGTCGGCTGATCCGTGCCGGCTTGCCCTATCTGAAGCAGGTGTATGCGAGCCCGCACTGGCGCATCTACGCGGTGCGCGACGCCACGCCGATCGCGAGCGGCCCCGGCCGCCTGACGGCGCTCGGGCACGAATCCTTCGCGCTGGAGGCCGACGCGCCGGGGAGCTTCCTGGTGCGCGTGCGCTACACGCCCTACTGGACGCTCACGAGTGGCGCCGGTTGCGTGCAGCGCGGCGCCGGCGGATGGACGCGCGTCGACGCGCGGCGGCCCGGGCCCTTGCTCGTACGTGCGAGCTTTTCGCTCGGGCGTGCTCTTGGGGGCGGGCGCTCTTGCCGGGCCGGGTAGCCGCGGCAGCCCTGCTCTCGTGGCGCGGCGTGAAGGCATAGAGGCCCGTCAATCCCGTCAAATAAATATTCGTGCCATCGGAGATCGCAGGGTCGAAGGACCCGGTGTGCAGCTCGAAGGACAGCCTCCCCGTCGAGATCCCCAGGCCGTAGGTGGTGTGCGTGCCGAGGTCCGCGAAGTAGACCGTGCGTCCCACGATCGTCGGCGAGCCCGAGATCTTGCCGTGGGCGTCGAACTTCCAAGCGATGTGGCCGGTGCGGGCGTTCAGCGCGTAGAAGGTGCCGTCGTAGGAGCCGAGGTAGATCGTCGGGCCGAGGCCAGGGGCGTTCGTGATCGCGGGGGAGGAGTAGACGTAGGCGCCGGTCTGCACCGCCCAGTCGAGCTTGCCGGTCGCGGCGTCGTAGGCGTAGACGCGACCGTCGGTGTTGCCCAGGAAGATGCGCCCGTAGTCCGCGGCCGGGGTCGAGTAGAAGGTGCCGCTGCCGAGCAGCGCGCCTTCTGAGCCGCTGCGCCACAGACGGCGGCCGGTGTGCTCGCTGATCGCCTGCACGTGGCCGGAGTAGTCGCCGAAGTAGAGGACGCCCCTGCTGAGCGTCGGGCTCGCCTTCACCGCGCCCGCTGCGTGGTAGCTCCAGATCACGTTCCCGGTCCTCGCGTTCAGCGCGTAGACCGTGCCGCTCTGGGTGCCGAAGATCACCTTGCCGTGGTCGACCATCGGCGAGGACTCGCTCGCGCTCGGCAGGTTGCGATACCAGTCGATCGAGCCGTTCGAGGTGTTCAGCGCCCAGATGCGCCCGCTGCCGCCGCCCGGGCGCGAGAGCACCGTCGCGTACAGGAGCTTGCCTACCACCGCGGGCGTCGAGGCTGAGAGGTGGCCGATGCTGCGCGTCCAGGCCGTATGGCCCGTGGTCTTGCTCGTCGCGCGCAGCACGCCGTTGTCGCCAAGCTGGTAGAGCCGATCGCCGCTCAGCACCGGCGGGAACTCGAGCAGCGTGTGGGCGTTGTTGACCCAGATGCGCTTGAACGGCGGGTGCAGACTCGCGGGCGCCGGGAAGAAGCGGGTGTGTTCCTTCGTGTAGCCGTACAGCGGCCAGGAGAACTCGTCCACCTTCTTCTTCGGCAGCGTCGGCGTCGGCGTCGGGATGAAGCGCGCGTGCGGGTGGTAGATGCTGCCGGTGCGGTCGTGCTCGTAGAGATAGCCCGCCAGTGCGATCGCCGCCAGCAGCACCAGGAAGCCGCCCGCCGTCGCCAGGCGCGCCCGTATCGAGCGTGGGATCAGTCGCCTGATGCGGTCCTTCACGCGTTCGTGAGCCGCCTCAGGCGGCGAGCTTGCGGGAGGAGCCGGACTGACGCGCGGGGCTTGGGGATACCGGCGATGCCGTAGAGGCTTGCACGGAGGACGTCTCTCGGCGCAGCTCGCGGCGGGAGCGGGCCATCGAGCGGCTCACGCGGGGCTTCAGGCGCCGTGCCGGGCGTCGGCGGGCCTGGCGCGCTTGGACCGAGGGGGCGCTGGCGGCGCGGCCTGCGTTGTCCGTGCGGCGCGTGGCGCGGCCCGCGCGTTGCGTCGCGCGGCCGAGCAGGCGGGCCGCCGTGAGCGCGATCAGCCACAGGCACGCCGCCGCCAGAGGCGGGAGCGTCAGGCCCGAGACGAGCGCGAGCACGTCGTGACCGCCGTTCAGCGACCAGTTCCACAGCAGGTAGTCGCCGATCGTGAGCCCGGAAACGATGGCCAGGGGCCGGTGGGACACGGGCACAACCCTAGACCGATCGCAAGACGGACCGTTCGATTCTTGGACCCTTGGACGAGACGCGGGGTGCTGTGGGCGCGCTTATGATCCCGCGCGATGACGAGCGAGATCAGCGCGCAGGCCGGGGTGGGGGGGCCGCGGGGGCCGGGATCCTCGATCTTCAGCGCCGGGATGCTGCACGGGCAGGCGGCGCTCGTCACCGGCGGGGGGACCGGGCTTGGGAAGGCGACCGCGCTCGAGCTCGCGCGGTGCGGCGCGAGGGTGACGATCGCCGGGCGCAGAGAGGACGTGCTGGTCGAGGCCGCCGCCGAGATCGACGGGCTGGTCCGGGGTGGCGGGGAGGGTCGAGGCTCGGGGGGCGGGAACGGGGCGGAGGGTAAGGAGTCGGGTGGCGTGCGGACGGTCGTCGGCGACATTCGCGAGCGCGCCGACGCGCGGGCGATGGTGGGGGCGGTGCTCGAGCGCGACCGGCGGCTCGACCTGCTCGTGAACAACGCAGGAGGGCAGTTCTTCAGCCCGGCCGAGCTGATCGCCTCAAAGGGGTGGCGGGCCGTGTGGCGGCTGAACGTGCAGGGGATGCTCAACATGTCCGAGGCCGCGTTCGAGCTTGCGTTTGCAGGAGAGGGGAGCGAGGACGAGGGCGATTGCGGCGGCGGTTCCGGCTCGCGGGGCGGGCGGATCGTGAACGTGACGCTCTCGCCGCATCACGGGATGCCGGGGATGGCGCACTCCGGCGCGGCGCGGGCGACCGTCGAGGCTTTGACGCGCGAGCTGGCGGGGCGCTGGACAGGGGAGGGGGTGACGGTCGCGACCGTCGCGGTCGGGACCTTCGACACCGAGGTCATGGTCAAGTACCCCGCGGCCGTGCGGGCCGGGATGTCGCGCTCGGTGCCAGTGCAGCGGTTGGGCACGCCGGAGGAGCATGCTTGGCTCGTGGCGTTGCTCGCCTCGCCCGTGGGGGGTGCCTTCAATGGGTCCACCGTCACGCTCGACGGGGCTCGGGACAATTGGTTCGGGCCCTGGCCGCCTGCTGGGTTGGTGGATGAGGCGGGGGAGGTGCCCGTGGAGGAGCGGCGGTAAGATCGACCCAACGGCGTGCGGGCGAAGTGTTGTGGTTGCACAGAAGCCTTCCAAGCTTCTAGGGCGGGTTCGATTCCCGTCGCCCGCTTGCCAGCCACGGGGAGTGGCGCAGTCTGGTAGCGCACCCGGCTGGGGGCCGGGCGGTCGCAGGTTCAAATCCTGTCTCCCCGATAGAAATGCTGGTGGGTGCTGGGAGGGACTGGGGGCGTCCTGGGAGTGCAGCATTTGGCTCTGGCGCTGGGATCGCGGGGTGATATGGCCGGCGGAGGTGGATCGGCCAGCTGCGCCGCGTCGAGGGCCCTCCGCCCACGAACCGCCCACGTGACGGGGAGCTGACCGCCCACGTTGCCCAGGGGGAGCAACCGCGGGTAGTCGCCCGTTTCTGGGCCCGCTCGAACACCTTAAGGCGGTGCGAGCTGAACCTAAACCTGGAGATCCTGCGTGACCCAAGCTGTGGCGACATCGCTGAGCGCGGCTTCGTCGTCGATGTCCACCTCCTTATAAATCTGCGCGACAAAGTCGCTCGGAAGGTTTGGGGCGAGAAAGTCCTTAATGAGCGCGCATCGGCGCCCTGTCACGAGCATGGCGCCAACCTCAACGAGAACATTGTCGTTTAGCTGTGCGGTTTTATGACCCTTTGGGCTGCCTCTCGTCTCAAGGATTGCGATTCCGTACTTACAGCCCCAGATGTGGGCCGCTACGTTGCCGAAGAGCTGATCGTCGGCGTTACGGTCCGAAGCTAGATGCATGACCAGACCAGTGCGTGCGATCGTCTCCCGCAGGGTGGTAATCGCCCGAGCAATTGGGTCAGAAGCACTATCGCTATCCCTCGGAAATCTCGTCATGCAGAACACGTTGCGCTCAAAGGGTGAGATGTCCAGGAGCCGTCGCACCGCCGGTGCGAACGGCAGCGGCGCGACCTCGGCAGGAATTAGCGGATGCTCTGCACCCGCTAGTTCAGCAGAACCGCCCGCCGTAATTTCCGCGGCGACCGCAGCAGGATCGACGTCTCCGACGAGATTGAGCACGGCCTCTTTGCCCTCCGGCGTTAGTGACCAAGTGCTGTTCCCCCGTCGAAATACGAGCTCGCTATCCCGCAGCCTCGCGAGCTCTTGGCTGATGTTGCCCGGAGACGGAAGTCGCAATGACTCGAACATCCTTCCGACGGCAGCAGGCGAGAACCATCCGTCCCCTTCGCGCTCACCAACTAGATGAGCGACTACCAGCACCCGATCGCGACGACGGCTTAGCCGTTGTACTACGAGCCCGAAGCCACGGGCCATTACGACTTGTTCGCGACGACGCGCTGGATCAACGCGGCCGTCGCTTCATAACCAGCTGCGTTCATCCTCAACTCGCGTTGGGCGCCGTTGCCGCGAACCCGAAATCCCTCGCCATGGAGCTGCTGGACGCTTCTTCCGAAGTTGCCGTCGAGCACTCCCATGTCCTCGCAGGCGTGGCGGACGGTCTCGGCTGGGGTCCAGTCACCGTGTCCGAGACTCTGTCTGGCCGCGACTACGAGATGAGCAATCTCGGTCATCGCTGTGCTCTTTGACCTATCCAGGGCTCGTCGGGGAAGAATGAGCGCTACCTGATCCTCCTCGATCTCATAGATTCGGCCGAGAGCTGCCGAATCAACCTCAAGCTGCTCGGCTAGGCTGCCGGGCATGCCAGCTTCCTGACGAGTCGTTTGGTGCGTTCCCACTGCACCACCAGTCCAAAATGCCAGCACCAGTCCGGCACTGCGAAGGTCGGCCGGAAGGTTAGCTGCGCTGACCGCGTCGCTGGCCTCCCGCAGCCGCTGCACGACGCCCGAGTCGCTCGTCATATCCGTAGCTCCTCCTCAGTTTCGAACAGCTCCTCCAACAGCGCCTTCGCGCGTTGGATTCCAGGCTGGGTCGCGCGATAGAAATAAGTGCCGCGCTTGCCACGTCGGGTTGCAAGGTCCCCCCGGCTGGACACGTTCGCAGGGAGGTTCTGATCCATGCATGCATAGTCCGCACACATCGCATTTATCTTGCCAGCTGGAACATCTGAGCGATCGTAGGCAACGCGTTCTACCGCAAGCTTGAGCAGCACAAGCGAGCGTTGACGCTCGGCCTTTGCACGAGGCAGTCGAGCTACGGGGATCCGCAGAAGCGGCTCATCGGCGGTGAACTCGACGACGTCCTCTATGCGGTCGATGTCGGTCCCTATCCATCGCGCCAAGCGCGCGGCCGGAGAGGCACTGTCGTCGAGATCACGCACTTGATCGGAAGGGGCGGCAGCAGGGCCCTCGGTTTCCGTCGACGGAGGAGGAGATGATGCGCGGAGCAGGTGTTCGAGCACGACGGCTCCGCCCGGGCTCTCCGGGTTCAGATCAACGCTCCGCAGGAATTGCAATGCCTCCTCTACCGCACGCTTCCGATCGTCGCTCATCTCGCACGCCCGAGTAGATCGATCGCGCGCCTCGCTGAGTGGAGCGGAAGTGAGTACCGCGCGCCTGTCTTGATGACCCAGCGTCCCTTCAACAGGGCGGATAGCTTCGGACGGACCGTCCCGGAGGGCATCCCGGAGATCGCGCCGACGTCACCGGGGGTCGCATCATCTGACTCGCGGAGTCCGAGCAGGCGCATGGCCTGCAAAGCCAGGAGCACACAAAGCACGCGTTGTTCCGCCGGTAGGTCGTCGAACGCGGGTTCTAGGAGCAACTTCCCACCCGACGTGAAGCGCACGTATGGCTGCAATCCCCGCGCAAGCTCCTCTTGCGCGAGCGCCTCCTCATCCACGATCAGGGCACGAAGCTCTTCTGCCATGCCACGACTATAGCAATGTCGCAAGGCTCGTCAAGAGCCCATCGGATAGAGCAGCCAAGCGCATACGACTGCAGGACTGACGGGGATATCTAGCTTTCTCATTCGCTGGCTCCGCATAGTGATTCGCTGGGATCACGGAAGCGTGCGTTCTTTCGTCCGGAGGTAACTGCGTATATGAGGCAGCGATTGAGCAGTCCAAAAGAGCAAACCTTTTGTCGGAGTAGACACCTAGATTTGGCTTGATAAAGGCCTTCTCACGATGACCGCTCTCGTTGCGCTGGCTCGCCTAGTGCGTTTGCTGCTTCTCTCTGCGGTCCCGGTCTCCCATGTCGGGGGCGATGGATCCTCGCGGTACAGGTTTCTCCTGCAAATCGCCACTTTTAGCGTAATGAGTCCAAATCAAGGTGGCTCCCACAGTGGGCTCCACGGTGCCAGTTCGGCAGTGCTGAGTCCACTGGGGAGCGTGACTTTTGAACGGAGCTTACTCGCAGAGGGCCTGCATTTACAGGCATCGGGTCGCTCCCGCGCGCCGCGCGGTTGCTGCTTCAGGGCGCGGTCCTGGCCTCCCATGTCGGGGGCGATGGATCCTCGCGGTAGCTAAGTTCAGGAGACGAACGCACCGCTCCGCGCTTGAACGGGTCACTGCGGGGATCCGTCGCGCTCCGGAGCCTCGCGCATCGGCCGCTCATCGATCGTCCGATCCGCGACGCCACTGTGCGGTGGACGCCGCGCGTTCGCCGTATCGCTCTACCGTCGCGGGCCGGCTTCCGATTGGATAGCCGGACACAGCGCGCGCACAGTAGGAGCTGTCCCGATGCTTCTATGTTTGTCAAGTCACGCTATTTGCGAGATTCGGCGGTGAGGCCTGAAGCAGCCGGTAGAGATGGCGTGCGGTGTAGCGCTTCAGGCAGCGCTTGATCTCACGCGTGCTGCGTCCTTCGGCCTGTCGGCGAGCCGTATAGGCGCGTGTGCGAGCGTCATCGCGCATCCGGCAGAGCACGATCGTGTGAAGCGCCCGGTTGAGCTGTCGGTCGCCTGAGCGGTTCAGGCGATGGCGCACCGTCTGTCCCGAGGAGGCCGGGATCGGCGCGACGCCGGCAAGTGAGGCAAAGGCCGCCTCCGAGCGGATTCGTCCGTGGTGGGAGTAGGCGCAGAGGACTTGCGCTGCAACGATCGGCCCGACACCCATCTCCGCCAAGAGGCAGGGCGCCAGCTCGGCGACAATCGGCTTGATCTCCGCTTCGAGCTCGAGTGCTTCCTGCTGCAGCGCGAGCGCTCGCCTGGCGCTCGCGCGGATCGCGATCGTCGTGGCGCGCTGCTCTGGGTCCTGCGTGCCGATGACGCGCAGGCGGGCGCAGCGCGCGAGCTGCTCATTGCTCGACAGCGAGCGCAGCCCTTCACGCAGGCCCGGTGAAGCGGAGACCAAGAGGCCCTTCATCAGCGTGATCGCCGCGCGCTTGGAGCGCACGGCGCTGTCACGTGTGGCCAAGAGCACCCGCAGCGCCTCGCGCTCTCCCCGCCGGCGTGGACGGGCCAGATGCTCACGCGTGAGTGCTTCGCGGGCTGCACGGATCGCGTCGAGCTCGTCGGACTTGGCGCGGTCGCGCCGTGCCGGGCGACGAGGACGGTCGACCTCGAGCACCAGCTCTCCCTCTCTGAGAAGGAACACGGTCAGTCCCGCGCCATAGCTGCCCGTCCCCTCGACTGCCCACGCTCTGCGGCCTGGAGCGCTCGCACGCGCGAAGCGCAACAACCTGCGATAGCCGCGCTCGTTGGCGGCGACGGTTATCTGTCCCTGCACGGTTGCCGTCTGCGCAGCGAGGATCGCCGCGCTGTGGGAGTCGCGGTGCGTGTCGATGCCGAGCACATGGTCGGCCTGGTCTGCCAGCATGAAATATGACCTCCTGTTCCTTGGGGGTTTGTCTGTCGGTGCTCGGCCTGGGCATCGGAACCGCAAAGGGCAAGACTGTGATGAGTCACGCTCCACACAACGGGGCGGACAGGCTTCTGATCAGGC
>DATAVP010000019.1:0-16599 GCA_036267655.1 Solirubrobacteraceae bacterium
GCGGTGCGACTGGTGGCCTCGGTCAGGTTGATGCCGCAGGGCAGGCAGTCGGGATTCTCGCGCAGATCCACCTGGACGCGCCCGGCCTCGGGGTCGACATCGACGGTGACCTTCACGGGAACGCCGTCCTCGGCGCCGGCGACCGGCATCGGGTCGTGCTTGTTCTGCGCGACGCTGCGGCCCGCGGGCATACGCCCGATCGCCCCGGCCATCATCTGCTCGCTGTAGTCGAACCAGGCGGCGGTGTACTCGTGCAGCGCCTCCCAGCCGAGCTCCTCGCCGAGCGCGAGCAGCTCTCGCTCGCCGATCCGCGCGGCGCCGATCATGCCGAGATAGTCGGCGTACCAGACCTCGGGCACGCGCAGGCGCACGCGGCACATCTCGATGATGTCGGGGATGTCCTGATAGCCGTCCTGCACCTTGACGCCGGGAAAGATCAGCGCGCCCTCGTTGTAGACGTCGCGGGCGTTTGCCCACAACGTGGTGGGCTGGGAGTTGCCGATGTCGGACATGTGCGCCTTGACGATCGCCGTGAGGTGGTGCTCGCCGTCGCGGTCGACGATCGGCACGAGGATGCAATGGTCGCCGGCGTGCGAGTTGCCGTGGTAGGGCGAGTTGTGCAGGAAAGCGTCGCCGGCGTGCAGCTCGGGGTGCAGCCGAGCGAGCGAGGCGGACACCAGATCGGGGCCGCTCATCACGTGGATCGGCAGGCTCTCGGCGGTGGCGAGCATCTCGTGATCGCGGGTGACCACGCAGCAGGAGAAGTCCCGCGCGGTGTTCAGCACCGAGGAGCGGGCGGTGCGAAACAGGGTGTTGGTCATGCGCCGCACGATGCCCTGCACGCGGCTGGTCGTGACGGCGAGCGCGACGGGGTCAAAGCGCCCCGCAGCGCCCGCGGAGCCGCGGCCCCGCTCTGGATCAGCGGCTGACGGCGTCGACATCGCGGCGCACCTCCCGTACGCGGGCCTGGTCCACGAGACGCACGACGAGCCCGACGCCGGGACGACGCTCGGCGACGGCACCGGGCTCGATGACGACGGTGGTGAGCGGCGATTCGACGATCGCGGGACCGGCCAGCTCCTGCCCGGACGCGAGCTGCTCCAGCGAGAGCACGCGCGCGCTCGTGTGACCGTGCCCGGAGAAGTAGACGGGACGCTCGCCATCGAGCTCCCCGGCGGAGCTGGAGAGGCGCCCCTCGGAGCGGTTCTCCAAGGGGCAGATGACACGGGCGCGCAGGGCGACGATTTCGACGGCGGAGTGATCGTCGCGCACGGCGAAGATCTCCTCGTGCAGGCGGCGGAAGTCCTCGAGCAGCATCTGCTCGCCCTCGCCGTCCCCGAAGCGCTCGGCCCGCAGCGGCACGTCGATCTGCCACACCTGGCGCGCCAGGCGCGACTCGGCGATCAGCTCGATCCGATGCGACTCGGCGTCGACCTGCGCGGCAAAGGAGCGGCAGCGCTCGCGCAGCTCGTCGAGCACGGCGTCGACGCGCGCGGCGTCGAAGTCCTCGCTGGATGTGAAGCAGGCGGCGGAGAATTCGGCTGAGAGATCGGCCATCAGCGCGCCGACGGCGCTGAGCACGGCACCGGTCTCGGGGATCACGAGCGCGCGGCAACCGAGCCTGCGCATGATCGCGCCGCTGTTGAGCCCGGCGGCGCCACCGCCGCCGACGAGCACGGCGCCACGCGGATCGATACCGGCGTCGACGGTGATCTCGGTGATCGCCTGCACCATGTGCTCGGTGGCGAGCGCGAGGATCGCGGAGGCGGCCTCCTCGACATCGAGACCGAGCGCGCGCGCGACGTCCCGATCGATCGCCGCGCGCGCTCGTCCCTCGTCCAGTCTCATGGCGCCGCCGAGGAAGCGCTCGGGATCGAGATACCCGAGCGTGAGGCAGGCGTCGGTGACGGTCGGATGCTCGCCGCCGCGCCCGTAGGCGGCGGGGCCCGGGTTGGCGCCCGCGCTCTGCGGTCCGACGTGCAGCAGGCCGCCGTGGTCGATCCAAGCGATCGAGCCGCCACCGGCGCCGATGCTCTTGACGTCGACGGCGGGAAAGCCGGTGATGTGGCCGGTGAGCGGTTCGCCGAGCCAGGTCTCGCGCGTCATCGGGATGCGCCCGCCGCGCACGACCGAGACGTCGTAGCTGGTGCCACCGGTGTCGGCGACGATCGCGTCCTCGGCGCCGGTGCCCTCGCGGCCACCACGGCCATCGGCGTCGCGGTCTCCGATCGCGGCGGCGAAGTGTCGCCCGGCGACGGGCGCCATCGCGGGACCGGAGTTGATCGAGGTGATCGGCACCTTGGCGGCCTCGCGCGCGTGCATGAGCCCGCCGCTGGTGGAGATGACGAGCAGCTCGCCGCCGAAGCCGGCCTGGCGCAACTCCTGCTCGAGGTCGTCGAGGTAAGTGCTCATCAGCGGCTTCAGCGAGGCGTCGATCGCGGTGGAGGAGGCTCGCCGGTACTCGCGCAAGGTCGGGTTGAGCGCGTGCGAGAGCGTGTAGGGAACGCCGGGCAGATGCTGCTCGAGCAGCTCGCCGATGCGTCGCTCGTGGACGGGGTTGACGATCGACCAGAGCAGGCAGACGGCGACGGCCTCGACGTCGAGCGCGCGCAGCCCCTCGATCGTCTGGACAGCAGCCTCCTCGTCGAGCTCGCGCAGCACGCGCCCCTGCGCGTCGATCCGCTCGGCCAGCTCGAAGGTGAGCGCGCGCGGGATGTAGGCGTCCTGGTACTCGATGCTCCAGTCGAAGGCGCGACCGCGCCCGCCTTCGCGCAGCAGCAGCATGTCGCAGTGGCCGAGCGTGCTCAGCAGCGCGGTCCTGGCGGTGCTGCCGGTGAGCACGGCGTTGGTGGAACGTGTGGTGCCGTGGATCAGCATGCTGATCCGACCGAGCAGCTCGGCCCGCTCGACGCCGAGGCCGGAGGCGGCCAGCTCGAGCACTTCGAGGATCCCGCGGATCGGATTCTCAGGCGTGGTGGAGCACTTGAAGATCCGCACCTCCTGCTCGTGCTCGAGCGCCAGGTCCGTGAACGTGCCTCCGGTATCGATCGCGCAGCGCACCACTCCACCTCGGTTCTGGTCAGCCGCCTGAAGTCAGCCGCGAACCATAGCCTATTTGATTTTTATATCGATTGATCGGTTTAGGACTTCTCAAGCACCCCGATGGGAGCGTTGAGCGCGCCCTCGCCGACGACGCGGCTGCGCGGCGGCTCAGCCCTCGGGAACGAAGGCGACGGCGTCGATCTCGATGTGTGCGCCGACGAGCAGGCCGGCCACCTGCACGGTCGCGCTGGCGGGCAGCTCCTCCCCGAAACGTTCGGCACGCACGGAGGCGTAGGCAGGGTATTCGTCGAGGTCGGTGATGAAGGCGTTGATCTTGACGATGTGGGAGAAGTCGGCGCCGGCCTCCCTGAGGACGCGCGCGATGTTGTCGAAGGTGGCAGCCGACTCGGGGCCGACGCCCCCGGCGACGACCTTGCCGTCGGGGCCGAAGCCGACGTTGCCGGAGACGTAGACGACGCGGCCGGGACCGACGGTGGTGACGGCGTCTGCGAAGCCCGCGCCCGGGTTGGTTTCGACACGCTCGATGCTCATCTGACGCTCCCTTGACTCATCTGTCGAACCCATGCGAGCACGCGTCCGGCTTTTTGCAAATCGATCACTCGATATGCGACTATATGCCGGTCCAGAGGCGTTCGCAAGCGAGTTGAAAGACCCGAATAAGACGCCCTGCTCAGCAGATAGGATCCAGGCGTCAAGGGGAATTGCCTTCCAGCGCGAGCTCGATGGAAGTCGGGTCGGTCAAGGCGAGCCGGCAGAGAAACGAAGGAAGGGGCCGCTGTGCCAAAGCTCGGGATGGGGCCAATACGACGGGAGCAGATCTGCCGAGCGGCCGCGACGGTAATTTCGCGCGAGGGTTTCGCGGGGACGACGATGCGGATGGTGGCGGAGGAGGCGGGTGTGAGCACGGGGATGCTCAACCACTACTTCGCGAACCGTCAGGACCTCTTGCAACAGGCGCTGGTGTTCGTCTCCGAGCGCGCGCAGGCACGGATGCGCGCGGCGATCGAGGACGTGCCGCCGGGCCGCGAGCGCCTGGCGGCGCTGCTGGACAGCTCGCTGGAGGAAGGCCAGGAGGTGAGCGAGACCTGGCGGGTGTGGATCAACGCCTACGGCGAGGCGGTGCGCCTGGCGGATCTGCGGCACACGATCGAGGCACGGCTGACCAGCTGGTACGAGTTGCTGGACAAAGCATTGGAGGGTCTGGTGCCGGCGCAGAGCAACGGCACGATCCCTTGGGCCTGGCGCCTGGATGCGATCTTGAACGGGTTGACGCTGCAGGCACTGACCTCGGAGGCGGCGCTGGACAGCGCACGCATCCGCGACGAGGTGATTCGCACGCTGCTGGGAGAGATGCCGACGCTCAGCGCCTCGGCGTCCGGCGCAAAGGCGCCGGCGAGCTGATTCGAGCGCGCGGCGCCGGTCCAGCGCGGCGCAGCCGAGAACCTCGCATGAGCCCACGAACGCCTTGCGAAAGTGGGAAACGAGCACACCCGAGATTGCGGGCGCCGTGTCTCGTTGGTACGTTGTATCCGTCCATGCTCCGAAATATCGAACGCTGGGGTTCGGGGCGAAATGCAGACGCGACAGAAGCGCGGAGCGAATAGCGGCATGCGGCTGGCGGCTGACACAGGGGGCACCTTCACCGATCTGGTGGTGGAAGACGGCGAGGACGTGCGCCTGTACAAGGCCTCGACGACGCCGCAGGAACCGGCGAACGGGATTCTCGACGCGATCGCGCTGGCGGCGAGGGATGCGGGCAGGGAGTCGGCGGACTTCCTGGGCTCGGTCGAGCTGTTCATCCACGGCACGACGCGCGCGATCAACGCGATCCTGACGGAGAGCACCGCGCGCACGGCGCTGCTGTGCACCCGCGGGCACCCGGACATGCTGCTGCTGCGCGAGGGCGGGCGCACGGAGCCGTTCAACTGGAGCTACGGCTATCCGGACCCCTACATCCCGCGCGCGCTGACGTTCGAGATCGCGGAGCGGATCGGCAGCCAGGGCGAGGTGGTGCAGCCGCTGGAGCAGGAGGCGGCGGTCGAGGTGCTGGGCCGCCTGGCGGAGGCGAACGTGGAGTCGGTGGCGGTGTGCCTGCTCTGGTCGATCGCGAATCCGGCGCACGAGCTGGCGTTGGGCGAGCTCTTGGAGCACCACCTGCCGGGGATTCCCTACACGCTCTCGCACGCGCTGAACCCGACGCTGCGCGAGTACCGGCGCGCCTCCTCGACGGCGATCGACGCGTCGCTGAAGCCGCTGATGACGACCTACCTGGACAGCCTGGAGGGGCGGCTGCGCAAGGGAGGCTTTCAGGGCCGCCTGCTGATGGTGACCTCGAGCGGCGGCGTGGTCGACGCGGCGGACATGGGCGCGGCGCCGATCCACTCGATCAACTCGGGGCCCGCGATGGCGCCGATCGCGGGGCGCCACTACGCGGCCCTGGACGGGCTCAGCGAGAACGCGGTGGTGGCAGACACGGGCGGCACGAGCTACGACGTGACGCTCGTGCGGCGCGGGCGCATCCCGGTGACGCGCGAGACCTGGCTGGGCCTCGAGTACGAGGGCCACATCACGGGCTTCCCGGCGGTGGACGTGCGCAGCGTGGGCGCGGGCGGCGGCTCGATCGCTTGGATCGACGCGGGCGGCCTGCTGCACGTGGGGCCGCAGAGCGCGGGCGCGCAGCCGGGGCCGGTCTGCTATCGCCGCGGAGGCACGAGCCCGACGGTGACGGACGCCTGCGTGGTGTTGGGCTACATCGATCCGGACTACTTCCTGGGCGGCGAGATGGAGCTCGACGCGGCGGGCTCGGAGCGAGCGATCTCAGAGCAGATCGCGCAGCCCCTGGGCCTCGACGTGAACGAGGCTGCCGCGGCGATCATGGCAGTGGCGACCGAGCGCATGGTCCAGGCGATCGAGGAGATCACCGTGAACCAGGGCGTGGACCCGCGCAGCGCGGTGCTGGTGGGCGGCGGTGGCGCGGCGGGGCTGAACGCGGTGGCGATCGCGCGTCGTCTCGGCGCGCGGCGCGTGGTGATCCCGCAGGCGGGCGCGGTGCTGAGCGCGCGTGGGGCGCTGATGAGCGATCTGAGCAGCGAATACGCGGCGGCGCTGTTCACGGGCTCGGACAGCTTCGACCACACGGGCGCACAGGCGGTGCTGGACGGCCTGCGCGCACGCTGCGAGGAGTTCGCCAAGCGCAACGGCGCGGGCAGCGAGGCGCAGATCGAGTTCGTGGCCGAGGCGCGCTACCGCCATCAGGTGTGGCAGCTGGACGTGCGCCTGCGCGCGGGAGACCTGGGCTCGGCCGAGGGCGTCGCGCATCTGGTGGAGGACTTCCACTCGATCCACGAGGAGGTGTACGCGGTGCGCGACGAGCGTGCGGCGATCGAGATCGTGAACCTGCGCGCGCGCGTGAACTGCCCGCTGCGAGGCGGCGTGGACGACACGGTGGCGCTCGAGCAGGGACACAGCTCCTCGGGGATGCGCAGCGTCTACTTCAGCGGCGTGGGCGCGGTGAACGCGGCGATCCTGCGCCTGGAGGCGATGAGCCCGGGGGCGCAGTTCGCGGGCCCCGCGATCGTGGAGTCGTCGTTCACGACGATCGTGCTGAACCCGGGAGCGAGCGCGGAACGAACGGCAAGCGGCAGCCTGGCGATCGCGCCGGGCGCGCTGGAGGCAGCGGGCCCGAGCCCGCGCTCGGCGAAGGCGGTGAGCCGATGAGCGAGGGCTCCCAGCCGCGCGACGTGGTCACGCTGGCGGTGATGACGAACCGCATGGAAGGCGTGGTCCGCAAGATGACGAACACGCTGTTCCGCACGGCGCGCTCGACGGTGCTGAACACGGCGCGCGACTTCTCCTGCTGCATCGTGACGGCGAACCACGAGATGCTGGTGATGGCGGAGTCGCTGCCGATCCACGTGATCTCGGGACCGGACGTGATCAGCCGCTGGCTGCGCAAGTGGCATCCGCACCCGCGTCGGGGGCAGGCGTTCATCCACAACTCGCCCTACCACGGCAACTCGCACGCGGGCGATCACTGCATCGTGGTGCCGGTGATCGACGAGCAGGGCCGCCAGCGCGCGACGGCGATCGTGAAGGCGCACATGGCGGACATCGGCAACTCCGAACCGACGACGCTGATGGCGACGGCGCGCGACGTCTACGAGGAGGGGGCGTTGATCTTCCCCTGCGTGAAGATCCAGGAGGACTACTCGGACATCGAGGACGTGGTCCGTATGTGCATGTCGCGGATTCGCGTGCCGGAGGACTGGTACGGCGACTACATCGGCATGATCGGCGCGGCGCGGGTGGGCGAGCGCGAGCTGCTGAAGGTGGGCGAGGAAGTTGGCTGGGACGTGTTCGACCGCTACGTGGCGGACTGGCTGGACTACAGCGAGGAGCGGATGCGGGCGACGATCCGCGGGCTCCCGGCGGGCAGGCGCACCGGGTATGACATCCACGACGCGGTGCCGCTGCGCGGCGTGGAGAACGGCGTGCCGCTGGAGGTGACGGTCTCAGTCGATCCGCAGGCGGCGGAGATCGAGATCGATCTGCGCAACAACCCCGACTGCCTGCCTTGCGGTCTGAACCTGACGGAATCCACGGCGGCGACCTCGGCGCTGATCGGGGTGTTCAACAGCATCGATGACCCGGTGCCGCGCAACACGGGTAGCGGGCGCGCCGTGAAGGTGCTGCTGCGCGAGAACTGCTGCGTGGGGATCCCGGTCCACCCGGCGAGCTGCTCGATGGCGACCTCGGGGATCGCGGAGCGCTTGGCGGGGATCGTGCAGCGCGTGATGGCCGAGTTCGAGGACGGCCTCGGCATGGCCTCGACCGGACCGGAGTGCCCGCCCGCGGTGGCGGGCCTGTCCGGGCGCGACCCGCGCCACGGCGACGCGCCGTTCGTGGACATGATGATCCTGGGCAACTCCGGCGGCGCGGGCCACCCCCACGGCGACGGCTGGGTCACGAACGGCGAGACGAGCGACGGCGGCTCGATGATGCGCGACTCGACCGAGGTGCTCGAGCTGCTGCGCCCGATCCGCGTGTGGTCGGATCGAATCGTGCCGGACACCGAGGGCGCGGGCCGCTTCCGCGGGGCGCCCTCGCTGTACATCGAGTACGGCCCGGTGGATACCGAGCTCGAGGTGCTCTACGCCGCAGACGGGACCGTGAACCCGGCTCTGGGCGTGCGCGGCGGACAGTCGGGCGCGTTGTGTCGTCCGGCGATGCGCCGCGCCGACGGCGAGGTCGTCGAGCTGGACGCCTGGGCGCGCGTGGTGCTCCAGCCGGGCGAGACGATCATCTCGATCTCCTCCGGCGGCGGCGGCTACGGCCCGCCGCACGAGCGCGCGGTCGAGCACGTGCTGCACGACGTGCGCGACGGATGGGTCGGCGTGCAGCGGGCACGCGAGGTCTATGGGGTAGTGCTTGGCGAGGACGGGAGCTTCGACGAGGGGGCGACGCGGGCGCGGCGGGAGGAGTTGGCCTATAGCGCTAAGCCGAGCCCTGCGGCTGGGCGGGGCTCGGCCGCGCCCGTCGGCGATGGGACGAGCGCAGGAGACCCAGTGTTGCAACTCACGCGGTCAGGGACGCTGGCTTGGCAGAGCTGACCGAACGCGTCCTGTGACTGAACCAGCAGACGGGTGACATAGCCCGGCCTCGCGCAGCGAGCAGGCCACGCTCAGGTCAACCGCTTACATTGTACATCTTGAACGCTTCACTCTATCGGCCTCGACCTGACGAGACCGGCCGCACACGAGGCCAGCAAACGCGTAGCTACCTTCGTGGATCTCTCGATTCTCCCTCGGTAGCGCGGATTAAACTCCGCGCCAGAGACCTGCACGATCCGAATACTTTCCGAATCGATGTCCGATTCCAGCAACTTCTTGCCGGACGTAGTTCTCGGACGTCGCCCAGACGATGCAGCTTTACCCATCGCCTCGTCGGCCACGATCCGTTCCACTCCATCGATTATCTCGCGGTGAATGTCATCTCTACGATTTGCTCTCGCGGGGATCAACTCGGCCCCGGCTTTGATACCTATCCATACATCCGGCAGATGGGTGACTTCGAGAGATTGTGGCTCAATTTCCTGCCAGTCCGCCATGGCCCTCGCGAAGCTCTCATCCCTCACAATCTCCGTTGTACAGGCATCCCCGATATTACCCGCCTCAAAGCGTCGGATGATCGGATGCCACTTTCGCTCGAAGGCCCGCCAAATTATCTCGCGATCCCGCCGAGTCGTCATTCGTCCTGCCGGCCCATCGCTGTGGGGATCAAATCGTGCACTTAGATCAACAAACCAGTGCTCTAGCTGCTTCGGCAGGATCAGCGTTGTGCGAGGCTTCGCCGTCCTCAAGGTGCTAGCCCGCTGACGAAGCCCTGCGGCGTACTGCTGAATCCTTAGGTCGTGATGATGTAGGGCTGTACCCCACCGGACGAAATTGCGAGGCTCTATAAAGGCCGTGGGTAGCGCATTGCGACAAATCAACAGCCACCCATCGTCCTCGCCAACTACATCCAGCACCCAATCCAGAGCCGACTCAAACATGTCGCTACTCGCAAGCAACTCCGAGTCTCGCGGTGGTGGCACCTTGAGAGCCAAGCGTCCAGGGCGTTTATTCATGAGCTTACTCGCGGAGTCCCGCTCAGCCATATGAACTTGCTCCGAGTGGATCGCCGCGCGCGCTACCAGTCCGCCCGCCTCCGGCAGCCAGAACTCTCGCTGCTCTTTCTCGCGGCGGCCCCTTTCTTCTTTGGGCTCCTGGTTGAGAAAGTGTGTCATGCCCGCGACCGACAACATCGTGGTGCCCTCCTTCGGGCTCGCGTCAAGGATGTTCGCAGGTGGCACGATTGGGTCTTCGCCTCCACTGACAAACAACATTCGCAGTCCGTACTCCGACAGTCGCTCTTGGTATGAGCTGCGATCCTCCTGCAAGAAGACCTGTTCGAAAATTCGCTGGAAATAGCCGAAACGCTGGAGAGGCATTCCAGCGACCATATTAACCGGCACTGCTTCAGTCCTCTCATCGTCTCCTAGTCGACCTTGAAGCATGGAGTTGCTCATCTCCGGACGCAACGCATGAAGAACTGATTGCCACTCCTCGGGCTGCGCAAACGCCGTTGGCGAAAGCGCGCTCAGCGCACCACCAGAGCAGATCGTCGTGCAGCTCGACACTACCTGGGGCCAAGTAAAGAACACAGACTGTGCCAAGAACCCTCCCAAGCTGTAGCCCACAACGTGAACACGCAAGCTAGTGGGCGACTGGGTCTCGTCTCGCTGAAGAGCCCAGCGCAGAAGCTGTTCACTGTTAAGCACTTGACGACGAGACGTGACTTCTCCGATATCGATGTCAGACTCGATGCCAGCCTGCCGTTTGAGCATTCTATTGGACCGTTTGAGACGTAGTTCGCTCACCTCGTGCAGCCGCTCGGATTCTTCCACGAGATCAGTGATGCGGGAACCCGCCCTCAACAAGTCGCCTCCTACCATCCAGCTCTCTGCGTCAGAGTCCGCGACCATGCTTAGAAGCCATCGCATTCCTACTATGTATCTGAGAAATTGACGAAATAGCTCACCGGCATCCGTGAGGTATCGTGACAACGGGGTCTCGGAAAATGGGCCATGAAATGATGAATGCATGAGATGCCCCGGAAAGGGCATGATGAGGCATGCGGCACCCTCGTCCTGCGAGATTTGTTCCTGCTGGCTAAGGATCCAGTCTGCTAGACGATAGTAGAATTTTAGTGATTCGGTCTCATTGAGTCCGTTGTGCAAGATGAACAATCGTCGGATTGGTGCTGTCTGTGGGCGTCGCAATATTCGTAGCGAGTGCATGTTTGGACGGCGGGAGAGACTCTTCCCATACTCCGCCTTGCGATTGATGCCGTATATTGGCGCGGACGGGAACGGAACGATGAACTCATCCAAGCTATTGGTGATCTCTCCGTCCGTGTGCACGGGTACGCGGCGATTGAAGTGTCTGGCTGGTTCCTCGCTAGCCGTCCAACCACCGAGCCGAGAACCCCAGCTCGGCGAGTTAAGCCCTAGGTTGTAGTCGCGCTCCTCGGGCCGAATCAGCGCAAGTTTCTCAAGGTCGTCATGGATCTTCATCGCCAAGCGTCTCCCCCGGTGGTTCGATCTCATGGAGTGCTATCAGATATTGCCCGTAGACGACCAGAAACCGGAATCCGTGCAGTAAATGGGATGTGTCGGGCCATCCCTCCTGCGACCTTATGAGCGAGAGTCCCCTATCCACAGCCTAGAGATGCGCTTGGCGTGCGCTCAGACGACGTCACACAGGCAATCTCATCGGTCGCCTCGCGGGCTCCCGGAGCCGCTGCCCTCAGCCGGAGCCCGGCGCGCCTATTTCTCCCTGCCCGGGCGTGAGGCCCGCCGCGCCCGCGCAGGGCTGCTGCCAGGTGACCTCGAACAGCCCGCACAGATCGCCCGGCTGGTAGGTGGTGAACCGGTAGTTGCCGCTGTCCATGATCTCGCTCAACGGCGCGGGCGCAGCGGGCGCGAGCGGGTGGCCGAGCCCGAGCGCGTGGCCGAGCTCGTGAAGAAGCACGGTCATTGCCTCGGACGCTTGCCAGCCTTTCTGGGAGTCGAGTTTGACCTCGCCGGAGACCGAGAAAGGTCCCGCGCCGATGACCGGTCCACCGAGCCCGGCGACGTCGGGCGGCAGCGGCCCGAAGCCGATCGCGAGCGTCACACCGGCGGGCGGCGCGCCGCCCGAGCCGGGCGCCACCGCGAAATCGGGCGCTCGCGTGAAGCTGATCCCGGCGGCGGCTGCGACCTGTGTGAGCGCCTGAACGATCAGGCCTTCCCAGCTCGCAGCCGGGTCGAGCGGCGGCTCGCCGTAAGTGTTGATCGCCCACACATCAGGGCGGCAGGGGTTCCATCCGTGGGTCACCTGGGGCGCGGAGAGCAGGACGAAGCCGGGGTCATACGGCGGTGGCGCGGGACGAGCCGCCCCACAGC
Source organism: Solirubrobacteraceae bacterium (assembly GCA_036267655.1). Lineage (GTDB taxonomy): Bacteria > Actinomycetota > Thermoleophilia > Solirubrobacterales > Solirubrobacteraceae > Palsa-744. Next base: position 12,047 of record DATAVP010000019.1, read on the forward strand.
TTGCCTGTAGGTACTGGGCCACGGTGCGGACTGTGCCCGGCAGCCTGAGCGTGAAGCAACTGGCGGCCGCCTCGGTGCGCACGCAAACCCGCGCCGCGACCGCTTGACCGACCAGCGCCTGGGTCAGCGTGAAGCTGACTGAACGCGAGAGGCGGTGGCGATGCCCGTCGAGCCATTCGATCGAGAGGCGGCCCGGTCGGGGCGCGACCCAGCGACCCGCATTGACCCCGTATGCGTTGCCGACGAGGACCGGCGCGAGCGGGATGCCCGCGACCATGGAGATCAGCGACGGACGCCGCACGAGCCTCGGGCATTCGTGCCGCGAAACGCCGCGGCGGCGCACGCATTGCTGCTGCGGCAGGCGCGCCGTACGCGCGCGAAGCGCACCCTTGGCGCCGCTCGCATCCGCGGCTAGGAGCAGCAGGCAGAGCACGAGCAGCCCGAGCAACAACGATCCGCCACCCAAGCGCTGCCGGCCGCCTCGGATGCGCTTGCTCACCTGTTGGATCCTACGCCTCGCATTCCGGGCTAAGACCGGTGCGCGATGCCATCATGCGGATCGCGCTCTCACAGCCGCCGTCCCTCGATCCCGACGAGACCCGCGCTCGCCAGCTCCGCCTCCTCGCGAACCAGGCGCTCGCGCTCTACTGCGGACATCGCCTGCGGCGAGACGCTCCCGGCGCCACGCGAGAGCAGCCAAGATGCCGCGGCGGACAGGGCGCAGGCCGCGGTCCCAACCCACAAAGCGGTGACGTACCCGTGCTCGCCGACCCGCCCGGCGACGGTGTTGCCCGCGAGGATCGACGCGACGAGCGCGCTGCCGAGCGAGAAGCCGACGTAGCGGATCACCTGGTAGAGGCCCATCGCGCTGCCGGTCTCGCTGTCGGGCACAGCGCGCGTGATCAGGCCGGGTATCGCGGCGAACGTGTAACCGAAGCCAACGCCGATCACGCCCATCGCCACGAACGCCTCCCACAGCGAATCGTGCAGCAGCGCGAAGAATACTCCGGCGGCGGCGATCACGAGCGACCCGCACACGAGCACGGTGCTCGCCGACAGGCGCCGCGTGAACCAGGCGGTGGTGCGGCTCGCGAGCAGGCTCATCACCGAGAACGGCACGAGGCACAGGCCCGCCACGAGCGTCGAGGCGCCGAGGCCATAGCTGAGCGTGCTCGGCTCCTGCACGAACTCGGTGACGAGCGTGAGGAACATGTACATCGCGACGCCGAGCACCACGGCGGCGAGGTCGGCGAGCAGCACGGCGCGGTGGCGCAGCTGGCGCAGGTCCACGAGCGGCGCCTGGCACCGCAACTGCATCCTCACCCACAGCGCGAGGATCGCGACCGCGGCCACGAACAGTGCGACGATCGATGCCGAGCTCCAGCCCCACTGTTGACCCTGGCTGATCGCCAAGAGCAGTGCGATCAGGCCCGTGGCGATCACGACGCCGCCCTTCACGTCGAGCCTCGCGGTGAGCGACGCGCTGCTGGCGGGCACTACGATCGCCGCGGCGAGCAGCGCCACGGCGCTGATCACGCCGCCGAAGAAGAACGCCGCGTGCACGTCGAGATCGCCGGCGATCAGGCCGCTGATCGGATACCCGGCTCCCACCGCGGCGGCGCCGGCGACCGACAGCAGGCCGATCACCGCCCCGGCACGCTCGCGCGGGAGATGGTCGCGGGCGGCGGCCATCGTCACCGGCGCGAGGCCCAGGCCCACCCCCTGCATGGCGCGACCGACCACGAGCACGAGCAGCGACTGCGCGAGCCCGGCGATGATGCTGCCGACGAACACGATCGCCAGCCCGCCGATAATCGTCGCGCGACGGCGCGGGCCGTCGCCGAGCCGTCCCATGATCGGCGCCGCCACCGCGGCCGACAGCAGCGCCGCGGTCAGCGACCACTGCGCGCTGTCGAGCGAGATCCCGAGCGCGGTCGCGACCGACGGGATCAGCGGCGCACCGAGGCTGCTGATCACCCCGGTGACCATCGTCACGCCAACCAGGACCGGGACGAGCGCGCCGCCGCTCTCGGAAACCTCTGGAGCAGGGGCCTGGATGTGGACGGTCAAGCGCCGGGCGGATCGTCCAGCACGACGCCGTACAACTTGCGCACGCGAAGCCTGACAACGAGCCGCTTGGCCTCGATCATCTGCGCGAAGAACTCGGCCTCGTCCAACCCGCCGTAGAAGACCGAGTGAACTTCCAACAGCTCTCGACATGCGTCGTCGCCCGGCGTCGTGGCGACCTCCGAGGTCTGCGCGTCGCACTCGGCGACGGCGTAGGACCAGAAATGGGGACCGGCCACGTGCAACGCGGCGTGGGAGTCGCGCCTGAAGATCCGGCCTTTGACGCGATCGGCCGTGGTCGAGACGCGCGCGATCCGCTGCTCGGCGTCCCAGGCGTAGAGCACATTCGTCAGATGCGGGTAGCCGTCGCGCTTGACTCCCGCGAGGATTCCCCTGCCGACTGCCCGCGATCAGATCGAGCAGATCTTGCTGCTCAGCCATCGGCTGTCCTCTCCTCGCTGGCGCACATGCAGACTGAGCGTAGCGTCAGCCGTTGGGTGCGGCGACCCCGTTGAGCGCCCCGGCCACCGCCATCTCTCCCGGGAAGTGACACGCCGCCCAGTGCCTGCTCGCGTGCTCGACCAGCGGCGGGCGCTCGCCCTTGCAGATGTCGCGCCCGCGACCGACCGGACAGCGGGGCTCGAACGGGCATCCCTTCGGCCGGTCGACGACCGAGCTGATTTCGCCGATCGGCTGCGCCCGCTGGGCGCGGCGGCTGCGCCCGCCCGCCTGGGGCACCGGCACGGCCGAGAGCAGCGAGACCGAGTAGGGGTGAAGCGGTTTGCGAAACAGCACCTCGCGGTCGGCGAGCTCCATCACCTGGCCCAGATAGAGCACCGCGACGCGATCGCAGAAGTACTCGGCGACCGCGAGATCGTGGGAGATGAACACGTAGGTCAGCCCGAGCTGGGTCTGCAGCCGGCGCAGCAGGTTCAGGACTTGGGCTTGCACCGAGACGTCGAGCGCGGAGATCGGCTCGTCGAGGATCACCACGTCGGGGCGCAGCACGAACGCGCGTGCGATCCCGATGCGCTGGCGCTGCCCGCCGGAGAAGGCGTGCGGGCGGCGTTCGGCCTGCTCGGCAGTGAGTCCGACGTCGGCCAGCATCTCGAGCACCGTCGCTCGGCGCTCGGCGCCGTCGCCGATCTCGTGCACCAGGAGCGGCTCCTCCACGAGCTGGCCCGCGGTCATGCGGGGATCGAGCGAGGCGAAGGGGTCCTGGAAGACGAACTGCATGCGCCTGCGCATCGCCCGCAGCTCTTCGCGATCGAGCGCAGCGAGGTCCTGACCCTCGAACAGCACGCGCCCGGCTGTCGGCTCGAGCAGCCGCAGCAGGCAGCGCGCGAGCGTCGACTTGCCGCAGCCGGACTCGCCCACCAGACCGAAGCACTCGCCCTTGCGCACCGAGAGCGAGATGTCATCCAGCACCGTCACCGAGAGCTTGTGCCCGAAGCGCTCCTCGCTGTGAATCTCAAACGCCTTCGACAGGCCGTCGGCCTCGAGCACCGGCGTCGAGCCCTCCGGCGCGGCGAGCGCATCCGGGGATGGAGCAGAGCCCGGCATCGGGCTCTCCGTCTCGCCGGGCGCGCTCATACCCGAACCTCGTCGATGCGCTGGTCGGCGAAGTGGCACTCGACCGTCGCCTTGCCCGCCGTCCCCTCGACCGTGTGCGGCTGCGGCGTCTGCCCCTGGCACTCGGGGATCTCGCGCCCGACCGGGCAGCGCGGCTGAAACGAGCAGCCCGTCGGCAGCTGCGCCAGGTCCGGCGGGAAGCCGCTGATCGCGGGCAGCGGCCCCTCGGCCAGGCGCTCGGGGTTCGGCACGCACTTCAACAGCGCCTCGCTGTAGGGGTGGGTCGGGCTGACGAAGATGTGATCGACGCTCGAGGTCTCCACAAAGCGCCCCGCGTACATCACCGCGACCGAGTCGCAGAAGTCCGACACGATCCCGAGGTTGTGCGTGATCAGGATCACCGCGGTGCCGTGCTGCTCGACGAGCCGGTCCAGCAGCGCCAGCACCTGCGACTGGGTCGTCACGTCGAGCGCGGTCGTGGGCTCGTCGGCGATCAGCACGCTCGGGTTGTTCGCGATCGCCATCGCGATCGCGACGCGCTGGCGCATGCCGCCCGAGTATTGGTGGGGGTAGTCGTCAAGACGTCGATCCGCCTGTGGGATGTCGACTTCGCCGAGCAGCTCCGCCGCGCGCTTGCGCGCCGCGGAGCGGCGCAACTCGGGATTGTGGGCGGCGATCGCCTCGATCACCTGCGCGCCGATCGTCTTCACGGGGTCGAGCGCGCTCATCGGGTCCTGCAGCACGAGCGCGATGTCCTTGCCGCGGACCGCACCCAGCGCGCGGTCGGACAGTTTCGAGATGTCGCGACCGCCCAGGTGGATCTCACCGCCGACCACACGGCCCGGCGGCTCGATCAAGCCCAGGATCGAGAGCGCGAGCGCCGACTTGCCCGAGCCCGACTCGCCCACGACGCC
>DATAVP010000020.1:0-37424 GCA_036267655.1 Solirubrobacteraceae bacterium
CGAGGCGCTCTCCTTCATCCGCTCCGGGCTGCACGACGTCCCGCTGAGCCGCCACAAGCTCACCTGGGGAGTGCCGGTGCCGTGGGACCCCGAGCACGTCTTCTACGTCTGGTTCGACGCGCTCCTGAACTACTACAGCGCACTGAGCTACGCGCCCGCCCCCGACGGGCTCGACGCCGACGCCGCGGCCGATCTGACCAAGACGTTCTGGCCCGCGAGCTACCACGTGATCGCGAAGGACATCCTGCGCTTTCACACCGTCTACTGGCCCGCGCTGTTGATGGCCGCCGAGCTGGAGCTGCCCGAGCACGTGTTCGTCCACGGCTATCTGCTGATGGACGGCGAGAAGATGAGCAAGTCGCTCGGCAACGTGCTCGACCCGTTCGAGGTGATCGAGCGCTTCGGCGCCGACGCGCTGCGCTTCTATCTGATGCGCGACGTGCAGTTCGGTCAGGACGGCTCGGTCTCCACGGCCGCATTCGAACAGCGCTACGAGAGCGAGCTCGCCAACGACCTCGGCAACCTCGCGAGCCGCACGATCGCGATGATCTCGCGCTATCGCGAAGGCGCGCTCGCGCCCGGCGAGGTCGATCCGGCGGTACGCGAGGACTTCCTTGGGCTGTCCGAGCGCGTCTCGGAGTGCCTCGACCGCGCCGAGCTCACGCTCGCGCTCGAGGAGATCTGGCAGCGCGTGCGTCGCTTGAACCGCTACGTCGAGGAACAGGCGCCGTGGAAGCTCGCGAAGGACGAGGCGCAGGCCGAGCAGCTCGACCGCGTGCTGCGAACGCTCGCCGAAGGCATCCGCAGCGTCACCGTGCTGCTGTGGCCCTACCTGCCCGCCAGCGCCGAGCGGCTGCTCGCGGCGCTGGGCGCGCCCGGCCTGTCGCTCGCCGGCGCCGCGCTCGGCACCGGCGGGCTAGAGCACGTCAACCCGCTCGAGCCGCTGTTCCCAAAGGACCGCGAGGCTTGATCGACTCGCACACGCACCTCGAGCTGTGCGAGCCCGGCGACGCCGAGCTCATCGCCGCCGCGGCCGCCGTCGGCGTCACGCGGATCCTCACCGTCGGCATCGACGGCGCCTCCAGCCGCGCGGCGCTCGCGGCGGCCGAGGACTTCCCGCAGGTGTTCGCCGCCGTCGGGCGCCACCCCAACGCGGCCAAGGGCTTCGACGGCGCCGACCTCGCCGAGCTGCGGGCGCTCGCCGCGCACCGGCGTTGCCTCGCGATCGGCGAGACGGGCCTCGACTTCTACCGCGAGGGCGCCCCGCGCGAGGATCAGGAGCGCGCCTTCGCCGCCCAGATCGCCCTCGCCCGCGAGACCGGCAAGCCGCTCGTGATCCACTCGCGCGCCGCCGAGCAGGAGACGCTCGATCAACTCGCCTCCGAAGCCGAGGGCGTGCGCGTGATCATGCACTGCTTCTCGATGCCCGAGCGCCTGGAGGAGTGCGTCGAGCGCGGCTATGAGATCTCCTTCGCCGGGAACGTCACCTACAAGAATGCGCCCGCGCTCGCCGAGGCCGCGAGGCTCGTGCCGCAGGAGCGGCTGCTGATCGAGACAGACGCGCCCTACCTCACGCCGCAGGTCGTGCGCAAGGAGCGCAATCAGCCCGCCTTCGTCGCCCACACGCTCGCCTTCATCGCCGCGCAGCGCGGGGTCGCCCTCGCGGAGCTGGACGCCACCGTCGAGCGCAACGCCGCCCGCGTGTTTGGCTGGTGAGCGGGCTCGTGACCGACGTCTCGCGCCCGACCGGCCCGGGCGAGCCTGTGTCCGCCGCCGCCGCGCAGGACCGCGCCACGGACGCTCCCGTGCAGCCGAGCCTGCGGCGGATGCGCCGCTTCGCGGTGCGGCCCGACCGCGAGCTGGGGCAGAACTTCCTGATCGACTCGAACATGCTCGGCGTGATCGAGCGCGCCGCCGAGCTCGCGAGCGATGACGTCGTGCTCGAGATCGGCGGCGGTCTCGGCGTGCTGAGCGAGCACCTGGCCGCGCGCGCGGCGCACGTCCACGTCGTCGAGCTCGACGAGCGCCTGCGCGAGGCGCTCACCGACGCGACAGACCCCTTTCAGAACGTCAGCGTGCACTGGGGCGATGCGATGCGGATCGACCTCTCGGCGCTCGAGCCCCCGCCGAGCAAGCTCGTCGCGAACCTGCCCTACGGCATCGCCGCCGGGGCGATCCTGCGCACGATCGGCCTCTATCCCGGCATGGAGCGCTGGGTCGCGATGGTCCAGCGCGAGGTCGGCGAGCGCTTCGCCGCGAAGCCCGGGACCTCGGCCTATGGCGTGCCCTCCGTGCTGGCCCAGCTCTCCTGCCAAGTGCAGGTCCTTCGCGCGGTTTCGCGCAACGTCTTCCAGCCCGTGCCGAACGTCGACTCGGTGCTGCTGCTGCTCGTGCGCCACGAGGGACAGGACGCCACGCCCGAGCTGCGCGCGCTCGTGCGCGACGCCTTCGCCCACCGGCGCAAGGCGCTCGCGGGCTCGCTCGCACTCGCGCCCGGAGCGCCGCGGGGGACGCGCGAGCGCGTGCGCGAGGCGCTCGTGACGCTGGGGCATCCCGCCGACGTCCGCGCCGAGCGGCTCTCGCCCGATGACTTCCGCGCGCTCGCCGACGCGCTCGGGCTGTGAGCGAGCCCGGCGCATACCGCGCGCTCGCGCCCGCGAAGATCAACCTCGGCCTGTTCCTCGGTCCCGTGCGCGAGGCCGACCGCCGCCACGAGCTCGTCACCGTGATGCAGTCGATCTCGCTCGCCGACGAGTTGACGCTGCAACCGGCTCGAGCGGCCGGGCCGGGCTCCGCTGCCGGGCCGGGCTCCGCCGCAACGCCGGGCTCCGCCGCCGCCGACGAGCTGGTCTGCTCGGGCCTGGCGCTGCCGGGGCCGCCCGCGGAGAACCTCGCGATGCGGGCGCTCGCCGCGTTTCGCGAGGCCACCGGTTGGGACGCGCCGCCGCAACGGCTGGGCCTGCAGAAGCGGATCCCGGTGGCGGCCGGGCTCGGCGGCGGCTCGGCCGACGCGGCGGCCGCGCTGCGCCTCGCACACCGCGCGTCGGGACTCGGCGATGAGCCGCTGCTGCGCCAGCTGGGCGCCGCGCTGGGGGCTGACGTGCCCGCGCAGATCAGCCCCGGGCGCTGGTTGGCCACGGGTGCGGGCGAGCTGCTCGCCGCGCTGCCGGACCCGCTGCCGACGCTGCAGCTGCTGGTGCTGCCCTCGCGGGAGCAGCTCTCGACCGCGGAGGTCTACCGCGCCGCCGACCAGCTCGGGCTCGCGCGCGAGCCCCGGGAACTCGACCAGGTACGCGGGCAGCTACGCCTCGCGCTCGAGCTGGGCGCGCCGATGCCGCCGGCGCAGGAGCTGCTCCGCAACGACCTGCAGCAGGCGGCGCTGTCACTGCAGCCCGCGATCGGGCGGGCGCTCGCGGCGGTCGGCGAGGCGGGCGCGGAGGTGGCGCTGCTGAGCGGCTCGGGCCCCACGGTGCTGGGGCTGTTCGGCCACGCGAATGCCGCCGGGCGCGTGCAACGCGCGATCGCTGCGCTGGGCGATCGCGACCCGGCGCCGCTGGCCGCGAGCTCGGTCGGCGCGGCCTTCGGCGCGGTCGAGCGATCCTAGTCGTCCCGCGCCGGCCCGCGAGCGACATCGCCGTGCGTCACAATCACCGCTTGGCGCGCAACGAGACGAGAACCCCTTGAGCCGATCGACGATCAACGAGCTCGTCGGGATCTGTGCCGGGACCTTCGGCCTGGCGCTGTACGTCGGGCTGATCCTGGTGCCGGCCTGGACCGCCTACACGCGGCTGTGGGAGCGCGTGGCGGCGACGGTCCTCTCGCTGTACGTGCTCGCCGCGCTGATCGGCCTCGGCGTCGGCGCCGCCCTGCTCGTCGTCGTCTTCTGGATCTAGCCGTGTCGGATTACGAGGCGCTCGACGCGATCACCGAGGCGGTCGAGTCCGGAGCCGGGCTTCCCGAGGTCGTGCGCGCGGCCGCGAAAGCGCTCGAAGCGAGCCTCGCGGTGTCGGACGCCTGGGGGGCGACGCTCGCGGTCGCGGCGCGCTCGCCCGCCGAGGAGCGCTCGCTGCTCTCGCAGGGCGAGGGCGTCACGAGCATCCCGCTGCGCGTCGCGGACTCGGTCGTCGGCGCGCTGCACATGCGCGCGAAAACCGAGCCCAGCGCCTCGATGCGACGGCTGCTTGCGACGATGATCGCCTCGGAGGTCGAGCGCGTGCGGGCGCCCGAGCGGGCCTCGGAGTCCGCGGCCGCCGACTTCCTGCGCGCGGTGCTCGCGCGCGAGCTGACCGACCGCGAGGAGCTGCTCGCGCGGGCGAAGGAGCTGTCGCTCGACGTGGGCGAGGGCGCGAGCATGATCGTGGCCCGCGCGCACCCGCAGGCGCCCACCGACGAGGGCTGGCGCGGGCGCGTGCGGGCAATCGCCGAGCGCGGCGCGCGCGCCGTGGCGAGCCGCTCGATCGCGGCGCTGTCCGAACGCGAGGGCGTCCTCGGGGCCGAGGTGCTGCTGCTGGTGCCCAGCGGCGACGAGCCCACGGCCGCCCGCGCCGCGGAGGGCGTCCTGCGCGAGATGGAGGCCGGGCTCTCGGGCTACACCTTCGCGCTGGGGCGCAGCCGCATCACCGAGGACCCCGCCGAGCTGCCGCGCGCCGCGAGCGAGGCGCTGCTCGCAGCGAACGTCGCCCACGGCTCGGCCGGCGGCGCGGCGCTGGCCTTCGAGCAGACCGGCGCCTACCGCCTGCTGCTGAGCGCGATGAGCGAGAACCCGACCGAGCTGCAGCGCTTCTACGACGAGACCGTCGAGCCGCTCGTCGCCTACGACGAGCAGTACGAGACCGATCTCGTGCGCACGCTCGAGGCCTTCCTCGAGGCCGACGGGAACGTCGCGGGGACCGCGCAGCGGCTGTTCACCCACCGTCACACGATCTACTACCGCCTCGAGCGCGTGCGCGAGCTCTCGGGCCACGACGTCAGCTCCAGCGACGGGCGCGAGAAGCTCAGCCTGGGGCTGAAGTCGATGCGCGTGCTCGGCATCTCCTCCGCGGGCGGCCCCGCCTCGGAGGCGGGCGCCGAAGGCGGACGCGTGCCGCGTCGCTCCGGACGCGCCTCCTAGCGCGAGCGGATGCCGAACTCGGCGGCGTAGGTGCCGCCGTGCCAGCGGCCGCTGAAGCCCGAGGGCACCGAGGGGGCGACGCCGACGCCCGCGTCGCGGTAGGCCCCGGTAAGGATGATCTTGCGGTGCGGGGGCGATTCCATCCAGGCGCGCACGATGCCGGCGGGGGTCGCGCTGTGGCCGGTGCCCCAGCCGATGTTCTGGGCCGCGTGCAGGCGGATGTTCGCGGGGTGCAGCACGTAGCCCGAGGCCATGATCCGCGCCAACGGCGACTGTCCCGAGAGGCTCTGGTCGCCGAAGTAGTGCCCGCGCACCATGTCGCTTGCCTGGCCCGAGGCGATCCGCCCGAGCGAGGCGTTGAAGTGCAGCGCGGGCAGGCTGTGGGCGGCGCGGATCTGGTTCATCAGACACAGCGCCGCCGCGTCGATCAAGGCAGCGTTGCGGCCGTTCGGCGAGGAGCCTTCGCCCGCGCAGGCGCTCGCCGCCGCGACGGCGCGCGGGGTCTGCGCGACGCTGACGGCCGCCTCGCCCGTGGGGAGCGCGAAGGCGCCCACGGCGAGCAGCAGCACGAGCGCTCGCGGGACGCCGAGGTGCCTCCCTGCTCTTCTGACTCCCCGTCGCAAGTGCAGGAATCGTTGCAGAAGCACCAGAACGCCGTGTTACTAACCCGTTTGGCGCAGGAATATGCGCGTCTTTTGCGAAGTCCCCTCGCCGGCCGCGCGAATCGGGAGCCGTCGACGGTCTGGCGGAGGCCGCCTGAGCCCGCGGGCCAGCATCTATCCTTCAGCGACCCCTTGGGGGGTCGTCCAATGGCAGGACATCAGGTTTTGGTCCTGAGAATCGGGGTTCGAATCCCTGCCCCCCAGCTCGCGAGGGATGCAGTTCCACACGGCGCACGCGCCGTGTGGCCGAGCCGTACATGTACGGCTCCGGCGGGGCGCGCATGCGCGCCCCGAGGAGGGCCGCATGCGGCCCTCCGGCTCCCGCCGTACACGGCGGGAGCGCCCAACAGACGCATGCGGCTCCTCGCCGACGCCGAATTTGCGTGCAACCGCTCGCGGCGAGAGCGACGGTTGGAGCTAGCATCCGCGGAGTGACACCGGCGCCGACGGTCCTCATCCTCGCCGCGGGACAGGGCACGCGCATGCGCTCGGACACGCCCAAGGTCCTGCACGACCTGTGCGGTCTGCCGATGGTCCTGTGGCCCGTGCGCGCGGCGCTCGCCGCGGGCGCCGGACGCGTCGTCGTGATCGACTCGCCCGCCCGCGCGATCGAGCCGGTGCTGCCGCCGGGTGTCGAGCTCGCGGTGCAGCCGGTCTGCAACGGCACCGGCGGCGCCGTCGCCGCCGCGATGGGTCGGCTCGACGGCGCGGGAACGACGATCGACGGCCCGGTGCTCGTGCTCAGCGGGGACGTGCCGCTGATCAGCGCCGAGGCGATCCGTGGGCTGGCCGAGGCGCACGCGCAGGGCGGCGCGCCCGCGACGATGGTCACCAGCGTGCTCGCCGACCCCAGCGGCTACGGGCGCGTCGTGCGCGACGAGGCCGGTGCGGTGCTGCGCGTGGTGGAGAGCAAGGGCGAGGGCGACGCCACGCCCGAGGAGCTTCTGATCGACGAGGTCAACGCGGGCATCTACGCCTTCGACGCCGAGGCGCTGCGCGGCGCGCTGCCGCGACTCTCGGCCGAGAACGCCCAGGGCGAGCTGTACCTGCCGCAGGTGCTCGAGGAGTTGCGCGCCGACGGCGGCAGCGTCGCGGCCCACCGGCTCGAGGACCCGACGCTGATGCTCGGCGTCAACGACCGCGTCGGGCTCGCCCGCGCGCGGCGGCTGGCGCAGTACGCGATCAACCATCGCCACCTGCTCGCGGGCGTCGGCATCCTCGACCCCGAGGCGACCGTGATCGACGTCGACGTGCAGATCGGGCGCGACACCGTGATCGAGCCCTTCACCACGATCCACGGCGACACGCGGATCGGAGCGGGCTGCACGATCAGACATTCCTATTTGATCGATTGCGTGCTGGAGGATGGCGTGAGCGTCGGCCCGTTCGCATACCTGCGCCCTGGCGCGGTGCTGCGCCAGGGCTCGAAGGTCGGCACGTTCGTGGAGGTCAAGAACTCCGACATCGGCGCGGGCGCGAAAGTGCCGCACCTGTCCTACATCGGCGACGCCGACGTCGGCGAGGGCTCGAACCTGGGCGCCGCGACGATCACGGCGAACTACGACGGGCAGAACAAGCACCGCACCACGATCGGCAAGCGCGTCAAGGGCGGCGTGGACACCTCGTTCGTGGCGCCGGTCACCGTCGGCGACGACGCCTACACCGCCGCGGGCTCGATCGTCACCGAGGACGTGCCGCCCGGCGCGCTCGCGGTGGCGCGCGCCAAGCAGCGCAACGTCGAGGGCTACGCCGAGCGACGGAACGCACCTCTAGACTCCGAGGGACGATGAGCAGCGTGGTCGATACGAGCGCGTCCTCGCAGTCGAGCCTGCCGATCGACTACAACAAGCGGCTGATGCTGTTCAGCGGGCGGGCGAACCCGCAGCTGGCGGTCGACATCGCGGACAAGCTCGGCGTCGACCTCGGCCCGGTCACGCTGAAGACGTTCTCCAACGGCGAGGTGTACTGCAAGTACGAGGAGTCGATCCGCGGCGCGGACGTGTTCATCGTGCAGTCCACCTGCGGCAACCCCTACACGGGCATCACCGCCAACGACTCGCTGATGGAGCTGCTGCTGATGATCGACGCCGCCGTCGGCGCCTCGGCGCATCGGGTGATCGCGGTCACGCCCTGGTTCGGCTACTCCCGCCAGGACAAGAAGTCCTCGCCGCGCGAGCCGATCTCAGCGCGCCTGGTGGCGCGCATGCTCGAGGCCGCGGGCGCGGACCGGGTGCTGACGATGGACCTGCACGCGGGCCAGATCCAGGGCTTCTTCCAGAAGCCGGTGGACCACATGACCGCGCTGTTCATTCTCACGCAGTACTTCGCGGACCTCGGCCTCTCCGATCTGGTCGTGGTCGCGCCCGACGCGGGCCGCGTGAAGCTGAACAAGAAGTTCGCCTCGAAGATCGGCGCGGAGCTGGCGATCCTCGACAAGGAGCGCCCCGCCCAGCAGGTCGCCGAGATCGGCTACGTGATCGGCGACGTGAAGGGCAAGACCGCGGTGATCGTCGACGACATGATCGACACCGCGGGCACGCTCTGCGCCGCGGCCAAGACGGTGCTCGAAGAGGGCGCCACGCGCGTGTACGCCGCTGCCACGCACGCGATCCTCTCCGGTGACGCCTTCGCGAACCTGGCGGCCTCCAGCTTCGAGGAGATCGTGGTCACCGACACGGTCGCGATCGGCCCCGGCCGTCCCGAGAACGTTCGCGTGCTGCCGTGCGCGGAGCTGCTGACCGACTCGATCCGCCGCATCTTCGTCGACGACTCCGTCAGCGAAGTGTTCGGCGGCGAGAACCAGCTGTTCTGAAACGCATCGTCCTGATCGCCATCGGCGTGCTGCTGTTCCTCGCGGTCAGCGCCTGGCTCGCGCGCTTCCTGACGACCGACAACCTCGAACGCGAACAGGACGTCGCGCTGATCAGCGCGGAGGCCAAGGGAGACGCCGCGGGCATCATCAGCCACCTGTACGGCTGCAGCAAGGACCCGGGCTGCGTGGCGACGGCGAAGCAGAACGCGAGCGACCCGCGCCTGCGCCGCTCGGGCGAGGTGAAGATCCTGTCGCTGACCTCGGCCACGGCGAACTCGCCGACGGGCGCGACCGGCAAGACGCGCCTGGCGTGGACGGTGCTCGGACGGCTTCCGGTCGTCCAGTGCATCGACGTGCGGCGCACCGGAAACGCGCTCACGGGCGTCGAGCTGAAGCTGCTGAGCCTCAGCAGGCCGATCAACAACGAAGCGGATTGCTAGAGTCCTCAAGCTTCCGATGGCCGATTCGAGCACAAAACTTGAGGTGAACAGCCGCGCGGCGGACGGTTCGCGCGCGGCACGACGCCTGCGCCGCTCCGGCCGCGTGCCCGGCGTGCTCTACGGCGGCGGCGGCGACTCCGTCGGCTTCGACGTCGACGCGCGCGAGCTGCGCTTGGCGCTGGCCCGCGCGGGCGCGGTGCTCGACCTGAGCATCGACGGCGCGAAAGCGACCCCGGTCGTGCTCAAGGAAGCCCAGCGCGACCCCGTGCGCGGCGAGACCGTGCACGTCGATCTGCTGCGCGTGCGCCTGGACCAGGCGATCCACGCGGTCGTGCCGCTGGAACTGACCGGCGCCGACGACGCCCCCGGCGTCAAGGAAGGCGGGATCCTCGAGCAGATCATCCGCGAGCTGAACGTCGAGGCGCTGCCGACCGCGATCCCCGAGTCGATCGTGCACGAGGTCGGCGAGATGCAGATCGGCGACACGATCGGGCTCGACCAGATCGCGATGCCCGAGGACGTGGCGCTGCTCGACGAAGTCGAGGATGCCGTGGTCGCGACGCTGTCGCCGCCGCGCCTGCAGGCCGAGGCCGACGACGTCGAATCCGAGACCGAGCTGGTCGGCGAGGGTGGCGAGGACGCCGAGGCCTCCGGCGACGGCGAGGACTCCGGCGGCGGGGACTCCGGCGACGGGGAGTAGTCCTTGCGACGGCCATTCGGTCGTCGGCGTCCGCTGAGCGGCGCGATGCGGCGTCCTCGGTCGCTCCGTGCGGAGCGCGCCGCGTGAACTGCCTGTGCCCGTCAGGGTGCGTCCTTGCCTCGCTTGCCCGGCGAACGCCGAATGGCCCTGTTCTCTAAAAGCGCGGTCGATTGGCTGATCGTCGGGCTGGGCAACCCGGGCCCCGAGCACGCTCGTACGCGCCACAACGTCGGCTTCATGGTCGCCGAGGAGCTGGTGCGCCGCTGGGATCTCGGCCGGGCAAAGGACCGCTTTCGCGGGCGTATCGTCGAGGGCCGCGTCGGCGGTCCGGCGGCGGGCGGCGAGCCGGGCAGCTCGCCCGCGCGCGTGGCGGTGCTGTGCCCGCAGACCTATATGAACGACGTGGGCCGCTCGGTCGGACCGGCGAGGGGCACCTTCAAGCTGGCGCTCGACCGGGTGCTGGTCGTGCACGACGAGATCGACCTGCCCTTCGGCGAGGTGCGCTACCGCGTCGGTGGCGGCCTGGCGGGGCACAACGGCCTGAAGTCGCTCAAGCGCGAGCTGGGCGGCGCCGACTTCGCCCGCGTGCGCGTGGGCGTCGGTCGCCCCGACAGCACCGACCCCGAGATCGTCTCGGCCTGGGTGCTGGGGCGCTTCCGCGAGGGCGATGACGCCGTCGGCGAGCTCGTGGATCGCGCCGCCGACGAGGTCGAGCGTGTGGTCCTCGGTCGTGACGGCAACAGCTGACGCGTTCGTCGGACTAGGACATTCGTTGTCTGTCGAGCCACGGGCCGGCCTCGGGGGTAATCCCACGCCGTCAGCTTCTCTCCCTGAACGAAGGAGTATCCGTGTCGACCCACCCCCGCAACACGAGCCGCGCCGCCCGCTTCGGGCCCCGCCGCGCGGGCCTCTGGCTACTGTCGATCTCGGCGGCCGGACTGCTCGCGGCCGTGCCCAGCGCCTCGGCCGTGGGCGCGCCGAGCGCGGCGGTCCCGAGCGTCACGCCCGCGGCGGTCACGGTCTCGAGTGGCGATCTCGCGAGCCTCGACGTGAGCGCGCTCGGACTGGACTCGGGCCAACTGGCCTCGGTGTTGGCACGAATCCCGGCGCTCGGAGCGCTCCCGGCGGGCACGCTCGAAACGGTGCTCGGCGCGCTGCCCTCGAACACGCCGCTCAGCGGGCTGCTGACGGCGATCGAAACCGCGACCGGGATCAAAGTCAGCATCGGCGAAGTCACCAGCGTGGTCGTCGGCGATGCGGCGATCGATCCCTCTGTGCTCACGAACCTGCTCGCGGACCTGGCGTCGATGCTCGAAGGCACCCCGCAGGGAACCGAACTGGCGCAGGTGCTCGAGAACCTGCTCGGCGGCCTGAGCACCGAACAGCTCCAGCAGCTCGCGAACCAGCTTGGAGTCAGCGGCGATCCGGCCGAACTTGCCTCGACGCTCGAGCAGAAGCTCGCCTCCGGCGAACTGCTGCCCGCGCTCGAAAGCCTGCTCGCGCAGCTCGGGACGCCGCTGGAGACGACGGCGGAGCAGCTCGAGGGGGCGCTCGGCACGACGCCTGCGGAGCTCGCGGGCGAGCTGGGCCTGCCCGAAAGCCTCCTGAACACGGTCACCGGGATCGAAGCGCCGATCGGCGGGACCGACGGCCTGCTGACGGCGCTCGTCGGGCAGGAAGGGACCACGGTCGGAACGGTGCCGCGGAGCACCACCAGCACCTCGATCGGCTCGACGACCAACAACTCGACGACGAACAACTACGCGAGCACGCCGCCGCCCGCGGCCGTTGCGGCGGCCAAGAAAGCCGCGGCGGGCAAGGTGAAGATCCTGCGCCACAAGGTCAAGGGGCACACGCTCACGCTCGTCTTGAAGACGCCCTCCGCGGGCAGGATCACCGTCACCGCGGCGCACGCCAGGCGCGTCAGCAAGAAGGTCGCCCAGGCGGCGACCACAACGCTGAAGCTGGCGCTCACGAAGGCGGGGGTCGCCGACGTGAAGGGCCGCCACAAGCTGAACCTCAAGGTCAAGGTGGCGTTCAAGCCGACAAGCGGAGCCGCCTCCACGGCGGTCACCCAGGCTCACTTCCGCTAGCGCGGAGCGAGCCCGCGGCGCGCCGAGCCTTCCCCCGGGGCTCGGCGCGCGCGCTCTATCGTGGGCGAGCGCAGATGCCGCTCCGATCGCTCCTCGCCCACATCGAAGATGACCCCGCCGCGACGGCGCTCGCGCGCGACGGTGGCCACGCCTTCGTCTCCTCCTCGTTGCGCCCCTACGCGATCGCGGCGCTGACCGAGACCGGCGAGGCGGCGCGGCGCCCGCATCTGGTGGTCGTGGGCGACGATCGTGCCGCGCGCGACCTTGCGTCGGACCTGCGCGCCTGGCTGGCGCCGCGGCGCGTGCGCTACTACCCGACGCGCGGGGTCACCTACGAGTCGCACCTGACACCGCCGCCGCACCTGGTCGGCCTGCGGATGGCGGCGCTCGACTCGCTGCTGGGGGCGGGCGGCGGCGAGCAGGCGGCCGACGAGCACGGCGCTCCGGTCGTGGTCGTGAGCGCGGTGGCGCTGTCGGAGAAGGTCCCCGACCCGGCGCTGCGCCCGCGCTCGTTCACGCTGCGTGTCGGCGAGCTGCTCGACCTCGACGAATGCGCTGCCGAGCTCGTGGGCGCGGGCTACGAGCGCGTGGATCAGGTCGAGGAGCGCGGGCAGTTCGCGCTGCGCGGCGGGCTGCTGGACGTGTTCCCCGCGACCGAGGAGCGCGCCGTGAGGGTTGACATGTTCGATGTCGAGATCGAATCGCTGCGCTGGTTCTCGACGTTTACGCAGCGATCGCTCGGCGACGTGGCCGAGGTCGAGATCGCGCCTGCGGCCGAGCTCGCCGAAGAGCACCGCGCGCTGGCGGCGATCGCGGGCGAGGAACTCGCGGCGGGGGCGGGGCCGGGGGCCGGGTCCGGCGCGGGCGTGGGCCGCGGTGACGCGGGTGCGGTTGACGGCGCCGGGGGCGCCGCGCGTCCGGACATCGCCGAGCTGCTGCCGGTCGACCGCTTCGGCGCGCTGCTCGAGCTGATCGGCTCGGAGGCCGAGCTGCTGGTCGCCGCCGAGGAGGAGCTGCCCCCGGCTCTGAGCGACCACTGGAGCGACGTCTGCGCGGCGTTCGGGGACGAGGACGCCCACCACCTGTACGTGAGCCCGGAGAGCGTGCAGTCCGCGGTGGCCGAGCGCGCCCGCATCTGGCTGTCCTCGATCTCGGCGGACCAGCCGATCGAGCTGCGCGCGCAGGCCGCGGACACGATGGCGCGCTCGCTCGGGGAGGCCGAGCCCGAGCTGGAGAAGCTGGTGCGCTCGGGCTATCGCACGGTCGTCACGTTCCCGCGTCGCGGCGAGGGCGAGCGCGCGGCCTACAACCTCGGACGCCTGAAAGCCAGCTGGCTGGGCGAGGGGGTCGACGCGGGCCTGTCGCCGAGTGAGCCCTCGCTGCGCTTTGCGGCGGCCTCGCTGCGCGAGGGCTTCGTGGCGCCGTCGCTGAAGCTGGCGGTGTTCCCCGAGCACCGGCTGCTGCGCAGGCGTCGCGCCGAGCGCGGCGGCGCCGACCGGGGCGCGGCCCAGGGCGGGCGCACGGGTGCGCGCCGCGGCGCGCTGCGCTCGTTCACGGAGCTGCGCGCGGGCGACGTGGTCGTGCACGAGGACCACGGCGTGGCGCGCTTCGCGGGCTTTGAGACACGCACGGTGGCCGACGTGACGCGCGACTACCTGTATCTGGAATACCAGGGCGACGACCGCGTGTTCGTGCCGGTGGATCAGCTCGCGAAGATCTCGCGCTACGTCGGCGCGGGCGGCGAGAACCCGCCGCTGTCGAAGCTCGGCGGCACCCGCTGGGAGACGATGAAGGCGCGCGCGCGGCGCGCGGCGCAGGAGCTCTCGGGCGAGCTGCTGAGCCTGTACGCCGAGCGCCGTCGCCGCACGGGCTACGCCTTCGCGGAGGACTCCGACTGGCAGCGCGAGTTCGAGCAGGCGTTCGCCTTCACCGAGACCCCCGACCAGCGCGAGGCGATCGAGCTGGTGAAGCTCGACATGGAGGCGCCGCGCCCGATGGACCGGCTGATCTGCGGCGACGTCGGCTACGGCAAGACCGAGGTCGCGCTGCGGGCGGCGTTCAAGGCGGCTCAGGACGGCAAGCAGGTGCTGATGCTGGTGCCGACGACGATCCTCGCGCTGCAGCACTACGGCACCTTCGCCGAGCGCCTGGCGGACTATCCGATCACGATCGACCACGTCTCGCGCTTCCGCACCGCGGCCGAGCAGAAACAGGCGATCAAGGGCTTCTCCGAGGGGCGCGTGGACATCCTGATCGGCACGCACCGCGTGCTCTCGCGCGACGTGCGCGCGAAGGATCTGGGCCTGTTGATCGTCGACGAGGAGCAGCGCTTCGGCGTCAAGCAGAAGGAGCTGCTGCGCCAGCTGAAGCTGCGCGTGGACGTGATCGCGATGTCGGCGACGCCGATCCCGCGCACGCTGCAGATGTCGCTGGCGGGGCTGCGCGACATCTCGACGATCGAGACGCCCCCGGAGGGGAGGCGGCCGGTGAAGACCTACGTCGGCGAGTACGAGGAGGAGCTCGTCAAGCGCGCGATCGTGCGCGAGCACGAGCGTGGCGGGCAGGCGTTCTTCCTGCACAACCGGGTCGACTCGATCGAAGAGACCGCGGAGCGCCTGCGCGCGATGTGCCCCGGCGTGCGCTTCGCCGTTGCGCACGGGCAGATGGGCGAGGGCGAGTTGGAGACAGTGATGCTGGACTACCTTCGCGGCGGCGCGGACGTGCTGGTGTGCACCTCGATCATCGAGTCGGGGATCGACATCCCGCAAGCGAACACGCTGATCGTCGAGCACGCCGACGCCTTCGGCCTGGCGCAGCTCTACCAGATTCGCGGACGGGTCGGACGCAGTCGTGAGCGCGCCTACGCCTACCTGCTCTACGACTCGGCGCAGGCGCTGACCGAGGAGGCGGCGCAGCGGCTGTCGGCGCTGTCGGACTACACCGAGCTCGGCGCGGGCTTCAAGATCGCGATGCGCGACCTGGAGATTCGCGGCGCGGGCAATCTGCTGGGCGACGAGCAGTCGGGCCACGTGGCGGCGCTGGGCTTCGAGCTCTACATGCAGATGCTCGACGAAGCCGTGCGCGAGGCCGAGCGCGCGGAGGGCGCCTCGCAGAACGGCGAGGGCGCCGAGGTCGAGCAGCCGGATCCGGTGCGCCTGGACGTGAATGTGGACGCGTACGTGCCCGCGGACTACATCCCCTACGAGCAAGCGAAGATCGACGTGCATCGTCGTGTCGCGGGCGCGGTCGAGGTGGCCGACGTCGAGCAGTTGCGCGAGGAGCTCGAGGATCGCTTCGGTCCGGTGCCCGAGCCGCTGGAGAACCTGCTCGCGCTGCAGCGGGCGCGGATCAAGTTCGGCCAGGCGGGCGCGCGCACGGTCAGCTTCCGCGGCGACCGGCTCGCGGTCGTGCCGATCCAGCTCGACTCGCGCCGCGCGAAACGCCTGCGCGAGGAGCTGCCGGAAGCGCTGTACGAGTCGGGCCTCTCGCAGATGTCGATGCGCGTGGCCAAAGATGCCGGCGAGCGCTTCCCCTCGGTCGTGCGTGCCGCCGACGTGCTGCTCGCGGTGATGCGCGAGGCCGCCTGAGCCGATCCGAGGCGGCTGGGATCGGCGAGCCCGTGGGCAAACCGCGCGGTTTCAGGGCGGCGCCGGGGAGGCGGGTGACGATTAAGGAATCGTTTAGACAGTCGTTAAGCACGACTTCGCATGTTTCCGCTAGAGTGCCCGCGTCGTGCACAGAGCATTTCGAATCATCGCGGCGCTTGGCGCCGTTTTGTTTGCCCTCGTGGGGCTCTCCGCCTGCGGTGGCATCCCGGGGGATGCCGTTGTTTCGGTCGATGGAAAATCGATCACGAAGGACACCTTCACCCACTGGATGAACGTCGCCGCAGCTTCGAGCGCGGTGAGCGCGGGCAGCAAGCCGGTCGTGCCGGACCCGCCGAAGTACACGGCCTGCATCGCGCGCACGAAAGCGCAGTCGAAACCGGCCAAGGGTCAGAAGGCGCCGACCGAAGCCGCGCTGAAGTCCCAGTGCGAGCAGCAGTACAAATCGCTGCAGCAGGAGGTGCTCGGCTTCCTGATCTCCTCTAGCTGGGTGCTCGGCGAAGCCGGCTCGCTCGGCGTCAAGGCGACCGACAAGGAAGTCAAGAAGCAGTTCGAAAAAATCAAGAGCCAGCAGTTCCCGAAGCCGGCGGAATTCCAGAAATTCCTCTCGACCTCGGGCCAGACGGTCTCGGACCTGCTGCTGCGCGTGAAGCTCAACCTGCTGTCCTCGAAAATCCAGCAGAAGATCGTGAAAGAGAAGGCGAAAGTCACACACGATCAGATCGCCAAGTACTACAAGAACAACCCGAAACGATTTGGCGTCGCCGAAAAGCGCAACCTGCTGATCATCCTCACGAAGACCGAAGCCGAGGCCAAGAAGGCGAAGCAGGAAATCGAATCGGGCAAGAGCTTCGAAAGCGTGGCCAAGCGCGTCTCGATCGACCCGACGAGCAAGTCCAACGGCGGCAAGCTCCCCGGCGTCGTCAAGGGCCAGGAGGAGAAGGCGCTCGACACGGCGGTCTTCGCGGCCAAGAAGAACGTGCTGACGGGCCCGGTCAAGACTCCGTTCGGCTACTACATCTTCGAGGTCCAGACGATCACGGCGGGCAGCCAGCAGTCGCTGAAGCAGGCGGAAGCGTCGATCAAATCTCAGCTCACGGCGACGCAGCAGCAGTCGGCGCTGAGCAAGTTCGTAAAAGAATTCAAAAAAAAGTGGATGGGCAAAACGGACTGCCGCGCGGGCTATGTGGTCGCGGACTGCAAGTCCTACAAAGCGCCGAAGACCACTTCGACTGCTTCGCCGGCGGCGACGACGCCCGCGACCACGGCGACGACGCCCGCCACGACGTCCTCGACGTCAACCTCCAAATAGGCCCGGCGGTCAGCTCGGTGCAGGGAGCGCGCAGCCAGGTGCTGGTGCGCGTCGGCGAGGGGCGGTTGGCGTGAGCGAGATCGAGCGCGTCCACGCGCGCCAGATCCTGGACAGCCGCGGCAACCCGACGGTCGAGGTCGAGATCGGCCTGCGCTCGGGCGCGCACGGCCACGCGGCGGTGCCCTCGGGCGCCTCGACCGGCGAGTTCGAGGCGACCGAGCTGCGCGACGGCGGCGAGGCCTGGGGCGGCAAGGGCGTGACCCGCGCGGTCGCGAACGTCAACGGCGAGATCGCGGCGGCGGTGGCGGGCTCGGACGCGGCCGATCAGCAGGGCCTGGACGAGGCGCTGATCGCGCTCGACGGCACCCCGAACAAGTCGCGTCTGGGCGCGAACGCGATCCTCGGCGTGTCGCTCGCGGCGGCTCACGCGCAGGCCGCGGAGGAGGGGATGGCGCTGTGGCGCTACCTGGGCGGCGAGGCGGCGCATGTGCTGCCGGTGCCGATGATGAACGTGCTGAACGGCGGCGCGCACGCCGACAACAAAGTCGACTTCCAGGAGTTCATGATCGTTCCGTGCGGGGCGCCCACGTTCGCGGAGTGCCTGCGCATGGGGGCCGAGGTGTTCCACGCGCTGAAGCGCACGCTGCACGAGCGCGGGCTGAGCACGGCGGTCGGCGACGAGGGCGGCTTCGCGCCGGATCTCGACTCGAACGAGGACGCGCTGAAGATGCTGATCGAGGGCATCGAGGCCGCGGGCTACACGCCGGGTCAGGACGTGGCGATTGCCCTCGACCCAGCGGCTAGCGAGCTTTACGAGCGCGGCGCCTACGTGCTCGAGCACGAGGGGCGCACGCTGGCGCCGACCGAGCTCGCGGAGTACTGGGCCGATCTTCTCAGCCGCTACCCGATCGTCTCGATCGAGGACGGCATGGACGAGGAGGACTGGGAGGGCTGGAAGGCGCTGACGGACCTCGTCGGCGCGAAGGTGCAGCTCGTAGGCGATGACCTGTTCGTGACGAACACCGAGCGCCTGCGGCGCGGGATCGAGGCGGGCGTGGCGAACTCGATCCTGCTGAAGGTCAACCAGATCGGCACGCTCACCGAGACGCTGCAGGCGATCGCGATGGCGCGTGAGGCCGGCTACTCGGCGGTGATGAGCCATCGCTCGGGCGAGACCGAGGACGTCACGATCGCCGACCTCGCGGTGGCGACGGGCTGCGGGCAGATCAAGACCGGCGCGCCCTCGCGCTCTGACCGAGTGGCGAAGTACAACCAGCTGTTGCGGATCGAGGAGCAACTCGGTGCCGACGCCGAGTTCCGGGGCCGCTCGGTCTTTCGCTGAGCGAAGCAGGAGCTCGCGCCCGGGCCGCGAATGCGGTCTGGATGCCCGGAACATTTGCACCATCGGCCCGAGCGGGCGCCTCGACGGCGCCCTCCTCGCGCGGCGCCCGCACGCGCAGCGCGGGCAGGCGGGCCGGAGGGGCGGCGCGCGGGCAGCTGGCGGTCCCACGCGTACGTTGGGACCGCCTGGGTCGCCTGGCGATGCTGGTCGTGCTCGCGGCGCTGCTGTACCTGTATCTGAGCGCGGGCACGCGCATGTTCTCGACCTGGCACCAGTCGCGCCACGACAGCGCGACGGTGGCCTCGATGGAACGCGAACACGAGGCGCTCGTGCGCCAGCGCGAAGCGCTCGGGCGGCAGGGCACGGTCGAATCGGAGGCCCGCCGACTGGGCATGAAGAAAGCAAACGAGCGCCAGTACGTGATCTCGGGCCTGCCCGCGAACTGAAGCGCTCCGGGCGGGCGGCGGGGCCTTGGCCCGCTGCTAGCCTCGGCGCGGTGTCGTTCGAGAACGCGAACTACCAGTGGCAGCAGGGCGAGCGGCGCCTGCGCATCGAGCCGCCCGAGCGGCGGCCGCGGATGGAGCTGGTGACCGACGCGCTCGTGGCGGAGCTGCGCCGGCGGCTGGGGGGGCGGTTCTCCTCGGAGGAGTTGGTCGCGCTGTACGAAGGCGGCACCGCGTGGTGCCTGCAGGCGGCGATGAAGGTCGCTCCCGAGGACCCATGGGCCTGGGAGGCGGGCGTCGTGGTGGATGCTGCCTTCGCGCGCTATCTGCGTGAGGCCGCGGACTACGCGGGCGGGCGCCGGGAGACGGCGCAACAGGGCGGCTGAGGCTAGTCGTCCTCGCCGGTGCGGCGAATGACGATGCAGTCCTCTTCGACGGCGACCTCGACCGAGCGGTGCCCGGCCCAGTGCTCGGCGTAGACGGGGTTGTCCTGAATGGCGGGGTCGAGCCACAGGCCGTAGCCCTCCTCGCCGTGGTCGAAGGTGCCCTCGAGCGGCCCGGCGTTGGCGCCGCCCGCGCGCGAGCCCAGCACACGGCGGCCGCGACCGCCACGGCGGCGGCGGGTGCGTGGTTTGGGCGCGTCGTCCTCGTCGCCGTCCTCACCCTCGTCCTCTGACTCTGCCTCTTCTTCGGCCTTCTTCTTCGCCTCGGCCTTGGCCTGCTCGGCCTCGACCTCGGCGGCCTCGAGCTCGGCGGCGATCAGCGCGTCGTCCTCGGCGCGCAGGTCGATCTCGTCGGGGTAGTCGGAGTTCGTGGCGACCTCGGCCGAGTCGTCCTCAACGAGCTCGTTCTGGCGCTTGAACTGTTCGATGTCGCGCACGCTGACCTCGAGCTGGTGCGCGACCCAGGCGTCGGTGCGGCCCTGTCGGACCCAGGCACGGATCTGGTTGAGATTGGGGCGCAGTGATTTACGAGGCATCGACGGTCCGGGAGACTAGCGTAAAGCGAGAGCGTCTCGTCCCGCTCACAATCGGCACGCTCCGATCGTTCGCTTTCCCCCGGTCCTGAGACTATGCTTGGCGGCACCGGCGGTCGGGGGTGTCGTCGGGTGAGAGGCCAACAGGAAGGTGCACTGAATGCTGGTTCTGACGCGCAAGTCCAACCAGAGCATCATGATCGGAGATGACGTCGAGGTCTCGGTGCTCTCGGTCATGGGCGAGAAGGTGCGGATCGGCATCCAGGCGCCGCAGGAGATTCCTGTTTTCCGCAAGGAGATCTATCTCGAGATCCATCGCGAGGACGGCACGATCACCGAGTCTGCCGAGCAGGGCGGCGTCGCGGCGGCCGAGGTCAACGACGCGCTGGGCGGCCTCGGCGAGGCTTAGGGGCGGTCGGCGGCGGGCGGAGCTGCGCAGGTCGCGGCCCGCCGGTCGGGCAAGCGGGGCGGTGTGGAGCGGCGGCTGATCGGACGGTGCTGCTAGCCGAGCAGCAGGTACAGCGTGCGGAACATCACGACCGTGACGATCGCGGCGGTCAGGATCAGCGTGAGCACCAGCAGCACGAAGCGCACCGAACCGCGCTTGTGACGGCGATCGACCTCGCGTTTGAGCGTGCGCTGCTCGGCGGTGCGGCGCAGCGAGTCGCGCCGATGGCGGTCGAGCGAGATCTCTTTGACGAACGCCTGCTCCCAGTCGGACAGGCTCTGCCGCATCTTCATGACGGCACCTCAGGAAGCTACGGGCGTCTTGCCCTCGGCGCGTTCGTAGACCTTGACGAAGCGCAGGTAGTTCTCGGCGATCTTGGCGGCGCCGGCCGAGCGCTCGATCTTGCCGTCGACGTAGGCCTTGAGCGGGTCCCACCAGATCGAGCGGCCGATCGCGAAGCCGACGAAGCCCTCGACGGGGGCGGCGGCCCGCAGCCACTCATCGACCTTGTCGTCGTTGGCGCCGCGTCCCAGCACGACGCAGACGACGCCGTCGCGGCCGCCGGTGCGTGCCTGCCGGGAGAGCATCTCGCAGTCCGAGCGGGCGTCGACGCCCTCGATCTTCCAGATGTCGACCTCGATGCCGAAGTCTTGGATCTCGGTGATCGTGCGGCGCATCAGCTCGGGGCGCAGCTCGGCGTCGTAGCGGTCGACGTCGCCGTCGACCGACTGCAGTTGCGCCTCCTCGGCCGGGACGAGCAGCTCGAACAGGAACTTGCGGTCGTGCTGCTTGAGCCAGTCGCTCAGGCGCTTGAGCTTGCCGAGCTGCTCGTGGTTTTCGGCGGCGTCGCCCTCGGGGTTGTAACGGACGAGCACCTTCGTGAAGTCGGGGTCGAACTTCAGGATGTGCTCGCCGAAGTCATCGCCGTACTGGAAGTCGAACATGTTCTGTCCCGAGCGCTCGGCGGGCATCGCCAGCTTCAGGCCCTTCGCGTGAGTCTCCTCGGGCACGGTGGAGCCGAACTGCTCGTCGACGAGCACGCCCGTGACGGACGCCTCGGCGCCGGAGGAGACCGCCTGCAGCAGGCCCTCGAAGATCAGGTGCTTGGCATCGGCGATGATCGCCGTCTGCTCGGCGTCGGGCTCGCCCTGGATCCCGAAGAACTTCTTCTGGAAGGAGCCGCGGTGGTCGAAGGCGAGGATGTAGAGCTTTTGGTCGTATCCGAGAGTCATGCCCTGAGTATCGCAAAGGCGCGTATGCCGGGGGCGATAGGTCCATAGAATGGGCTGAGCATGTCTCCGGGCGCAGATCTGTTCATCGTCTGCAAGCACTGCGGATCCGAGGTGAGCCCGTACATCACGGAGTGCCCCTACTGCGGTCACCGGCTGCGCCGCCGCGCGCCGAAGCTGCCCCTGGAGAGCACTCCGAGCCGCGGGCGACGCGGCGTGCTCGGACGCCTGGGCTCGGGAGCCGAGGGCGAGTCCGAGCGCGAAGCCCCCGCGCCCCGGCGTGGACGAGCCCGCCGCTCGCCCCTGCGGCTCCCCGGCGCGCTGTCGGGGCGTCCCCGCGCGACGATCGCGCTGATCGCGGCGAGCTGCGTGGTCTGGGTGCTGCTGCGCGCGGGCTACGTGCGCCCCGAGCGGCTGGTGGTCGTGGGGCCGCTGCACGGCGACT
Organism: Solirubrobacteraceae bacterium; assembly: GCA_036267655.1. Taxonomy (GTDB): domain Bacteria; phylum Actinomycetota; class Thermoleophilia; order Solirubrobacterales; family Solirubrobacteraceae; genus Palsa-744. The sequence goes on from DATAVP010000020.1 coordinate 21,618, forward strand.
GGTGGAAGCTCTTCAGCAGCTCGTTCTCCTACCTGAACGGCTGGTACGCGTTCTTCGTGCTGATCGTGGTCGCGATCTTCGGCTGGCTGGTCGAGCGGCGCCATGGGCCCGCGGTCGTGCTGGCACTGTTTCTGGGCGTCGGAGCGCTCGGGGTGCTGGCGGCGACAGCGGCCTATCCGGTCGCGGTGGTGGTGGGTGCAAACGCGGGGGCGCTCGCCCTGCTGGCCGCTTGGGCCGCGCCCGATCTGCGCGACGCGCGGGCGGATCACTACTACGAGGGCGACCTGCTGGGCGCGGGTGCGCTCGCGGCGCTGCTGCTCGCGATCCCGTTCGTGCGCTTCGAAGCCAGCTGGCTCGCGGGCGTCGTCGGCGGCGCGATGGGCCTGCTCGTGGGGCTGGGTCTGCCGCGCGGCGAGCACGCGAGGATGTGAGCGCCGTGGTCCTTATGATGGGCTCGTCATGGCGATGACGAACGCAGTGGTGCTGATCGAGGCTGAGCGCGACGCGCTCTCGACGCTCGGTGGCGAGCTCGCCGACATCGAGGGCGTCGCCGAGGCGTACTCCGTCACGGGCGAATGGGACTTCGTGGCGATCGTGCGCGTGCCGGACCACGAGCAGTTGGCCGACGTCGTGACCGCGGAGATCGGTGGGCTCTCCGGCGTGATGCGCACTCAGACGATGGTGGCCTTCGCGGCCTTCTCACAGCACGACCTCGAAGCGCTGTTCTCGATCGGGGAGTAGGCGCGGCCCGGATGGCTGCCGTGCCGATCAAGCCCGCGTACGGGCCGACGCTCGGACGCCTGCTCTCGCCGCGCTGGCGCGCGGCCTCGCCACTCGCGCGCGGTGCGGTGCTCGCGCTCGTGGCGGGGGCGATCGCGGTTGCGATCGGCGCCTTCTTCACGCTCGAGAACGCGCACTACTCCCAGGGCGGGGCGCTTCCCTTCAACTTCGTCTATCGCGGTATGGACCGCGTCACGCCCGAACCGGGCGAGTACGTCAGGCTCGAGCGCCACCGCGCCGACGGCGGGCTCGAGGACTCATTCGCGGTGCGGGCGCTCGTGCTCCCGCCCTACTCCGGCGAGCAGACCGGCGCTCTGGCGCTGTACGCGGCGGCTTACATCCGCGCTCTGCGCCGCCACGACCGGGACTTCGTGCTGCGCGGCGACGGCAAGACGCGCGTGAACGCCGTGCCCGCCTACCAGGTCGTGTATACGGCCACGGTCCAGGGACAGACGATGTACGGGCGCGACGTGCTGCTGCTGCCCCAGCGCACCGGTGCGCGCCGGGGCGTGAACATCGTGATGCTGACCTCGCCCACCGCCAATGCGCAGGTGACCTCGCCGCTTGAAGTCGCCTCCGAGGGCGTGCTGCTGCGTCCGCTGAAGACGTTCACGCTCGGCTAGCGAGCTCGCTCCTAGCGCAGGTGCGTGTGCATGCCCCAGCGGTGGCCGAGCAGGCCGCTGCGGTGGGCGGGGGCAGCGCTGCCGGGGGAGGCCGAGGCTTCCTGTGCCAAGGGCGCCTGCACGGCCGGCGGGATCGGAGCGGGGGGGGTCGCGCTTGGCGGCGCCGGGGCTTCGCCGGTGGGCGGGGTGGGCGGCGCTGTGGTCGTGGCGCCCGTGGTTGCTTCGCCGCTCGGCGGAGTGGAGGGGGCGGTCGCTTCGGTGGCGACGGTCGTGACCACGGGGACGACCGACGGTGAGCCGGTGCTCACCGTGCCGGTGGCCGCGGGCGGCGGTGTCGTGGCGGTTGCGGTCGTCGTCGGCGTAACGGGGTTCGCGATCGGCGTGGGGACCTCGGCCGTCGCACCCGAGGGAAGCTGGGTGGACTCGGAGGTGACCTGGGTCACGGCGGGTTCGCTCGGCGCGGGGGGTATCGGCTTCGGGGTTGTGACCGCCGCAGTCTGCGGCACGCTTGGCTTCGGTGCCGCGGCGCCCTTTACGAGCGCACGGCGGTGAGCTGCGCGGGCGGCATCGCCCGCGGCGCTGTGGTGGTGCGCGACGGCGCTGACCGGCTGCGGGCGCTCGTCGACGACCAGCGGTTCGGGTCGGGTGACCGAGGTCGTCGCCACGGCCTTGTGCGCGGCACGATGATGGTGGGAGGACTGGTCCGCGGCCACGCCTGCGCCTACGATCGCCGCGGCGGCGAGACCCGCGACGGCCTTGGTCGCGAGCGCGCCGGCTCCCACGGTGAAGATGCCGCCCGCGCCGGTTCCTCCCGCGGCGCCCGCCACGGCGCCCGCGCTGACGGTCGCCCCGCCCGCGAGCTGCGCGCTGCCCGCCGAGGCCGAGCCAAGCTTGGCGAGGCCGAACTTCGCGAGCAGGGCCTTTTTGAAGATCAGCAGCGGACCCACGGGGAGCATCGCCGCGAGCGCGTGGTTGTTGTCCTTCAGCTGCTTCTTGAAGGAGCGGCAGCGTTCGCAGCCGCGCACGTGGCGACGGGCGGGGGCGCCCAGCTTCACGAGCCCCTCGGCGACCTCGCCCAGCTCCAAGCGCACCTCGGCGCAGCTCAGCTTGCGCGCCTCGGCGGCCTCGGCCAGCGAGATCCGGGCGCGCACCAGCAGCGACTTGACCGAGGGCACCGTGGTCTCCATCGCGTGCGCGATCTGCTCGTAGGAGAGCGCGTCGATCTCGCGCAGCAACAGCGCGGTGCGCTGGGTCTCGGGCAGCTCGTGTACGTCGGAGAGCAGCTCGCGGAAGCTCTCGCGCCGGATCGCGCGGTCGCCGGTGGACATGCCGTGGTCGGCGAAGTGGATGTCCATCGAGTCCACGCCCACCGCCGAGGCGCGGCGCAGGTGGTTGAGCGAGCGGTTGCGCGCGATCCGATAGAGCCAGGGGCGCACGTTGATCTCGCGCTCGTCGGCGAGCACGGCGTTGAAGGCGGCGGCGAACACCTCCTGCAGCACGTCCTCGGCATCCTCGCGCGAGCCGAGCATGTGCCGGCAGAAGGACAGCAGGCGCGACTGGTAGCGCGAGCAGAGCGCCTCGAAGGCAGCGTGTTGGCCGCGTCGCGTGAGCGCGATCAGGCGCTCGTCGGACTGCAGTCGTAGCAGCGGTGTCGGCCCGCGCAGGGCGGGGACGACGCTGGAATGTGTGAGTGCGGAGGCCTCCATCAGGTACCCATTACCTCATCCAGACCTAAATACACGCTAACAAGGCCCAAGTTGCGGCCTCGTTAGGCAAATTGCAGCTTCCATAGACTTGGCTCCAGGCTTGATCCACAGCCCCGGCCCGGGTGGCGGAACGGTAGACGCAATCGATTTAAAATCGATGGCCTGACGGCAATTGTGGGTTCGACTCCCACCCCGGGCATCTGAACGCGCTTGCGCCCACGGGCGAGCTGTCGAGCGGATAGAGTCGCGCGCATGTCCAGCGAGAGCACCGAGGAGGCCGAGGCCGCACAGGGCGAGAGCTTCCACGGCGGTCGCCTGATCGCGCGACGCCTGAAGGCGCACGGCGTCGGAAAGCTGTTCACGCTGTCGGGCGGTCATCTCTTCTCGATCTACGACGGTTGTCGTGAGGAGGGGATCGAGATCGTCGACGTGCGCCACGAGTCGACGGCTGCGTTCGCCGCCGAGGGCTGGGCGAAGGTCACGCGCGAACCGGGCGTGTGCGCGCTGACGGCGGGACCCGGCGTGACGAACGGGATGAGCGCGATCGGCTCGGCTCAGGCGAACCACTCGCCGATCGTGGTGCTCGGCGGGCGCGCGCCCGCGCTGCGCTGGGGTCAGGGCTCGCTGCAGGAGATCGACCACGTGCCGTTCGTGCGCCCGCTCACGAAGCTCGCCGCAACAGCCGGCGGCCCGGAGGAGATCGCGGGGCTGACCGATCTCGCCTTCCAGGCCGCGCTCGCGCCGCACGGCGGACCGACGTTCGTGGACTTCCCGCTGGACTACGTCTTCCAGGAGGCCCGCGAGGAGCGGGCCGCTGCGATCGGGACGAGCGCCCCGCGGGCATCGGCGGCGGCGATCGAAAGGGCCGGCGAGCTGCTGGCCGAGGCCGAGCGGCCGGTGATCATGGCGGGCACCGACCTGTACTGGGGTCACGGCGAGGTCGCGCTGCTCGAGCTCGCGGAGACGTTGCGGATCCCGGTGTTCCTGAACGGCCTCGCGCGCGGGTGCGTTCCGGCGGATCACGAGCTGTTCTTCTCTCGGGCGCGCTCGCAGGGCTTGAAGGGCGCGGACGTCGCGCTCGTGATCGGGGTGCCGATGGACTTCCGCCTCGCCTTCGGGGCCGCCTTCGGGGAGGAGACGGAGATCGTCGCGATCGACGTCGCCGAGCCCGAGCGTGCGCACCCACGCGCGGTCGCCGCCGAGTGCTACGGCGATCTCGGAGGGACGTTGCGCGACCTGCGCGAGGCCGCGGGCGCGCAGGCGCTCGGGAGCGAGGACTGGATCGCGGAGCTGCGCGGCGTGGAGACCGAGCGACGCGGGTCAGAGTACGCCGAGCGCGAGGACGACCGCTCGCCGCTTCACCCGATGCGGCTGTATGCCGAGCTCGGCGAAGTGATCGACCGCGACGCGATCGTGATCGGCGACGGCGGCGACTTCGTCTCCTACGCGGGGCGCGTGATCGACAGCTACCAACCCGGCTGCTGGCTCGACCCGGGCCCCTTCGGCTGCCTCGGCACCGGTCCCGGGTATGCGCTCGCGGCCAAGCTCGCGCACCCCGAGCGCCAAGTCGTGCTGATGCTCGGCGACGGCGCCTTCGGCTTCGCGGGGATGGAGTTCGACACGCTCGCACGCCACGGCGTGAACGTCGTGGCGGTGATGGGCAACAACGGCATCTGGGCGCTGGAGAAGCACCCGATGGAGTTCCTCTACGGGTACTCCGTCGCCGCGGAGCTGCGGCCCGAAACGCGCTACGACCAAGTGGTCGAGGCGCTGGGCGGCTACGGCGAGCTGGTGCGGACCCCCGCCGAGTTCAAGCCCGCGCTCGAGCGCGCGTTCAGCGCGGGCAAGCCTGCACTCGTGAACGTGCTGACCGACCCGAGCGTGGTCTACCCGCGCAAGTCGAATCTCGCCTAGCTCCCGAGGAGGCGGCTAGAAGACGGATTGGGCGGCGGATCAGGCGAGGCCCGCGAGGCGCAGCGCGCCGCCGTGCAGGATGTCGTGCTCCGAGACTTCGACTTCCTCCAGGGCGAAGGCCCGCATCGCTTCGCCGAGCACGACCATCCCCGCGACGATCGTGGGCGCGCGGTCGGGATGCAGCCCGACGACTTGGCGGCGCTCCTCTTCGTTCATGTCGGCGAGCCGTGCGAGCAGCATTTCCACGGTGCCCAGCGTGAGGACGTAGCCGTCGACGCGAGCCGGGTCGTAGGGGTCGAGCTCCTGGTCGATCGACGCGGCCGAGGTCGCGGTGCCCGCGACGGCGATCCCGCGCCGTACCGACTCGCGCTCGCCCTCGGGCAGGCCGCCGGCGAACGTGGCGCGCACGTCGTCGGCCAGCGCCTGCAGCTCCGCGGGCTGCGGCGGGTCGGACTTGATGTGGCGCTCGCTCATCCGCACGACGCCAACGTGCAGCGAGACGTGAAAGCCCGCGGTGCGACCGCGCCCGACGATGAACTCCGTGGAGCCGCCGCCGATGTCCGTCACGACCGTCGGGTCGTCGCTGCCGGGTGACTGCCCGTCCCGCGGGCTTCGGCCGGACATCGCGCCCAGGAACGTGAGCTGCGCCTCTTCCTCGCCGCTCAGCACGCGCGCGTCCAGGGCGAAGTCATCGCGCACGCGTGTAGAGAAGTCGGCGCCGTTCTCGGCATCGCGGACCGCCGAGGTCAGCACCGCGAGGTTCGCCTCGCACTTGTGCGCGTCCATCTCCTCGCGGTAGTCCCCCAGTACCTTCAGCACGCGATCGATCGCCGCTTGCGAGAGCGAGCCGCTGGCGTCGACCCCGTCGCCGAGGCGTGTCACGCGGGAGTGGCGTACGAGTTCCCCCAGCGCGCCGGTGCCCCGGTCGACCTCGGCGATCAGCAAGCGCGTCGAGTTCGTCCCGATGTCGATCACCGCCACGCGCATCTGCCGGATGCTAGAGGTAGCGGGGGTAGCCAGGGGTGGCGGAGTGCGGCGGTCGGCGGAGGCGGCCAGATTATCTCGGCACGCGGCTCTCAGGCGCTTACCGAGGGCTCGATCTTTGCTAGAACATAGGCAGCGACGCGGGGTGGAGCAGTCTGGTAGCTCGTCGGGCTCATAACCCGAAGGTCGCGGGTTCGAATCCCGCCCCCGCTACTCCGTTATCCTGCGACCGCTCCTCGGGGCGGTCGCTGTCGTTGTCGGGTAGGACCGGCAGGAGTTCGGGCGCGATGGTCGCGGCAAGGTCGATGACTTGGCGAGTCTTGTCGTAGCTGACCCTCACGTCGAAGGCGCGGAAAATCTCTGCGAGTTCGTCGTCGGCGGCAGTTTTGAGTGTCTGTCGAAGGTCGGGCACGGCGTCGAGCATCGACAGGATTTCGTCGGGGTGATGCCCGGCGGGCCGCTTCTTCTTGAGAGCTTCGAGCGCGTCCGTGACGGCTCCCTTGCGAGTGCTCAACTCCACGATGCGCTCCGTGGCGAGCGCGACTATTGGGTGGGTCGGGTCCTCGTGCTCCTCTAGCCGGAGCGTCTGAGCACGGAGCGAGCGGTTGAGCGTGGCTAGCTCGCTTTCGAGGCGGTCAACATCGGCGCTGTGCTCCTCCCAGGTCGAGGCGGTCGAGGCAGCCAGTTCGTCTCGCAGCAGGCGGAGGCGATCCGGGCCGAACACGCGCCGGCTCAGGAAGTCGAGGATCGGATCGAGGAGCCTTTGCTCCTTGATCCCGTGGACCTTCGGATGATCGGCGACCGTCGCGGCTGCGGCTCCTCGGCGGTAGACGTACTGGCACCGATACCAGTTGGAGCCCTTCTGGTGGGAGCCCTCCATGTGGTAGCCACACATTCCGCAGCGCACGCGCCCGCGCAGCGGGTACAGACGCCCGGTGGGCGTCTTGTGCGTTCGCTGCTCGCGCGGCATCCCCGACTTCATCGCGCGAGTGTTCCGCTGCGCGCGCTCCTCCACCATGTCGAATAGCTCCCTCGACACGATCGGCTCCTGGGTCGGCGTGGCGCTCCACACCCACTGATCGCGGGGTCGAATCTGGTGGCCCTTGCGCTTGTCGTTTCGCCCCCAAACATTGAATCCTGTGTACTTCGGGTTGCGGAGAATCGCGTTGATGACGGATCGGCTCCACGTATGGGGCAGGCCGTTCTCGTCCTTGCGGTTTGGGACCGGCGGCGGGTACTTCTCGATGTTGCGATTGAGCTTGTTGCAGATCGCTCCGAGGCCGATCCGGCGCACGCAGTAGTCCTCAAAAATCATCAACACGACCGGGGCGCGCACCGGGTCGATGACTAGCCGATGCTTGTGCTTGCCCTCGCGGGCCTTGCTCGGATTGGGGTGCGGGTGCTCCTGAAGCATGTAGCCGTAGGGCGCGCGACCGCCCGTATGCCATCCCTGCCGAACGCTCTCCTCCATTCCTCGGCGGCTCTTTTCCATGAGGTCGCGCACATACCACTCGGCGATTCCCTGCTTGACGCGCCGAGTGAGGATCGAGGTCGCGTTCGTGTTCAGTGGCTCGTCGGCAGCGAACAATGAGACGCCCGCCTGTTCAAGCTCCCGCTCGACGCGCGTCGAATCTGCGGTCATTCGGGAAACGCGGTCGATGCTCTCCACGATCACCGCGTCGAACCGTCCTGTGCTCGCGTCGCGGATCAGGTCGTTGATTCCACCGTCGCGCGGCGTCGAGATGTTGAACCGGGCGGCGTTGGCTCCCTCGCCTCGCACGTCGAGGAGCTTGCGTCCGCTCTCAACGTCCCAATAGTGGGCGACGATCGCATCGCCGAGCGGATTGACGATCGCCTCGCAGCTAGCCAACTGACGAGGGATCGACAGAGACGGGTCCTGGGCGTCCTCGTCAGAGGTTCGCCCGAAGTACGCGAACCTCATCGTGTCCTCATTCCGGCAAGGCGCCCTCGCATGAAGTGTGCTCGCTCCGTGCTTCGCTCGCTGCGCGCCTTAGAAGGTTCACGATCACCGAGAGTTGTCTCTGGCGCAGCGGGTTCGATTGGGCGTCCTCCAAAGGAACGCTCGTCACGTCGAGGCGGAGCGAGTCCGATCGGGCAGGGCCGTCCCGCCGTCCTCCGTTCTTGCGTGTAGTTCTGTGTGTCAGCAGCGTCGGAGTCGGCGGGCGATCCTGCGCAGAACAGAAAGGTCGCGGTCCGCCTCTCAGCGGGACAAGCCCGCCTGCGGGGCGCCCGACAAAGCGTTGTCTTTCGGTAGCTCGTGCGACGCATTTGGTCTTGCTCCTCGGGTCTTGGAAACCGCATCCATCTAGATCACATCCCGCCCGAAATCTCAACTCGCGCGGACGCATCGAAGCCGGTTTGAGCGAGACATTTTTCGGCGGGAACGCCGGCATTTAGGCGCTGCCGGGCATCGGCCCACTGGAGGGCGCACAGCCGCCCCGGATAAGCGTAAGAGCGGGCCGTGTCGCCTCGCCCGAACCGTCAGGCTCGGAGGGGGCCGGCGCCCGCTGGCGGCTGTCGCACGACTCGCAAAGCAGGCCGGGCGCTTGCCGCCGAGAGTCGGTCGCGCGCTTCCCATCGCGGTCGTAGCCACCCCACCGACACCAACGCAGACCCGCCGCCTCGGCCTCCGCCTCTAGCGCTTCGATGCCGGCGAAGAACTCGGGGTAAAGCGCCTTGAGCATCGCGCGCTCCTCCGCCGCAGACGCGAAGGCTCCGCAGTTGCACTCGCCCGAGCGGTGCGTCAAGGCGGCGGCCTCCGACTCGGGCAGTCGATGGTGACGCCGATAGCGGAGCATGTCGAGCGTTGTCCAGTTGAGGAGCGGATTGGCGAATATCGCTGCGCTCCCCCGCAGCCGGTCGATCGCCGGCCGCGCCGAGCGGCGTCGGCTCTCAGCGCGACGAATCCCTGAGAGGAACAGCACGCGCGAGCGCTGCGAATGGCCGACCTTGCTCTCCCGGAGGAGTGTGCGAATCTGCCGCTCCTTGAGCGCGACGTAGGCGCGTCCGTGCATAGCCGGGCCAGGAAAGCCGAGCCCCGGTGAGAGCGAGCCGTCCCTACGCTCCTCGCCTCCCAGGACGAGCTTGCGGAATGCGTCGCCCGCGTCGAGCACTCGGAGCGGCTTCCCGATCCATTGCGCGAACGAAAGGACGAACTCGACCACGCCGGGAACCGCCGTGCCAGTGTCGATGAACGCGAGTCCGTCGTAGTGGTCGCGGCAGCGGTGAGCAAGCACGGTGGAGTCGTTGCCTCCGCTGAACAGGCACCACACCGCGACCGGCTTGTACTCGGCGCGAGCACGACCGACCAGTTCGTCGGGCTCGCGTTCGACAAGTTCTTGAGGATGAGACGGCGTTGGATCGGTCAGCGCTCATGGAGCCGGCGGGCGCCTCGGGCACAACAGAAAGGTCAGAAATCACCCTCGGCGGGGACAACGCGCTTTTAGATCAATGCGCCGAGCCTCGATCTTCCCAGCTGACGCCCCGCCGCTCCGGACCAAAGACGCTCTCGAACTCCTCGCACCATCGACTGTGCGCGGACCTCTCTTGTGCGCTCCGTGCCTCGTGTCCGAACCGTCGATCGTCGGGGCGGCGGCCGAAGGTGTCCATCGCCTCGGTGCGACCTCCCTTGTAACTCATGACCATTTCAGCGCCGGGTTGCAGCGACCGCGGGTCAGGCATGAGCAGATGCTCGCTGCCGACCGCGTGCCAGTTGAACTTGACGTGGCGCTCGGGATAAAGCCATTCCTCGCGGGCAGCTGCGATGTACCGATGGGACCGCCGCTTGATGATGCAGTTGATCCTCAAAACGTCCTGCTCCGATAGCTGGCGGCGTGTCTGAATCTCAAGGAAGTTGAACATCGCGCCGCGAAACAGGTCTGGATTCGCGCGTGGTTCTACGGGTGGCCGGCGGGGGTTGCAGGCCCACGAGCGGTTAGTGAGGATCAGCAGGCGTTCGCTCGACAGTGGGAACAGCGTGTGGGTGGCTTGCAGCCGGATATCCGGGTCGTTGGCGCCTTTGCACGACGGGTGCCCAGGTGCGCAGGCGTGGTTGTAGACCGTGACGGGGTGGTCGGAGACGATGAGCTTCGTCGGCGGATCCGAGACGTCTGCAATCTGCCACACGCACTCCGCCCAGATTGCGCCATACATAGTCCGAAGGGCTGTGAGATGGTCAAGCACATCTCCGCGCCCCCGCCGGCCAGTTTGGGCGACGAGCCAGTCCAGCCCCTTCGGCGTTCGCAGCTTCTGGGTGCTCATGTACATCATGAGATTTTCAAGCGCATCGCCGCTGGCGCGGTCGTGATCGAACTCGGCAAAGAACTCGACCGCTTTCTTGCCGAGCGTGTCTACCCGGCCGAAGAAAACCCGCTCCAACTCGCGGGACTCGATGCCACCGAAGCGCGTCGTGTAGAGGTCGTCAATCGCAAAGCACCTTCGGAACAGCCTTCGGAATGCGCGCCTTCATGGCTTCGATTGGCTCCCCGCACGTCGATCGGATGGAGGACTCGTCGCGGCGCCGTGCTTTTCACACGGGATGCTGCGAACTCTGTCTGTTGCTGTGTTGTCCTCGAGTACGTCGACCAGAGTCCAGCGATTGTCTGGGAGCCAGGGACGCCATCGGTCGACGCCACACATTGCGGCGTTGCCCCGAGCCCAGTGTTCGGGGAGGATGCGGGGGTGAGAAGCGAGCCAAGACCGATCGCGTGTCTACCGAAGCCTCCGGTGCCCTCTTCACCCGGAGTGCGGGCGGTCATGCAGGGGAACCGGGCGGTGGACACCCGTCCTGAGCAGGCTCTTCGCTCGCAGCTGCATCGCCGCGGATACCGGTTCCGGAAGGGTATCGCGCCCGTTAAGGGTCTTCGGTGCAGGGCGGACATCGTGTTCGCTCGCGCCCACGTGGCCGTCTTCGTGGACGGGTGCTTTTGGCACCGGTGCCCCGAGCATGGGACCAGCCCGCGCACCAACAGCGAATACTGGCAGATCAAGCTCGATCGTAACGTCGCTCGCGACCGCCGCAACAATGATGCGCTGGCGGCCTCCGGTTGGGTCGTCGTGCGAGTGTGGGAGCACGAGGACGTCGCCGATGCCGCGGACCGAATAGAAGCGATCCTGGAATCTCGCGTCGCACTGGAGGCCTAACGCCGCGTGTCGAGGGGCCGGGACGCTCACGAAACGGAAGCGCTGGCCTCGCGCCGGTCACATCGGCATGATTGGCGCATGCTCGACGAGGCCCTTGCGGCCAGGACCTACGCGCAGGTCTACAGAGTGTCCGGTAAGTGGGATGTCCACGATTGGCTGCTAGACGCGGTGGCACGCTCTGGGGGACGAGTGCTTCACACGACGAGCGGTACGCGGGCGCCCACGTTTCTCGGGGTCGAAGTGGGGGAGGAGCGCGTTGGGATCCTCGCGTACGTCTTTCGTGTGACGCGGGTGCGAACCCGTGGCCGCCCCGCGGATGAGGCGCGGCTTCAGGTTCGGTATGGCGCGGAGCGCACCTGGCATACCGAGGAGCACCCTTTGGGCCGCGACGTGGCGGGGGTGGACGTGACGATCGTGATCGGGATTGATCTGGAGAACGACATCGTGATTGGCCTCGACCCGCTCCAGTACGACCCGCTTCCCATGGGCATCTCGGTGGAGCTGAAGGATGATCAGGTCGCCGCGGTCAAGAAAGACGGGTGGTCGGTATGGGAGCGAAGGAAACTCAAAGGTCGAGTTCGCGAGAGTCGTGCGCCTGAAGGCCTTGAGACCGTCATCGGCTTTGGGCCGGACCGGCTAATCGACTACGTGCGGCTCGAGAGACAAGCCGACGCCCTCGCGCTTGAGCCGCCGCTCCGGTTTTCCGCCGGCCTCGCTGCTGCTGCCCGCGCGTCTCAGAGCGAAGGCTCGCGGCATCTGCTCGAACAGCAATTTGATCTCACCGGCGCGGAGATCCTCGACATCATCGAACAGCGTGGTCGACTATCGATGGCCGTTCGAGGTGGCGTGGCTGAGCACCACCTCGAGCGCGTGCTCGGGGGTGAGCCGTCGGTCGAAGATGTCGAGTCGGTCGACCGCGACGGCGGGGACTTCGACGTGCGCGTAGCCGACGGCCGACTTCTTAGCGTTGAGTGCAAGAACGCAAGCCCAAAGCGCTACGCCGACGGTGCATTCAGGGTGGAGGTCCAGAAGACCCGTGCGTCAAAGGGCGACCCGGCGAGCCGCTACTACCGCCTCGACCAGTTCGATGTCGTAGCTGCGTGCCTGTTCTCCCCGATGGGTCATTGGGAGTTCCGATACCAGTGGACGGCTCGTCTCCAGCCGCACAAATCGTTCCCCGACCGCGTTTCCCCGCTACAGCGCGTTGACGACGCATGGGCGTCGAGCCTCAGCGCCCTGGTCACGTCGTAGCTTCCAATCAGGCGGCTAGAGAAAGGCTCGGCGTGGCGCCGAGGCGCGCGAGCTCGTCTGCCAAGGCGCCAATCACCGCTTGCGCGAAGTGTGGTGGCACAGCGTTCCCGAGTTGGAGTTGCTGGTCGCGACGGCTCCCGAGGACCACGAAGTCTTCGGGGAAGGCCATCAGGCGCTTGAGCTCGGCAACGCGGAGCCTCCGTGAGTCCCAGTGGAACGGCCCGACCCATGGGCCGGGCTGGCCTTGGATCGTCGGGGAGGGGCGGTCGGGGTCGAGCTTGAGTAGGAAGCTCCAGTAGCGCGAGCGCCACTTGAACCGTGGCTCTGGATGGCCTCGCTCTGTCGTCCAGTAGAGGTAGTTCTCACCTGGCGGGACTGCGTGCAGCTCTTCGGCATAGGTGCCCGTGACGTGCTCCTCGAGCTCCTCGGGGTTGTCGATGAGCCCGGAGAGCGCCTCGCCAGAGCTGACATGCCTGGGCAGGGACTTGTCCCAGGCGGTCTTGGTCTCGTGCGGCCCGGCATGCGTCGGGCTGGGCCAGCGCATGTGCCAACACTCGGGCGCCACATCGAGGAGGTCCTTCCGAACTCCCACGCAGAAAAGGCGCTGCCGGAGCTGCGGGACTCCGAAGTCGGCTGCCAGCAGGATTCGGTATTCGGCGGCATAGCCTGCGGCCCGCACCCCGTCGAGGAACCGATCGAGGACAGCACGGTTCTGGTTTCGATATGCCAGGCCGTAAACGTTCTCCATCGTGAACGACATCGGCTGCGTGCCGTCCAGAAGGCGGACGTACTCGTCGAGCAGGCTTGCCTTGGGGTCGGAGCCGGCCCGCTTGTATGCGAGCCAGTAGCCGCTCTTGGAGAACGGCGTGCACGGCGGGCCACCCACGAGCAGACCGGGCTCTCCCCGCCTGACGCCGGCATGCTCAAGCAGCGCCTCGGGCTCGATGGTCAGCACATCGTCAAACAGGCCATCCTCGGACAAGGACGGAAAGTAGGTGGGCGCGTTGGCGAGCATCGTCGAGCGGGCGATGTCGGCGGACTCGACGGCGACCCGGGTCTCGAAGCCAGCGGCCTCGGCGCCGAGATCCAGCCCGCCAGCGCCGGAGAACAAAGAGATAGCGACCGCGTTGCTCATGGGCCAGCCAACGTACCGGGCACCCCCGACGGTACTCACGAGCGCTGGCCCATCGCCAGCACGCGCGACTGCGCGAAGATGCCAGCCATGCGGATGATCGCGATCGACTGGTCGGGCAAGGCCAAGGGAGAGTCCGAGTTCATCTGGCTCGCGGAGGTAAGAGACGGTGTGTTGACTTCGCTGGAAAATGGCCGAGGACGCCGGGATGTCGTCCAGCACATCATCGAGCTCGCGAAAACTGATCCCGAGTTCGTGGTCGGCTTTGACTTCGCGTTTTCGTTCCCAAAGTGGTGGTGCGACGCGCAAGGCTGGCTCGACGTCCGGGAGGTCTGGGCTGCGATGGCGGAGGAGGGAGAGCGGCTGCTAGACGATGCGACGACCCGTTTTGGGGCAGGCCGGGCAAGCGCAACCTGCGCGTGCTGAGCGAGCGATTCCGCCGAACCGAGACCAAGGACAACAAGACCGCAAAGTCGGTATTCCAGATTGGCGGAGCCGGGGCTGTGGGCACAGGCTCGATACGTGGCATGCCACATCTGCATGCCTTGTCGGACCACGGGTTCGGCATCTGGCCGTTCGATTCGGCCAAGTCGCCCCTGGTGATCGAGATCTACCCGCGGGCCCTCACAGGCGCGGTAACCAAGGGTCGTTGGGCCGAGCGCCATGACCTGCTTAGACGTCGCTTCGCGAGTCAGCCGCCCGAGATGCTGGAGCGAGCCGCTGGGTCAGAAGACGCGTTCGACGCCGCCGTGTCGGCCTTGGTAATGGCCGAATACCAAGATCAGATCGCTGCCCTGACCACCACAACGGACGACGCAGTCGCTATCGAGGGGAAGGTCTGGACCCCCGGGTAGGTAGCGTGCGGAGGGCAGTGACTGCACGTCCCAAGATTGTTCCAATCGTTGTTCCAATTTGAGCGAAACCGCCCTCATCGAGCCCCACCTAACTCCCGTGTTTCCTGGCGAACTGGCCGTACCTGACCCCCCTCGGGAGTTCTCATAACCCGAAGGTCGCGGGTTCGAATCCTGCCCGGTAGGTGCATCCGCGACTCCTCGGCTAGCGGGCCGTGCGGCTGAGGCCGAGTGCGAGCTTGTCTCTCCAAGTAGCAAGGCGCGCAGCGCAGCCGAGTCGGGCTCCCGAATACGCAGGAGTCGCCCGCGACGGTCAGCGACCAGGTCGCTCGGCCTGACCACGATCAAACGGAGCCCGTGCGCAGGAGTCTCGACGGCCCGGCGCTCGTCGTATATCCGTCGCTGGATTCCGCGATGTACGCCGCTGACCGTGCGCACGGCCGGCTTGTCGAAGTGCGCGACCGGCTCTTCGTGCTGACGCTCTCGATACTCGACCACGAGCCGACGCGCCGCGTAGTAGGCGTCCACCGGCAAGGCGCGACTCCGCCCATTTCGTCCGGGTCGCCGACCAGCCAATCGAAGCCGTGCTGGCGGCTCGCGGGTTCGCCGAGGATCAAGTCGCACAGATCGAGAACGTAAGCCTCGTCCGAGCCCGCGCGTGCACGATGGGCGGCCACGACCCGCTAGGAGCCTCAGTTAATCCTGCTCGTGCAGTACCGGGGCGTAGGAGATCCCGATGATCGCGCCCTCTGGTGATTGCAGCCGCGCCACTGTCTGCCCCCAAGGCTCCTCACGCGGTCGGTGCAGTAGCACGTAGCCAGCCTGCTCAAGCTCGCGAGCAGCCGGGCCGACCGCCGCTGCGTCCGCGACGTCGAACTCGATGCTGACCTGCGGCACTGGCCGCTCCGCCGGCCACTCCGGCGTCCCGAAACATGCCTCGGCGGCTTGGGACAGCGGCCAGATGCCGAAGGACTTGCAGCCGACGATCTGCTCGCTGTGATGATACTCGTCATCGCCGCCGCTCTTTAGCGGCAGCCCGAGCGCGTCAACGTACAGCTTGCGACTGGCGGGCGGATCGGGTGCGATCACCGCCACGGTCGAGAGGAACTCTATGTCCATCGCGCCACCTCCTCTGCTCTGTGCTCGTTCAACGATCCAGGCAGGTTTCTACCGGCTCTGCGGCGGCGGTGTCCCGCAAGCGCCGACTAGAGTGCCGTTCTAAGAAGCTGTCTCAATACCTCCCGAAGGAGGGTTCGGGGCTTGCCGGGCGAATCTTGCTGGGTGACATAACCCCGTCGAGGAGGTGTCCTGGTGGCGAGGTCGACCTGGAAGGTGCGGGACGAGCTATGGGAGACGCTCGCGCCGCTGCTCCCGGAGCACTCCCCAGATCCACGTGGCGGGCG
>DATAVP010000021.1:0-44318 GCA_036267655.1 Solirubrobacteraceae bacterium
CGGAGCACGGATTAGACGCGTTGATCCGGCCCGAGTTCGGGCAGGTGTGCCACTGGTTGATCGTCGAGTCGTACTGGACGCCCGGATCCGCGCAGCGCCACGCGGCCTCGGCGATCTCGCGCATCAGCTCGCGCGCGGGGATCGCCTCTCCCGTCGGCTCGCCGGTGGTCCGCGCGATCAGGTGCCAGTCGTCGTCGTTCGCGACCGCCTCCATGAACTCGTCGGTCACGCGGACTGAGTTGTTGGCGTTCTGGTACTGGATCGAGAAGAAGCCGTCGCCGTCGATCGACATGTCAAAGCCGGCATCGCGCAGCGCGGCGGCCTTGTCCTCCTCCTTGGCCTTGCACCAGATGAACGCGCGGATGTCCGGGTGGTCGACGTCGAGCACCACCATCTTCGCCGCGCGGCGCGTCTTGCCGCCCGACTTGATCGTGCCCGCCCAGGAGTCCGCGCCGCGCATGAACGAGACCGGGCCCGAGGCCGTGCCGCCCTTGGCCAACTGCTCCATCGAGCCGCGGATTTTCGAGAGGTTGATGCCCGAGCCCGAGCCGCCGCGGAAGATGTTCCCCTCCTTCGTGTTCCAGCCCAGGATCGACTCCATCGTGTCGTCGACCGAGAGGATGAAGCAGGCGCTGCACTGCGGGTGCTCCTCGAAGCCGACGTTGAACCAGACCGGCGAGTTGAAGGCCGCCATCTGGTTCAGGAGGATGTGCGTGAGCTCGTGCTCGAAGGACTCTGCGTCCTCGGGGGAGGCGAAGTAGCCGCGCTCTGCGCCCCAGCCCGCGATCGTGCCTGCGACGCGCGAGATCATCTGCTTCACCGAGTGCTCGCGCGCCGGGCTGCCGAGCTGCCCGCGGAAGTACTTCTGAGCCACGATGTTCGTCGCGTTCTGCGACCAGCTCTTCGGGAACTCGACGTTCTGCTGCTCGAAGGCGACGCGATCGCCGTGACCGATGTGCGCGTCGCGTCTCTCCCACT
This sequence comes from Solirubrobacteraceae bacterium, assembly GCA_036267655.1. GTDB lineage: Bacteria > Actinomycetota > Thermoleophilia > Solirubrobacterales > Solirubrobacteraceae > Palsa-744. Next base: position 979 of record DATAVP010000021.1, read on the forward strand.
CCACGGCATCGAACGGATGCGTGCCCGGCGTGGTGAAGAAGCGCTTGATTTCAAGCGCGCTGCCGGGGGCTGTCACGTGCGAGATGGTGGCGTGGGGGGCTTCGTTCATCGGACCTTCCTCCTCTGCTGCGCCGACGGTGCGGGCGGCCTTCGAGCTGTTGATCGGGGGTCAAGCACCGTGTCATTCCGCTCGGACGGAACCGCGGCTCAGAACAGCTCGAGAAGTACCTTCATTTTACTACCTTCAGAGCCCTCGCCAGGACCTGAATTGCCCGCAAACTCAGGCTTTTCTGACTCAGCGCCCGAGCCTGGCCCAGTCCGCAAATTCCGACCAGGTGGCCGAAGCGCGAAAGCCCGCCTCCGCCATCGCGTGGCGCAGCGAGAGCAGCCAGTGCGGCTCGAATGCGCGGCGCCTTGCAAGCGCCCAGCCGATGCACAGGAGCACCAGCAGCGCCGCCACCGCCGCGATCGCGATCGCGCCCGTCGACAGGCCCCCGTCGCCATGCTTCTGCTTGGCGCTCGCGACGCCCGAGGTAGTCGCCGCCGGCTGGGCCGCCGCCGGCGCCGCCGGGATGCTCACCGTCGGCGTCGTCGCTGCCCCCGGCGTCGTCGCCGTCCCCGCCGGGGTCGTTGCCGTGCCGGGTGTCGCCGTTGTCGCCGAGCCGGGAGTGCTCGTCGCGCCCGGCGGGACGTACGTCGTCGTCGGCGAGGAGGTCGTCGTCGGCGAGGGGCTCGCCGCTGCGGGCGCCCCCGTGCCGCCCGCGCCCGTCGCCGCACCCGCGCTCGCCGCCGGTACGGCGAGAGCCGCGATCGCAAGCGTCAGTGGCAATGCGCGTGACACGATCGCGCGAATGCTAGCCCCGCCGCGGAACTTCGGGCCGCAGCACCTCGTCCAGCGCGTCCAGCGCATCCGCCAGGATCGTCGCCGGGGTGAAGCTCGCGTCCAGCACGCGGATGCGCTTCGGTTCCGCCGCCGCCAGCTCCTCGTAGGCCGAGGCGATCGCCTCGAAGAACTCCGCATCCTCGCGCTCCAGGCGGTCCGGCTGCTCGCCCCGCTTGGCCTGGCGGGCGCGGGCGAGCGCCGGGTCGATCGCCAGCAGCAGTGTGCGGTCCGCCTGCAGCGCGCCCGTCGCGAACGTGTTGATCTCTCGCACCTGCTCGACGCCCAGGCCGCGCGCCGCGCCCTGGTAGGCCAGCGAGGAGTCGACGTAGCGATCCAGCAGGACCGTCACTCCCTGCTCCAGCAGCGGCTCCACCCGCTCCTGCACGAGCTGCGCGCGCGCCGCCGCGTACAGCAGCGCCTCCGCCCGAGGCCCGACGCTCAGCCCCGGGTCCTTCACCAGCTCGCGGATCCGCTCCGACAGCTCGACCCCGCCCGGCTCGCGCAGCAGCTCCACGCGATGTCCCGAGCTGCTCAGCGACTCGACCAGGGCATTCGCCAGCGTCGACTTGCCCGCGCCGTCCAGACCCTCGATCGTGATCAGGCTGCCACGGGCCACGCCGTGAAGGTAGCGCTCCCGCTGGCGCCGTGGCATCCCCGCCCGCGCGCAGCCATGGCGCCGCCCCGCCTCTACGATGTTCGCCGTGGACACCGCCGAGCCCGCCGAGGAGCTCCCCGGCATCGACGCGCACCCCCACGCCCGTGCCGTGCTCGCCCCGGCCCTGCGCCCGGGCGCCGGCGCGTCGCATGCCTACCTGTTCCACGGCCCCTCCGGCACCGGCAAGCGCGCCGTCGCGCAGGCCTTCGCCGCCGCGCTGCTCGCCGACGACGCGCACGACGCCGCGAGCGTGCGCGCGCGGATCGCGCGCGGCTCGCATCCCGACCTGACCTGGGTACGACCCTCGGGGGCCGCCGAGATGCTGGTCTCCGACATCGAGGAGCCCGTCGTCGCCGCTGCCACCCGCACGCCCTTCGAGTCCGCCCGGCGCGTGTTCGTGATCGAGGGCGTCGACGCCATGAACGACCAGGCCGCCAACCGCATGCTCAAGACGCTCGAGGAACCCGCCGATTTCGTGCACCTGCTGCTGCTCACCGACCGGCGCGAGGACGTGCTCGCCACGATCGCCTCGCGCTGCCAGCCCGTGCGCTTCGATCCGCTGCCGCCGCAGCGGATCGCCGCCGGACTCGCCGACGTCGACGATGATCGGGCGCAGGCCTGCGCGCGGCTCTCGCTCGGCGACGCCGGCCTCGCCGCGCGGCTCGCGAGCCCGCAGGGGGCCGCGCTGCGCGCGAGCGCCGAGGGCTTCTTGCGAGCCGCCTTCGCCGCCCGCACCCACGAGCGCCCCTGGCAGCAGATGCTCGAGGCCGCCAAGGCCGCCGGCGTCCGGGCCGGTGAGCGCGCCCAGCAGCAGAGTGCCGACGAGCTCGAGCTCGTGCCCAAGAAGGAGCGCAAAAAACTCGAACGCGAGGGCCTCGAGGCGCGGCGGCGCGGCGAGCGCCGCGCACGCACGCAGGCGCTCGAGGAGATGCTCCAGCTCGCCGAGCTCTGGCTGCGCGACGTGCTCTGCATCTGCGAAGGAGCGCCCGAGCTGATCTACGCGCTCGATCGTCGTGCCGAGCTGCGGGCCGACGCACAGGAGCGCCCCGGCGCCGCCCTGCGCCAGGGCATCGAGTTGCTGCAGGACACGCGCCTGCGCTTGCGCCTCAACGTCTCAGAGGAGCTCGCGCTCGAGGCGCTCGCTTACAGGCTGCAGGAGCTGCTCGGCGTCGCTGCCCCCGCCTGAGCAGCCCGCAGATCATCGATCGATCAATAAAAAAATCAGTCTTCGATCGGCCCGAGGTTCGGCTCGAGGCCGTAGGTCTCGAACGCCAGGAACTGCGAGAACAGCCGGTTCTCCGGTCCGTGGTAGTCCGCCGAGCCCGTGCTCAGCAGGCCCAGCTCCGTGCAGCGCTCCGCCAGCAGACGCGTCTGGGGCTCGTCGTGCGTTATGTAGAACGCCTCCACGCCGTCGATCCCCAGCTCGCGGAAGCGGTCGATGGTGCTCAGCACTTCCTCTTTGTCCTCGATGTCCCAGAACGGGTGCGCCCACACCGCCACGCCGCCCGCGTCGTGGATCGCCTCCACCGCCTCCGCCACCGTCGGCGTCTCACGCAGGCGGAAGGCCGACTTGCCCTCGATCAAGTACCCGCGGATCAGCGAGCCGATGTCGTCGATCTGCTCGGCCTTCAGGCGCTCCGCGTTCGCCGGTGCATTCAGCACCGCCGCCGCCAGGTGCGGGCGGCCGATCGGTTTGCCTTCCACGATCCGTTGCTCGATCTCCGCTTCGTCCAACTCGAAGCCCACCTCGCGCAGCGCGTCGCGCATCCGCAGCGTGCGGTGCTCGCGATCCGCCAGGAAGTCCACCAGGCGCTCGGTCATCGGCGGCCCTGTGTGGTCGATCTTGTAGCCCAGGATGTGCAGTTCGCGAGGGACCGGCGAGCCCGCGTCCACCGCCGAGATCTCCACCGCCGAGACGACCCGCACGCCGAAGCGCTCCCCCGCCTCGATCCCCTCCGCCACGCCGCTGATCGTGTCGTGGTCGCTCAGCGCCAGCAGCTCCACGCCTGCCTCCGCCGCGCGCTGCACCACCTCGCTCGCCGAGAGGGCGCCGTCGGAGTGGGTCGAGTGCGATTGCAGGTCAAAGCGGGGCGGCACCCGCCGGAGCCTATGCGATCCCCTCAGGAGCTTGCCGGGCGGTCGCGCACGCGGCGGCGCGTCGTGTGCTGCTGCTCGCGCGGGGGCTCGTCCGGCACCGCCAACAGACGGCAGACTCGTAGTTCGATCGTGTCGCGCAGCCGCCGGACCGCCGCGTGGTAGCGGTGGGCCTTCTCAGAAAGAGCCGCGTCGTAGCTGCCGAACGCATCCAGCTCCACCCGCGCCGATTCCGTCTCGCGTGCGCGAGCGCATGCCTCGATCCACAGCACCTCCAGGTAGGCCAGCGCCGTCCCCAGCTGTTGATCGGAGATCGACTCGCGCTGCTCGACCTCGCGCAGCACCGGCGCCAGCTCGTTGCTCAGCCAGCGCGACTCGCCATGGGCGCGCAGCAGCAGGCACACGTCTGCCGCCACCGGCTGCCTTGGATTGCGTGAATCGTTCGAATTCCCAGTCATTGGAGCGTCCTCGCCGAACTCGCTCTAAGCGTTTGGCCGGCGGTTTTGCGAGCGAATCCCCGGCCTAAATTCGCTGTCGGCCCGGCGTTCCGGCTGCTTTAGAAGATGCGCTCGCGCTCCACGCTTTTTGGGGGAAAATCCCGCCAGGCCGTAGCTCATGTGTCCGACTGCTCAGGCCGGCCTCCGTTTTGGCCGATGAGATCCCACAGACAACTGCGACCGGAGGGCAGGAGGTCCAGAGATGCACGTAGTCGGGGATGTCACCAGCCGCACAGCAGGGCAACACGCGCGCGCGGCCGTCGTGCGCCTGCGCCTGCGCACGCTCGTCACGCTCGGCATCCTCGCCGTCGCAACCGCCGCGCTTGGACGACTGTTCGGCTTGCACGACCTGCGCTTCCTGATCGCCGAGGTCGCGCTGCTCGCCAGCATGTTCATCATCTCCCGCTACGTGCTGCCGCTCGTCGCCCGCCGCGATCGCGGCGCCACCGCCGAGGAGCACGTCGGCAGCCTGCTCGAAGCGCTCGACCCCCAAGAGTGGCGCGTCATCCACGACGCCAGCCTCGGGCACGGAAACGTCGACCACATCCTCATCGGCCCCCCCGGCGCCTTCACCGTCGAGACCAAGAGCCACCCCGGCCCCGTCCGCGTCGGGCGCGTGCACGGCTCCACCATTCGCCAGGCCCAGGCCCAGCGCAACGCCATCGAGAAGGCCACCGGCATGCCCGTCGAGCCCATGCTCGTCTTCAGCCGCGCCTGGGTCGATCGTCCGCTCGCGCGGCGCAAGGGGGTGCGCGTGCTGCCCGCGCGGATGCTCATCGGCCACCTCGCCGGGCGGCCCGCCAAGCTCTCGCAGGTCGAGGTCGACGAGGCCGCCGAGCGCCTGAAGAACGCGCTCGTCGCGCAGGCCAGCATGGAGCGCGTCGTGCGCGGCCTCACGCTCTCCCCTCGCTGAGGCGCGATAGCGTGTAGGGATGGCCGCAGCCCCCGGCGCCGCCCCGCTTCTGGAGTCCGACCGCTCGAACTCGTCACCCGATTCATCGGTCGCGCTCGGTCCCGCGCCCGAGTCCGAGTCCGTTCAGGTCGGCCTGCCGCCCGGTCCGCGCGCGCACCCCTTCCTGCAGACGCTCGCCTGGGCGCTCGCCCCCACCTGGGTGATGGACCACGCCGCGCCGCGGCTCGGCCCGGCGTTCACGCTCACGTTCTGGCCCAGCCGCATGAAGATCGTCTTGATGAGCGATCCGCAGGACGTGAAGAGCATCTTCACCGCCCCGCCCGAGATCGCCCCCTCCGCTGCCGGCAACTCGCCGCTCACGCCCGTGATGGGCCAGAGCTCCGTGCTCGTGCTCACCGGACCCGAGCACATGCGCCAGCGCAAGCTGCTGCTGCCCCCCTTCCACGGCGAGCGCATGCGCGAGTACGAGCAGACCATCGTCCAGGCCACGCGCGCCGACCTCGCGCGCTGGCCGCTCGGTGAGCCGATGCGCCTGCAGGAGCGCACACGTGCGATCACGCTCGAGGTGATCCTGCGGGCCGTGTTCGGCGTCGAAGCCGAGCGCATGGACCGGCTGCGGCTCGCGATCTCAGGGCTGCTCGAGCCCGTGCACCCCATGCGGCTCGTCGTCATGGCGCTCGCCCGCCCCAGCCTCGAGCGTCCCACCGGCGCCTTCGGCGCCGCGCTCGACGAGCTCGACGCCGTCATCTACGAGGAGATCGCCCGCCGTCGCGAGCAGCTCGACCTCGCCGAGCGCACCGACATCCTCTCGCTGCTCATGCAGGCCCGCGACGAGCAGGGGCAGGCCATGACCGACGCCGAGCTGCGCGACGAGCTCGTCACGCTGCTGCTCGCCGGGCACGAGACCACCGCCACCTCCGTCGCCTGGGCCATCGAGCGGCTCGTGCGCCACCCCGATGCGCTCGCCCGGCTCGTCGCCGAGATCGACGCCGGCGAGGAGGAGCGCTACATGACCGCCGTCGTCAACGAGACCCTGCGCGTACGCCCCGTCGTGCCGATCGTCGTGCGGATGCTCAAGCAGCAGTTCGAGGTCGGCGGCTACCGGCTTCCCGCCGACACGCGTCTCGCGCCTGCGATCTATCTCACCAACCGCAGCCCTCGCGTGTACGAGGCGCCCGAGGAGTTCCGGCCCGAGCGCTTCCTCGACACCGCACCCGACACCTTCTCCTGGATTCCCTTCGGCGGCGGCATTCGGCGCTGCATCGGCGCATCCTTCGCCCAGCTGGAGATGCGAGCGATGCTGCGCACCATGCTCGGTGAGCTGACGCCCAGCCTGGCGCCCGAGCGCCGCGCGTTCGGGGCGCTTCGCCTGCTCGGCGCAGGCGCCCGCGAGCGCGGGGGCGAGTGGAACCGGCGCCGCGCCGTCACGCTCGTGCCCGCCCGCGGCGCGCGCGTGGTGTGGCGGGCGCGCTCCTAGAGTTTGTTTCCGAGCTGCTGTTGCAGCCGCAGCGCGTCGTAACGTCTGGACGATGGATCTGACCTGTAGGGATTCTGCTCTTGCGAGTGCGATAGCCATGGCATCTACGGCATGCGCCACGGCGTGACGCCCGAGCAGCTGCTCGGGCGCTTCGGCCTCGACGAGTTCCGCCCCGGCCAGCGCGAGGCCGTACAGGCCGCGCTCGACGGTCGCGACAGCCTCGTCGTGATGCCGACCGGCGGCGGCAAGTCGCTCTGCTATCAGCTTCCCGCGCTCGCGGGCCACGGGCTCGTCGTCGTCGTCAGCCCGCTGATCGCCTTGATGGCCGACCAGTGGCGGCGGCTGCAGCAGGCCGGCGTCAGCGCCACGATGCTTGCCTCCGGCATGGAGGACGGCCACAACGCGCAGGCCCTGCGCGAGATCGAGTCCGGCGAGACCAAGCTCGTGCTCGCCGCGCCCGAGCGCTTCGCCTCGCCCGCCTTCCGATCCGCGCTCGCCCGCCGCGAGGTCTCGCTGTTCGTCGTCGACGAGGCTCACTGCGTCGCCGAGTGGGGCCACGACTTCCGTCCCGACTACCTGCGCCTGCACGACGCCATCGCCTCGCTCTCCAGCAGCCACGCCGGAGCCGAGCGCCCGCCCGTGATGGCCGCCACCGCCACCGCCACGCCGCGCGTCGCCGAGGAGATCGCCGCGCGTCTGGAACTGCACCAGCCTGTCTCGATTCGCTCCGGCTTCGATCGCCCAAATGTGACCTTCGACGTGGTCAGCGTCGAGGGCAAGGGCGCCGTCGCTCGCAAGTGGGCCGCGCTGCTGCACGTCCTCCGCGACGAGCAGGCGCGCCCCGCGATCGTCTACTGCGGCACCCGCAAGGACACCGACACCGTCACCGAGCGGCTCGCCGCCGAGGGGATCGCCGGCGTCGCCTACCACGCCGGGATGAGCCCCGAGTCGCGCCGCGCCAGCCAGGAGGCCTTCATGGACGGGCGCGCCGAGGTCGTCGTCGCCACCAATGCCTTCGGCATGGGGGTCGACAAGGCCAACGTTCGCACCGTCGCGCATTGGGCGCTGCCTACGAGCCTCGAGGCCTATTACCAAGAGGCCGGTCGCGGCGGGCGCGACGGCGAGCCCGCCCGTGCGTTGCTGCTCGGCGCGCGGATGGACCTCGGCCGTCTGATCCGCTTCATCAAGGAGCGCGAGACCAGCGTCGAGCACGTCAAGAGCTATGTCGGGCGTCTGCGTCGCGGCGCCGAGCGCGGGCCGCAGGGCGAGACCGCCATCGTCGGGCACGGCGAGCTCGGGGAGCGCGACCGCGTGCTGCTCTCGATCGCCGAGCGCGCGGGCGCCGTCGAGCTCGAGCCCGCCGGCGCCGACGGGCTGTACGTACACCTAACCGGGCGCGGCAGCCCGCGCCGCGCCGCCGCCGCGATCCAGGCCGCGCGCAACCGCGGCTGGGACTCGTACCGCTCGATCGAGCGCTACATGACCAGCGGCGAGACCTGCCGGCGGCGGCAGATCCTCGACCACTTCGGCGACCACGAGCCCGTCTCGCCAAGCGGGCGATGCTGTGACGTCTGCCGGCCCGACGAGGCGCTCGCCGCCGCCGTCAGCGCGCCGATCAAAGCCGGCCGCGGTGGTGGACGGAGCGCTTCGGGACGCGCCCGGGCCGCGGCAGGCGCGCCCGAGCGCGAGCAGCTCTCCTCCGATCAGGAGCAGCAGTTCGAGCGCCTGCGCGCCTGGCGCTATGAGCGCGCCGAAGGCAAGCCCGCCTACACCGTCGCCTCCAACGCCGTGCTCGAGGACCTCCTGCTCGCCGCGCCCACCAGTCTGCCCGCGCTGCTCGAGATCCGCGGGATCGGTCCCGCCTTCTGCGAGAAGCACGGCGAGTCGCTGCTCGCCGCGCTCGCCGCGCTCGCCGCGCTCGAGCCCGCGCCCGCTCGCGGCTGAGCTTTCGCCCGCCGTGCGGCCGGAGCCGTCGGGGAGCGTTGCTCCCCGAGCTGCCACCAGCCTCGCTTGCGCCGCTAGCATCTGGGGCCGCGCCGACGTAGCTCAGCTGGTAGAGCACTTCACTCGTAATGAAGGGGTCCGGGGTTCGAGTCCCCGCGTCGGCTTTGCACGTGGGGGCTCATGGGGGGAGTCGCGGTGATCGAGGTTGACCACGAGCTCGTGGAGTCCGCGGTCGCTCAGGCGCTCGAGCACGAGCTCCGTAGCCTCGACGCTCTGCACCTCGCCGCCGCGCTGATCCTCCCGCCGGAGGAGCTGATCGTCGACCTGGGACCGGCGCCTGCATCTGGCCGCTCGCTCCAGTCGACTCGAGACGCTCCCGGTCTCGCTCGACTAGCGAGCACGTCGCATCGGGGAGTAGGGCGGGAATCGGGAATCTCCCCCGACGCCCGTGACACAAAAGAGGCCGCACCCCATGGGAGGTGCGGCCTCTCGCAAAAACTCGTCTACAGCCAAACGCGAGACGCAAGCGTCCGCTTGCGCCCGGCCGGTCGGCAAGCTCAGGCGATCAGACGGGTTCCCCTTCTTCTCCGCCTTCTTTACCTTTTTCGCGTTCTTCTTTCTTTTTGGCCACTTCTTCTTCGTGCAGTTTTTTCTTTTCTGCTTTTTCTTTTTCCTTCTGCGTCTTCAGAACCGCTTTTTCAGCGTCTTTTACTTCCTTGGCTTCGGCTCGTTCGATCCGTTCTTCGTTTTTTTCCTTGACTTTTTCGAGTCGTTCGAGTCCATGTTCTTTCGCGAGTTCGCCGCGTTCTTTGTTCTTTTCGTGCGTGCGTTCCTTGGCTTCTTTGTTTTTTTCCTTCGCTTCTTCGATCTTTTCCTTGTTGATTTCTTCGGCTTCTTCGACCAGCGGTTTTTCGCCTTCCGCCGCCTGTGCCGACACGACACCCACGTTCAGCGCAAACACCGCGACCAGCAAGAGCATCAGGCTTCTGAAGTGCTTCATCGTGATTCGTCCTTTCTCTCCGATGCGATCGTCCTCGGGACTGCAGTCTTCATGCTGCGATCCCGCGGCGACCCCTCCTGTTCGTGCTCGTTCTCCGCCTGCCCTCGTTTGCCGCCGGATCAGCGGTCTCTCCGCGCGGCGAGCGGGAGCACCGACGAGAGCCGGCGGCGATCCTGCCCGTGGTCCGTCGGCCGATCCGGCCACCCAGTTCGCAAACGTGCGGCTGTACGCCCGAGCATGCATGTCCCTCCGTGGCAGAGCTGTAGCGAAAGCATGTCGGGCAAGGGAAGAACGGGCTTGTTTCTAGCACACAGGTTGCGCCACGTCCAATGACTACGGGCACGGGAGCGCGATCTCCCACCGCGCGGGCCACCGATGTGAAGTGCTTGTGAACAAGCCTCATCTGCCAGAGTCCCCGTCGATGGCGCACTTCGATCTGAACGGCAAGACCGCGCTCGTGACCGGCGCCGGTCGGGGCATCGGCAACGCGACGGCTCGCGCCCTGCTCGCGCGCGGCGCCTCGGTCGCGCTTGTCGATCTGAACCAGGAGCAGGTCGAGCGCGCCGCCGCCGAGCTGCACGAGAGCAGGGCGCTCGGCATCGGCGGCGATGTCACCGATCGCGCCACGATGCAGCGCGCGGTCGCCACGACCGTCGAGCGCTTCGGCGGCCTCGATCTCGTCGTCGCCAACGCGGGCATCGCGCCGCGCGTCAGCACCTTCAAGGCGATGTCCTCCGAGAGCTTCGAGCGTGTGCTGGACGTCAACTTGTGGGGCGTCTATCGGACCGTCGACGCGGCCCTGCCCGCGATCGTGCAGCGGCGCGGGCACGTCGTCGTGATCTCCTCGATCTACGCTTTCATGAACGGCGTCGGGGCCACGCCCTACGCGATGAGCAAGGCCGCCGTCGAGCAGTTCGGCCGCGCGCTGCGCGTCGAGCTCGCCCCGCACGGCGCGAGCGCAGGCGTCGTCTACTTCGGCTTCATCGAAACCGACATGGTGCACGGCGCGATCGACGCCGACCCGATCGCCGCCGAGCTGTATCGGGTGCTGCCGGGGCCGCTGAGAAAGCGCCTGCCCGCGAAGGACGCGGGCGAGGCGATCGCGCGCGGGATCGAGCGCCGCCAGGCGCAGGTGTTCCTGCCGCGCCGCTGGGGCCTCGTGTCGTTGCTGCGCGGCATCTTCAACCCGCTCTCGGACCTGCAGCTGCAGCGCGAAGCCCGCGCGCAGGAGCTCGTGCGCAGGATGGACGATCGCACGGGCAGTCCCTGAGCGCCGCTCGGGCCGGCGAAGCCCGAGCCTTCGAAGCCCCGACGTCTAGAACAGGTAGCAGAGCTCGCGCGCGCGAGCTCTCAGCTCCTCGCGGAAGTTGGGGTGGGCGATCGCGATCAGCCGACGCGTGCGCTCGGCGATCGAGCTGCCGCGCAGCTCGGCCACGCCGTACTCGGTCACGACCTTGTCGACGATGTTCTTGAACGTCGTCACCGCCGCGCCGGGGTGAAGCTGGGGCACGATCCGCGAGACCGTGTCATCCGCGGTGCTCGAGTGCAGCACGATGAACGCCTGTCCCTGCTCGGCCATCACCGCGCCGCGCGCGTAGTCGGGCTGGCCTCCCGAGGAGGACAGGTAGTCGCTGCCCAGCGACTCCGAGGCGCACTGGCCCAGGAAGTCGACCTCGAGCGTCGCGTTGATCGCCGTCATCAGCGGCTCGCGCGCGATCGTTGCCGGGTCGTTGGTGTAGTCGACCGGGTGGAACTCCACGCCCGGGTTGTCGGCCACGAACTCGTACAGCCGTCCCGCGCCGAGCGCCGAGGTCGTCACGAGCTTGTTGCGGTGGGTGCGCTTGCGCGTGCCCGTCACCGCGCCGCACTCGACCAGATCCACGAAGCCGTCGCCCAACAACTCGGTGTGCACGCCCAGCTCGCGGTGCTCCCTCAGCATCCCCAGCACCAGGTCGGGCGCCGCGCCGATGCCTGCCTGCAGCGTCGCGCCGTCGGGAATCCGCTCCGCGACCAGCGAGGCGATCTTCTGGTCGCGCTCGCCGCCCGTCGGCGGCGCCACTTCGACCAGCGGCGTGTCCGCTTCGCACCAACCCACCACGTCCGAGACGTGCAGCTGGTTGCCGCCGTAGGTGCGCGGCATGCTCGGGTTGACCTCGACGAAGAACGGGACCTCGCCGATGAACGAGGCCGTGTACTCGGCGTGGGGGCCGAGCGAGAAGTAGCCGTGGCGGTCCGGCGGTGAGACCGCCGTCAGCACCAGCCGGGGCGACAGCGTCTGGCGCATCAAGCGCGGCACGTCGCTGAAGGAGTTCGGCACCAGGTCGCAGTCGCCGCGGTGGAAAGCCGCGCGGCTGTGGGGCGAGAGGAACCAGGCCACGTGGCGCAGGCCCGGCAGCTCGCCTTCGATGTAACGGCGGGGGCGCATCGGCATCATCTGATGCAGGCGCAGCTCGCTCACGCTCCCCGCCTGCGCCGCCGCCTCGATCGCGTCGATCGTGCGCATCGGTTCGGCGTTCGCGAGCCCAACGATCACGTCCATCCCCGGCTCGATCCATTCGAGCACCGCCTCCGGCTCGCGCATGCGGGCCGTCAGAGCGTCGCTGATCGGTTGGGGGCTCATCTGCTCCTCGCGGTCTTGTCTCCTGCCCGGCGTTGCCGCCGCAGCATAGGTTGATTTCTCGCACGGCGCATGGGCGGGGTTGCGAGCCCGAACCGACGCCCACCCACCGGCGCTGCTGCGAGGATGTGCGCGATGACGAGAGCTTGTGCGCGCATCCTCGCCTGGGCCTCGACCCTTGCGGTGGCGCTGTCGCTGACGGCGTGCGGCTCGGGCGAAGCGGCCCACTCGACGTCGAGCTCGCCGGCGGGGTCCAGCGCCGGGGCGGCGGCACGGCGCGCAAGCGGCGTGCGGCTGGTGCGTGTCGCCGGCTTCCAGCAGCCGGTGGGCCTGACCGCGGCGAGCGGCGATCCCAGTCGCGTCTACGTGGTGCAGCGCAGCGGCCAGGTGATGCTCCTGCGCAACGGCCGCAAGCAGTCCCAGCCGTTCCTGGACGTGAGCAGCTCGATCACGACGAACTTCGACGAGCAGGGGCTGTTGGGGTTGGCCTTCCCGAGCAACTACGCGAGGAGCGGACTGTTCTACGTCGACTTCACCAGCCACAACGGCGACATCAAAATCGTCCAGTACCACCGCTCGGCGAGCGACCCGAACCTCGCGGACCCCTCGAGCGCCCGCACGCTGCTGACGATCGAACACAGCAAGAACGAAAACCACAACGGCGGCCAGCTTGCGTTCGGGCCGGAAGGCGATCTCTACATCGGCGTGGGTGACGGCGGCAGCGAGGACGACCCCGAAGAAAACGGCCAGAACACCGGCACGCTGCTGGGCAAGATCCTGCGGATCGCCCCGACCGCCGCGGGCTCCTACACGATCCCGGCGGGCAATCCGTTCGTGGGGCAGCCCGGCAAGCGCCCGGAGATCTGGGCATACGGCCTGCGCAACCCTTGGCGCTTCTCCTTCGACCGCGCGAGCGGCAACCTGATCGTGGGCGACGTGGGCCAGGACAAGGAGGAGGAGATCGACTTCATCCGCGCGGGCACCGGCGCGGGCGCGAACTACGGCTGGAGCGTGTGGGAGGGGGACCGCCGCAACAAGTCGGGGCAGGCGCCGAACGCGGTCTTCCCCGCGCTGACGGTCTCCCACTCCAGCGGCTACTGCGCGATCATCGGCGGCTTTGTCGTGCGCGACCGCTCGCTGTCCGGCCTCTACGGTCGCTATCTGTTCGGCGACTACTGCCGCCCCGAGATCGAGTCGGTCTCCTTCGTGCGCGGCAAGGGCGTCGGGTTGAAGGCGACGGGCCTGGAAGTCAAAGGTCTCTCCTCGATGGGCCAGGACGCGCGTGGGCGCATCTACCTGACCTCGCTGGAAGGGCCCGTATATCGCCTGGCGGCGCGGCGCTGAGCCCGCGGGCCCGCGGCTGACGACCGGCCGGCTCACGGCACAAGCGTCTGGGACGCACCCGGCCGAGCCCGCTCGCCGCGGTTCGACCGCCGACCCCGACCGTATCTTGCGCTGATGGCGCGGACGAGGCTCTATCGGGACGGCGAGCTGGCGCTCGAGGACTTCCCGGTGGCCGACATCTCCGAGCACATCAAGGAGCCGAACGCCTACGTGTGGCTTGACTACTGCGAACCGACGCAGGCCGAGTTGGCGACGATCAGCAGCGAGCTGCAGCTGCACCCGCTGGCGGTGGAGGACGCCGTCACCGAGCATCAGCGCCCGAAGCTCGACCGCTACGACTCGCATCTGTTCATGAGCGCCTACACGCTGAGGCTCGACGTCGCCTCGGGCGAGCTGCGGACGAGCGAGGTCGGCGTGTTCATCACGCCGAAGGCGCTCGTGACTGTGCGCAAGGACGAGGGCATGGATATCGACGGGGTGCTGGCGCGCTGGGACGAATCGAAGGAGCTGGCCGCCAACGGCGTCTCGTTCCTGCTGTGGGGTCTGCTCGATGACATCGTGGACGGCCACTTCGAAGCGGTGCAGTCGCTGGACACGGAGATCGAGTCGCTCGAGGATCTGCTGTTCGACGAGCGCCCCCAGGAAAAGGAGGTCCAGCGGCGCTCGTTCGAGCTGCGCAAGAGCCTGGTGCTGCTGCGCCGTCTGGTGGTGCCGATGCGTGAGGTGGTGAACTCACTGCTGCGCCGCGACCTGCACGTGGTCGACCAGGAGATGGCGCCCTACTACCAGGACGTCTATGACCACACGATGCGTGCGACCGACTGGACCGAGTCGTTGCGCGACCTCGTCACGACGATCCTCGAGACGAACATCGCGATCCAGGGCAACCGCATGAACCTGGCGATGAAGAAGGTCACGAGCTGGGCGGCGATCATCGCGGTGCCGACCGCGATCACGGGCTTCTACGGTCAGAACCTCCCCTATCCGGGCTTCGCCGCGCACTGGGGCTTCTGGTTCTCCTCGGCGCTGATCGTCGTGGTCTCGTTCACGCTGTACTGGTCGTTTCACCGTCGCGACTGGCTCTAGCGTCCATCGAGCGGCTTTAGCCCTCATGATCTGCATCCGATGCAGGTGGTGATCGATGTCTGAGGCGACGCAAGAGCAGATTCCGCTGGCTCCCGAGGACCGCGCGATCCTCGATCTCGAGTGCCGCACGATCGCGGGACACACCTGCAAGGTCGTGCGCTTGGCGCCGGGCGAGGGGGCGAGCTTCGACGTCGAGCGCCTGCGCGAGCGGGTCGCCGCTCGGATCGCGCTGGCACCCGCGCTGACGCGCAAGCTCGGCGGCAGCGAGCAAGCACCGGCCTGGGTGGTCGACGAGGACTTCGACCTGCGCCAGCACATCGTCTCGGCGCGCGTTGAGCGGGTGCTCGATCGGCCCGCGCTGCTCGAGCTGGTGGCGCGCCTGTTCGAGCAGCGCCTCGATCGCTCGCGCCCGCTGTGGCGGATCGACGTGGCGCCGCTGGCCGACGGCGGCGCGGCGCTGATCTGGCGAATCCACCACGCGCTCGCGGACGGCACGGCCTCGGTTCGCTATGCGCGCACGCTGCTGTGGGACGAAGCGCCCGAGGCGCAGATGAGCGCGGCGCAGGCGCACGCCGCGCACGCGGCCGACGAGCAGCGACGCCGCGCGCACCTGGCGGGCTTCCTGCGCCGCGAGTACGCGCGCGGGGAGTGCCGCTCGCCGTTCGACGGCACGATCGGCACACGCCGCGAGGTCGCGTTCGCCGCGGTGCCGCTCGCGCCGCTGCACGAGGCGGCCAAGGCGCTCGACGGGGCCACGCTCAACGACGCGGTGCTCGCGATCGTGGCAGGTGCCGTCGGACGCTGGGTGAGTCGCCGCCACGGCGAGCTCGGCACACTGCGCCTGCAGGTGCCGGTGAGCCTGCACAACGAGGGCGATGCGCTCGCGAACCACGACTCGTTCTTCTCGGTGGGCTTGCCGATGAACGAGCCCGACCCCGTCGCACGGCTGCGCCTGGCGCACGCGGCGACGAGCGAGCGCAAGCAGGACCACGACGCCGAGTACCGCGAGCGCCTGCTGCGCGAGCTCTCGGGGCTGCCGCCGCTCGAGCACTTCGTCACGCGGATCGAGCGCAACCCGCGCCGCTTCGCGCTGAGCGTCTCGAACGTTCCGGGCCCGCGCGAGCCGGTCAGCGTGCTCGAGAACCCCGTCGCGCGCCTGCACTCGCTGGCCGAGATCGGCGAACACCACGCGCTGCGCGTCTCGGCGATGTCGCTCGCCGGGCTGCTCTGCTTCGGGCTGTGCGCCGACCCGCACCTCGTCGATCGGCTGCAGCTGATGGCCGACGGCATCGAGCAAGAGGCCGAGGCGCTGCTCGACGCAGCCTCGGCCGAGCGCTGAGACGCTCCACGCCCGCCACGGCGATGCCGGAGTCTCATGAAATGGCAGGAGTTAGCCGATCAAGGTTGAAGAGCCAGTGATCTTGGTCTGACGGCGACGCGGTCTAGCGCGATGGGGGGCAGAACGATGGACAGGAAGAAACTCGTACTCACGGCGATGATCTTCGCGGTGGCGATGCTGTTCATCGACCAGACGATCGTGGCGCTGGCGGTGCCGAACCTGCAGCACGAGCTGCACCTCTCCTCAACGGGCTCGCAGTGGATCGTGAACGGCTACCTGCTCTCGCTCTCGGCGCTGTTCGCGCTGGGCGGCAAGGTCGCGGACGTGTACGGGCCGCGCCGGATGGTGACGATCGGCGTGATCGCCTTCGCGGTGTGCTCGGCGCTGTGCGGCGCGACGCCGACGGGCTCGATCGCCGAGACCTGGATCATCGTCTTCCGCGTTCTGCAGGGCGCCGCGGCCGCGCTGCTGTTCCCGGCGGCGCTGGCGATCGTAGTGGCGAGCTATCCCGTGCAGGAACGCGGCAAGGCGCTGGCGGTGTTCTTCTCGATCACGGGCGCGCTCACGGCGGTGGGCCCGCTCGCGGGCGGCTACCTGACGGAATGGACCTGGCGCTCGATCTTCTGGGTAAACGTGCCGGTGGCGATCATCGCCTTGATCCTGATCGCTCGCTCGAAACCGAGCGAGGAGCGCAGCCCCTCGCGAATCGACGTGCGTGGCGCGGCGCTGGTGAGCAGCGGCATGGGCATCGCGGTGCTGGGCCTGCAGCAGGCGGGCGTATGGGGCTGGAGCAGCGTGGCGACCTGGGTGTGCCTGATCGCGGGCCTCGGGCTGCTGGCGGCGTTCGTGCGCTACGAGCTGCGGATCGCCGACCCGCTGGTGCCGATGCGGCTGTTCGCGGGTCGCGCGTTCCTGGTCGACAACGTGGTCCTGTTCCTGCTGTCGATCTGCTTCGTGCCGCTGTTCTTCTTCGCGAGCCTCTACGCGCAGATCGCGCTGGGCGAAAGCGCGGGCGAGGCGGGTCTCTACATCCTCGTGTTCTTCATCGGCTTCACGATCGGGGCCCAGCGCGGCGGGCGCTTGCTCGACAGCCAGGGCGCGCGCCCGACGATCGTGCCGGGCTGCGCGATCGCGGCGGTGGGTTTCTATCTGTGGGCCGAAGAGCTCGACAACCTGTCGTTCAACTCGCAGTGGTGGCGTCTGGCGATCGCGGGCCTCGGCGTCGGCATGGTGCTCGGCCCGGTCAGCACCGACGCGCTGAACCGCGCTGCGCACGCGACCTATGGCTCGGTGACGGGCCTGACGCAGACGGTGCGCAACTTCGGCGGCAGCCTCGGTCTCGCGGTGCTGGGCTCGATCCTGATCACCGAAAACGTCTCGCGCGTGGAGAAGACGCTGAGCGGACATTTGCCGAAGGCGGCGGCGGACAAGATCGCGCACGCGATCTCGGGCGCCTCGGGCGGTAGCGGCTCGGGAGCCGGCGCTCCCCCGCACCAGATCCGCCTCGACTTCGCCCACTCGACGCAGACCGTGGTCTACGGGATGGCGGGCGCGATGGCGCTGGCCTTCGTCGTCGCGGTGCGCTTCATGCCCGGCGGCAAGGCCGAGCAGCTGGTCGGTGGGGCTGATCCTGCGCCGGCCACCGAGCCGTCCGCGGGCGCCGAGGCCGAGCCGGTGGGCACGGACGCGGGCGCAGGCGTAGCGCCCGCGTAGGTCAGCCGCCCGCGGCGACCTCGACCATCGGCTCCCCCTGCGGGCTGCCTGCGGGAAGCTCGACATCGGGCGCCGTCAAGGTCTTCGGCACGAGCGCGCCTGCGAACAGGCACACCACCAGGAATCCGGTGGCCATCACGAACGTCTCGGTGAAGCCGGTGACGGTGGGCTGGCCGTGGGCGGTGTGGGCGGCGATGAACGTGGCGGAGAGCTGACCGCCGAGCGCGCCGCCGAGCGTGCGCATCACGGTGTTCATGCCGCTAGCGACGCCGGTCTGACGGCTGGAGACGGCTTGCACGATCAGGTTGCCGAGCGCGGCGAAGGCGAGGCCGATCCCGATCCCCAGCAGCGAGGCCGAGACCAGGAGGTCGATCGGATGGCTGTGTTCGATCGAGAGCATCGCGAACGCAGCGGTGGTGAAGGCGGTCCCGGCGAGCAGCGCCATGCGCGAGCCGAAGCGCGCGGAGATGCGCCCGGCGAAGATGCCGAGGATCGTCATCCCGATCGTCGAGGGCAGCAGGTAGAGGCCGGAGACGACGACCGAGGCGCCGAAACCGAAGCCGGTGCTCTTGGGCAGTTGCGCGAACTGGGGGAAGACGATGAACGAGGCGTACATCCCCGCCCCGAGCAGGAACGCCGCGAGGTTGGTGGTCCAGACGCCGCGGATGCGCATCATCGCCATGTCGATCAGCGGGTTGCGGCTGCGGGTCTCGACAACGATCCAGGCGGCGGTGACGAGCAGCCCGGCGAGGATCAGCCCGATCGTCTTGGCCGAGCCCCATCCCCAGGTGGTGGTCTCCGAGACGGCGAGCAGCACCATCGAGATGCCGATCGTCATCAGCGCGGCCGCGAGCCAGTTGATGCGCCCGGGGACGCGTACCGGCGACTCGGGGATGAAGCGCCAGGTGGCGATCGCGGCGAGCACGGTCGCGAACAGTGGTATCCAGAACAGCCAGTGGTAGTTCAGGTGCTCGACGATCACGCCGGAGAGGATGATCCCGACGCCGCCGCCGACGCCGAGGATCGCGGACAGCAGGCCGATGCTGCCGGCGACCTTCTCGCGCGGGAACTCGTCGCGCACGATGCCGAAGGCGAGCGGGAAGATGCCGCCGCTGGCGCCCTGGATGAAGCGCCCGAGGACGATCAGCGCCAGCGAGCTCGACACCGCGGCGAGCAGCGTCCCGGCGCCGAGGATCGCGAGCGTCGCAAGCAGCAGGCGCTCCTTGCCGTACATGTCCCCGAGCCGGCCGAGGATCGCGGTGCCGACGGAAGCTGACAGCAGATAGGCGGTCAGCAGCCAGGTGATGTCGGTCTCGTTGGTGTGGAGCGCGCGCTCCATCGTTGGCAGCGCCGGCACGACCGAGGAGCTCAGCATCGCGTAGGAGATTCCCGCGAGCGAGAGCACCGCGAGGATCAACGTCGGATGGGTGCGCTCGGTGTCGGTGTCGGTGGCGTGCATCGAGGAGTCGGCGGGCGCACGTCGCGGGTCGGGGTTGCGCACCGGCGCCGTAGCCGACTACCGTAGCGGAATGGTCATTCCGGTTCTTGGCGATATCGCGGAGGCTCCAGTCGAGAACACCAATCCCTCCGACCTGGCGACGAGCTGGGCGGGCCTGTCGGCAACCGACAAGCGGGCGCGGCTGCTGCGCGCGGCGGGCGAGGTGTTCGCGCGTGACGGGCTCGACGCGCCGATGCCGGCGATCGCGGCGGCGGCGGGCGCGGGCGTGGGCAGCGTCTACCGCCAGTTCCCGGCCAAGGGCGACCTGCTGGCGGCGCTGGTGGTGGAGCGCCTGCAGCTCTCTCGCGACGGCGCGGAGACGGCGCTGGCGAGCGGGGAGGACGCCTGGAGCTCGTTGACGGGGCTGCTGTGGGCGCTGGCCGAGCGCCAGGGCGCGGATGAGGTGATGGGCGAGGCGATGGCGACGGTCTCCGAGCACCCGGAAGTGCAGGAGGCGTATGTGAGCACGATCGAGGCGCTCGAGCGCCTGCTCGACGCAGCCCGCGCGGAGGGCTCGCTGCGCGCTGATGCGACGACGCTCGACCTGCAGCTCCTGTTCGCGGCGACCCGCGCGGCGGGACGGTTCGAGGACGGCGCCTGGCGGCGGATGCTGGCGCTGGGAATCGACGCGCTGCGGGCATGAGCGAGTCGCAGGCGGGCCATTCGGCGTGGCGACCGGGACGGCGGCGCACAGCGAGGGCACTCGTGTGCGGCGCCCTCGCGCCCACGCTCGGCGCGCTCGTGCTCGCGGGTTGCGGCGGCAGCGGCGGTGGCGCCGCCGGCAGCGGCGGCGCGGCGTCCTCGGGCGGCGCGACGGAGCTGGCGGCAATCAAGCGCGCGGCCTACGTCAGCGACCGGGTTCCGGGCTATCGCTTCGACCTGGACACGACGACGAAGGTCGGCAGCGAAGACTTCAAGGTCAGCGGCGAAGGCGCGCTCGACGAGGGCGAATCGAACGGCTCGATGAGCCTGAGCATCAAGGGCCAGACGATCCGGGAGGTGATCGACAAGCCCTACGTCTATCTGGAGCTGCCGAGCGGATCGAGCACCGGGACGACCGGGGGCAAGCGCTGGGCACGGACGAACCTGCCGCTGGAGGTGTGGATCGACGGCGACAGCCGCGTGCGCCGCATGTCGCTGCAGATGCATCTCTGCAGCCGGGTGGGCGACATCGAGGAGTCCTTGACGATGGAACTGCACGACTTCGGCCCGCAGCCTGGTGGTGGCGGCGCCGCCGGCGTCGCAGGTGTACGACATCGGCAGCAAGCTGGCCGAAGCAGCGCGCAAGGGGCTCTCCGAGCTGCACTGCTGAGCCGCTGCCCCGGCGCGGCGCGCTGTGGCAAGCTTGCGCCCCGATGATGAGCCTGCCGTTCGATCCGATTGCCGAGGCCGGCCGCCAGTGGCGCAAGCACTGGGGCGCGAGCGCGGTGCCCTCGATGGCGGCGGTGACCTCGATCATGCGCGCGGAGCAGCTCTTGATCGCGCGGCTGAACGAGCTGCTGCGCCCGTGGCAGCTGACGTTCCCGCGCTATGAGGGGCTGATGCTCCTGTACTACAGCCGCAACGGCTCGCTGCCGCTGGGCAAGATGGGCGGCCGTCTGCAGGTGCACCCGACGAGCGTGACGAACATCATCGACGGCCTGGAGGGCCTCGGCTACGTGCGGCGCGAGCGCCACGAGCAGGACCGGCGCACGACGCTGGCGCAGATCACGGCGCAGGGCCGCGCGGCGGCGAAGGCGGCGACGGAGACGCTGAACGAGGCGCGCTTTGGCACGGCGCCGCTGCGCAAGGGCGAGCTCGAGCAGGTGTTCGCGCTGCTGCGCCCGCTGCGCGAGAGCGCGGACGAGTTCGGTGCGGAGTAGGCCCGGGCCGCCCGCGCGGCTACTCGGGGTACTCGTAGAAGCCGCGCCCGCTCTTGCGGCCGTGATGGCCTGAGACGACCATCCGCTTGAGCAGCGGCGGCGGCGCGTACTCGGGCCGCTTGAACTCCTCATACAGCGAGTCACAGACGGCGTAGAGCACGTCGAGCCCGATGAAGTCGCTCAGGGTGAGCGGCCCCATCGGATGTCCGGCGCCGAGCTTCATGCCCTGGTCGATGTCCTCGCGCGAGGCGAAGTCCTCTTCGAACATCCGCACCCCGGCCATCAGGTAGGGCACGAGCAGCATGTTGACGATGAAGCCGGAGCGGTCCTTGGTGCGGATCGGCGTCTTGCCGATCGTCTCGGCGAAGCGCAGCGCGCGCTCGACGGATTCGGGGCGCGAGTCGAGCCCGACGACGACCTCGACCAGCTTCATGACGGGCACGGGGGAGAAGAAGTGCAGCCCGAGCACGCGCCCGGGGTCACGCGTCCAGGAGGCGAGCTGGGCGATCGGGATCGAGGAGGTGTTCGAGGCCAGGATCACGGGCTCGGGGAGCAGCTCGTCGAGCTTGGCGAACAGCGGCCCCTTCACGGCGGGGTCCTCGAACACGGCCTCGATCACGAGGTCGCAGCCGTCGAGATCCTCGAGCGCCTTGGTCCAGCTCACGTGCGCGAGCGCTTCCTGCATCTGCGCCTGCTCGAGCTTGCCGGCGCGTACGGCACGCTGCAGCGACTCGCCGAGCCGCGCCTGCGAGCGCTTCAGGGCGGCTCCCTCGGGCTCGTGCAGCGTCACGTCGATCCCGGCCTTGGCGGCTGACTCGGCGATCCCGCTCCCCATGAAGCCCGCACCGACGATCCCGACGCGTTCGATCCGCTTGGCGTCGCTCATGTGCAGATGGACAAATCGGGACAGCAGGGCACTTGCTTCGAAGCTAGCAGACGTGTGATACTCCGATAGTCGCACCTCCTAATTTATATTTATCGATTGGATGACCACACAAATCGCCCCACCGAGCGCCACTCCGGGCACGTATGAGGAGTGGCTCGATGCCTACGCGTTGACGCCAGAGCGCGACGTCGCCTTCCAGACGCTCTCGGGCGAGCCGATCCGGGCGCTCTACACCGAGCAGGACGTGGCGGATCGCGAGGCGATTGGCGTCCCGGGCGGCTATCCGTTCACCCGCGGCGTCTACCCCTCGATGTACCGCGGAAGGCTGTGGACGATGCGCCAGTTCGCGGGCTTCGGCACGGCGGAGGAGACGAACGAGCGCTTCCGCTATCTGCTCGACCACGGCCAGACGGGGCTCTCGACGGCATTCGACATGCCCTCGCTGATGGGGCACGACTCCGATTCGCCCCGCTCGCTGGGCGAGGTCGGGCGCGAGGGCGTGGCGGTCGACACGATCGAGGACATGAAGACGCTGTTCGGCGGCATCGACCTGGGCGAGGTCTCGGTCTCGATGACGATCAACGCGCCCGCGGCGATCATGCTGGCCTACTACGTGGTCGCGGCGGAATCGAACCCCGCCCAGCCCGTGCCTGCGGACCGGCTGGGCGGCACGATCCAGGCGGACATCCTCAAGGAGTACATCGCCCAGAAGGAGTGGTGCTTCCCGATCGACCCGGCGATGAGGTTGCTGGGCGACATGATCGAGTGGTGCTCGACCGAGATGCCGCGCTGGCATCCGGTGTCGATCTCGGGCTACCACATCCGCGAGGCGGGCTCGACCGCGCAGCAGGAGCTGGCGTTCACGCTGAAGGACGGCTTCACCTACGTCGAGCAGGCGCTCGAACGCGGCCTGGACGTGGACGACTTCGCCCCGCGCCTGTCGTTCTTCTTCAACGCGCAGATCGACTTCTTCGAGGAGATCGCGAAGTACCGCGCGGCAAGGCGGATCTGGGCGCGCGAGCTGCGCGAGACCTATGGGGCGAAGGACCCGAAATCGTGGCTGATGCGCTTTCACACCCAGACGGCGGGTGTGTCGCTGACGGCCCAGCAGCCGCTGAACAACATCACCCGCACCGCGATCGAGGCGCTGGCGGGCGTGCTGGGCGGCACGCAGTCGCTGCACACGAACTCCTACGACGAGGCGTTGGCGCTGCCGACCGAGGAGGCGGTACGGATCGCCCTGCGCACGCAGCAGATCATCGCCCACGAGACGGGTGCGGCGAACACGATCGACCCGCTGGGCGGCTCCTACTTCGTGGAGGCGCTGACCGACGAGATGGAGCAGCGAAGCTATGAGTACTTCACGAAGATCGACGAGCTGGGCGGGATGGTCGAGGCGGTCAGGCAGAGCTATCCGCAGCGCGAGATCGCCGACGCCTCGTTCGAGCTTCAGCGCGAAATCGACTCGGGGCGGCGGATCGTCGTGGGCGTGAACGCGCTGAGAGAGGGCAACGGCGAGGACCCGCCGACGCTGCGGATCGACCCGGAGCTCGAACGCAAGCAGGTCGACCGCCTGCAGGGCGTGCGCGCCAGACGCGACGGCGGCGCGGTCGAGGCGACGCTCGCCGCGCTCAGGCAGAGCGCGGCGGAGGAGCGCGCGAACCTGATGCCGGGGCTGCTCGCGGCCGCCCGAGCCCACGCCTCGGAGGGCGAGATCGTCGACGCGCTCCAGTCCGTCTGGGGCGACTACAAGGACGTCCCGGTCTTCTAATGCTTGTTGCGATCCCCATCCCACCCGTCGGGGATGCGCACCAGGGCTCCGCCGCACGGCGAGAGCAGCCGAACCGCCTCGACAGCACTGCCGCCCCGACCCTGGCGGCAGACAGGGAGGTACAGCGAGCCGGGGTCCTCTCTCCTCCCTCGGCCCCGGCTCGCTAGGTTCAATCCGTCGGCGCGCGCCTCGGCCAGGTGCCGGCGGCGCCGTCGGCGGCACGGCCGAGCACGGCCTTCAGCACGGCCTCGGTGTGCTCGCCCAGCAGTGGCGCGCGCGTCGAGAAGCGCGGACGATCGCGGTCGAGGTCCCACGGCGGCGTGACGAGCACCTCGTGTTCGCCGTAGGGGTGGTGCATCGGCATCGCGTGTCGCGCCGGTGCCGCAAAGCCTTCGCCCGCGTGCTCGCCGAGCGCGAGCACCGGCACGGCGAGCACGCCGGCGGCGAGCAGGCGCTCGATGAGCTCCGCGCGCTCGATCCGTCCGGTGGCTGCGGCCACGAGCCGCTCCAGCGCGGCGCGCTCGCGGCGGCGCCCGGCCGATGTCGAGAAGCGCGGCTCGCGCAGCGCCTGCTCGCCGAGCGCGGCGACGAAGGCGGGCCACTCGGACTCGGCTCGAACCGCCAGCGCGACCCAGCCTCCGTCGCTGGTGGGATAGGCGCCGAACGGCGCATGCTCGGCGTGCCAATTGCCGTACCCCCAGGCGGCGTCGCGATCGCTCGCGAACGCGGCCAAGGTGCCGAGCAGCCCGCACGCGACGGCCTCGAGCTGTGAGAGGTCGAGCCATGCGCCGCGGCCCGTTTGCTCACGCTCGAGCAGCGCTGCGAGCACGGTGAGCACGCCGTAGCTCGCGGCGTTGGGGTCGCCGACCGCGACGGTCAGCATCCCGGTGATGTCCTCGGGGCCGTAGCCGACGAGACTCTCCAGGCCCGACAACGCAGACATGATCGAGGCATAGCCCTTGGCGTCTCTGAGCGGGCCCTGCTGTCCGGCAAGGCTCATCGAGAGCATCACGAGCGAGGCGTTGCTCTGGCTGAGCGAGGCATAGTCGAGCCCGTGCCGCGCGAGCACCCCGGGGCGCATGTTCTCGACGAGCACGTCGGAGGCGTCGGCGAGCGCGCGCACGGTCTCGCGCCCGTCCGCTGAGCCGAGATCCAGCTCGACGCTGTGCTTGCCGGCGTTGACCTGATGGAAGTAGGGCGTGACCTCCAGCAGCGGCCCGGGCACCGGAACGCCGTCGATGCTCGGACGCCCGCGCAGCCTCGAGCCGTCGGGACGCTTGGCGCTCTCGACCTTGATCACCTCGGCGCCGAGCGCGGCGAGCATCATCGTGGTCGCGGGGCCCGACCACACCCAGGAGAGGTCGAGCACGCGCAGGCCCGCGAGCGCGGCGCGCACCGGCGGCGGTGTCACGCCCGCGGAGCGAGGCGGCGGGGGCTGCGCCGGCGCCGTCCGCTCGCCGCGTACGACGATCACCGGCAGGATCGAGCGCTCGACCGCGACCGCGCCGTCGGGGCGGGCTCGCCCGAAGCCGCGTGAGCGCATCTGCTCGGTGGCGATCGCCTGCAGCGGCTCGAGCATCCGGGCGATCGCGAAGCCGTGCCGGCGGCCGAGAGCGACGGCCTGCTCGCAGCTCAGCTCGCCGAGCCATGCCTCCAGCAGGGCGTCGGCCTCATCGGCGTGACGCTCGGCGACGAGCAGCGGATCGTCCCAGCCGGGACGCTCGGCCCAGGCGGGCGAGCCCATCGCCGCGAGGATCGCCTGCCAGTCCCCGCGCGAGCGCGAGACGATCACTACGTAGCCGTCGGCGCAGGGGAACATCCCGACGGGATACTGGCCCGCGGACCCGGCCGAGCGACGGCCCTCGCGATGCCACTCGCGTGGGTAGTTCTCGTACATCTTGGCGTTCATGCCAACGTAGAAGCGCAGGCACTCGTCGATCGCGACGAGCGCCTCGACGGGCTCGACGTCCGCCGGCCCCCTCGGCCCCGCGCCCGGACCTCCGCGGTCCTCGCCAAGGCGCGGCGCCCGCATCAGCGCGAGCAGCGCGGCGATGGCTCCGTGCAGCCCGGCGGTGTGCTCGACGAACTCCTCGGGGATCGGCAGCGGCTGACGCGCGGCGTGTCCGATCGCGACGCTCGCGCCCGCCAGCGCGCAAGCGCTCAGCGCGTTGCCGACGATCCCGCCCAGCCGCGCGTCTGCTTCGCGCTCGTGCGCGGCGAGACGGACCTCGACGGCGATCGGTAGCCCTAGCGGCGGCCGCCGCGCCTGGTCGAGGACGAGCACGAGCCGCTCGTGCCCATCTCCAAGCGCCTCGGTTGCGGTCTCGAGATCGGTCGCACGCAGCTTGCTCCCGTCCATCGTGCGGCGGGCGCAGACGTCGATCGGGGCGGCCGAGGGCTCGGTGTCCTGTGGGTCGAGCGCGACCACCTTCGCGCCCAGCTGGGCGAGCAGCGAGCCGCAGTACGCGGTGCGCAGCGTCGAGCCGTACTCGAGCACCGCGACCCCCTCGAGCGCGGCGAGCGAGCGCTCGAGCGGCGGCTCACGCATGCGCCCGCAGCAGCCCCTGGGGATCCACCTCGCGGCGCAGCGTCTCGAGCTCGCGGGCGGTGGGCGGGATCGTCGTGTGCAGATCCTCCGCGAGCAGCAGCTCAAAGCCGGTGCTCTCGCGCACGTCCGCCAGCGTGTAGCCGTCGTGGATCGAGCGCAGCCGCATCCGCAGGCCGCGGGGATCGAAGTCGAACGTCGCCATCGGGCTCACGCACAGCCGCGGGCCACCCGTGTGGATGCCGGCTGCCCGCTTGGAGTCGGGGCCGGTGAGGTTCCCGGGCACGCTGACGAAGTCGACTCGCTCGACGAACAGGCGCGCGTCGTGGCGCATCGGGTAGAGGTAGAAGTGATCGGCGCTCACGCCGAAGGAGACGTTGCCGAGGCCGGGCCCGCGGACCTCGGGCGCGCCGAAGGCCCCGATCGCGTGCAGGTTGACGTTGCCGTAGGCGTCGATCTGCAGGCCGTTGTGGAACCAGAAGTCCAGGCCGCCGTGCGAGTAGGCGAACACGTCGAGGAACGTCTCGACCCCCTCGCGCCCGTGGTGCGTGCGGCTGTCGGTCACCGATCCACGCAGCGCCGGCGGATCGGGGTTGACGCTGAGCTCGCCGCACAGCGTCAGGTTCGGGGCGTGCAGTCGTCGCGCCAGGAACAGCGCAGCG
Source organism: Solirubrobacteraceae bacterium (assembly GCA_036267655.1). Lineage (GTDB taxonomy): Bacteria > Actinomycetota > Thermoleophilia > Solirubrobacterales > Solirubrobacteraceae > Palsa-744. The sequence goes on from DATAVP010000021.1 coordinate 27,765, forward strand.
CAGGGCACGAGTGCGTTCATGCCGGCGGCACCACGCTCGCCGTCGGCGAGATCGCGTGCGAACACGACCGCCATCAGCTCCTGGTAGGAGTAGTCACGGCTCACCGTGCGACCCGCTTGCCGACGGCGCTCATCGCCCGATCTGCTCGTCGTGCTCGAGCTGGGACATGCGCTCGATCCCGCCGACCTGCGCGAGGTAGGCGAACTGGTCGGCGGCGCCATCGACGAAGCGCTCGAAGTAGCCATCGAGCGCGGCGCTCTTGCCCCGGCGCGCGGACTCGGCGGCCGCGTGGTAGTCGGCGAGGTGCTGCTCGTCGCAGGCGTATCGGCCGGGGGAGGAGGTCGGATGAGCGCCGTAGGGGACCACGCAGATCGCGTCGACGCGATGCCCGGCGAGCGTCGTGGCGAGCGGTTCGCGCACGATCTGCTCGCTGTCGATCAGGCGGTCGACCACGACGACCACGCGCTTGGCGGCCTTGGCGGCGAGCACGTCGATCGTGACCATCGGCGAGAACGAGCGGACGTTGCCGAACTCGTCGCCCTCGGCCGCGTGCATCACGAACAGGTCGAGCTCGATCGGCGCGACGGCGTAGGTGCCCGCGTACGGAGCCGGCAGCTCGGTCGCGAGCGGGTTCTGGCGCGTCAGGTCGGTGCCCCGCCAGGCGCTCACCGGCATGAACGGAAGCCCCAGCCAGGTCGCCGAGTAGCCCGCGACGAGCGTGAGCACGTCGATCCCCGGAGCGCGTAGGGCACCGCCCTCGACGGCTCGCCTGTAGCTGGGGGCCATCCCGTGCAGCTCGAACGTCACCGCCGGCACGTAGGCGGTCTCGACGAGCCCGGCGGCGATCAGCAGGTCGATGTCGTATCCGGCGGCCGGGCCGGAGAAGACCGTGAGGGCGCCGACCTGCCTGCGGATCAGCTCGCGCACCGCGGCGACCGGGCGCGACTGGTGCACGATCCCGCCGATCCCGATCGTGGCGCCCGGCGCTGGCGAGTCGAGCGCGCCCTCGAGCGTCGTGAGCTTGGTTCGCCGCCGCGGGGCCTCGCCGCCGTCGCGTGGAGCCAGCGTTACCTCCCGTGCAGAGGACATCGAGCCCAGGCTGACCGCTGTGGGCCGATCGATGACGACCGAGGTGGCCTGTGGTTGGAGCGATCGACAAGCGCGTGCGCCTGCGTGTGCAGGGCACCGCCCCGCTGGTGTGATGCTCGGCCCGGATGCCCAGCGAGGGGAGTGCCCGGTGAGCGAGGACGCGGCGTCGAGCGCGGTCGAGCGGATGCGGCTCCGCGCCGCGGAGATACGCCAGCAGATGGGCGGGCGCGAGCGGATCGAGGCGCAGCACCGCCAGGGTCGCCTGACCGCGCGCGAGTACATCGAGGCGCTGGTCGACGGGGGCAGCTTCCGCGAGCTGGGCACGTTCGCACGCTCGGAGCGCCCCGAGCAGCGCGAGCGCACCCCGGGCGAGGGCAAGATCGTGGGGCGCGCGGCGGTGGACGGTCGCGGTGTGGCGGTCGTGGCCGACGACGTGACGGTCAAGCGCGCGAGCACCTCGAACGTCGGCTCGCGCAAGGTGCGGCGCGTCTATGACATGGCGATGCGCGATGGCGTGCCGCTCGTGCATTTCGGGGAGACGGGCGGCGCTCGGATTCCGGACATCATGGGATCGGAGGGCTTCTCGATGATGCAGCCCCCCGCCTACACGGGCAAACGCGGGCGGCGCATCCCGCTGGTCACGGTGATCGTGGGCGAGTCCTTCGGCGGCTCCTCGTTCCTGGCGGCGGCGAGCGACCTGACGATCCAGATCGAGGGCACCTGCCTGGCGATCACCTCGCCGCGCGTGTTCGAGGCGGCGACGGGCGAGACGCTGGGCCTGCAGGAGCTCGGCGGGCACGAGGTCCACGCGCGCACGACCGGCCAGATCGAGCTGACGGCGGCGGACGGCAACGAGGCGGCGGCGCTGGCCCGCGGCTTCCTCTCCTACCTGCCCTCGAACGCCTGGACGCCGCCACCGCGCCATGAGCCGCGCGAGGCCCCGGAGGGCGATGTCGGCGAGCTCGTGCCCGCGGACCGTCGCCGCGCGTGGGACATGCGCAAGCTGGTGCGCGGCGTCTGCGACCGCGACAGCGTGCTCGAGCTGATGCCGAGCTTCGGGCGCAGCGTGTTGACGATGCTCGCTCGCATCGACGGACGCCCGGTGGGGGTAGTCGCGAGCCAGCCGATGCAGCAGGCGGGCGTGCTCGGCCCTGACGCCTGCGACAAGGCGACACGCCTGATCTGCCTGTGCGACGCCTTCGGTCTGCCGCTCGTGTTCCTGCAGGACACGCCGGGCTTCATGGTCGGCAGCCAGGTCGAGCACGCCCGCCTGCTGCACAAGGCGACGATGCTCTGGCAGGCGGTGTCGCTGGCGGGAGTGCCGAAGCTGACGGTGGTGGTGCGCAAGTCCTACGGCGTGGCTCACTACGCGATGGGCGGGATCGACATGGAGGGCGACCTGCTGTGCGCCTGGCCCGGCGCGGAGATCAGCTTCATGGACCCGCAGACCGCGGCGAACGTGCTGGTGCCGGGTCAGGAGCAGGCGGACCTCGACGCGCGCAGCGCACGCGCCCGCGAGGTCGCGCTAGAGGTCGATCCCTACGGCGCGGCGGGCGTGATGCGGATCGATGAGATCATCGCGCCGCAGTCCACGCGCGCGGTACTGGCCGCCACGCTGCAGGACGTCTCGCAACGGCCGTTTCAGCCGGGATACGAGCGGGCGCTGTCGCACTGGCCGAACAGCTGGTGATGGAGGAACCTCCAAGCTTCTCGGCGCCCCGCGCGAACGCGGGCGGCGCCAATGCGCATGATCGAGTCGGTACGACGACGGAGGCGGCTTTCAGATGATCACCGGCGAGCAGTACCGCGAGTCGATCCGCGACGAGCGGCGCACTTACATCCACGGGCGGCGCATCGATGAGCTCGCAGCGGACCCGGCGACACGCGTCGCGGTCGACGCGGTGGCAGAGGGCTATGACCGCTTCTACGAGCCCGGCGAGGACAGCCGCAACCCGCTGCTGACGCCCCCACGCGGCAGCGAGCAGTTGCGCGAGACGGTCGCGATGCTACGTGGCGTCGACATGCTGGCGCACACGACGTTCACCTCGACGATGACGCTGCTGACGGTGGCTCCGACGCTCGCCCGGGAGCACCCCGAGCTGGCGGAGCGGATCTACCGCCACTGCGACGAGGTCCGCCGCAACGACCTGCGCGTGACGGAGTGCATCACCGACGCGAAGGGCCACCGGGCACTGTCGCCCGCCAAGCAGGAGGACCCCGACGCCTACGTGCGGGTCGTCGAGCGCCGTCCCGACGGCGTGGTGATTCGTGGCGCGAAGCTGCACATCACGGGCGCCTCGTTGGCGCACGAGCTGTTCGTGATGCCGACCAAGAAAATGAAGCCGGGCGAAGAGGACTACGCGATCGCCTGCGCGCTGCCCGCGGACGCGCCGGGCGTCTCGACGATCAACACGACGTTCGCGCCGCAGCTCGAGGACGACCGCCACTTCCCGATCAGCCGCGGCAAGCAGATGCCCGACTGCTTCGTGCTGTTCGACGACGTGTTCGTGCCGACGGAGCGGATCTTCCTCGACGGCCAGGTCGAGTTCTCGGCCTTGTTCGCTCATTCGCTCGGGCTGTGGGAGCGGCTGGGCGGGGTCGCGGAGATGGCCGCCGACGGCGACCTGCTGGTCGGCTTGGCGCAGTTGATCGCCGAGGCCAACGGCCTCGCGAGAGTCGAGCACGTGCGCGAGAAGATCTCGGAGATGGTGATCTACGCGACGCTCGTGCGCAGCGGCCTGGAGGCGGCGATCCTGAACGCGCACTCCACCGAGGACGGCTTCGTCTACCCGGATGAGCTGTACACGAACGCGGCGAAGTACCACGGCGCGGCGAACTTCAACACGATGATCCGCAACCTGCACGACATCGCAGGCGGCGCGGTGCTGACGGCGCCGAGCCTCGCGGACCTCGAGCACCCCGAGCTGGCGCCGTTCGTGGGCAAGTACATGACCGGCAATCCCGAGGTCGCGGGCGAGGAGCGCACGCGCCTGTTCCACGCGATCCGCGACATGACCGCGGACGCCTTCGGCGGCTGGCACCTGGTCACGAACGTGCAGGCGGGCGGCGGGCTCTACGCGCAGCGGATCGTGACGCGCAAGCACTACGACATGGAGGGCGCCAAGGCGATGGCGCGCAAGGCCGCCGGGCTCGATCAGCCGGTCAGGGCCTGACGCGCGGCGAGCGCCTGCTCGCGACGCGTGGGCACGTGTTCGCTGGGCACCTCGTGTGGCTCGTAGTCGCGCAGGATCCGACGCGCGACCGTGACGCGGTGGACCTCGTCGGGGCCGTCGTAGAGTCGCGCGGCGCGCGACCAGCGGTACATCTGCTCGAGCGGCAGGTCGCTGGAGAACCCGAGCGAGCCGTGGATCTGGATCGCGCGATCGAGCACGTCGTGCATGACGGTGGCGCCGAAGAACTTGATCATCGCGATCTCGGTGCGAGCGCCCCGTGCGCCGACCTGGTCGATCTTCCAGGCGGCTTTGAGCGTCATCAGCCGCGCGGCCTCCATCGCGGCGGCGGAGTCGGCGATCCAGTTCTGGATCGTCTGCTTCTCGGAGAGCAGGCTGCCGTGCACGGACTTGCTGACGGCGCGCTCGCACATCGCGTCGAAGGCGCGGCGGCAGACGCCGAGCCAGCGCATGCTGTGGTGGATGCGTCCCGGGCCGAGCCGCGCCTGCGCAAGCGCGAACGCCTCGCCCTCGCCACCGAGCAGGTTCTCCGCGGGCACGCGCACGTTCTCGTAGCGGACTTCGGCGTGCGAGTGCACGAGACCCTCGGAGTGCGGGTCGTGCATCAGCCCGAGCAGGCGCATCTCGATGCCGGGCGTGTCGGTGGGCACGAACATCAGCGACATCGTGCGATAAGGGTCGGCGTCGGGGGAGGGGTCGGTTCGTACCATCACGATGTGGAAGTCGCTGCGGGTGGCGTTGCCGACCATCCACTTGACGCCGTCGATCACCCACTCATCGCCCTCGCGCCGGGCCGAGGTGGTGAACTGGCGGGGGTCTGAGCCGGTGCCCTGCTCGGTCATCGAGAAGGCGCTGTACATGCGCCCGTCGAGCAGCGGCAGCATCCAGCGCTGCTTCTGCTCGGGCGTGCCTGCGATCGCGATCAGCTCGGAGTTGCCGGAGTCCGGCGCCTGGTTGCCGAACACGGGCGGGGCCAGCTCGGAGGCGCCGAGGATCTCGTGCATCAGCGCGAGCTTGACCTGGCCGAAGCCCTGACCGCCGAGCTCGGGGCTGAGGTGCGCGGCCCACAGGCCGCGCCGCTTGACCTCGGCCATCAGCGGTTTGATCGCCTCGCGGTAGCTCTGCCAGTCGAGCCCGAGCGTCTCGAGCGGATAGACCCGCTCGCGCACGAACTCGCGCATCCAGTCGAGTTGGCGCTCGAACTCGTCGTCTGTCTCGAAATCCCAGGCCATCGCTCGCCTCGACGGTATGTCCCCGCGCGCACTGCTCGACACCGCGACGCGAACGCCGATTGGAGGAATTGACAGGCCGCGCGTCCGCTGCGCTCGGGCTTGCGCGGCGTCATCTCTAACGTGCCCGCCGATGTCGAACGTAGTCATCGCAGAGGCCGTGAGGACGCCGGTGGGCAAGCGCGGCGGCGGGCTGGCCGGGGTCCACCCGGCGGTTGCGCTCGCGCATGTGCAGAGCGTGCTGATGGAACGCGCGGGCGTCGACCCCGCCGCGGTCGAGCAGATCGTGGGCGGCTGCGTGACGCAGATCGGCGAGCAGGCGATGAACATCGCCCGCACGGCCTGGCTTACGGCGGGCTTCCCGATCGAGACGGCGACCTGCACGATCGACGTGCAGTGCGGCTCCTCCCAGCAGGCGACCGCGCTCGCGAGCGCGCTGGTCGGGGGCGGCATCGTGGACGTCGCGATTGGCTGTGGTGTGGAGTCGATGACCCGTCTGCCGATCGGCGCGAACATCGACGAGGGTCTCGGCTTCGGGCATCCGATCCCGGCCGAGTACGAGCAGCGCTTCGAGTGGACCTCCCAGTTCGAGGGCGCCGAGCGGATCGCGAAGAAGTGGGGCATCACGCGCGGCGACGCCGACGAGTTCGGCCTGCTCTCCCAGCAGCGCGCGGCGGCGGCCTGGGAGGACGGACGCTTCGACTCTCAGATCACGCCGCTGCAGACGCCGGTCGTGGAGAAGGACGGCTCGACCAACGGCGCGACGCGGATCTTCGATCGCGACGAGGGTCCGCGCCAGAGCTCGTTGGAGGGGCTGGCGAAGCTGAAGCCGGTGGTGGGCGAGGGCGGCGTGCACACCGCGGGCAGCGCTTCGCAGATCTCCGACGGCGCGGCGGCGGTGCTGGTGATGAACGAGCAGAAGGCCGCTGAGCTGGAAGCGCGCCCGCGGGCGCGGATCCTCGACACCTGCCTGGTCGGCACCGACCCGGTGCTGATGCTGACCGGCCCGATCGACGCCACCAAGCGGCTGTTCGAGCGCAACGGCCTGAGCAAGGACGACGTCGACGTGTACGAGATCAACGAGGCGTTCGCCTCGGTGGTGCTCGCTTGGCAGCGTGAGCTGGACATGGACATGGAGAAGGTCAACCCGAACGGCGGCGCGATCGCGCTGGGCCACCCGCTCGGCGGCACGGGTGCGATCCTGATCACGAAGGCGCTGCACGAGCTCGAGCGCATGGACTCCTCGCTGGCGCTCGTGACGATGTGCTGCGGTGGCGGCGTCGGCACCGGCATGCTGATCGAACGCCTGTAGGCGGGGTAGGTTCAGGCGATGGTCGTGCTGGAGGGTGTCGAGGGCGTGAAGGCGCGCGTCGGCGAGGAGCTGGGCGTGAGCGACTGGCACGAGGTCTCCCAAGTGGACGTCGACGCGTTCGCCGAGGTCACGAACGACCATCAGTGGATCCACGTCGACGTGCAGCGCGCGAAGGACAGCCAGTTCGGTGGAACGATCGCCCACGGCTTCTACACGCTCTCGCTGGGACCCGGGCTCGCGGCGGGCATCTACAGCTTCGGCGGCTTCTCCTTCGGCCTGAACTACGGACTGGACCGCGTGCGCTTCCCGGCGCCGATGCCGGTCGGCGGGCGCGTGCGCCTGCGCGCGCGGCTGATCGAGGTCGCCGACATAGAGGGCGGGGTGCAGGTCAAGCTGACCCACAGCTTCGAGCGCGAGGGCGCCGAGAAGCCGGTGTGCGTGGCCGAGGCGCTTGGCCGCATGTACGTCTAGGACCGCCTCCTCGCTCGACGCGACTTCGTTCGGCCGCGCCGGCGCCTCGGGGGCCTTTCATCTAGAGCCGCTCGACCGCGGCGAGCGCGGCCTCGGCGAGCGCGGGCACCTGCCCGGCGAGCCGCTGGGTGGAGGTGCCGTCGTCGGCCATGGCGCCGGCGCTGTAGCGCGCGTAGATGCCTTCGGCGATGCAGGCGAGCTTCCAGTATCCGAACGCGACGTAGTAAGAGATCTCGCCGAGCTCGGCGCCGCTGCCCTCGGCGTAGCGCGCGAGCAGGTGCTCGCGCGTGGGAAATCCCTCGGACAGCGTCGGCGTGCCGCTCAGCATGAAGCCGGTGTCCTCGCCGGGCTGCACCCAATAGACGAGCAGCAGGCCGAGGTCGGCGAGCGGATCGCCGAGCGTGCAGAGCTCCCAGTCGAGCACGGCCCGCACGTCGGTGTCGGGGGCGAAGACCATGTTGTCGATGCGATAGTCGCCGTGCACGATCGCCAGTCGCCGCTGCGGCGGGATGCTGGCCTGAAGTCGGCGGTGGACCTCCTCGAGCGCGGGAACCTCGCGCGAGCGGCTCAGCTCCCACTGTCGATACCAGCGCCGGAGCTGGCGCTCGATGTAGCCCTCTCGACGCGAGAGCTCGCCGAGGCCGACGTCGTCGGGGTCGACCTCGTGCAGGCGGCAGAGCGAGTCGATCAGGGAGTCGGCGACGGACAGCCGCTCGGGCACCGAGAAGGCCCGCTCGACGTCGGCCTCCTCGCGGAGGATCGCGCCGTCGACGTAGTCCATCACGTAGAACTGCGCCCCGGTCTCCTCGCTCTCGGGGCTGTAGGCGAGCATTCGCGGCACGGGAACGGCGGTCGGGGCGAGCGCGCTCATGATCCGGTACTCGCGACCCATGTCGTGGGCCGAGCTGAGCACCTGCCCGAGCGGCGGGCGGCGCAGCACCATGCGCCGCCCGGTCGCGTCGCTGACTTCGTAGGTCAGGTTCGAGCGCCCGCCCGAGAGCAGCCGTAGGGCGAACGGGGCCTGCGCCTCGGCGACGTTCTCGGCCAACCAGGGCGTCAGCCGCTCCAGCTCGACCCCCGGTGTGGGCGCGGCGGCCTCGGCCATCTCAGTCGCGCGCCGGCATCACACCGAGCGCCTCGCGGTCGAATGTGTCGGCGGTGACGCCCTCGGCTCGCAGCTCGTGCTTGCGCACGCGCTGCGAGGGGGTCTTCGGCAGCTCCGCGAGGACGCGCACGTAGCGCGGGATCGCAAAGCGCGGCATCAGTGGGATCAGCTCGGCGCAGAACGCGCTCGCGTCGAGCGTCCCGTCGGGCTCGATCACGATCGCGACCATCACCTCGTCGTCGCCGTGCTCGGAGGGCACGGGGTAGGCGGCGCACTCGACCACCAGCTCGAGGGAGCGCACGGCCCGCTCGACCTCGAAGGAGCTGATGTTCTCGCCGCGGCGACGGATCGAGTCCTTCTTGCGGTCACGGAACGTGAGGCAGCCGTCCTCGTCGAGCGTGCCCGCGTCGCCGCTGTGGAACCACAGGTTGCGCCACGCCTCCACGGTCTCGGCGGGGCGGTTCCAGTACCCGGCGAAGATCGCGCCCGCACGGCGAGGCCTGGCGACGATCTCTCCGAGCGCGCCGGGCGGGACGGGTTCGTCGCGCTCGTCGTGGATCTCGACCTCGATGTGCGAGACCGGCCGCCCCATCGTCGGACGCTTGATCGCGTTGGCTTTCGGGCAGGCGACGGTGCCGAGCTCAGTCGAGCCGTAGGTCTCGTGCAGGCGCAGCCCAAAGCGACGCTCCCACGGCTCGATCAGCTCGGCGGGGGCTGAGGCGCCGAAGGCCAGGCGCGCGGGGTTCTCGGCGTCGTCGGCCTGCTCGGGCTCGCGCCAGAGGAACAGGATCACGGCGCCGAAGTAGCCGAACCAGGTGACCCCCTGCTCGCGGATGTCTCGCCAGAAGCCGCTGACAGAGAAGCGCGGGCGCAGCACGACGGGGCTGCCCATCCACAGCGAGGCGGTTACGAGCGCGGAGCGGCCCATCGTGTGGAACAGCGGGAACATCGAGTAGCCGACGTCCCCGGGGCGCAGCTCGAGCGTCTCTCGGCACGCCTGCACCAGCCAGCTCGCGCTGCGGTTCGTGTAGCAGACGCCCTTGGAGGGGCCGGTCGTGCCGGAGGTGTAGAGGATGTAGATCAGATCCTCCGGCGTGCGAGCGACGCGCGCGCCGGGGTCGAGGCCGAGCAGATCGCTCCAGCGGTGCAGGGGTCGGGTTCCGGCCGCGGAGGTCTCGCCCCCGGGCGCGGAGCGCGTTCCTACGGCAGGCGACGCCGCGGGCGGTTGCCCCGTCGCCTCGCCGACCGTCGCGGCGCGGGCTGCTGACGCGGCGTCGGGCACGGCGATCACGTGCTCGAGCTCGGGCAGCTCGAGCTCCGCCAGCCGCCCGATCCAACGATCCTGCACGATCAACACGCGCGCCCCGCTGTCGCGCAGGATGTGCGCCAGGAAGCCGCCGCGCAACTCGGTGTTGACCGGGACGTCGATCGCCCCGGCCCAGATCGTCCCGTGCCAGGCGGCGAGGTAGTCGATCGTCGACTCGAGCATCGTCGCGACACGGTCGCCGGGCTGGACGCCCAGCTCGCGTAGGCCGCTCGCGATCCGTGCCGCTCGGTCGGCCAGCTCGCCGTAGCTCAGGTCGCCGTCGAGCGAGCGCACCCCGGTGCGATCGGTCAGGCGCCGCGCGCGATCTTCGAGCAGCGCCGTTATGACCCATTCGCCGTCGTATCGGGTGTCCATCAGCCTCGCCTCTCCTCGGGCCGTCTCCGCGGTCGAACCCGTTGCGAGGCGACTCTAGGATTCGGCGCCCGGCACGGCCGACGGCACGGTGCGGGCGGTTGTCGCTCTGTCCAACGGACCGTCGCGGCGGAGCTCTCAGTCGCGTTCGAGCGCGCCGAGCGCTGTGTCGCCGGGCGATGCGGAGCGCGTGGTTCGCGCGCTCAGCAGGCGTGCCGCCCAGGTGCGGGTCGGCTCGGCCACGACGAGCGTCCAGGGCCCGGGCGGCAACACCAGATCGCCACCGTGAGGAAGCTCGGCGAGCTGCACGCCCAGCTCGATCGCGGGCGCGAGCGCCGCCGTGGCCAGCGACTCCCACAGCGGTGCCTGCTCGGCCTGCAGGGCGGCGATGTCGAGCAGCAGCCGCGCCGCGCCGGAGCCCGCGATCTGCTCGCTGCTGCTCGCGAGCGTCCAGCCGTCGGGCACGGCCCCCGCGACCCTCAGGCGGCGTCGTTCGTCGCACCAGTCCAGTAGCTGGGTGGTGTGAATGTCGGGCTGGGCCGGGACCAGCCTGGCCTCGCCTGCAGCGCTCGAGCGCTCGAGCTCGCGCGCCGCGATCGGCGCCTGCAACTGCAGCAGCGCCGAGAGCGGTACGCGCGTCAGCGCCTCCTCGCGGCTGATCATCCCCTCGTTGGCCATGTCGACCGCCACCCGCACCGCGGCCTCGCCGCTGCGCTCGGCCTGGCGGATGCCGACGAACCACAGCTGGGCGGGGTCGACCACGAAGTCGATCGCGCAGACCTCGCGACGGCTGGCCTCGATCAGCGGGATCGCTCCGGCGAGCTGCCTGTAGCGCTCGCGCGTGAGCTGCTGGCGCAGCGCGGAGAGCCGTACGCTCGGCCTGTCGAGCTCGCGTCGATCGGTGTCCGAGGCGGGCGGCTCGGGCGGGTCCGCGACGAGCCTGCCGACCGGCTCGGGCGAGCCGCTCTCGGGGTCGCGCGTGAAGATGGTGCCCCTGCTCACGTCGGCCCCGGCGCCGACGTCGATCTGCACCACGATCGCGGTGCCGGCGCTCGCGGAGATGCCGCGTAGATCGCGCTGGGACGCCACCTGCGGGTCCTCCCAGGCGCCCCAGATCGCGGTGATCGCCCGCCTGATCCGGTCGACGCCGCCCGCGTCCTCGGCCACGGTCTCGCCGGATGCCGCCGTCTCCGCGGCCGGGCAGTAGAACGAGGGCATCGCCTCGCACATGTGCGCGGGCGGCGAGGGACGAACCGCGACCGGTGGCATGCCGTGCTCGTAGCTCGGGCCGCTGCGCTCGGCAGCACCCTCACCGGCGGTGGCGAGCTGTGCTTCGGCGGGAGCCGAGCGCAGGTCGAGCAGCGCCACCACGATCTCCTCCCAGACCTCGGCCGGCATCGCTCCATCGGCTTCGATCGCGGCACGGTGGGCTTGGGTGGAGATCACGAACCCGCGCGGGACCGCCAGCTCCAGCCGCTGCAACCCCACCAACCCGGCGCCGAGCTCGCCCAGCACCGAGAGACCGGATGGGCCGCCGTGCAGATCGTGGACAAAACGGCTCATGGTGAGTGCACGATCGACGGCGCCGGCGGCATGTCGGCATCTTCGTCGCTGCCGTCGCCCTGCGTGACGCTCCGTTTACGCAGCGCTGGCCGTAACTCCAACGTGGGCGCCCTCGGTCGCCGAGGCCCTGGGAGCGGGCTTGGAGAAACCTCCAAGCCGCGACGAGCTTGTCCGAATCGTGACTAGAGCTGGGCGTACCCTAGTGTGTGTAGTTGTCAGGAGGGGAAGGTCGCTATGAGCCAGTCGCGCAGGTATCGCAGGGGCCGGCGATGACGCCGGTAAAGCTACGCCAAGCCGTCGAGCCGGACGAGCGCTCCGAGGACTCCGAGCGTCTCGAACTGGAGATCTCGGCGACGGCCTCATATCGGGCCGCGATCCGCGCCTTCGGTGACGTGGCGGTGGCGCTGGGCAAGGACAAGGATCTCGACACGCTGCTGCACCTGATTGCGGTGCGCATCTGCGAGCTGACCGACGTTCGTCGCTGCAGCATCTACCTCCGCGACGAAACCACTGGCCTGTTCCACGGCCAGGTCGGGCATGCTGCACTCGACATCGACGCTCGTGTCAAGCGGCTGACGGCCGGTGTTGCGGCCGACGGCTTCACGCGCGAGATCGTCGAGACGAAGCGTCCCGTCCTGATCTCCAACACGCGCACGGACCCGCGGCCGATTCGCGCCACGATGCGCGCCTGGAAAATCCTGGCGATGCTGGGCGTGCCGATGATCTTGAAGGGAGAGGTGATCGGGATCGTGTTCCTCGACAACGAGGAGCAGCCGCACAGCTTCACGCCGGGTGTGCGTGAGATCGCCTCGACCTTCGCGGACCTCGCCGCGGTGGCGATCGCCCAGGCGCAGATCACTACCCAGGTGCGCCAGAGCCTGCACACGGTCGCGCGCCAGAACGATCTGCTGCGCCGCGCGGCGGTGCTCGACGACCGCCTGGCCGAGCTGACGCTGAAGGGCGCGGACGTGCGCGAGATCGGCGACGCAGTCGCCGATCTGACGAACAAGCCGACGGCGATCTACGACGCTTCCTACACGCGCCGCGCGCTGGCGATGCCCTCGTGGATCGAGGGCGAGATCACGCCGCAGCTGCTGGAGGCGCCGCACCGGGACGACCCGGCGGTGCAGGAGGCGCTCGCGGCTCTGAGCGAGTCGCGGCCCTCGGTGATCGGCCCGCTGCCGAGCGCCGGGCTGCACCACCGCTTCCTGGTCGCGCCGGTCACCGTGCGTGAAAGCCTCTGGGGCTACGTGGTGATCATGGAGTACGGACGCCGTTTCGGAGCGCTCGACACTCACATCGCACGGCGCGCGGCGACCAACGTCGCGCTCGAGCTGTCGGCCGAGCAGCGCGCCGCGATGGCGGAGTGGGATGCGCGCTCGGCACTGGCGAGCGAGCTGATCCGCGGCGCCCAGGACGAAGTGATGCTGCAGCGTCGCGCGGACTTCCTCGGCGTCGATCTCGATGCCCGGCACCTGCTGTGCCTGATCACGGCCGACGAATTGGACCCCTCCGCGATCCCGAGCCCGCACGACGTGGCTGCGATCGTCGGCGAGGTCACCGAATGCGAAGACGTGCTCGCGGCCGCGGTGGCGGAGGGCGTGGTCGTGATCGTCGCGCTGCCCGAGGGCGAGAGCCCGAGCGCCTCGGGCGCTGCGGTCGGGGAGCTGGTCGGCAGGTCGCTGACGCGGCTGGCCAACGGCGGGCGCCTGATCGGCTCGCTGTCGCGTCCCTGCTCATCGGTTGGCGACTTCGCCGGGGCCTACGTCGAGGTCTGCCAGGTGATGCGCTGCCAGCGCAGCTTCGGCACGCCCGAATGCACGCCGGTGGTCGCGGCGAGCGATCTCGGCGCCGGGCGCCTGTTCCTCGCCTCGGCCGACCGCACCGAGGCCGACCGCTTCGCGCGCGAGAGCCTGGACGGCATCCGCGGCGAGGACGAGACGAGCCGCGAGCTGATGCGGACGCTGTGCGTGTTCTTCGAGCAGTCCTTCAGCGTGCGCAAGTCGGCGGGCGCGCTGGACGTGCACGAGAACACGGTCCGCTATCGCCTCTCTCGGATCCAAGAGGCGACGGGTCTGGACGTGGTCGGCGACTCCGACGATCGGCTGACGGCGCAGCTCTCGCTGATGATCCTCAAACTCGGCGGGCGCATCGCAGAGCACGAGCGCGCGAGCGCGCCGGACGTTCTACCGGCACGGTCCAAAGCCGGCTAGCGTCACAGGCGGCCTAGGAGCCACGCAGCGTGCCGGCCTGGCGCAGCCGCTCGATCTCGCTCGGCTCGAAGCCCCAGTCCACGAGCGCCTCGACGGTGTGCTCACCCGGCAGCGCCGCGTCTGACTGGATCGCCGCGGGCGTGACACTGAAGCGGGGCGCCGGGGCCGGGTGGCGCATCCCGTCGCGCTCGGGGTAGACGCCACGGGCGAGATTGTGCGGGTGCTCGAAGGCCTCCTCGATGTCGAGCACCGGGGCGAAGCAGGGACCCAGCGGTTCCAGCGCCTCGCACCACTGATCTCGCGTCCGCGTCCTGAAGATCGCGGCGAAGCGCTCGCGCAACGAGGCCCAGCCGCTGCGGTCGTACTGCTCGGGCAGCTCCTCGCCCGCCAGCCCGAGACCTTGCAGCAGCTGTGCATAGAACTTGGGCTCGATCGCGCCGAGCGAGACCCAGCGCTCATCAGCGGTCTGATACACGCCGTAGAAGTGCGCGCCGCCGTCGAGCAGGTTCGTGCCGTGCTCGCCGGGCCAGGCGCCGTTCTGGAACATCCCGTACAGCAGCCCGGCCAGCAACGCGGTCGAGTCGATCATCGCTGCGTCGACGACCTGCCCCTGCCCCGAGGTGCGCGCGTGCAGCACGCCGCTGACGATGCCCAGCGCGAGCATCATGCCGCCGCCGTAGTCGCCGATGATGTTCAGCGGTGGAACGGGACGCTCGCCGAGGTTGCCGATCGAGTGCAGCACGCCCGACAGGGCTATGTAGTTGATGTCGTGCCCGGGGGCCTGCGCGAACGGGCCGTCCTGTCCCCAGCCGGTGATGCGCGCGTAGACGAGGCGCGGATTGCGCTCCAGGCAGGGCTCCGGTCCGATCCCCAGGCGCTCGAGCACGCCGGGGCGGAAGCCCTCGAGTAGAGCGTCGGCACGCTCTACCAGAGCGAGCACGACCTCCGCGCCCTCGGGATGCTTGAGGTCGACCGCAATCGAGCGGCGCCCGCGCTGCAGGATCACTTCGTTCGACGGCTCTGAGGTCCTCGCGCCGACGGCGTCGGCGCGGTCGATCCGCAGCACCTCGGCGCCCAGGTCGGAGAGCATCATCGCCGCGAACGGGCCGGGTCCCTGTCCGGCGATCTCGAGCACTCTCACGCCGCGCAGCGGACCCCGCGGCTCTCCCTTCTGATCTGCCATCTACAGAGCATGAAAACCGCTACCGCGTGGGCGCGCAAGCGCGCTGCGACGTTTATCCGAGCCGCTCTTGTAGATGTCGCCAAGCTCGGCGACTGCACCGCGAGCGGGTGCTCGGGGGGTGGCCTACGCTCCCGCCCATTGAGTGGTTCCCGGACCGTACGGCTCCGGCAACGTCAGCAAAGAGGAGAGGTGTGCATGTTCAAGTTGCGGAGCGTCATCGTTGCGGCGATGGTCGTGGTGGGGGTTGCAGTGCTTGCCGGTTGTGGCAGCAGTAGCTCCTCCTCCAGCTCGTCCGGATCCTCGGGCGGAACGAACACGAGCAAGGGCTCGCCGTTCGTCGACCTCGTCAGCGTCGACAAGACGGGACCCACAAAGGTGTACGGGCTCTCTGAGCTCGCGGGCATCGAAGGCGCCGCCAAGGTGATCAACGAAAAACAGGGCGGGATCCTCGGTCACAAGATCGTCGTCAAGTCGATTAACGACAACGGCAATCCGCAGACGGGAACCTCGGAACTGATCAAGTACCTCAGCTCCAACCCGAAGCCCAACAACTTCTACCCCGGCGCCGAGTCGACGCTGGAAGGCGCGCTGATCCCGGTCGCCGCACGGCACGGTCTGCTGATGTGCGCCAAGGGCGACGGTGAAGAACTATTCGCTCCGGGCAAGGTCAGCGGCTACCCGCTCGGCTTCTCCGTGCAGGGCACGGTGCCGCCGCTGAATGAAGCGGTCGCCGAATTCATGAAGAAGAAGGGGATCAAAAAGGTCGGCATCCTCCTGGGTGAATACGCATACGCCGAAGGCGAGCTCCCGATCATCGAAAAGGCGCTGGACAAGCAGGGCATCGCGCACACGGTGGTGAAAGCGAGCCTCACGGCAACGAGCCTCACGCCGCAGCTGGACCAGCTCAAGAGCAATGGCGCGGAAGCGATCTATGCCGCGCTCGTGGGCGCCAGCTCGGGTTACGCCCTCGCTGCCCGCTCACAGCTGGGCTGGGACGTGCCGCTCGTGGGAGAGGGTTCCTTCTCCGGTACCGACCTCACCAAGACGGTTCCGGCTTCGCAGCTGAAGAACGCCTACATCACGCTGTACCCCGACGCGGTCACCAACACGGACGTTCCCGGCGTCGCGGTGATGAAGGAAACGCTCGGTGAAGACGCCCTTGAAAAATTCGGTGTGCCGATCGACGTGATCGGTGACGGCTGGGACACGCTGGTCGTGTGCAAAGTCGGTGCCGAAAAGGCCAAATCGATCGAACCTGAAAAGATCGCCAAGGCGCTGGAGGAAGCCGGTGAATTCACCGACCCGCTGATGACCGAGTACAAATCAGTGAAGTACTCGCCCGAAGATCACGAGAACTTCGCGCCGAAGCCGTCTGACTTCCCGATCGTGCCTATCGCCCCCTTCAAGGCGGGCCAGGTCGAAGCGGCAAAGTGACGATGGCGCAAGGTTAAACGGAGCAGGTGGTGGGCGCCGGCAAAAGCCCGCGCCCCCCACGGAGGGGCGGGGGCATGGCCATCACC
>DATAVP010000022.1:0-56469 GCA_036267655.1 Solirubrobacteraceae bacterium
GCCCTGCACCTTCGGGCCGCCGCTGCTCTGAGCGCCTGCCGAGACGTCGATCAGCTTGCGCTGGGCGGGGTCTTCGCAGTGTGCGGGGCATTCGGAGAGGTAGAGGTTGCAGCCGGGGGCGGAGGGGGAGGTATTCGCACAGTGAAGCGCGCTGTCGCCGCCGTGGCGATCCTCGCTCGCTTCGTCGCTCAGCTGCTGCGTGCTCGTGAACAGCACCCTGCTCGTGTCGTTCGAGGCGCCTTCGAGCACCGCGTCGCCCGGCGTCGAGTGCTGGCAGTCGGATGTCGTGCAGTAGCTCGGCGTGGCCTTTGATATCTGAACCGTGCGGGCCCCGTCGATTCGCTCATACAGCTCAGCTGCGGGGACTGCTTTGCCTGCGTTCGTGCCGGTGCCGCCCGCTGGGCAGCGTTCTGCGGTGAACAGCGCGATCCGACCGTCCGTGGAGAGTGAGCCATAGAAACCAGCGGAAGCCTGACTCAGCGCTATCGAGGTCCCACACGCGCTGATCAGATCGGTGCTGCCCGCCCCACCGCTGACGCCCACGAGCTGCGGGGTGCTGTGGCCAGCACCGACGTACTCATAGAGGGAGATCGCTTTGCTTTCACCCTGATCGAATGAAGGCCAAAGCGGTCGCGTGGCTTCAAACACAATACTAGTGGGATTAGTGCTTGATACGAGAGCAGCACTGTGCGCGTTGGAGTCCTCTTCCGCTTCCGAAAACGGCCCGATCTCTTCGAGGCTCCCATCCGCATGGCGCATGTAGTAGTCGTCCTGGCCCTGAGGACCGGTCGGGGCGCTCAGCAGGTAGGTGCCGGCTTCGGCTCCGAAGGACCACCACGAGGAGGTGATGAACGTGGAGGCGGGCGGGGCCAGCGGGGTGGGCCGCCAACCTTCTGCTTCGCGCGTGAATTCATAGATCTGGCCCGCGGCTTCGCGCGTTGCGATGCAGCCGGGCGAGTCCGCGAAGCACTGGATGCTCGGCACGCTCAGGCGGGTGCCGTCGGAGGAGATCTGGGGCTGGGTCGGCCTCGGGAACAGCGCCCCAATCAGCGCCGCGTTCTTGTTCGGCGGCGTGACCATTTCATAGCCGCGGCAGTCGGGCAGCTTGGCCGAGAGGCCGCTGCGCAGGCCTTCGTTTGAGCAGCCTTTGGAGCCTTCTTCGGAGAGGAAGGCGAAGGTGTGGTCTTCGCCTGCGATCGTGTTGTTGAGCACGACGCGGAAGTGGTAGGTCGTGTCGGGGCTCAGGCCTTCGATCGTCTGGGAGACCGTGACGGGCGTCGTGCCCGAGCCGATGTCCTGATCGGGGATCGGGACGCTCGTTCCGTATGCGGTTGAGGTGCCGTATTCGAAGCGGTATTTTGTGGCGATCCCGTGGGGGTTGATCTTGGCCGTGAGCTTGGCGGAGGAGGCCGTGACTTCGATCGCTTCGGCGGAGTCGATCGTTGGCGTCGTCAGCGTCGGGAATTCGGCGTCTTCGCCTGCCACTGCTCCGTTGCCGTTGCGCGCGAAGATCCGGTAGTGGTAGGTGGTGCCGCCTTTCAGGCCCGTGAGTTTGGCGTTGACGGCGACCGGGGATGTCCCCCCTCCCACGGCTCCTTCGCACGGGACGCTCTGGCCGTATTCTTCGGTGGTCCCGTATTCGAACAGGCATTCGGTGACGGCCGAGCCCTCGGGGTTGACCGTGGCTTCTACTGTCGCCCCTGCTGCTCCCACTCCGCTTGATCCACCCGTGGTTGCTTCAAGGCCCACTGCGAAGCGCTGCACCGTACCCGTGGAGGAGTCGGCGGCGTAGACGGTGTTTTTGACCGGGTCGACGCCGAGGCCCTTGCCTTCGACCAAGGCCGGGACGCCGAAGGTGTCGGCTATCTGGCAGAGGTGGGTTTCCGTGGGAGCGCACGAAGGGGCCACGTGCTCGACTTCAAGGCCCGTGTCTACGTAGAGGTCGTTTGTGAGCTGGTCTACGGTGAGGCCGGTGGCGGGGGGACCGTTTTCGAAAGGGGCGGGTAGCACTCTGCCTACCTTTTTCCCGCTCAAGTCGACCTTTTCCACCGCTTCCAGGCCTTCGACCAGATATGAGGCCCCGGTGCCGTCGATCGCCAGGCCCTCGGGCTTGGCGCCGCCTGTCGGGAACGGTCCAGGGATGAAAGTCCCAGCCTGGTCAAAGCGAAATATCTGCGGCCCATGCTGGTCCAGAATCGAGACATTGCCGCTCGTGTCCACCGCCACCCCGTCGAGCCCCGTGAAGTGCCCTTCGCCTGCCCCTTCGCCGTTGTTTTCGGAGATGAACGCGCCTGAGGGGCTGAACTTGTAGACGACGTCCGTGGCGGTGTCGGCGACGTAGACGTCGCCGCTTGAGGAGCCCGTCGAGCTGTCGACGGCCATGAAGGTCGGGGCTGAGAGCTGGCCTTTGCCCGCAGTGCCCTGCACGCCGCTCTTGCATTCATCGCCCGAGGAGAGGACGCATACGTTTTCCTGGGCTTCGCCTGCGCCTTCCGTGGTCTTGGTTTTGTTGACCTGCTTGCCGAACATCAACAGCAGGTGGCCTTCGGCGTCGAACTTCTCGATGCGGAAGCTTGCGGGGTCGGTGACGTAGAGGTCGTGGGCGGAGGCGCCCGAGCTGTTGTCCACGGCTACGGAGCCCGGGGAGCCCAGCGGATCGGGGTTCGACGGGGTCGAGCCCGAGGCCCCGAAGGAGCCCGCCGAGATGTGGATGCTCGAGGCGAAGGCAGGGCTCGCGCACGCAAGCAGGGCGAATGACGTAAGCACGGCGGCTGGCGCGAACGTGTGCAGCGCGCACGACAGCCGGCCCGATCCCCAGAACCTCTCAAACATTGGACTCCCCTCAGCCTCTCTCAGTTTCCGCCTCGTGCCAGCTGGCGCGAGGCGTGGACCCAAGTGCAGCAAGCGCTACGTCCTAGGAGAATATGCCTTTCGGCGGCGAGGTGCGCTGGTGGGACGGTTCCGGCAGTGCGGCTTGCAGGCGCGCGGGCGTGTTCTCCTGGAGCAGCGGCACGCGCGGCCCTTGGGCCGCGCGTGCGTTTGCTGCTGGTCTACTGCATGGTCTACCTATTCTGCTGCGTCAAAGGATGGCGCAGATTAGAATAAGAATTCGATCATCTTGTTGGCTTTGAGGACAAGTTCTTTGCCGAATTCCTCACAGGCGCTTTCGTTACCCAGCCCGAGGTTTGCTGACAGTAACTGTTTGGTGAGCAGTTTTCCTTCGTCGTTTTCGTATTCTGTCACTTCTTGTTTTCCGGCTCCGACACATTTTGGCTGTGCGCCGAATTCAGTCGTCTGCACCATGTCAGCCACTTTGGTGACTTGCGTGATAGCCGGTGCTTTTACTGTGATTTTAATTTTTAAGCAGGTGATTTTCAAGTCGGTGAATAACACCATTATTAGAAGCGTTAATTTGCCCGCGATCACTTTGTCGAGCAGATGCCATTCGCCTTTCACCGTGATCGTTTCGGCCGGGTCCCCTTCGCCTAAGCAATCGTTGGCACCCAGTTTTGTCCCCGTGAAGACAAGCACCAGAGGTCCTAACGATGATAAGGCTGTAACTTCGAGTTTCCCCGTTACTTTTTCGGCAGTGATTGCTTCTTTAAGTCCTGTTTCAAGTTTCGCAACTTTAGCGCCTGTGATTTCTCCTTCGGCCGTCACTGGGAATTTTTCCCCTAACGCGATGTGTACGTCAGGTAATTCAACCGCCATCGCCGTCGTCGCCATCACGGCCGATGTCAGCGCGAACATCGCGACGAGCGCGAGTCCGAGGATCTTTATCTGCTTCATGTCAACTCCTGTACTTGAGGTGCGGGAACTGCATGCCCATTCGACCGACGCGTACTCCGGTACGTGCAGCTCACGCCTATTGATCACGTCGGCCTTGCAGCGCGCCTAGGCTCGCACGCCCAGGGCCAGGACGCAATCAATTTCCACGGGTGTTTTTACGATTTTTTCCCCGAATAACCGTGTTTGAGGATCTTCGGATCTACGGGTGGTGATCTTCGCGGTCGGGAATATCGCTGCGCGACCGAAAAGAGCAACAAACCAGCGCTTGTCGCGCACCCGACGAGCTGAATGTGGCGGTCAGCCGAGCCGCACCGGCAGCGTCTTCATCTGGTTGAGAAAGCCCGATTCGACGTAGGTCGGATCGCCGTCGATGCGGATCTTCGGGTAGCGCCTGAGCGTCTCCTCGAACATGATCCGCAGCTCCAGGCGTGCGAGCGCGGTGCCGAGGCAGAAGTGCCGTCCGCCCGCACCGAAGGCCTGGTGATCGGGATTGCGCTCGACGTCGAAGTGGTCGGGGTCCTCGTAGCGAGTCTCGTCGCGGTTGGATGAGACGTACCACATCACGACCTTCTCCCCCTCTTTGATCTGCTGGCCGTGCAGCTCGGTGTCACACGTTGCCGTGCGGCGGAAGTGGGCGAAGGCCGGGAACATCCGCAGCGCCTCCTCGACCGCGCTCGGGATCAGCGATGGGTCGGCGAGCAGCTTCTGCATCTGCTCGCGGTCCTCCATCAGCGCGCGCATACCGCTGGAGTAGGTGGCCTTCGTGCTGTCGTTGCCCGCCGCGACCAGGAGGAAGAACCCCATCACGATCTCGTGCTGCTCGAGCTTCTCGCCGTCGACCTCAGCGTTCACGAGCACGGTCGTCAGGTCGTCAGTCGGGTTCTCCTGGCGTTCGGCGATCATGCGATTGCAGCGCTCGAAGATCTCGGGGATGTCTTTCTCGAGCACGCCGTCGATGCCCTCGGGGTTGAGGTCCTTGTCGTCGCCCGCGAGCGTCGAGTTCATCAGCCGCGCCCAGGCGGCATCGTCCTCGGGCGGGATGCCCATGAAGCTGCCGATCACGCGCGAGACCGCGGGCTGAGCGACGTCGCCGACGAGGTCGCAGCTCTCGCGACCCTCCAGGCGGTCGAGCACGCCGATCACGATCTCGCGGATCTCCTGCTCGTGCGCGGCGATTCGCTTGGGCGTGAAGCCCGCCTGGAACAGCGCCTTCAGGCGGTCGTGCTTGGGCGGGTCCATGCCGATGAACATCGCCTGCGTCAGCTCGAGCGGAAACACGTCCGAGACCGCGGTCACGCCGGTGCCGGAAGAGTAGGTCTGCCAGTCGCGGCTGACCGTGTGGATGTCCTCGGCGGTCGTCACCGACCAGAAGCCACGCTCCTCGGGATACTCGGTGACGCCAGGGGTCCAGTGGATCGGGCACTGCCCGCGCATCTGCTTGAAGACCTCGTGCGGAGGGCCGTCCTTCCACAGGTCGCGCTCCGCCATGAGCGTGTGGTCGAGATCGCTGCCAACGGACGCCATCAGGTCCTCCCCTTTGTGGTCGCGGATCGCTGGCGCGATCATACTCTGGCCGCACAGCCAGAGCGACTACATCTGCCCGGCGTAGAAGCCGAGCCGCGCGAGCGGCTCGACCAGCTCGTGCTCCTCGTAGGAGAGGTGTGAGAGCAACGCGTCGGTCAGCAGATCCAGCGCGCGCTGTAGCGGCTCGAAGTCCTCGGGGTGGTTGATGTGCCGCACGAGCGCGCCGTCGACGTTCTCGAGCGCGTCTCCGATCACGAGATGCTCCTCGGTGAGCCTGTCGATCACGGGCTCGAGCGTCGTGTCGCTGCGCGCGAGATGCGGGAACACCGCCTCGTCCTCGAGCCCGTGGTGCGATGCCACGGCGCGGCAGTAGCGCGCGCAGAAGGCACCGAGCGTCCAGTCGTTCTGGCGCATCGCCATGCGGTTCAGCGCCGAGCGCGCCTCGCTGGCTCCGAGTGCGCCGTCGCGCACCTGCGCGAGCAGGTCGCGCAGCTCGGAGAGCTCGCGTCGCAGCATGTCGTGCACGTCGATCAGGTGCTTTCCCACCTGACGCCCGGTGTCGGTGTAAGCGACATCGTGCCCGGAGGGTGCGCGGTGCGGGCGGGTTGCCTCATCCCAGGCCGCGGTCTCGCTGAGACGCGTGCCGTCGTCGGGCGTCGGCGTGATGCCGAGTCGCTCGTACTCGTAGGCGTGCTCTGACACCGGCCTACCGTAGCCAAGCGGTCCCGCGGCCCCGGATGGGCTTCGTATATTGATCTGCGGTGCTGTGCTCATGAAGAAACGCCGTCTTGGGGCCACCGGTCCCGAAGTCTCGGCCTTGGGGCTGGGCTGCATGGGCATGTCGGGGATGTACGGCCCCTCCGATCGCGGCGAGGGCATTGCCACGGTCCACGCGGCGCTCGACGCGGGCGTGAACCTGCTCGACACCGGCGACTTCTACGGGATGGGCCACAACGAGATGCTGCTCGGCGAAGCGCTGCGCGGGCGCCGCCGCGACAGCTACCTGCTGAGCGTGAAGTTCGGCGGACAGCGCGGCCCCGATAACGCCGTACTCGGCTACAACGCGAGCCCCGCCGCCACGAAGACCGCGCTGGCCTACTCACTGACGCGGCTGGGCGTGGAGCACATCGACATCTACCGCCCGGCGCGCCTCGATCCCGACGTGCCGATCGAGGAGACGATCGGCGCAATCGCGGAGCTGGTCGAGGCCGGCTACGTAAGCTACATCGGCCTCTCCGAGGTGGGCGCCGAGACGATCGAGCGCGCCGCAGCGGTCCACCCGATCTGCGACCTGCAGATCGAGTACTCGCTGATCTCGCGCGGGATCGAGCAGGGCGTGCTCCCGGCCTGCCGCGAGCTGGGGATCGCGATCACGGCCTATGGGGTGCTGAGCCGGGGACTGATCAGCGGGCACTTCGACGGACAGCGAGAGCTCGAGCCCGGCGACTTTCGCTCCAGGGCACCGCGATTCAGCGCAGAGAACCGAGCGCACAACCTCGCGCTCGTGGACGCTTTGCGCGAGCTCGCCGAGGCCAAGGGCGTGACCGTGGCGCAACTGGCGATCGCCTGGGCGCTGGCGCGCGGCGAGGACGTCGTGCCGCTGATCGGCGCGCGCACGCGCGAGCGCCTGCGCGAGTCACTCGGGGCGCTGGAGGTCGATCTCCAGGACGCGGACATCGCCGCCTTGGAGGCGGCCGTTCCCGCCGATGCCGCGCGTGGCGCGCGCAATCCCGAGCAGCAGATGGCAGTGCTCGACAGCGAGCGTTGAGCACTCACCGCAGGCAGCGTCCGCCACACCCGAGTTGTCGGGTCTGACTTCCGACGTTCTGCCGGTTCGGATGATCCGCAAGCCGAACAACTTACTGCCTAAAAACAAAGTTTCCAACGGCTTGCAATAGCTGGTTGCGAGACCTATTTTCTCGCCAGAGTCTGATCGATAGGACTCTCTACATAAACTCTATTGCCGCGCCCGGGAGGACCCATGGGCACTTTTCCTCGCATCCATCTCGTAGTTCTGGCGGTGACTGCACTCGGCTTGGCCTCGGCGTCATCTGCCTCCGCCTTGTTACCCGACTTGTCTCTCTTAGCTTCGGAATCTTTCCCTTGGACTGCAGAAGGGACGGCTGCCGGAGCATACAACGTCACCACGCTGATTGGCAGCAGCTTTATCTGCACTGGGCTGACCATTAAAGTTGAATTCGTGCAGTTAGGTTCATTAGGCATATATCGCTTAACCTTTACCGGTTGCAAAGAAGGCGCCACCAACAAATGTAAAACCGGCGCTGAACCAGCTGAAACAGTGGTAATAACAGGAGAAGCTCACCTTGTCTTCATCTCGTTATCACCATTAACGGTCGGCGTGCTCTACTTAGTTCCTACGACCACACTCTTATGTGGGCCAGCCGGCAGTCCCGAAAAACTCAAAATCAAAATCGAAGGCTCATCACTGGCGCGCTTTACGGGAGCGTTGAATACAAACCTTACGATGTACACGACTGTGATACATGGATCGAAAGGCAAAGCTGAAAACGCGAAATACCTCAATAGTGAAGGTAAAGAAGTCGAAGCGAGTCTCAAAGCAAACTTTGGCCTTGGCAGCGAAGGCGCGGACATGAACTCCGAAAAAGAACTCGAAGACAAAGGCGCCGCGATGTTCATTATCAACGGCTAGCGAATATGGATGGTGCACAGATCTCTGTGCACCATCCAGTATTGCGAGGCCCGCGTCCTGCGTCTACAGTTCAGACGACGCCTCAGCACCCGGCCGGTGCCCCGCCGCGACGTTCAGCTCACCGACGTTCAGTTGCGTCACGTCCAGCTCCGCGACCCTCAGCTTCTTGATCTGAAGCGAGCCGATCGAGCCGCGCCCGATTGACACACGCCCGATCGCAAGCGCTCCGATCGCCATGGCGCCGCCTGCGAGCGCTCCCGCCGCGAGCGAACCGATCACTCCCGAGCCCAAGGCGCCCGAGCCCAGCGCACCGGCAAGCCGTGCCACCGGCGAGCGATCCGCGTCTCGCCGCTTGCTCACGGCGCGGACTTCGTCGTCGCTGACTCGGCCGCGGCGCTCGGCTTCGCCGTCTTGCTCGCGTTCTCCTGCAGCGAGCGCCCCACATAGAGCAACATGTGGTGCAGGTGCGCTTCGAGGGTTTCCATCGTGTGCCCGCCCACGTAGACCGCGCTGTGCGCGCTCGCCCCCACTTCGCGCAGCTGCGCAGCGAACGGGGCGTTCTCCGAAGGGTCCGCGATGTCATCGGAGGCGCCTCCGTATAGATAGGCGTGCAGGCCGTCGCGCTCGATCACTCCGCGCGCCGCGCGCAGCTCGTCGTCGAGGCCGTTGAAGAAGCCGAGCCAGCTCTCCACGATCGAGAAGCACCGTGGATTGCCGAGCGCCACGTTCATCGCGCCGTAGCCGCCCATCGAGTCGCCTGCGATCGCGCGCGCGCTGCGGGTCGCCAGCGTCGGCAGCATCCGGTCGACCAGCCCCTGCACTTCGATCACGTAGCTCTCATAGCCGCGATTGCCGTGGTCGCGCCAGTTGTTCGCACCCCTGCCCCCCTGGATCATCACCGCGATCAGCGGCGGGATCTCATGGGTCGCTATCAGCCGGTCCAGCTCGTGCTGTAGGCCGAGCTGGAGGAAGGCCGTCGCGGGCTGGTCATTGCCGTGTAGTAGGTAGAGGACCGGGTAGCGTGCGCTGGTGCTCGCGAAGCCCGGCGGCAGGTAGACGTGGAAGGAGCCCTGACCCTCGATCGCCGCCGAGCGATAGCTCGCCGTGTCGATCGAGCTGCCCGCCGCGTCGCGGGAGTCGGTCACGAGCGTCGGCAGCGGCGTCGGAGACGTCGTGACCCGCGCGGGCAGCGATCGCGGCGTCGGCGTCGCCGGGGAGGCCCCCAGCACTCGCTCGAAGCCTCCCGGCCCGTGCAGCAGCAGGATCGCGCAGCAGGCTGCGATCAGCCCGCTGATCAGCGTTGCGAGGACGACCAGGCGCGGATTCGCGCCCGAGCGCCCCAGGGCTCCGCCACGGCCCGAGCGCGTCCCACCCGCCGCACCGCCGTGAGCGCCGGCTGCGGCCGATTCGAGGCGCGGCGGCAGCGCGGGCACCCACGAGGGCGGTTGCGGCAGCGCCTGCACCGCTTCCGCCGCGCGCCCCGGCCAGCTCCACTCGCCGGGGCCGTCCATCCAAACCTGCACGCGCGATGTCTTGGTTGCAGCGGACATTCACCAGATTCAACGAACGCCCGCCGCAAAACCAAAGCCCTGCACGAACCTGCCCAAACCTCCCGCCGCGCGATCGAGGGCTAGCGCGTGCTCCAGACCTCGCCCGTATCGCCGAAGCCAAGCGCCTGCTTCGTCGCCTCGGTCAGGTCGAATTCACGCCCCGCAACGTAGGGCCCACGGTCCACGACCGGGACGCGGATCGAGCGCCCGCCGTAGCGCAGCGTCACCAGCGTGCCGCAGGGCAGCGTCTTGTTCGCGACGCCCAGCGTGCCGCTCGTCAGCGAGCCACCGCAGGCGAGGCTGCCGCCACCGCCGTACCACGAGGCCTCCGCGAGGCGGTATACGTTCAGGCGAGGAAGCGAGCGATGCGAGGCCAGGTCGTAGGCGTCGCCGCCGAAGCGCACGCGCACGCGCCGGCTGCCCGTCCCGCGCGGCTTGAAGTGAAGTCGAAAGCGCCCTCCCTCCCCGGTGTGGGTGTGGGCGACGTCGTGCCAGCCGTGGGCGCCCATCGCCTGCAGCTCCACCGTGCGCCCCGAGAGCCCGGGGTTCAGCACTCCGGCGACGCTCACCTGGCGGCCGTCGAGCACGTTCAGGCGCGATCTGCCGACGTGAAGGGTCGTGTGGGCGGTGGCGCGACCCAGCGGCGAGGCGCTGAGCGAGGATGCGCTCGAGCCGATCTCGACCACGGGCAGCGCAAGGGCATGCTGCGCCGGCGGCGCGGGTACATACATGGAAATCCATACCTCCTTGTGTATCCACCTACGGGGTTAGCTGTCGGGCTCACGACCGGCGTAAGCGCGAACCAGACGCGCGTCAGCCGGGCGTTACGTCCACATCAGTGGGCGATTCGCCCCATCCGGGCCCAGTCCAGCGGCCCGGCAGTGGTTCCCCCGCTCGCAGCCAATCGATGGCCGCGACTCGGCAGAGTCGAACAATTGTTCGTACCTTAGAAGGTCTCGCCAACGCTTTTCTGTGACGAAGCGCACAGTTATGTCTACTTCGACAATGAGCCCCACACACGGGGGGTTGACCTCCGCCCCGCCGCCCGAAAGTCCGAGACACGGCGCCGCCCGATGGCGTATTCATACGTATGGGCGCGCGACCGCCCCGCGGATATCCTCCCGCGCAACTCGGTGTCACGGGGGCGCCGGCGGACCGAAAGAAGGCTGGATGAAAGCTGTACGCAAATGGCAGGGACTCGCCACGCTGGGCGCCGTCCTCTCGCTCGCGATCGGCGCGCTCGCGCTGACGCCGACCGCCTCGCTCGCTGCCACGCACGCCTGCGGCAGTCACACCGTCGTGATCGAATTCGAGAGCGAACCCGGCAAGCCCAAGACCAAATACAAACTCCAGGTCAAGCAGATCGTCACGAGCGGCGTGAGCTGCGCTTCCGCCTTCAAATTCCTGAACGGCCTCTACACCACCACGAGCGGCAAGACGCCCGAAGGCTACAGCTGCAAGGTCGTCAAATTCAAAGTGCCCGTCGGCAGCATTCCGGAGTCCTGCACGAAGTCCGGCGGCAAGAAGATCCAGTTCGCCGGCAAGGGCGGCTGAGCCGCGGCGCCAACCTCTCAGACGGCCTGCGCCACGCGCGTGGCGCCGTCTGAGATGTGCGCCTCCACGTGCGCGCGACCGTCCTCCCAGACCGCCACGCGCCGACGCCCCGCGGCCTTCGCCGCATACAGCGCGCGATCCGCGCCCAGCAGCAGCGCCGCCGGGTCGCGCTCGGTCTCGCTCAGCGCCGCCACGCCCGCGCTCGCGCTCAGCGCCGGGCCCTCGCCACCGCTTCGCTGCAGCTCGCGTCCGATCCGCTCCGCGAACGCCACCGCGTCATCCAATCCCACGCCGAACAGCACGATCGCGAACTCCTCGCCGCCCACGCGCGCCAGCGTGTCGCCGGCCCGCAGCTCGCGCTGCAGCAGCGCCGCGAACTCGCGCAGCACGCGATCGCCCTCCGCGTGCCCGTAGCGGTCGTTTACCTGCTTGAAGTGGTCGAGGTCGAACATCGCCAGTGCCAGCGGCAGCTCGCTGCGCTGTGCGCGCTCTGACTGGCGGCGGAACTCCAGGTCGAAGGCACGGCGATTCAAGAGCCCCGTCAGGTAGTCCGTGTCCGCCGCTCTCACCAGCTGCCCGATCACCTGCTCGACGTGCTCGGCCAGCAGCTTCACCACCAGCGTCGTCAGCGTCACCGAGATTCCCACGCCCATGAACAGGCCCGGCTTCATCGGGTCGTGCGACCAGATGAACAGGGCCAGGCCCAGCGTGACCCACATCAGCGCCAGGTCCGCCGCCACCTCACGCCGCGAGCAGAAGTAGGCCGAGAAGACCATCGGCCACAGGTAGAAGAACGGCGTCGCCTCGATCGGCCGCGTGACCGCCATCAGCGCGCTCACCAGTAGGATCCCGTAGACGACCGTGATCCGCGAGACCCAGCGCCGGCCCGGACGCAGTAGCGCCACGAACACCGCGCCCAGCACCAGCATCCCCGCGACGATCCTGATCGCCGGATGGTCGCTCGTGTTCGGGTCCGGCATCGGCAGCGTCGCCAGCAGCGTCGCCGAGCCCAGCACGAACATCGCCACGCCCACCCAGCGCATCAGCTCATCCGCCGCACGCGGGTCGGTGAGCGAGTGTTGGTCGGGGTCCACGAACGCGCGCAGCGCCGCTCCCCCGAGCTTTCGGCCGGGCATATCAATCTCTCGGCCGCAGCCGCGACGGGCTTGAGCCCGGACGCCGCGAGCCCCGTAATTTGCCCAGCTCGGGTCCAGCGAGCCGCCCGGCCCGGGCACGTCGTTGACGGGGGCTTGTCAAACAGCGACAATCGAGTGAATGGCCAACCCCGACCGCCTGACCGCGCTCGATTCGACGTTCCTGCACCTGGAGGACAACTCCACCGCGCACATGCACGTCGCCTCGGTGATGGTCTTCGAAGGCATCGCGCCGACCCCACAGCAGCTCGTCGACCACGTCGTCAGCCGCCTGCACCTCGTCCCGCGCTACCGCCAGCGGCTCACCTACGTCCCCTACGGCCAGGGCCGGCCCGTGTGGTCGGACGACCCGCACTTCAACCCGCGCTACCACATCCGCCACACCGCGCTGCCGAAGCCCGCCGACGAGAAGGCGCTCAAGCAGCTCGCCGGACGTCTCTTCTCCCAACGCCTGGACCGCTCCAAGCCGCTGTGGGAGATCTGGCTCGTCGAGCGCATGGCCGGCGAACGCTTCGCGCTCATCGCCAAGACCCACCACGCGCTCGTCGATGGCATCTCCGGCGTCGACATCACCACCGTGCTGTTCGACACCGCCCCCGACCCCGTGCCGACCTCGCGCCCGCCGATGCCGTGGACCGCCAAGCCGCTGCCCGGCTCCGCCAAGCTGCTTGGCGAGGCGCTGCGCGAACGCACCACCGTGCCCGCCGAGATCGCCCGCGGCGCCCGCAGGCTGCTGCGCGCGCCGCGCCGCGCCGCCTCCCAGCTCCTCGACGGCCTCACGAGCATCGGCGCCACCACGATCGCCGGGGTCAAAGCGCCCGCCCCCGACAGTCCCTTCAACGTCGACATCGGGCCCCACCGCCGCTACACCTTCATCGACGCCGACCTCGCTCAGTTCAAAGCGATCAAGGACTCGCTCGGCGGCACGCTCAACGACGTCGTGCTCGCCTCCGTCAGCCTCGGCCTCGGGCGCTACCTGCGCCGCGAAGGCTTCGACACCGAGGGCCTCGAGCTCAAGGCGATGGTGCCGGTGTCGGTCCGCGCCGACTCCGACCGCGGCGCGCTTGGCAACCAGGTCGCCGCGATGTGGGCGCCACTTCCCGTCGGCGTTACCAACCCCGCCGAGTGCTTGCAACAAGTGACCCGCTCGATGGAAGACCTCAAGCAGTCCAGCCAAGCCGTCGGCGCCCAGGTGCTCACCAACCTCGCGGGCTTCGCCCCGCCGACGATCCTCAGCCAGGCCGCGCGCCTGCAGGCGCGCCAGCGCTTCTTCAACCTCGTCGTCACCAATGTCCCCGGGCCGCAGTTCCCGTTGTACGTGCTGGGTCGTCGTCTGCGTGTCCTCTACCCCGTCGTGCCGCTCGCCCAGCGCCAGGCGCTCGGGATCGCCGTGATGAGCTATGACGGCCACCTCGGCTTCGGCCTGCTCGGCGACTTCGACGCGCTGCCCGAGCTCGAGTCGATCGCCGGCGATCTGAGGTGGGCGATCGCATCGCTCGCGCGCGCCGCGGGCGTGAGCGCTCCCGCCAAACGGCGGAGCACCAAGAAAGCCGCGCCGCGCAAACGCAAGACCGCCGCCGCGGCCAAAGCCGCCGCGCGAGACGCAAGCGCCCGCTGACTTGCGCCTGGCCCTCTGCCAGCTGAACGCCACCGTCGGCGACATCGCCGGCAACGCCGAGCGGATTCGCGCGGGCCGCGCCGCCGCGCTCGACGCGGGGGCCGAGCTCGTGCTGTTTCCCGAGCTCGCGCTCACCGGCTATCCGCCCGAGGATCTGCTGCTGCGCCAGCAGTTCCTCGCCGACGCCGCCGCCGTGCTCGGCGAGCTGGCCGCCGAGACGCGCGGGATCGTCGCGATCGTCGGCTTCCCCGAGCGCTCCGAGGACGTCTACAACGCCGCCGCCGTGCTCGCCGACGGCAGGGTGCACGCGATCTACCGCAAGGTCTACCTGCCCAACTACGGCGTGTTCGACGAGCAGCGCTACTTCCAGGCCGGGCGCTCCGGCGCCGTGATCGACATCGGCGAAGAGCGCACCGGGCTGACCGTCTGTGAGGACATCTGGGAGCCCGGCCCGCCCGCCAGCGACGAGGCGCTCGCGGGCGCCACGCTGATCCTCAACGTCTCCGCCTCCCCCTACCACGCGGGCAAGGGCCTTCAGCGCGAGCGGATGTTCGCCCAGCGCGCCCGCGAGAACCTCGCCTGCGTTGCCTTCTGCGCGCTCGTCGGCGGACAGGACGAGCTCGTCTTCGACGGGCACTCCTTCGTCGTCGACCACACCGGCGCCACGATCGCCCGCGCCGCGCAGTTCCAGGAGGAGATCCTGATCTGCGACGTCGACCTGCAGGCCGCCGCCGCCGCGCGCCTGCGCGACTCCGGCCACCGCGCCTCGCAACGCTCGCCGCTGTCCGGCGGCGGCGCCGCGCGCGCCACGATCCTGCCCGGCCTGGAGCTTCCCGCCGAGCCCGCCAGCAGCGCGACCGAGCCCGGCGGACCGATCGCCGCCCTGCTCGAGCCGATCGAGGCCGAGGTCTACGCTGCACTCGAGCTCGGCCTGCGCGACTACGTGCTGAAGAACGGCTTCGAGCACGTCGTGCTCGGGCTATCGGGCGGGATCGACTCCGCGCTCGTGGCCTGCCTCGCCGTCGACGCGCTCGGGCCCGAGCGCGTCAGCACCGCGATCATGCCCTCGCAGTTCTCATCCTCCGCCACCCAGCAAGACGCCCGAGCGCTGGCCAAGGCGCTCGGCGTGAACCCGCAGGAGCTCGCGATCGAGCCCGTCGTCGAGTCCTATGGGGCGACGTTGCAAGCCGAGTTCCAGGGCCTCGAGCACGATCTCACCGAGGAGAACCTGCAGGCGCGGATCCGCGGCAACCTGCTGATGGCGCTGTCGAACAAGTTCGGCTGGCTCGTGCTCACCACCGGCAACAAGTCCGAGATGTCCGTCGGCTACACGACCCTCTACGGTGACCTCGCCGGGGGCTTCGCCGTGATCAAGGACGTCCCCAAGACGCTTGTCTACCGACTCTGCGCTTGGCGCAACTCGTCGCAGGGCGCCGCCGAGGGCCGCATCCCCTCGCCGATCCCCGACTCGATCATCGAGCGGGCGCCCTCCGCCGAGCTGCGCCCCGACCAGCGCGACGAGGACTCGCTGCCCCCCTATGAGCTGCTCGACCGCATCCTGCACGGCTACGTCGAGCTGCACCTCGGACGCGAGCAGCTGATCGCCCAGGGCCTGCCGCGCGATCAGGTCGAGCGCGCGATCCGGCTCGTCGACCTCGCCGAGTACAAGCGTCGCCAGGCCCCACCCGGTATCAAGGTCACCGAGCTGGCCTTCGGGCGCGACCGGCGGATGCCGATCACCAACCGCTACCGGGGCTGAGCCGATGCGGATGCTCGCCACGCTGCTCGCCCTCGGCGCGCTCGCGCTCGCGCTGGACGCCTGCGGCGACACGCTGCAGGACCAGCCGCTGCCGCACAACACGCTCGAGAGCCTGCTCGTCGCCCCCTACCCCGTCTACTGGCTCGGGCGCTCCTTCCAGGGCATGGAAGTCACGAGCGCCGCGCACGACCCCAGCGGCGCCTTCGCCGTGCAATACGGCGACTGCGTCGAAGGCGGCCAGAGCACCTGCGTGCCCGCCGTGCGGATCGTCACCTCGCCCGACAACAGCTTCCTCGCCGGGGGCACCACGCCCCGGCGAAGCGCCTCGCTGCGCGGCGTGCCGGTCGTGCTCGCCCAGCGCGGGCACACGATCGAGATCCCCACCGGCGGTGTCGTGATCGGCGTCTACGCACACACCTCGCACCTCGCCGCCGCCGCCGCGCGGACGCTCGTGCCGATCAATCAGGTCGGCGAACCCGGCGCGCCACTGCCCGCGCGGCTGCCCGACACCGGCTTCGGCTCAACGCCTCTGCCCTCGCAGGTCCCCTCGCCGCTGCGCGCGCTGCGCTGAGATCCGCGCGGCTACGCACCCTCGGGCAGCGGGCGGACCGCAATCGTCATCCGCGTCAGCGCACATGTGTGACCCGCGTCGTCTGAAAAGCGCACGTCCCACACCCAGGTCGTGCGGCCGCGATGCAGACGCGTGGCCTGCGCGTGGATCGTGCCCTGCGTGATCGGGCGCAGGAAGCTCGTGTTGTTCGCCAGGCCCATCGCCGTGTGACCGCTCGGCAGCACCGCCAGCGCCGTCGCCAGCGAGGTCATCGACTCCGCGATCGAGGCGTAGACGCCACCGTGGACGAGCCCCGCGGGCTGCTTGATCTCCTCGCGGACCAGGACCCGGGCCGTGACCTGCTCCTCGCTGTGGTCGAGCAACTCCAGCCCGTACAGCCGATCGAAACCGCGGATCGATGCCGCCAGTTCCTCGGTAGTCGGCTTGGTCATCGCGGCGCCACGATAGCCTACGAACCCGCCCCGGCGAGCGCGAAAGCCCTGCATCGGGTCTTAATCAAAAAATCTATGAGCCGACTGGACGACCTTCCCCCCGACCAGCGCGCCACGCTCTCGTTGCTCCTGCGACGGGGCAAGAGCTACGCCGAGGTCGCCACGATGCTGGACATCGAGGAGCGCGCCGTGCACGACCGGGCGCATGCCGCGCTCGCCGTGCTCGCCGCGCCGCAAGCACGCGCGCTCAGCGCCGAGCAGCGCGAGGAAGTCGGCGACTACCTGCTCGGCCAGCGCAGTGGCGTCGCCGAGCGCCTCTCGACACGCACCTACCTCGACCGCTCGCCCGAGGCGCGTGCCTGGGCGCAGGCGCTCGCGCAGGAGCTGCAGCCCCTCGCGGGCTCGCCGCTGCCCGAGATCCCCGGCGGCGCTGCCCCTCTCAAGAAGCAGGCCACCTCCCCCGCACAGGCGTCCACGCGCACGAGCGCCCTCACAGCCGACGCGCCCGCCTCCCAGAAGCCCGACAGCTCGAGCACCGCCCAGCGCTCCCCCACGCAGAACCGCCGCATCGGCGGAGCGCTGCTGCTTGCGGTCATCCTCGCCGCGATCATCGTCGCCGTCGTGCTACTCGTGGGCGGCGGCAGCTCCTCGAACGACAGCACCAGCGCCGGCGGCGGCTCGGAATCCAGCAGCACCTCGGAAACCGGCACCGGCAAGACGAGCACCTCCGCGAGCGGCAAGAAAAGCTCGACCGGCAAACAGACCGGGCAGGCCAAAGAAGACAAGCGCATCACGCTCACCCCCGCCGACGCCTCCAGCAAGGCCGTCGGCGTCGCCGAGGTGCTCTCCGAAGGCAGCCAGTACGCGATCTACCTTGCCGCCCAGCATCTGGAGCCTTCGAAGGGCAAGGGCTTCTTCTACGCGGTCTGGCTCTACAACTCGCCCACCAGCTTCGAGGCGCTCAGCCGTGCCCCCGACGTCGACTCCAGCGGCAACGTGCAGGGCGGCGCGCTGCTGCCCAAGAACGCCGCCAAGTACCACACGATGCTGATCACGCGCGAGACCAACAGCAAGCCCACGAGCCCGGGGCCGGTCGTGCTGCGCGGCGCCTTCGCGCTGCACTAGCCGATCAGCTTGCCGGGGTTCATGATCCCCGTCGGGTCGAGCTCCGCCTTCAGCGCCCGCAGCGCCGCGCGCCCGCGCTCGCCCACCTCGGCCTGCATCCATGGCGCGTGATCGCGACCCACCGCGTGGTGGTGGGTGATCGTGCCGCCGCCCTCGACGATCGCGCGGCTGGCCGCTTCCTTGACGCCGCGCCACTGCGCGAGCTCCTCGCCCTCGCGCTGGCGCGCCACGAACGTGAAGTACAGCGAGGCGCCGGTCTCATACAGGTGCGAGACGTGGCACATCACCAAGCCCGGCGTGCCGCCCTCGCGCAGCTCCTGCTCGATCGCCCCGCCGACCTTGGCGTGCAGCTGTGCCAGGTTCGACCACTGCGTCGCGGTCTCCAGCGTCTCGACCATAACTCCGTGCGTGAGCAGCTCGTCGCGCAGATAGGGCGCCGAGAAGCGGCCCTTCAGCCACGCCTCGCCCGGCGAGCGCCCCACGCTCAGCCCGCCTGCTTCGCGCACGATCTGCAGCCCCCGCTCGCGGCGCGCGCGCGTCGCCTCGCTGTCGCCCTCGTAGCCGAGGATCGCCAGGCAGCCCCCGCCATAGCCGCGCGCGCGCAGGTAGGCGCGCCCGAGCCTGCCCTTCAGCCCGCCGCCGCCCGCCAGCGCAAGCGACATGCGCGTCTCGGCCTCGTCGGACAGGCGCGCGACCTCGGGTGTCGGGCCGTGCTGCGCCAGCTCTCGCAGCGCACGCGTGCCCTCGGCGAAGTGCTCGAAGAAGACGCCCTCGTAGATCCGCTCGCGCGGCGCCGCGCGCACCCGCAGCGACAGCTCGCAGATCACGCCCAGCGTGCCCTCCGAGCCGATCGCGAGCTGGCGCAGCGAGGGTCCCGCCGCGCTCGCGGGCTGTGCCGCCAGCGCGATCTCGCCGCTCGGCGTGAGCATCCGCAGGCCCACGATCATCTTTTCGATCGCCCCGTAGCCGCTCGATGCCTGGCCCGCCGAGCGCGTCGCCGCGCAGCCGCCCAGCGAGACGTACTCGAAGGACTGCGGATAATGGCCCAGCGTCAGCCCGCGCCCGGCCAGGTAGCGCTCGAGCGCCGGGGCGCGGATGCCCGCCTGAACCGCCACCGTGCGCGACTGCTGATCCAGCGCCAGCACCTCGCCCATGCGCCGGGTGTCCAGGGCGATCACGCCCGCGTGCTCGCCGCGCAGCGGCTCGACGCCGCCGACCACGCTGGTGCCGCCGCCGAACGGCACGACCGCCAGCGAGCGTCGCACGCACGACTCGAGCACCGCCGCGACTTGCTCTGAGCCCTCGGGCAGCACGACCGCGTCGGGCGCCCCCTCGGGCTCGCCCGCGCGCATCCGCACCAGGTCCGGGTAGCCCTTGCCCGCCGCGTGCAACAGACGTTCCTCGTGCCCGTCGTGGACGTGTTCGGCACCCACGAGCGCGCGCAGCTCCGACAGCGTCTGCGGATCGAGCGCCGGCGGCGCGAGCCGGACGTTCGAGAGCGCCACCGGCGCGCGCGGGCGGCTCGTCGCCGACCCGATCGTCTCGGCCAGAAACCCGAGCGCCTGCGGCGGCAGCCCCGCCGGGTGCGCCGGGTCGCCCCAGCCCCACCAGCGCATCTGCCGTGCGGGCTCAGCCACCGATCCGCTCCAGCCCGTCGAGCGCTTCATCGACCGTCTTCGCCGCCGCACGGCTGACCATGAAGCCGCCGAAGCGCGGGAAGAAGCCCGTCAGGCGCTGATGCAGCTCGATCGTCACGAGCGTGCCCTGCCCGGCGGGCTCGAGCGCCACGTGCGTGCGTGCCTCGCTGAGCAGCCGTGCGAACGGCGTGCCCTCGAGCTGTTGCTCCCACGTCAGCGAGCGCGCCTGCTCGTCGCTGTCCAGCACGCGGAAGTCCGCGCGCACCAGTTTGCCCTTCGCGGTCCGCATCACCTCCGTGAACGCGCCCCCCTCCACGTCCTCGACACGATCCACGCGCGGCCACCAGCGCGGCAGGTGGTGGGGATCGCCGATCAGCTCCCACAGCTCCGCGGGCGAAGCGGCGAGCGTGCGGCTGCGGCGGGCGCTCGGCACCGGCCCTCATCCTCAGGCGTCGTAGCTGAGCAGCGCGTGCGTCGCGCGCGGCGCCAGCCGCTCCCGCCCGTTCAGGAAGCCCAGCTCGACCAGGAAGCCGCAGCCGACGACCTCGCCGCCCAGCGTCTCCACCAGCTCACACAGAGCAAGCGCCGTGCCGCCCGTCGCCAGCAGGTCGTCGTGCACGAGCACACGTGCGCCGTCCTTGACCGCGTCGGTGTGCAGCTCCAGCTGGTTGGTGCCGTACTCGAGTTCGTATTCCGCGCTGATCGTCTCGTAGGGCAGCTTGCCGGGCTTGCGCGCCAGCACGAAGCCCGCCCCCAGCTCCAGGGCCAGCGCCGGCCCCAGCAAGAAGCCCCGCGCCTCCGCCGCGATCACGCACTGCACATCGAGCGGTCGCGCCAGCTCCGCCAGCGCCTGCACCGACCTCGCCAGCGCCTCGGCGTCCGCCAGCAGCGGCGTGATGTCCTTGAAGTCGATCCCCGCGCGGGGGAAGTCCGGGATCTCGCGGATCAGGCCGCGCAGGTCCCGATCCAGCGCGGAGTCCGGCGCCGCGGCCATCAGCGCACGATCTTGCGCAGGTCGCGCACGAGCAGCAGGTGCTTCAGGTGCGTCGCCACCGCCGCCAGGTTCTCCAGCGCCTCGACCGCCTCCTTGCGCCGCTCCGGGTTGCGCGAGCGCAGCGCCGGCGCCAGGATCTGCTGCAGCAGGTTCGCCTCGCGGTCCGCCGAGGAGCGGAACACGCGCAGGTTGCGACCGCCGACGCCGTAGCGCGCCAGCTCCGCGACCGCAGCGATGATCTCGCGCTCGGTCTCGTCGAAGTAGCGCACGCCGCCGCGCGTCTCGCCCTTGACGACGCCGTACTCTTCCAGCTCGCGCACGAGCTTCTCCTCGGCGTGCGTGTCCTCGAGCACGTCCTCCAACGAGTACAGCGCGCCCGAGGCCTCGCGCACGCTGACGCTCGGACGCAGGGCGCGCATGCCCTCGCGCGCGACGCGCCCCGGCGCCGGCGTGGCCTCGCCCTCCGAGCGCCCTGCCGCAAGCTCCTGGCGGATCACCCGCAGCGGCAGGAACTCGTCGCGCTGCATCCGCAGGATCGTACGCAGCCGCGCCACATCGCCCTGACCGTAGAGGCGGTAGCCACCCGGCGTGCGCCGCGGCGTCAACAGCTTCTGATCCTCCAGGTAGCGGATCTTCGAGATCGAGATATCCGGGAACTCCTGCGCCAGCGCCTTGCAGACCGCGCCGATCGTCAGCGACTTCTGGCGCGCGCCCGCGGCCTCGCCGCCGTCGGCCTCCTCGCCGCGCGCCGTGCGTGAGCGACCGCTGCCGCCGCCCGCCGCGCCTGCCTGGCGCTCGAGCTCCTCTACGTCGACGTGTGAGGCACGGGCAGCCATCAGCGCACGTGGAAGGTCAGCTTGTACTTGCCGATCTGCACCTCATCGCCCTCCTCCAGGCGCTGGGACTCGATCCGCGAGCGGTTCACGTAGGTCCCGTTCAGAGAGCCCATGTCATCCAGGTGCCACTGCTCGCCGCGGCGGATCAGCAGCGCGTGATCGCGCGAGACCGTGACATCGTCGAGGAACACCTCCGCGTCGGGACGGCGCCCGATGCTCGTGCGCTCGCGATCCACCGCGAAGCTCTCGCCCACGCGTCCGCCGCCCGCGCGGATCACCAGCGCCGGGCCACGCGCGGTGACTTGCTCGATCTCGACCGGGACCAGCTCGCCCGCCTCGTCGATGCGGTAGGTCGCCGTGACCGGCTCGCCCGCCTCCTGCGCGCGCTCCAACAGCGAGCCGCAGCGCTGGCAGTAGTTGGCCCCCTCCGCGTTGAGGAAGCCGCACTCCGTGCAGTGCAGAGCCATCGACCGCGTCCGCGCTAGGCGGGAGCGTCGCCGTCCGGCTGGCGGTGCGCGAGGATGTCGGTCAGCTGCTGCACGTCGTCGCCCGTGATCAGCACCTCGCCGCCGTCGTGCTTCTTGCGCAGACGGTTGACCAGCTCGGCGCGCAGGATGTCGATCTTGCCGTGCAAGATGCGCCGCCTGTAGGACACCTCGGTCTCTTCCTCTGTCAGCTGACGGATGACGTCTTTCAGTTCGACATCCGTGAGCGAGCCAAGATCCGGAAACGTCTCGTCCATCGTGGGCTCTCTCCTCGTGAGGGCTTTCGCCGGACCTGCACGAGAGCTTCCGTGCGGCCAGCAGGAGCGGGCAGTATAGACCAAAAGGTCAGGCTGAGCTTGAGGCTGTGCACGCGTTCGTGCAGGCCGCCTCTGTCGCTGTTCGAGCTGCTCATACGCGCGCTGCTGCGCGTGCTTCGGCGAGCCCGCTGCGCACGTACAAGAAGGTCGCGCACAGCGCCAGCGCGAGCCCGACGTACAGCATCACTTCGCCCGCGCCTTCGAGGCCGACCATCGCGAAGAAGAACGAGCCCATCACCGGCGCGACCGCCAGGCGCCCGGGCCAGTTGATCCGCAGCTCGACGCCGCGGCGCAGCCCGTAGCGCCCGATCGCGAGCATCGACAGCTCGCGCACCGCCAGCACCGCCAGCGCCCAGCGCGGCAACAGCTCGAAGTGCCAGCACACCACGACGCCCGAAACCACGAGCAGGCGGTCGGTGATCGGGTCCATCAACGCTCCCAGGCGGCTGTACTGGCGCGTGACCCGTGCCGCGATCCCGTCCGCGTAGTCACCCCAGCCGATCACCGCGAACAGCGTCGCCGGGAGCGCATCGGTGCCGTCGCTGCTGGAGAGCGCCAGCACCAGGAACACCGGGATCAGCGCCAGGCGCGTGAAGCCGATCGCGTTCGGGATCGTCCACGGCCGCAGCGGGCTGCCGCTCTGCGTCGCCGCCGGAGGCGGCCCCGAGCGATCGAGCCCCGACAGGCGCGCGAACGTCAGGCGCCGGCGCTCGGCCCGGGTGGCGGGCGCCGGCGAGGGCGCGGGCGGCCCCGAGCTGCCGCGGCCACCTAGGGGAGGGTCCGCCACAGCTCGTCCACCGCGCGAAGCAGCGCCTGCGGCTCACCGCCGAGCGCCGGCCCCGCGGCATCCTCGCGTCCGCGACGACGCTGCACCTCGATCTCCCCCGACTCCAGCGAGCGGCGGCCGACCGTCAAGCGCAGCGGGCAGCCGAGCAGCTCGGCGTCCGCGAACTTCTCCCCCGGCCCCAGGTCGCGGTCGTCATAGAGCACGTCCAGCGGCCCGCTCGTGAGCGTGGCATACAGCTCGTCGGCCGCCTCGCGC
Source organism: Solirubrobacteraceae bacterium (assembly GCA_036267655.1). Lineage (GTDB taxonomy): Bacteria > Actinomycetota > Thermoleophilia > Solirubrobacterales > Solirubrobacteraceae > Palsa-744. The sequence continues at coordinate 23,058 of DATAVP010000022.1, forward strand.
TCCGGCGTGCCGGGCTTGCCCAGCGCCACGAGATGGATCGCGAACGGCGCCAGCGCCCGCGGCCAGGAGATCCCGTGCTCGTCGGCGAACTGCTCGACCGCCGCAGCGACGATGCGTGCGGGGCCGATCCCGTAGGAGGCCATCCAAATGTGGTTCTCGCTGCCGCTCTCATCCAGATAGCTCGCGCCCAACGGCTCGGAGTAGCGCGTGCCCAGCTTGAAGATGTTGCCGATCTCGATCGCGGGCTCGAGGCTCAGCGGCGCGCCGTCGCGCGTCCAGGTCTCGCCCTCGTGTGCCACGCCCGGCGTGCGCAGGGCAACCTCGACGTTCGCGGCATAGCCCTCCCCCAGCACGACCTCGTCCTCGCCCGCCGCGCAGGGCGCCATGTACTCGTGCGCGCCGAGTCCGCCCATCACGCCGACGTCGCCCTCGACCCGGTAGAAGCGCAGCCCGGTCCGCTGCATGATGCGGTCGTAGGCGCCGACGTGCAGCGCGTAGCGCTCCTCCATGCCGGCCCGATCGCGGTCGAAGGAGTAGGAGTCCTTCATGATGAACTCGCGCGTGCGCAGCACGCCCGCGCGTGGGCGTGCCTCGTCGCGCTCCTTGACCTGGAAGTGGTAGAGGATCAGCGGCAGATCGCGGTAGGAGCGCACGAGCTGCGAGACGTGAAAGGTGACCGCCTCCTCGTGCGTCAACGCCAGCACCAGCTCCGAGCCCTTGCGGTCTGCGAGCTTGAACAGCTCCTCGATCTCGGCGCGGCCGGTCCTGCGCCACAGCTCGGCGGGCTGCAGCACCGGCATCAGCATCTCCTGGCCGCCGATCGCGTCGATCTCCTCGCGCACGATCGCCACGACGCGCTCGTGGACGCGCCAACCCGCGGGCAGCCAGGTCCAGATGCCGGTTCCCATCTGGCGCACGAGCCCCGCCCGCACCATCAGCTTGTGCGAGATCGCCTCGGCGTCGGCGGGCGGCTGCTTCTCGGTCGGGAGCAGGTACTCGGAGAGGCGGGTCATCGCGCCGAGCGTATAGGCCCCCGGCCGAGCACCGTCGCGCGGTGCGCTCAGGCACCCAGCAGGGCGGCCTCGATCTCGCGCAGGCGGTCGGTGTCGCCGCGGATGCCGACGATCGCGTCGTTGTAGAGGAACGCCTCGCCGAGCCTGACGATCGCGTAGGCCAGCACCCCCGGCGCGACCTTCGGGCTGTAGCGCCCCGATTGCACCTCGTCCTCGATGATGCGCTGGATCGCGCTGACGATCCGCGGCTGCACGAGGCCTGCGCTCGAGGTCAGGATTCGCAGCGCGCGCTCCTGCTCCTGGGCCAGCAGCGCGCGCATCCCCTCGGTGCCCGCGAGCTCGCGGTTGAAGCTGTCGAACGTCTGCAGCAGCGCGGCAGCGCCGTGGCCGCGCGTCTGCTCGCGCAACGACAGCAGGCGCTGCTCGCCGAGCGTCGCGAGCAACTCCCCCACGAGCGTCTCGCGCGTCTGAAACCAGCGGTGCATCGTCGCCCGCGCCAGACCCAGCTCGCGCGCGATCGCCTGCACGTCGATCCGCTCGCCCGCGAGGAAGTGCTTGGTCGCGAGCGCCAGCGCCGCCTCCCGCGTCGCCGCCGCCGGCCGCCCGGGTTTCCCGGTTGCCACACGCGTCATTGCTTGAGATTAGCCGCAGAGGCTTTGATAGAACAGCGAGCACCGACCGAATCCGACCGGACACCCCCGAGAAGGAGCGCCCGACATGGCCTTTTCCGTACCGCCTCTCCCCTACGCATACGACGCGCTGGAACCGCACATCGACAAGGCGACGATGGAATTCCACCACGACAAGCACCACCAGGCGTACGTAGACAAGGCCAATGCCGCGCTCGAGGGCACCGAGTGGGCAGAGAAGCCGGTCGAGGAGGTCCTGAAGAACCTCGACAGCCTCGGCGAGAAGAAAGGGCCCGTCAAAAACAACGGCGGCGGCCACTACAACCATTCGCTGTTCTGGGAGAGCATGAGCCCCGACGGCGGCGACGAGCCCTCCGGCGAGCTCGCCGCGGCGATTGACTCGGCCTTCGGCTCCTTCTCCGACTTCCAGGCCAAGCTCAAGGAAACCGGCGTCAACCAGTTCGGCTCGGGCTGGTCATGGCTCGTGCACGACGGCTCGGGGCTCGCGATCCTCGGCAGCGCCAACCAGGACTCCCCGATCTCCGACGGCAAGACCCCGCTCCTGGGCGTCGACGTGTGGGAGCACGCCTACTACCTGAAGTACCAGAACAAGCGTCCCGACTACATCGACGCGTTCTGGAACGTCGTCAACTGGGACAAGGTCGCAGAGCGGTTCTCGGCGGTCTCCTAAGGCTTGTAGAGCGCGCACACCATCTCCCGTCGAGAGCCGTCCGCCCGCGGCGGATCGCGGCGGGCGCATACGGCAGCCGAGCCCCTCGCACGGAGTGCGAGGGGCCGCTCAGCTCCCGTTCAGCTGACGTTTTCGGTGAAGAATGGTGCGGCGCTGAACGCTTCATCGACCCTGACGGTCACGTTCATGGTCCTGCTGGACGGGCACGAGCCGAAGCTCGCAGGCTTGTCGAGCGCCCCCGTCACCGTGCCTTCGGCAGCCGTCACCGCCGATGCCGTCAACGAGATCGTCTTCGGCAGCGCGTATACGCACCACGGGTCGGCCAGCACGTGGACGACGCTCTTCGCCGTGATCGTCACTTCTTCGCTGCCGACAGCCTTAAGAACGACGCTCGAGATCGACGAGGCCAGTTTTCCGCCTTCGCATTCCTCGATGGCAGTGGTCGGAGTGACCGTGACTTCGTCGCTCGGCCGGCCGTTGCCGGCGAGGGTTGCTCCCTGCGAGCTCGAGCATCCGTCTCCGAGATCGATGGCGGCATACGCCGGCGTGCCGGGCGCCGCTCGTTCCATGGTGAACTGCTTCAGCCAGAGCACCGGTTTCGCTGCCGACGCACCCGTGGCGAGGCCACCCAGCGCAAGCAGCACAACGGTCGCGATGCCCAACGTCCGTGTCTTCATGTCTTCCCCCCAGTGCCCCATTGGCCGGGTCAGCGCGGGGGCCGCCCGGGTAGGAGGAACATGATACGGGCGCTCGGACCCGGTGTGCGACGAGCTCAGCCGCGGCTGAAACGCCGCCCGGCGACGGGCGAGACGGTCTCGTCCAGCGCCACCGACTCACCGTTCGAGCCGTTTACCGGAGCGCTCGTCGCCCCCGCGGGCTCGAGCATCGACTCGAGTACCTCGGCGGCACTCGCGTCGTTCTCGGCGGCGGCGGCTTCGAGCGCGGCGATGCGCTCGGGCGTCATCGCCGTGGCGTCCTCGTTCTCCTGCAACCACTTGCGGGCCTCGGCGGCGGCGGTCTCGTCGCGCTGGACCGTCTTGCCCGCGGCGTAGTAGCGGTCGATCTCCTTGAACAGCTCATCGACGAGTTGCTCGGTCGGCACCTTCTTCAGCGGCTCGCCCTTCGAGTAGATCATCCCCATGTCTTTTGCGCCCGTGATCCCGAAGTCGGCGTGGCGTGCCTCGCCGATGCCGTTGACCGCGCAGCCCAGCACCGAGACCTCGATCGGGTCCTCGTAGGCTTCCAGGCGCCGCTCGACCTCGACCACGACGCTGTCCATGTCGAACTGCAGGCGCCCGCAGGTCGGGCACGCGATCAGGTCCGGGCCGCGCTCGCGCAGCTTCAGCGCCTTGAGTATCTCCCAGGCGACTTTGACCTCCTCCTCGGCGTGGAAGGTCGACAGCGAGATCCGAATCGTGTCGCCAATCCCGTCCGCGAGCAGCGTGCCGAGGCCGACCGCGGACTTCAGCGAGCCCGACCACTTCGTGCCCGCCTCGGTGACGCCGAGGTGAAGCGGGTAGGGGATCCTCTCGGACAGCAAGCGGTTCGAGGCGATCGTGTTCGGCACCGAGGTCGACTTCATCGAAACCTTGAAGTTCTCGAACTCCAGGCGCTCCATCAGCTCGACGGTCTCGATCGCCGCGGTCACCAGCGCCTCGACCGGGTTCTCGTACTCCAGGTCGCGCAGATGCTTGGGCAGCGAGCCGGAGTTGACGCCCACGCGCAGCGGCGTGCCGGTCGTCTTCGCCAGCGCGATCACCTCCGCGACCTTCTCGGGGCCGCCGATGTTGCCGGGGTTCAGGCGAACGCAGTGCGCCCCGGCTTCGATCGCCTTCAGCGCCAGCGTGTGGTTGAAGTGGATGTCGGCGACGATCGGGATCGGCGACTCGGCCACGATCGTCTTCAGCGCCTCGACATCCTGCTCGCGCGGCACCGCCACGCGCACGATGTCGGCGCCCGCGTCGGCGACCGTGCGGATCTGCGCCATCGTCGCGGGCAGGTTCGCGGTCTCGGTCTTGGTCATCGTCTGCACCGCGACCGGCGCGCCGCCGCCGACCGCGACGGGACCCACGTGTATCTGGCGCTCGGATGCCATGGGCCTATTCTACGGAGGGTCGGGGCGCAGCCGTGAATAACCTGCGCGGATGCCCGATCTGCCGCCAACCGACGTCTACGGAACAGCGCGCGGCCTGCTCGCGCGCCTGGCCTCCCCGCTCGCCTCCCGAGCCCGCGCGCGCCGCCACGCCGAGTTCTTCGCGCTCACGCGCCTACCGCCGGGCGCAAGGGTGCTCGACCTCGGCTGCGGCGCGCTCGGGCTGCGGGGCCTGGAGCCCGGGCTCGACATCACGGGCGTCGACCTGCAGCCGCGCCCCGACTACCCGGGCCCGTTCGTGCAGGCCGACGCCGCCGCCGGGCTGCCGTTCGCGCCCGGCGAGTTCGACCTTGTCTACTGCTCCAGCGTGATCGAGCACGTGCCGCCGCCGCGGCGCGAGGACTTCGCCTCCGAGCTGCGCCGCGTGGGGCGCGGCTGGTTCGTGCAGACCCCCGCCTACTCCTTCCCGATCGAGCCGCATTCGCTGCTGCCCGGCGCCCAGTGGCTGCCGCCCGCCCTCCGCAGGCCCTACTGGCGCCTCGGCGCCGCGGGCGGCTGGGAGGATATCTCGCTGCTGCGCAGGCGCGAGCTCGAGCACCTGTTCGGCCCGGCGCTGCCCGAGCGTCTCGGGCCGCTGGTCAAGAGCTGGGTCTGCGTGCGCGCGCCGAGCGCGCGCTGATCAGCGGTGCAGGTTCAGGCTGCCGTCGGACAGCGAGCCGATGTCGTTGCTCAGGCCGATGATCGCCACGAACATCACGAGCAGGATGCCGACGACACTGGCCCGCTCCATCACCGAGAACGGGATCGCGCGGCCGCGCACCTTCTCGGCCAGCGCCCAGAACAGGTGCCCGCCGTCGAGCGGCAGAAACGGGAACAGGTTGATGATCGCCAGCGACAGCGACAGCAGCGCCAGCACGTAGAAGGCTTGCGCGACGCTGAAGCTGAACGCCTGGTGCGCGACGTCTGAGACGCCGACGATCCCGTGCACTTCCTTGCGCGCCGCCGAGCTCGTGAAGATCTGCACGACCCGCGTGACGGTCTGGCTCGTGACGTTCCACATCTGGCCGATGCTCGACCCCGCCGCCTGGCCGGGCGATTCGGTGTGCAGCACCGCCTCGGCGCCGATGCCGACCAGCGCACGCTTTTCCTTGGCGCTGTAGCGCGGCGTGACCGACACGTTCAAGACCCGCCCGGCCCGCTGCACGGTGAAGCGCGCGGGCGTGCTCGCGGCGCAGCCCTGCACCTGCGCGCCCGCGCAGCGGTGTGAGGAGATCAGCGTCGGGTAGTTGAAGTCTTCGCCGCTCAGCCTCACGCGCTTGCCGTCCACCGCCAGCAGCACGTCGCCCTTGTGCAGCACGCCCGAGGCGGGCATCCCGGCCTCGACGGTCGCAATCCGCACGCGGTTCGTGTCGGCACGCTGTGCCGAGGTCGCATAGACGACCCACAGGATCACGAACGCCAGCACGATGTTCACCGCGGGCCCTGCGGCGATCACGACCAGGCGCTTCCAGACGTGCTGGCGGTAGTAGCCGCGGTACTCCTCGCCCTCCGGCATGTCCTCCGCCGGGTTCATCCCCGAGATCTTCACGTAGCCGCCCAGTGGGATCACGCCGATCCCGTAGTCGGTTTCGCCGCGGCGAACCTTCACGATCATCGGGCCGAAGAACAGTGAGAAGCGCTCGACGCGCATGCCAACGGCCTTCGCCGCCGTGAAATGACCGAGCTCGTGGAGGATCACCAGGGCGGAGATCCCGAGCACGGTGTAGACCCAACTCATCGGGCCATTTTCGCAGGCACGCGCCCCGAACCCGGCGGTTCGCGGTGCAGCCGCCACCCGCAGCCAATCGTGCGGAGCATCAAAAAATGATGGAGAGGGCCGCTAGCCGAAGGCCACGACGAGCCCGCCGGCCAACTCGCGAGCGCGTCTGTCGGCTTCGTACAGCGACTCGAACGCGCGCACCGGCTCCGAGCCGAGCTCCGAGAGCGTCTGATCGATCACCTCGGCGATCTGCAGGAACTGCAGCCGCCCGTCGAGGAAGGCGTGGACCGCGATCTCATTCGCGGCGTTCAGCACGCAGGGCGCGGTGCCGCCCGCGCGCGCGGCCTCGCGCGCGAGGCGCAGGCATGGAAACGCGTCGAGGTCCACAGGCTCGAAGGTCAGCTCGCCAATCGCCGCGAGGTCCAGCGGCTCGATCCCCAGATCTACGCTCTCCCCCCCGTGCAGCGCATAGGAGATCGCGATCCGCATGTCCTTCGGCCCAAGGTGTGCGAGCATCGCGCCGTCCGCGAGCTGGATCAGGCCGTGCATCAGCGACTGCGGGTGCACGACCACGTCGATCTTCTCGTAGGGCGTCCCGAACAGGTGGTGGGCCTCCATCAGCTCGAGGCCCTTGTTCATCAGCGTCGCCGAGTCGATCGTGATCTTGCCGCCCATCGCCCAGGTCGGGTGCGCCAACGCCTGCTCGACCGTCACCTCCCCGAGCTCCGCGCGCGTGCGCCCGCGGAACGGGCCGCCGCTTGCGGTGATCGTCATCCGCTCCAGCGCCCCCGGCGGCTGTCCCGCGATCAGCTGGTGAAGCGCCGTGTGCTCGGAGTCCACCGGAACGATCTGCGCCCCGGTCGCCTCCGCGAGCGCGGTCACCAGCTCGCCGCCCACGACCAGCGACTCCTTGTTCGCAAGCGCCAGGTCGATGCCCTCGCCGAGCGTCGCCACCGTCGGGCCGAGGCCCGCGGAGCCGACGAGCGAGTTCAGAACCAGGTCCGCACCCGACTCGACCACCAGGCGCACGAGCCCCTCGGCCCCGGCGAGCACCTCGCCGTCGGTCCACACCTCCGCGCCGCGCGCCGCGGCGTTCTCGTCGGCCAAGGCGATCCGCCGCACGCCGCAGGAGCGCGCCTGGGCGACGAGCTCCTCCCAAGAGCGCTCGGCGGAGAGGCCGATCACCTCGAGCTCGCCCTCGCGCGCGCGCGCGCAGACGTCGAGTGCCTGCGTGCCGATCGAGCCGGTCGATCCGAGTATCAGGATGCGCTTGGTCATGCGCGCAGACTATGCCCAGACCCGCCGCCGCGTCGCTGCCGGCCGGCTCACCGCTTCGGGGGCGAGACGAGCTCGGTCATGCTCGACTCGATCGCGTCCAGGCGCGTTGCCAACGCATCGAGCTTGGCGTCCAGCGTTTTCAGCTCCAGGCGGGAGCCTCGGAGGCGGGCGCGAGGTCCCGCTCAGGTGCCTTCATTCCCGGGACGGTAAGCGGTGCTCCTGACGCTCAGCCGAGCTTTGCTTTGAACGCTTCCTTGCCGGTGCAGGGAGAGGACCCGCCTTCTTCGATCTGGACCACGTGCATTTCGAAGAACCCGCTGACCGTGCCTTTCTTCGTGAACGTCGCCGTGAACCCGGTCTGCTTGGTTTCCCTCAGGTTCGCGGGCGGCGGGTAGATTTTTTCGCTCACCGGGGTCGCAGCGCTGACCTTCCCGCTCGACGGCAGCGCCACCGTCGTGGTGAGCGGCCCGAACGGCCCTCCGCCTTCCGCGGCGGGACCCGTGCAGGAGATGCTCGTCGGCGCCTTGCTCAACGTCACGCAGAGCTGCGTTTTGCCGCCACAGCGGGCGCGTTTGACCGTGAAGCTGATCTTTTGCGGGCCAACCGTGCCTTTGTAGGCGCCGACCTTGAAGCTCGACTGCCCCTTCGCCCCGGCAGTCGCCGCTCCGAGCGCCGCGGTCAGGGCGAGCGCGACACATAGTGCCAATAGAGATGCTGCTCGACTGATTTGCCTCATCGTTGTCAATCTCCTCTAGCCGAGTTTCGCCGTGAACGGCACCTTGCCGCTCGCGCAGGGGACGCTCGCGTCGCCGAAGGCGATCGTCATGTTCAGTTCCAGATAGCCGGTGGCCGTACCTTTCTTGGTGAATGCCACCGAGAACACCGAGCTGCCAGGGGGTCCAGGAGCCGCGCCTGCGACCGGCACCACTCCGGCCACCGTGGAGTGCACCAGCGCCGCGCCCGCGGGCGTGAGCGCGGCCGGTTTCGAGTAGTCGCCGATCTGGCCGGCGCTCGGGATCGCTCCGCTGCATTGAATTTCGGGCGAGACCGGCAGCGATACGCAGAGATGCGACGTGCTCGCACCGGGCCCCGGCGCCCGGGCAGCTCGCCTTCTTCAGCGTAATGTTGAACGCCACCGCCCCGGCCTTCGCCTTGTAGGTCCCGACTTTGATCGTCGGCGCCGATGCGTGGTGCTTCTTCTTGGCTGCCGCCCCCGCGCTTGCCGGGACGATCAGGGCGGCCGCCGCCGCCAACGCTATGAGCATGATTCGGCGCATCTTTCCCCCGTTCTCGACAATGTCTGAGTGGGGCGCAGCGTACAGCGCCGCGAAGACTTGACAGGCGTGCGCCGACTCGAACGGTTCGCACCTCTACGTATACGCCGCCCAGATGTAATAGCCGACCACCGCGGCGAACAGCACGGCGTCGAGCCGATCCAGCGCCCCGCCGTGCGCGCCGAACAGCCCGCCGGAGTCCTTTGTGCGAGCCTCGCGCTTGACGAAGGACTCGAACAGGTCTCCGATCGGGGCGACGAGCGCGACGCCGATGCCGAGCACGATCGCGTGCATCCCCGGCAGCCATTCCTGGTAGCGCCCGGCGATCCACACGCCGAGCACGGTGCAGACCATGCCGATCAACAGGCCCTCGACCGTCTTGTTCGGCGAGATCCTCGGCGCGAGCGGCCGTTTGCCGAACAGGCGCCCGCCGAAGTAGGCGCCGGTGTCGCCGAGGAAGGTGCCAACCAGCACGTCGATCACGATCCCCAGGCCATGCGGCAGCCCCCGCAGCAGCACGGCATGCGAAAGCCCGAGGCCGATCCAGTAGATGCCGAGCAGCGTCACCGACAGCCCGCCGACACTCGGGCGCGGCTGCAGCAGCGTCAACCCGAACAGCAGCGGCAGCGCGGCGGCGAGTACGAGCAGCACCTGGAACTGGTCGCCGTAGTTCGCCGCCACGAGCAGCCCCGCGAGCGCGATGAAGCCCGCGAGGCGCACGGGATGGGCGCGCTCGAACATGCCGTAGAGCTCGTGCAGGCAGATGCAGCCCAGCACGAACAGGCCGAGGGTGAAGATCGCGCCGCCCTCGATCACGAGGAACAAGGCGACCGCGATCGCGGGCACGGCCGCGATCAGGCGCGCGCCGAGATCGGAGCCCCCCCGCGCACCGCCGCCGCTACCTGCGCTCCCCCCGTCGCTCGGCGCGCGGCGGCGCACGAGCGGGCCGCTGGAGCGCCGCACTCGCGCCGGGCGTCGGCCCGCGGCGCGGCCGGCCGGCGTCCGCGCGCCGCCGCCGCTGCTCCCGCTGCTGCCGCTGCTTGCCATCAGGTCCTCCTCCCGGGACTCATCGCGCGCCGAAGCGCCGACGGCGCCTGGAGAACTCGGCCAACGACTGCTCGAGCGCCTCGCGCGAGAAGTCGGGCCACAGCTCGTCGCGAAACACGAGCTCGGCGTAGGCGGACTGCCACAACAAGTAGTTCGAGAGCCGCTGCTCGCCGCTGGTGCGGATGATCAGGTCGGGGTCGTGCATCTCGGGCGCGTACAGGCAGTCGCGGAAGTCCTCCTCGCTGCCGCCTTCGAAGCGCGCGGCGGCGTCGAGGATCTCGGCGCGCCCGCCGTAGTTGAAGGCCACGAACAGCGTGATCCGCTGATTCTGCGCGGTCTGCTCTTCGGCCCAGGCCATCCGCTCCACGAGCTCCGGGGCGACGCCCTCGCGCCGTCCGATGAAGCGCATGCGCACGCCTTCCTCGTGCAGCTCGGGCGTTTCGCCCGCGATCCGCGCGGAGAACATCCCCATCAGACCGGCGACCTCCTCGGCGGGGCGCGACCAGTTCTCGGTCGAGAAGGAGTAGACGGTCAGCTCCTGCACGCCGAACTCGGCGGCGTCTCGCAGGCGTGCCTTGACGGTATCGGCGCCGGCGCTATGTCCCTCGTTGACGGGCACACCGCGAGCGCGCGCCCAGCGCCCGTTCCCGTCGGTGATGATCGCGACGTAGCGAGCATTCGGCTCGGCCGTCGCCATCAGACTTCGAGGATCTCTTTTTCCTTGGCCTTGAGCACCTCGTCGAGATCGCCGACGCGGCCGTCGGTGAGCTTCTGCAGCTCGACCTCGGCGCGGTGCTCGTCATCGGAGGACGCCTCGCCCTCGGCCTTCAGCTCGCGCAGCTGCTGCATCGTGTCGCGGCGCACGTTGCGGATCGAGATGCGGCCCTCCTCGGCGAGGTTCTTGATGACCTTGACGAGCTCGCGACGGCGCTCCTCGGTCAGCTCGGGCACCACGAGGCGGATCACGTTGCCGTCGTTGGAGGGGTTCAGGCCGACGTCGGACTCGTTGATCGCCTTCTCGATCAGCTTGATCGAGGACTTGTCGTAGGGCTGCACGCTGAGCAGGCGCGCTTCGGGCGCGGAGATCGTGGCGAGCTGGTTCAGCGGCGTCTGCGCGCCGTAGTAGTCGACGACGACGCGGTCGAGCAGCGCAGGGCTGGCGCGGCCGGTGCGCACGGTCGAGAACTCGTGCTGTGCGGCCTCTGCTGACTTCTGCATGCGCTCGCGCGCGTCCGCGAGCAGTTCGTCGATCAAGCTGTCAGCTGCCATCGGCCTCCCCTTGAGCTGTCGATACGAGCGTTCCCACGCGCTCGCCTGAGATTATCCTCGCGAGCGCGGTGTCGTCGTCCATGTTGAAGACGTCGATCGGCATGTGGTTCTCCATGCAGAGCGCGAGCGCGGTGGAGTCCATCACGCGCAAGCGCCGCTCGAGCGCCTCCATGTGGGTGATCTCGGGGATGAACTTCGCCGTGGGGTCGACGGCTGGGTCGGCGGTGTAGACGCCCTCGACGCCGTTCTTGGCCATCAAGATGATCTCAGCGTGGATCTCGGCGGCGCGCAGCGCGGCGGCGGTGTCGGTCGTGAAGAACGGGTTGCCGGTGCCCGCCGCGAAGATCACGACGCGCCCCTTCTCGAGATGGCGCATGGCGCGACGGCGGATGTAGGGCTCGGCGACCTCGGCGACGCCGAGCGCGGAGAGCACGCGCGTGTCGGTGTCCATCTTCTCCAGCGCGTCCTGCAGCGGCAGCGCGTTCAGCACCGTCGCCAGCATCCCCATGTAGTCGGCGGTGGCACGGTCCATGCCCGCGGCGGCGCCCTGCATGCCGCGGTAGATGTTGCCGGCGCCGACGACGATCGCGACCTCGACGCCCGCGGCGCGCACGGCAGTCACCTGTCGCGCGACGGCAGTCAGGCGCTCGGGGTCGGTGCCGAACTCCAGCGACCCCATCAGCGCCTCGCCCGAGAGCTTCAAGAGAATGCGTTTGAAGGCAGGGGCCATCAGGGGCGAGAGCCTACCCAGTCATCCATCTGCGAGCAGGGCGCGTCTACTGCCCGACCGCAAACCGGACGAACCTGCGGATCACGACGTTCTCGCCGGTGGTGGCGGTGAGCTCGTCGCGCAGCTGCTGCACGGTCTTGCCGTCGAACTTGGGATTGTGCATCTCCTGCTCGAGCAGCACGATTGTCTCGTACCAGGAGTCGAGCTTGCCGGTGACGATTTTCTCGCGGACGTTCTCGGGCTTGTCGGCGGCTTCCTGCTCGTAGATCTTGGCCTCGGCGTCGCGCGCCTCGGCGGGCACGTCCTCACGGCTGACGTAGCGCACGGTGGGCGTGGCGGCGATCTGCAGGGCGATGTCGCGGGCGAACTGCACGAAGTCGTCGTTGGTGGCGACGAAGTCGGTGTTGCAGTCGACCTCGATCAGCACGCCGACCTTGGCGCCGGCGTGGATGTAGGCCTGCACGGTGCCCTCGGTGGCGACGCGCTCGCCGAGGTCCTGGATCTTCTTGCCCTGCTTCAGGCGCAGGATCTCGACGGCCTTGTCCATGTCGCCCCCGGCCTCGGTGAGGGCTTTCTTGCAGTCCATCATCCCGGCGCTGGTGCGCTCGCGCAGCGCCTTGACGTCCTTGGCAGAGATCTCGGTGGTGCTCATGCTGCTCTAAGCCTCCTTCGCGGGCTCTGCGGCCGGCGTGCTCTCGTCTGGTGTCGGCGCCGCGGCCGCGGGCTCCGCGGGGGCGGGCTCTGCGGGTGCCTCGGGTGCGGCCTCGGGGGCCGCGGCCTCGACAGGCGCATCGACGGCACCGTCGGTCTCGCTTTCGGCGGCGGTCTCCGGCGGCGCGGACTGCGGGTTGGCGGGCCGGCGCGCGTCGGCGCCGGCGCTGACCGGCACGGCGGACTCGACGGCGGGCTCGCTGTCGGGCGCGACGGCGGTCTCGGCAACGGGCGTCGACTCGGCAGCGGGCGCCTGCGCGGCGGCCGTGGCGGCCGCCTGTTCGGCGGCGGCTTTGTCGGCAGTGGCTTTCTCGGCGGCGGCTTTGTCAGCTGCAGCTTTCTCGGCTGCGGTCTTCTCCTCGGCCTCTTTCTTGGCGGCTTCCTCGGCCTCCTGCTTGGCCTGCGCTTCGGCCTCGCGTTTGGCGCGTGCTTCGGCCTCGACTTTTGCGCGTTCCTCGGCTTCCTTGCGAGCCTTCTCCTCCTCGGCGCGGAACACGGAGTGGCCCTCCTGCACGACCTGGCCGATGGCCTGGGTAATCAGCGCGCAGGAGCGGATGGCGTCGTCGTTGCCGGGGATCACATAGTCGATCCCGTCGGGGTCGCAGTTGGTGTCGACGAGCCCGATGATCGGGATGCGCAGGCGGCGCGCCTCTTTGACGGCGATCTCCTCGGTCTTGAGGTCGATCACGAACATGGCGTCGGGGACGCGCTGCATGTTCTTGACGCCGCCGAGGTTCGCGCGCAGCTTGGCGAGATCGGCCTGCGCGGCCATGCGCTCGCGCGTGGGCAGCAGCGCGAGCTGGCCCTCGGTCTCGTAGCGTTCGAGGTCGTGCAGCCTGCGGATTCGCAGGCTGATGGTTTCGAAGTTGGTGAGCAGGCCACCGAGCCAGCGGTGGTTGACGAAGGGCATGTCGGCGGCTTCGGCGACGTCCTTGATCGTGTCGCGGGCCTGCTTCTTGGTGCCGACGAACAGCACGGTGCCGCCGCGGTGCGACAGCTCTGAAGCGAAGGCCTGCGCCTGGTCGAGCAGCGCGGAGGTCTTGACGAGATCGATGATGTAGTTGCCACCACGCTCACCGAAGATGAAGCGGCGCATCTTGGGGTTCCAGCGACGCGTCTGGTGGCCGAAATGCACACCGGCCTCCAGCAGCTCCGCGATGCCTACCTGAGCCACGAGTACTCCCTTTATTTTTTATGAATGGACTCCGTCCGCTCGGGTTGCGGACCCGGCACTTGCGACGGGTGTCGCGCTACCGGGCAGGGCCGCTCTCGACGACGGACGGGTTAGAGGATTGCTGAGCAGCTCAGGATAGCCGCTCAGCTTGGGCGAGGGCCGCCTGCAAATCGCCGGGAAGCGGCGAATGCACCTCGACGGGCTCGCCGCCGATCGGATGCGCGAAGGCGAGCCGGGTGGCGTGCAGGAACTGGCGCTCCAGGCCCAGGACGTGGGCGACGCCGTACTCGGGATCGCCTACGACGGGATGCCCGATGGCCTGCAGGTGGACGCGGATCTGATGCGTGCGCCCCGTCTCCAACTTCAGCCGCAGGAGCGAGTGCTCGGCGAAGGCGGTGTCGAGCTCGAAGTGGGTGCGCGCCTCGCGGGCGTGGGCGCCGCCGACGGCCATGCGCGTGCGCACGCGCGGGTCGCGCCCGATCGGCGCCTCGATCGTGCCGGTGCGGGCGGGCGGGCGCCCGAGCACGAGCGCGAGGTATTCCCGCTCGATCTCGCGCTCGGCCAGCGCCCTTTGCAGGCGCTCGTGGGCGAGCTGAGAGCGCGCGACGACGAGCAGGCCGGAGGTGTCGCGGTCGAGGCGATGGACGATCCCGGCGCGCTCGGGGTCCCCGCCCGCGGCGCTGTGAGCGAGCAACTGGGAGAGCGTGTCCTCGCGATGACCCTTGGCGGGGTGCACGACGACCCCGGGGGCCTTGTCGACGACGAGCAGGTGCTGATCCTCGTAGGCGATCGTGAAGGGTGCGGCGGGCTCGGAGGTCACGGCTGCGTGGCCGCGCGACGGGCGGCGTGGCGGGCATGGTCGATCGCGAGGAACAGGATCAGGACGCCGAGCGTGATCGACATGTCGGCGACGTTGAAGGGCGGCCAGCCGAGCGGGAGCTTGATGAAGTCGGTGACGGACCCGTCGCGCAGGCGGTCGAGCACGTTGCCGATCGCGCCGCCGATCAGCATCCCGGTGGGCAGCCAGATCAGGGCGTCGCGGCTGTGGCGGGCGAAGTAGAACAGCAGCGCGACGAGCGCGAGGCCAATCAGGATCGTGACGACGACGTCGCTGCCGGGCAGGAAGCCGAAGGCGATGCCGTTGTTGCGCGTGTTGACAAGCTCGATGCCGGGCAGCAGTTTGCGTTCTTCGCCCTGGAGGATGTCGGCGTTGACGGCGTGCTTGGAGAGTTGGTCGAGGGCGACGACGGCGACGAGCACGAGCGCGGCGCGCAGCCATGGACCGGCGCGGCGCACGGGCGCTAGCCGTGGATCAGGTCGTTGACGACGACGGTGTTGACGATCTGCAGCGTGAGGATCGCGAGGATCGGGCTGAAGTCGATCCCGCCGAAGGCGGGAATGATCCGCCGGAACAGGCGCAGGAAGGGTTCGCAGATGTCGCGCAGGAAGCCGGTCACGGAATCGAGCGCGCGCGAGTAGGGCGGGCGGATGCCGACGGAGAACAGCAGCTGGATCACGATGTAGAGGATGATCAGCAGCGTGTAGACGTAGATCAGCGTCGAGAGGTAGTCGGCGATCTGCGTGCGGGCGCCGGCGAGCAGCATGGCTCAGCCCGCCTTCGGCTCGAGCACGGCATCGAGCGCGTCGCTGAAGGCGGCGCGCAGCCCGGCGCGCTCGAGCGCGTCGACCCCGCGCGCGGTGAGCCCACCGGGCGAGGAAACCTCGCGGCGCACTGCCACGGTGTCGTAGTCGCGCCGGCGCAGCAGCTCAGCGGTTCCGGCGAGCGTCTGCACGACGAGCTGGGCGCCTTGTGCCGCGGGGATCCCCTTGCGCACGCCGGCGTCGATCTGCGCCTCGGCGACGAGGGCGACATAGGCAGGCGCGCAGGACATCAGCCCCATGGCGACGTCGACGAGCGAGTCCTCGAGCACGACGAGCGTGCCGAGATCGGCGAACAGCGAGGCGACCTGCGCGTCGAGCGAGGCATCGCGGTCGGGGTGCTCGCGCTGGGCGGTGTCCTCGGCGTCGCGACCCTGCACGACGGCCCCCTGTCGCACCTCGACGGGCAGCGAGGGGATGAACCGATAGACGGGCGTGCCGGGATAGGCCTCGCGCAGCGCCTGAAGCGGTGTGGCGGCGAGGATCGAGGCGACGGCCTTGGCGTTGGGCGCGACTTCGGCGGCGACGTCGCCCAGCTGCGCGGGCTTGTGACAGAGCACGGTCAGGTCGGCGCGCTCGGCGACCTCGGCATTGCTCGCGAGCGCCTCGCCGCCGACCTCGGCGACGAGCGCCTTCGCGCGCTCGGCCATCGGGTCGGCACACAGCACGGGCTGCCCCCAGCCACGCGCGAGCGCCCGCGCCATGTTGCCTGCTCCGATCAGCCCGACGTTCATGATGCCCTCACGCTACCGGCCGATCCCGTGAGAGTGCGCTCCTGAGGGCTCAGGTCCAAGACTGGCAAGGACGCACCCTGACGGGCACAGGCAGTTCGCGTGGCGTGCGAATAGCACGCGAGCGACCGAGGACGCCGCCAGGCGCCGGACATGGGCGCTCAGGACTGATTGAAAAAACCCTTCTCGATCAAGCGGGCTCGCTCCTCAGCGGAGATCTCGACGTTGCGCGGGGTGAGCATGAAGACCTTGTCGGCGATCCGCTGCATGCCGCCGTCGAGCGCGTAGGTGAGGCCGGAGGCGAAGTCGATCAGGCGCTTGGAGAGGTCGGTTTCGGAGGACTGGAGGTTCAGGATCACGGGGATCGAGTCCTTGAACTTGTCGGCGATCTGCTGGGCGTCGTTGAAGGACTTGGGGATCACGAGGTGCACGCGCACGTCGCCGTTGGCGTTGCCGCGGGCAACGGCCTTCAGCTGGGTCGTCGGTCGCCCGCCGCGGGAGCTTTCGCGATCGTCCTCGGCGAAGATGTCGTCGAACTCGTCGCGGCGGCGGCGCAGGCGCCTGACGTTCGGCCGCTCGCGGTAGCGATCCTCGATCTCGGCCTCGGGCGGAGCGTCCTCGAAGTCGTCGTGATACTCCTCGGCGAGGCCGAAGTAGACGAGGGCGCTGTGCCAGGAGTCGCGGAAAGCCATTGCAGTAGGTGCGTCTTCGCCCGGCGAGCCGATTTCCCTGCTCCTGCCGGATTACCTGCTCATGCTAGTCATCGCCCCCGCGGAACGCGCGAACAGCTCCGACACGACGCACCGGGACGAGTCAGGCGCAGACGCTCGGCGCGAAGGTCGCCTCGGCGGCGAACGCTCCCGTCCGCCGCCAACGCGTTCGCTAATCGTACAGCCTCGTGCCAATCCTCACAATGCTGGCGCCCTCCTCGACTGCGACAAGATAGTCCTGCGAGGTGCCCATCGAGAGGTGCTCCAGACCATGCTCGCCGGCAAGCTCGCGCAGCGCCGCGAACCATGGTCGGCTCTGCTCGGACTCGACGGCGAGCGGCGGCATCGTCATCAGTCCCGCGACCGGCACCGGCGAGCGCGCGATGAACTCGTCGAGCCGCTCGGGCGCCACGCCGGCCTTGCCCTGCTCGCGCGCGATGTTGACCTCGACCAGGATCCGAAGGCCGGGCCGAGCCTGCGGCAGGCAGCGCTCGAGCGCACGCAGCGCCGAGTCCGAGGCGACCGAGTGAATCAGCCGCACGCAGGGCACGATTTCGCGCACGCGGCGGCTCTGCAGTTGGCCGATGAAGTCCCACTCGAACAGCTCGCCGTGGGCGGCGTGCTTGGCCTGCAGCTCCTGCGCGCGGTTCTCGCCCACAAGGCGTATGCCGGCCTCCGCGAGCAGCGGCAGATCGACGCTCGAGACGTACTTGATCGCGGCAAGCAGCTCGACCGGACGGGCGGCGCCGTTGTTTCGTGCGGCAAAGCGCTCCGCGGCCGCGTCGATCTGTGCACGCACCTCGGCGAGGTTCGCGCGGACCCGCTCGAGCTGCAGATCCTCGATCAGGCGAGCCACGCAACCCCCGCTTGGCGTCCGGCCTGCTCGCGCTGTCGCCGGTGGGAGAAGAAGCGCTCGTCGCAGATGGTGCAGGCATTGGCATCGTGCACGGCGGCGACGCCCGCGGCGAGCAGCCGCTCGCGGGCGATCGCGCGCAGGTCGATGTTCCAACCCCGGCGATGAGCGGCGTCCGCGGACTCCTGGCCGAGCGCGGCGTGCACCTCGGGACCGACCTCGTAGCAGCAGACGCCCGCTCCGGGACCGACGACCGCCTCGATCGGCCTCTCGGGCGCGAGCTCGCGCAAGGCGCGGACACCCTCCTCGAGCACACCGTCCGCGAGGCCGCGCCAGCCCGCGTGGACCATCGCGACCGCGCCGTCGGCCCCCAGCGCGACCGGCAGGCAGTCGGCGGTCAGGACCATCATGCCGATACCCGCCAGCGCGGTGGCGTGCCCGTCAGCGTCGATCGCCACCGCCTCTCCCCCGCTCCCGTCCGGCTGCCGGACGCGCTGCACGCTCGTGCCGTGGACCTGGCGGCTCGCGCAGAGCCAGCCCAGGCCGAGCGCATCGCACAAACGGTCGCGGGCCGCGCGGCCGCGCTCGTGCCCGACGCCGCGCTGCGTGGAGAGGTTGCCGTGGGCGCGCGAGCCGAACAGCGCGCGCCCGCCACCGAGCAGCTCGCAGGAGAAGCCCTCGGCGTGTTCGATCACGCGGGTCTCGCGGGCACGGCTCATCGCAGGAGCTCGACCTCGCACCGCAGCGACGGAGCGCGGGTCGAGCGGCCGTCGGCGGTCAGCAGCGTGGCATCGAGCACCTCTGCCAGGGCGACATATGCGGCGTCGTACGGGGTGAGGTTGTGGCGGAGCTCCCAGATTCGCGGCATGAGCAGCTGGTGCCCGACCCTGACGAGCCTGAGCGCGGCCAAGTCGTTCAGCGCTCGCTCGGAACGCTGGTCGTCGAGACGCCCGGCACGGATTGCGCCTCGCCACACCGCCGCCAGCTCGAGGTCCACGATCTCCGGGGCGAACAGCTGTTCCTCGCGATCCAGCCGCAGACGCGCAGCATCTCCTTCGGGAACGTCGTAGGCGAGGGCGGGAGCCAATACCGAGGCGTCGACGACGATCACTTAGAACGTGCATCTCGCTCGTCGCGGATCACTTTCGCGGCGAACTCCGGCGATACGCGCCCACTTCCGCGCTCCCGGCCAATCCGATCGAACAGTTCCTTGAGCGTCGCCTTGCCGGCCTGCTCCGTGATCTGCGCGAGCATGTATGCCTGTAGCGACTGACCTGCGGCCCGCGCACGGCGCTGCATGGTCCGATGGACCTCGGACGGCACGTTCTTGATCTGCACGCTCGGCACGGTGCCAGTGTAGCGCCACTTTGGCGCCATTTTGGCTCGACTACCCCTCCAGCGCGGCACACAGCTCCGCCTCACGGCCGCCGCCCAGCTCGCCGTCGAGCTTGCGCAGCAGCGCCTGGCGCAGACGCAGGCCGACCTCGGGTCCCGCGGCGATGCCCGCAGCGAGCAGGTCCTCGCCGCCGATCTCGAGCTGCACACGGCGGAGATCGGACAACCAGCGCCGCGCCGCGCGGGCCGCGTCGGGTTGGGATTCGGCTTCGGCCAGCGCCGCCGCGAGCGCAACCGCCTCCAGCGGCTCGCCGTGGGCGACCTCGTAGATCCGCGATGCGGAGCCGTGCGCGTCGCGCAGGCGCTGGGCCAGACGCGGCGCGAGGGTCGCGCTGTGCACCGTGCGCTCGCGCTCGGCCGCGGGCAGCTCGAAGCCGTCGAGCAATACCCGCAGGCGCGTCTCGTAGTTCGTCGTGTCGTAGGAGTGCCCCGGCAGAAGCAGCGAGGCCAGCAGCAACACCTCGGGCCAGGCGTCGGGATCGACCGGCAGCGCCGCGAGCGCCGCGCGGGCGAGCGAGGGGTCCAGGGTCAGCGAGGGGTCCAGCGCCGCGAGCACGCCCAACTCCTGTAGCGATTCGAGCGCCGCCACCGGGTCGGGCTCCGCGAGCGCGAGGCGCAGCTCGGCGCCGATGCGCGCGTGCGAGACCGTCTCGAGGGCACCCGCCGCCAGCGCCTCCGCCGCCAGCTCCGCGGTGTGGGCCTCGACCCGAAAGCCGAGCCGCGCCCGGTAGCGCGCGAGCCGCAGCAGGCGCGTGGGGTCGTCGCGGAAGCTCTGCTCGTGCAGGACTCGCAGGACGCCCGCGTCGAGATCGGCCTGCGCCTCGGGTGCTCCGTCCAGCGTGCCTCGCGCTGGGCCGCTCAAGACGACCGACAGCGTGTTGATCGTGAAGTCGCGGCGCTGAACGTCGCTCTGCGGTGTGCCCTCGCCGACCTCGGGCAGCGCCCCCGGCGTCGGGTAGCGCTCCGAGCGGCGCGTCGCCACGTCGACCTGCCCCTCGGGCCAGCGCACGAGCGCGGTGCGAAAGCGCTCGTGGAAGGTCGTCTCGAACGGCTCCGACCGGCCGTCGTGCTCCCTGCGGCCGTCGCCGGGTTGCGCGTGCAGCTGGGCGGCCAGCTCACGGGCGAACCCCGCGGCGTCGGCATCCACGACCACGTCCAGCTCGCGGGGCGTGCGCCCCAGCAGCAGATCGCGCACGGCGCCACCGATCAAGGCAACTTCGCCGGAGCGGGTCGACGCGGCCGCCTGCAGCTCGCGCCCCCCCGGCAGCTCCTCCAAGCACTCGAGCACCGCCGTGCCCGTCTCGCGCGCCCCGCCAACGCTCGCCATCGCGACGCTCGCTGCCGACCTCAGCCGACCCGCACGGGGATGCCCGCCGCGACGAGGTGCTGCTTGGCCTCGGCGATCGTGTGGCGCCCGTAGTGGAAGATCGACGCGCACAGGGCCGCGTCGGCACCCGCGCGCAATGCCTCGGCGAGGTGCTCGAGCTCGCCCGCCCCGCCCGAGGCGATCACCGGCACGCTCACCGCCTCGCTGACCGCCGTTATCAGCGGCAGGTCATAGCCGTCGTTCGTGCCGTCGCGGTCCATGCTCGTCAACAGGATCTCCCCCGCGCCGCGCTCGACCCCCTCGCGCGCCCACTCGACCACGTCGCGCCCCGTCGGCGTGCGCCCGCCCGCGAGGTAGGCCTCCCACTTCGAAGGGTCCTCCAGCCCACCGCCCACGAACGGGTCGGCTTTCGCGTCGATCGCGAGCACCACGCATTGCGAGCCGAACACCTCCGCCAGCTCGTTGATCAGCTCCGGGCGCTGCAGCGCCGCCGAGTTCACCGAGACCTTGTCGGCGCCCGCGTCGAGCACCGCCTGGGCATCCTGCGTCGAGCGGATGCCGCCGCCGATCGTGAAAGGCACGAACACATCGTCCGCGGTCGCGCGAGCGAGCTTGGCGATCGTGTCGCGCTTCTCGTGCGTGGCCGTGATGTCGAGGAACACCAGCTCGTCCGCGCCCTCGCGGTCGTAGTGCGCCGCCAGCTCCACCGGGTCGCCCGCATCGCGGATGTCCAGGAATTCCACGCCCTTGACGACGCGCCCGGCGTCGACGTCCAGGCACGGGATGATCCGCTTGAAGTGCACGCGAACTAAGGTAGCGCTCGCCGGGGAGGCAATTCTCGCTCGCGGTGGCTCAGCCGTCGAGCACGGCCAGCGCCTCGGCCACCGTGAAGCGGCGCTCGTACAGGGCCTTGCCGACGATCACGCCGTCGAGCCCGAGCCCCGCGAGCGAGCGCAGGTGCTCGAGCTCGCCGATCCCGCCCGAGTGGATCACGCTGCCCTCGCCCGCCGCCTGCACCGCCATCCGCGAGCTGTCGAGGTCGGGGCCTTCGAGCATTCCGTCGTGGTCGATGTTCGTGAACACGAACCGCCTCACGCCGGCCTCGCCCTCGCTCCAGCGTTCGATCGCCTCCTGCGCCGGCAGCTGCGTGGCCTCCAGCCAGCCGTGCGTCGCGACGTAGCCATCGCGCGCGTCGATCGAGATCAGCACGTTCTCGTGCCCGTGCTCATCCATCGCGCGATAGGGCAGCTCGGGATCGGTGAAGATCGCCGTGCCCAGGATCACGCGCTTCGCGCCGGCTTCGAAGGCTTCCTGGACCGCGAGGTCCGAGCGCAGCCCGCCGCCGAACTGGACCGGCAGTCCGAGCTCGCTCACGATCTTGCGCAGGTGCTCCAGGTTCTCCGGGGCGCCGGTCTTCGCACCGTCGAGATCGACCACGTGCAGCCGGCGCGCCCCGTCCTCGGCGAACGCCCGCGCCGCCGACAGCGGGTCCTGGTCATAGACCTTCTTCGCCTCGAAGTCGCCCTTGACCAGGCGCACCGCGTTACCGCCGAGCATGTCGATCGCCGGGTAGAGGTTCACGCGCGCTGCTCGGTCCTGGGAGACGCCACCGGCGGAGCTATGCGGCCTGTGCGCCGGTCGCGCTCGGCTCGCGCGCGCCGATGCAGATGCGCGCGAAGTTCGCGAGCATCCGCAGGCCCGCGGCCGAGGACTTCTCCGCGTGAAACTGGACGCCGTAGAAGGAGCCCTTCTGCACCGCGGTCACGAACGGCGCGCCGTAGCTGGCCGTGCCGAGCACGTCCTGCTCGCGCGCGGGCTCGGCCGCGAACGAGTGCACGTGGTAGAAGGCGCACTGCAGCGGCAGCCCCTCGATCAGCGGCGACTGCGGTTTGACGAAGTCGACCTCGTTCCAGCCGATGTGCGGCAGCTTCAACGTGCCCGCCCGCAGACCGTGGACCTCGCCCTCGATCAGCCCGAGGCCGTCGGCGCCGCCCAGCTCGCTGGAGTGCTCGAACGCGAGCTGCAGGCCCAGGCAGATGCCGAGCACCGGCGTGCCCGCCGCGACGCGCTCGCGCAGCAGCTCGTCCAGGCCCAGCTCGCGCAGGCTCTCCATCGCGCGGGGAAAGGCGCCGACTCCCGGCACCACCAGCCCGTCGACGCCGCGCAGGTGGTCGAGATCCGAGCTGACGCTCGCCTGAGCGCCGACGTGCGCGAGCGCCTTCTCGACCGAGCGGCGGTTGCCCATGCCGTAGTCGACCACCGCAATCTCGACAGGCTCCTCGATCAATGGACTCATGCCGTCAGCGTCCCCTTCGTGCTAGGCACGCCGGTCTCGTCCGGGTCGATCGCGACGGCCTGGCGCAGCGCGCGGGCGAACGCCTTGAACGCCGCCTCGATCATGTGGTGGGCGTTCGTGCCCGCTTCCACCCGCAGGTGCAGCGTCAGCTTGGCGGCGTTCGCCAGCGCGCGAAAGAACTCCTCGGTCAGCTCGTGCTCGAAGCCGCCCGTCGAGCCGGGCGGCAGCTCGGCCTCGAATGCCGTGAAGGGCCGTCCGGAGATGTCGATCGCGCAGCTCGCGCGCGCCTCGTCCATCGGCACGGTCGCCGCGCCGTAGCGGACGATGCCGCTGCGGTCGCCCAGCGCCTGGTCGAGCGCCTGGCCGAGCACGATCGCCGTGTCCTCGGCCGTGTGGTGGGCGCCCGTCTCCAGGTCGCCGCTGACCTGCACGTCGAGGTCGAGGCGGCCGTGGCGCGCGAGCAGGTCGAGCATGTGGTCGAGGAAGCCGACGCCGGTCTCGCGCGTGCCCGCGCCGCTGCCTTCCAGCGCCAACGACAGGCGCACGTCGGTCTCGCCCGTGCGGCGCTCGATGCTTGCAGTCCGGTCGTTCTCTTTACTCATAAAAATCGTCGTTCGGCTCAGCCACTGCGCTCATTGTCGCCGATGCGCGCCTCCATCGAGCGCGCGTGCCACTCGAAGCCCTCAGCACGGGCGATCGGCACGCCCGCGCCCGCGAGCTTGCCCGCACCCTCGGGCGCGATCCGCACTTCGGCCATGCGCCTGCGGAAGTGCCGTGGCGAGAGCATCGAGGCAAAGCGCGCCGCGCCGCTCGTGGGCAGGATGTGGTTCGAGCCGACGACGTAGTCACCGAATGCGGTCGCGCTCGCCCTGCCGACGAACAGGCAGCCCGCCGCGCGCACGCGCGGCGCCTGCGCCTCGACATCGGCGCCGATCAGCTGCAGGTGCTCGGGCGCGAAGGCATTCGCGATCTGGACCGCCTGCCGGGAGTCGATTGCCTCGACCAACGCGAATGTGCCGCCCGCGGTCGGATGCTCGTCGTTCAGGCGCTCCAGCGTGTTCGACAGCGCTTCGACCACCCCGGGGCCTGCCGAGACGCCCACGACCAGGCTGCCCTCGCCGTGCTCGCCCTGCGCCAGCATGTCCAGCGCCGCCAGCTCGACGTCGTTTGGCCCCAGTTCGCCGCCAAGCACGACCAGCAGGTCGCTGGGGCCCGCGAAGCCGTCGATCCCGACCTTCGCCGAGAGCTGCGCCTTCGCCTCCTGCACGTACAGGTTGCCCGGCCCGACGATCACGTCCACGCGCGCCACGCTCTCGGTGCCGTAGGCCAGCGCGGCGATTGCCTGCGCGCCGCCCATGCGGTAGACGCGCTCGACGCCGCACAGGCGGCAGGCGCCGAGGATCGCGTCGTCGATCTGACCGTCGGGGCCGGGCGGCGTGCAGACCGCGACGTCGAACACGCCCGCGGCGCGCGCGGTCACGACGCCCATCGCGACCGTGCTCGGGTACGGCGCGCGCCCACCCGGCACGTAGACCGCCGCGGAGTCGACCGGCAGCTCGCGCAGCGCGATCCGCTGACCCTGCGGCAGGTCGACGGTCGCGTCGCGACCGACGCCCGCGTCGGCGACCTGGGCGACGTTCGAGATCGTCACCTGCAGGCCCGCGACAAGCTCGAGCGGCAGCCGCTTGATCGCCTCGTCCAGCTCCTCGGGCGCAACCAGCAACGGGCGCGGCTCCGATCCTTGGGTGTCGAAGCGGCGCGTGTAGTCGAGCACCGCGGCGTCGCCCTCGTCACGCACGCGCCGCACGATCTCGCGCACCGGGGCTTCGACCGAATCGCCGTCGGGGACCAGCGCGCGCAGGTGCGCCGCCACGCCGCTCGGCCCGCCGAGGCGCTCCAGCTCGGCGATCTGGACGCGCTCGAGGCGCATCTCAGCCGACGGGAGCCGTGGGTAGCGCGCGGCGCAGCTGCTCGAGCAGCGCGTCCATCTGCCGAGCCTTCAGCTTGTGCGAGACCGGGTTCGCGATCAGCCGCGCCGTGCAGACCACGATCCGCTCGCGTTCTACGAGGTTGTTCTCGCGCAGCGTCGTGCCGGTCGCGGTGAGGTCCACGATCGCGTCAACCATGCCGGTCAACGGCGCGAGCTCGACCGAGCCCTTGACCTCGACGATCTCGCTCTGGCGGCCGGTTTCCTCCAGGTAGCGCGTCGCGATCCGCGGGTACTTCGTCGCCACGCGCATCACCCCGAGGCGGCGCAGCGACTCAAGCGCCGGGTCGGGCCCCGCCTTGCTGGCGAGCACCATCGTGCAGCGCCCGAAGCCGAGGTCCATCAGCTCGTACACGTCGCGACCGCGCTCGCCGGGCTCGTGCGCGAGCTGCTCGAGCAGCACGTCCTTGCCGGTCACGCCGATGTCCGCGGCGCCCGCCTCGACGTACGTCGGCACGTCCGACGGGCGCATCGTGACGACGCCGATGTCCTCGAACAGCAGCTTGCGGTCGTTGCCTCGCAGCTCGACGGTGTCGAGGCCGAGCGTGGCGAGCAGATCGACCGTGCCCGCGAACAGGGCGCCGCGCGGGACCGCGATCGTCAGTCCGAGCCCCGGGCTCATCGCGGATCTCCCGCCGCGGCGGTCGAGCGCAGCTCGGCGAGCGCCCCCGTGCCGCGCTCCTCGCCCGCGAGCGCCTGGTGCAGCGGGTCGACGTACAGCGCGAAGCCGACCGCCGGGAGGCTGCGCCCGAAGCGCCCAAGCAGCTCGTCATAGCGCCCGCCGCCGCCGATCGGCGCGCCCGCCGCTGGGTCGTAGACCTCGAACACTGCGCCCGTGTAGTAGCCGATGTTGCGCACCAGCCCGAGGTCGAAGATCACGCGCTCGGCGACCGCGGGCTCCAGCAGCTCATACACGCGGCGCATCCCCGTCACGGCCTCGACCGCGGGCTCGGGCGCGTCGGTCAGCAGCTCGGGGCCGCCGCGGCGTTGGGGCACGTCGAGCAGCAGCTCGGCCGCCTCGCCGTCGATGCCCGCTTCGTGCAGGCGCTGCTCGAGCTCGACGAAGTTGCGGCGCACGAGCGTTTTCAGCAGGTCCTCGCGCGCCTGCGCGGGCACGCTCAGGCTCTCCATCAGCGCCGGAAACAGCGAGGCGTCGCCGACGCCGATGCGGAAGTCTTTGAGCCCCACGGCCTCAAGCGACGCGCACAGCACCGTCAGCGCTTCGGCCGTGCCCTCGGGCGCCGGGGCGCCGATCAGCTCGATGCCCGCCTGCAGCATCTCGCGAAGCTGCCCGCGCTGGGGGCGCACGCCGCGGTAGGTGTGGGCGAAGTAGCAGAAGCGCAACGGCGTCGGGCTGTCCGCGTAGCGAGTCGCGACCACGCGCGCGATCGGGGCCGTCATGTCCGAGCGCAGCACCAGCACCGCGCCGGTCTCGTCGAACACGCGGTAGGCCGGGCGCGCTTCGGCCATGTCCGCGCGCGCGAGCACCGACTCGTACTCGAGCGCCGGCGTGTAGATCTCGCCGTAGCCGTGGAGATCGAACACGCGTCGCAGCGTGTCGGTGATCGCGCGGACCTCGCCCGTCTCTTGGGGCAGCACGTCGCGCGTGCCGCTGGGGATTGGGTGGATCATTCGACCCGAGATTACGCAGTTCGCGCGGTCGGCTAGGCGTGGACGGGCTCTGTCGCGACGCGCTCGATCCGCGCGCCGAGCTCGCGCAAGCGCTCGTCGATGCGCTCGTAGCCGCGGTCGATCTGGCGGATGTTGCCGATCTCTGAGCGTCCGTCCGCGCACAGCGCCGCCAGCAGCATCGCCATGCCCGCACGAATGTCCGGTGACTCCACACGCTCGCCGCGGAGGCGCCGCGGCCCCGTGACGATCGCTCGATGGGGATCACACATGACGATATCCGCACCCATCAAGATCAACTTGTCGGTGAAGATCAGGCGATTCTCGAACATCCACTCGTGCACGAGGATCGAGCCCTCGGCCTGCGTGGCCAGGGCGACAGCGATCGATGTGAGGTCCGCCGGGAACGCGGGCCAGGGGCCGTCCTGGATCTTGCTCTTGAACTCGCCGACGTCCGATTGCGCCACGAGCTTCTGCCCGCCCGGCACGATCACGTCGTTGCCGTCCAGTTCGCTGCGCAGACCCAGGCGCTCGAACACGAGCCTGATCATGCGCAGGTCGCCCGGGACCGTGTCCTTGATCCGCAGTTCGCCGCCCGTCACGCCCGCGAGCGCCATGAAGCTCCCGATCTCGATGTGATCCGGCGCGACTTCGTGCTCGCAGCCGTGGAGCCGGTCGACGCCGTTGACCGTCACCAGGTTCGAGCCGATGCCCTGGATGTCCGCGCCCATCTTCACGAGCATGCGCGCCAGGTCCTGGACGTGGGGCTCGGAGGCCGCGTTGCCGATCACCGTCGTGCCCGGCGTCAGCGCCGCGGCCATCAGCACGTTCTCCGTCGCCATCACCGAGGGCTCGTCCATGAACACGTCGGTCGGGCGCAGCCCGCGCGGGGCCTGCAGCGCGATCGTGCCGTTGCACTCGACCTCCGCGCCCATTGCGCGGAACGCGTCGAGGTGGGGGTCGAGACGGCGGCGGCCGATCACGTCGCCGCCCGGTGGCGACATCACCGCACGGCGGAAACGCGCCAGCAATGGGCCCGCCAGCAGGAACGAGGCACGGATCGACTCCGCGAGCTCCTGCTCGACCTCGATCTCGCGTGCCGTCTCCGCGCACAGCGCCAGCTCGTTCGGGCCGCGCCAGCTGACCGACACGCCCAGCGCGCGCAGGATGTTCAGCATCGCCTCGACGTCGCGGATGCGGGGCACGTTGCGCACCAGCACCTCGTCCTCGGTCAGGAGCGATGAAGCAAGGATGGGCAGCGCGCCGTTCTTGTTCCCCGCCGGGACCATCGTGCCCGACAGCGGAACGCCACCTTCGATGACGAACTTCTCCATGAGCTGAGCGCGTCGCCGGCGGCCCCACGGTGGGACTTTCGCATCGCGCCTGGCAAGCGTAACAGCCATCCTGCCGTCAGATTCGCGGCGTGCGGCCGAGCACCTGCACGGACAGCGCTCGAAGGCGTGCTGCGAGCCCGAATCGGGGTCCCCGAGAGCGCCGACGCAGGCCCGTTCTGCAATTCGCATTGCAGGCTCCTCGGCACGAGAACTGCTCTGGAATGCGGGTTTGCGGCATGACGACCGACGCGTACATACGTTCGCATCGGGTCCGTCCGGAGCCCGTCCTAGCTTCTACGAACAGATGTTCGCAACCGCAAGAACTTCCAAGCTCGCGCAGCGCACGTTCGATGCCCTGCGCCTCACGCGCTCGTTCCTAATGCTCGAGGACGACTATGACGTCGACTGGGAGGTCGACCACGACGAGCCACTGGCGCAGAATCATCCACATCGAACGCCGCTGCGCGGGCCCGGGAGACGCTCCCGGCGTGCACGGGGCCGGCGTGCCGGGGAAACTGTCGCGGCAGCAGCCGTGTGCCTGTCCCCCGTCAACCGCCCCACCCGATCACGCCTGGAGGAATCCCATGGACCAGCGCCTGAGCGTCGTGACACTCGGCACCAGCGATCTGAAGCGCGCACGAAGCTTCTATGAAGGTCTCGGCTGGCGCAGTCGCGCCGCCGAGGACGACGACGTCGTGTTCTTCCAGGTCGGCGGCAGCGTGCTCTCGCTGTGGGATCGCGCGCGCCTGGCCGAGGACAGCGGCGTCGAGCTCGGCAGCGGCTACGGCGGCGTGACGCTCGCGCACAACGTCGGCTCGCCGGCCGAGGTCGATGAGATCATCGCTCAGGCGGAAACTGCGGGCGGCGCGATCGCGCGGGCGCCGGGCGAGACCTTCTGGGGCGGCTACTCGGGTGTGTTCGTGGATCCGGACGGGCACCCTTGGGAGGTCGCGCACAACCCGCACTGGGTGCTGAACGAGGACGGCGGCGTGCGCCTGCCTACATGAGGCGACTCGCCTCATGTAGATGAACGGACCTCTCGTCCAGGCGCACGAACCTCTCCAGGACTCTGTCGGACAGCAGGCCTAGGCATCCAAGGTTGGCAAACCCCGGGCCCTGACTCATCGCGGCCAGTCCCGGGATGTGCAACAACGGGCGCATGCCCCGGAGCTCGAGCATGCGCCCGAACTTGAGCTCGGCTCCCGGCGGCGCCGCCCATACCGGTCCAGATCGAGCTTCGATCTCGGCGCGAACGGCAGGCGGGAACAGCGCATGAAGTCGCGTGAGCAGATCGAAGCCCGTGCAGTTGACGACGTAGTCATGCAGGCCGATCGCGATTCCCTCGGGAGCCTCGTATTCGATGCCTATCCCCTTGGACCGAGCCAGGACCCGAATCGCGCGCCCTAGGACGAATTCACACGCCTCATCGCTGGCAACCTCCACAAGCTGCTCGGTGCCAAATACCCCACGATCGGCGTGCCTGATGAAGTCTCGTCGCGTCCGAGCGTCGAGTGCTTCCCAGCTCACGCAATCGGGGTCTGAGAAGACACGATTCTCCAGGAAGCTCTCACCACGACTGAGCGGCAGGCCCGCCGTATAGACGGTCAGCCTGCAATTCGGGCGTAGGCGACGTAGGAAGACAGCAGCGCTCAGTGCGCTGTCCCCAGAGCCGACGATCGCGATGTCACACCCCCACTCGACGGGGAGCCGCTCGAAGTCACTGCGAGGCCCGTCGCAGTGAAACAGTCGCGGGGCAGCCTCGGCGTCGTGCTCGAGCACGCGGTGCATCCCTGGGCCGGTCATCACAAGCGCCGGGCTTCGGCGCTGTGAAGAATCCAGGGGTCCGTCGATGTCCAGCAGCCATCCGCAGCGATCCCCGTCGAACGCTATTTGCGTCACACGACCCGCCTCGACCTCGACGCCATCGGTCGCTCGTGCGAGCGCCCACTTCAAGTACTCGCCGTAGTCCCTGTGCCGGACCGGTGGCGCTCCCGCGTGCAGCCAACGAGAATATTGCCCTTCGGCGATTAAGTACCGCGACCAGGACAGCTCCGCGAGCACTCCGTCGACGGCCTCGCCTCGATCGCCGAAGCTCCTGCGCGATTCGTATGGGAAGCCAACGTCCTTCAACGGCGTGATCGCCAGGATCTCCTTGCCGGACGTCATACCGTTGCGCCCCATCCAGGACGCGGCATGTTCTAAATCCTCGATGATCGACAGCGACACACGCGCAAGCCCAAGCCGGTTGATCGCGTGGACCTTGGCCGCAATCGCAGTCGCCTTGGCTCCGGCGCCCACGACCGTGACGTCTACGCCAGAGGGCATCTCGTCTTCGCTATTCACCCGAGGGTCTTATAAGTCACGAGACCACCTCTCGACCGAGCGCGGCGATTGCCCCTGCCGGGCGACGCGCTGCACGCGGGCGCCGTGCCGAAGGGACACCCACCGACTTACCTGGAAGCGAAGCCCGAGCCCCCGGCCCCAGTAGGCCGGTGGCCAGCGCATAGCTGCAGCCGGCGAGTCGCCCTAGCGAGTATCCACCCTCCTGAATGACGCAGACCGGGAGATGTGAGAGTGCGATCAGGCGACCGATCTGCGCAAAGATCGCGGGCGAGAAGCTCCAGCTCCCATGCGGATCGTTGCGCAGCGTGTCGTAGCCGAGCGACAGCACCAGCGCCCCCACGGATTCTCTCAAGAGATTGACCGAGCCGGCGAGCGCAACCATGTATTCCGGGGCGCTTGGCGGTCGGTCAAACTCAACCTGATGCTCTTTGCGGGCATGCGCCGCGGCCTGTTCACGCGTCGCCTCCGGAAGCATGGATGAGTGCAGCGAATGCAGCTCGACCTCTCCGATCGACGCCACGATCGCCGAAGTGCCGTTCGGATAGTGGAGATCCAGATCGAGAACGCCAACCTGTGCAAAGCCACTGTCCAGCAATGTCACAGCCGCGACGGCCGAGGTGTTCAAATAGCAGTAGCCACCGAACCACGCAGGGCCGGCATGGTGCCCCGGCGGGCGGCTGAGCGCATAGCTCAACCTGGTGCCGGACGCCAGCGCCTCCGCGGCGGCGATCGCCGTCTTCACGCCCTCGCGCGCCGCTCGCACCAGACTCGCACAGACGGGCACATCCGGAGCGAGCCCTGGTGCCGTCAGCTCCGGCATCACGACCGGCTCCTCCGACTCGATCGCCTCCAGCGCTTCGATGTAGCTCGTGCTGTGAATCACGCGCAGCCTACGATCGACCGTCTCATCGGCGACATCCGCCGCTTGCGCCCGGACGCCCGGATGCCGCATGAGACCCCGCCTCACCTCGGCAAGACGGCGATCATCCTCGCGCCCGGAGACGGACTTCCCGCCTTCAACGACCCAGATCGCCGCTCCGTCGCGACAGGCACACTGCTCGGTCACCAGGAGCTCGTGCATGCCCGCTCACAAGCCGCCGGCCGCTCTCGAAAGCCCGAGCGCGCGCTCGGCTTGGTCCAAGACCAGCAAGGCGGCGCCGTTGACATCGGCGGAGCGCGAGCGCTCCAGACACCAGCGAGCGAAATGTAATGCGCTTCGCGCGAGTCGCGTCACGTCCAGCTCCTCCGACGCGGAGCGCAACAGATAGCGAAACAGCTCGGCCCGAATCACCACAAAGCGGTAGTCCGGATCGGACACGTCATGCCTGTGCGCGACCTCTGCTCGTGCATGCGCCCGCGCCCGTAGGAGATCCCACCCCAGGCTGTGACCATCCTTCAGAAAGTCCTCCGGATCGAACTCGACCGCCCTGCCGGTGGGATGCGGCAGGAAATATCCGAGCGCAACGCTTCCCCCGACATGCCCGGGCTCGCCGAGCCGCTCGCGACACTCTCGACGGAGCGAATCGTCGTCGATCTCGGTCTCGATTCTGTCGATCAGGTCGTCGAGGCGAAATGCTCCTTGGCTCGAGGCCAGGCGCCGCCCCGCCTCGGCCACCATTCCGTGGAATACCGTGTGCGTGGGACGCGAGCGACGAAGATCAGGAAGTATCTCGGACAAGTCGTCGATCAGCTTCTGGCGGCATCTCACGTGCGCCACCCACTCCGCGCCGCAGACCTGAATCGACATCAGTCCGTCGTGCTCGGGAGCCACCGCCCAATAGGCGAGTGCGCGCATGTGCTGCGTGGGCAGACCATCAGGCCTCACCAGCGACATTTCGTCCAGCTCGTCGTGCCCGGTCAGATAGACGACGACGTTGTCCTCTCTCCGAGTCAGCCTTCCCGCTCGTAGACCGACCTCGCCCAACTCCACCATGCTCGACAGGTACTCCGACTCGCAGATCACCTTGTCAAAGACGATGTTCAGACGCGCAAGCGTCTCTTCGTGGCCCGCCAACACCCAACCCCTGACCCTCTCCCACAGCCCTCGCACCTCCGGATCGCCACCGAGCACTTCGCGCAACGCGAGATCGGCTAAGTCTTCGTGCATCACGAACTCGCGACTCAACGAGTCCAGCGCCGCCTCTTCGTCGCCCTCCGCCGCGAGACTCGAGCGAACGTATTCGGCGTAGCAGCTACCGACGAAGTGATCGCTCTTTTCCGGGAGATCCGCCATGGCGCATTGTGCCATGCCCCGTCCGACCACCCCCGCCATCGCCTCGCCCATGCCTCGCCCGATGTCAGACACCAAACTACGGCGATCGACTGTCATACCCGACGTCTCGAGCGTCGCCGCAAGCGCATTTCCGACAGCCAGGTCGCGAAGATGGCCAACATGGAGGGCCTTCGTTGTGTTCGCGCCCCAGAAGTAGACCGCCGCACGCCGGCTAGGTGCGAGGCGGGGAGTCCGGAGGCTCAAGTCGTCGCGCGATACAGAGTCCTCGGCTACGCGATCCATCCACTCGTCGCTCAGCCGCACCCTAACCCCCGAGGGCGCGCGGACCATCGATCCCACCCATGACTCTTCGCTCATGCTCGCCAACGCCGCGCAGGCCTCTCGGTCCGCCTGCCAATCGCCTACGCATGGCACCAGCCGCAGATCGCATTGCTCATCGGGCCGAAAGGGCGCCTGCACCGACCACTGCGATCGCCACCCGTGCGATCTAAGCGATTCCTCCAGCTGCTCGAATAGTGTTGGTTCCACAGCTATTTCCAGCCCATCTCATGCACCAACCGGGGCTCGAACCCGGATCCTCGGCCGCTAAAGCCGCCCCTTTAGCCAGTTAAGGCATTGGTGCCCTGTCTGTCCAAATCTCCAACTGGATCCCCGTTCTTCATCGCCACTCACCTTGAACCTGGCACATCGGCCGCAGACAGTCAACGAAACTCGTTAACTGTTTCCAATCTCCTTTCACTTCTCAGAAGTCCGAGCAATTTTATTCGCTCTTACGACAAACTGGACAGCCCGGACGTCACGGGCTTCCGAGACCGTCGCGCACATGGGGCATGCACAGGCCGAGCGCTCGACAGGCGCGTTGCCGGATCCCGGGCGCCGAAAAGACAACGGGCCGCCCTGGGGCGACCCGTGTCATGAAATAAACCGGCGGCGTCCTACTCTCCCAGGCCCTTGCGGACCAAGTACCATCGGCGCTGAGGGGCTTAACTGCTCTGTTCGGAATGGGAAGAGGTGTTTCCCCCTCGCCAAAGCCACCGGAAAAAGGCGAGAGACCAGCCTCCCCGGTCCTTCAAAACTGCACAGCGCCACCAACGAGCATCAAATCAAAAATCCGTCAAGCCCTCGACCCATTAGTACCAGTCTCCTACAGACGTTACCGTCCTTCCAGATCTGGCCTATCAACCTGGTGGTCTACCAGGGGTCTTACTCCCTCTAGGGGATGGGAGAACTCATCTTGAGGCCGGCTTC
>DATAVP010000023.1:0-61069 GCA_036267655.1 Solirubrobacteraceae bacterium
TCGAGCCCGATCGCCGCCGCCGAGGCATTGCGCGAGCGTCTGACCGGTGTCGTGGCCTTGCGCGCGGGCACTGCGGCCGTCTCGCACGCATAGCCCGCACCTACAATGGGCCGCCTTGTGAGCGCGCCCGAGCGACACCCCCTGATCCCGCGCCGCGCGGTCGACCCGCGCAGGGAGCTGCCCGAGCTCGAGCTGGAGGTGCTGGAGCGCTGGCGCGAGCGCGATGTGTTCGCGCAGTCGCTGCGCGACCGCGAGGGCGCCGAGCAGTGGGTCTTCTACGAGGGGCCGCCCACCGCGAACGGACCGCCGGGCTCCCACCACGTGCTCTCGCGCGTGTTCAAGGACATCTACCCGCGCTTTCAGACGATGCGCGGCTATCGCGTCGAGCGCAAGGGCGGCTGGGACTGCCACGGGCTGCCCGTGGAGATCGCCGTCGAACAGGAGCTGGGGATCAAATCGAAGGCGGAGATCGAGGAGTACGGGATCCGCGAGTTCAACGAGCGCTGCCGCGCGTCGGTGTTCACCTACCTGCAGGAGTGGGACCGGCTGACCGAGCGGATCGGCTTCTGGCTGGATCTCGACAGCGCCTACCGAACGCTCGACGAGAGCTACATCGAGTCGGTGTGGTGGGCGCTCTCGCGGATCGACGCGCGGGACCTGCTGTACGAGGGGCGGAAGGTCGTGCCGTACTGCCCGCGCTGCGAGACGACGCTGTCCTCGCACGAGGTCGCGCTCGGCTACAAGGACGTGATCGATCCGAGCGTCTTCCTGAAGCTGCCGATAAAAGGAGCCCACCCACCCGGCGAGGAGCGGCTGCTCGTGTGGACGACCACGCCGTGGACGCTGCCGGGGAACGTCGCGCTGGCGGTCTCACCCGACGCGACCTACGCGAGGGTGCGCGTGGCGGACGAGATCCTCGTGCTCGTCGAGGCGCGCGTGGAGGCCGTCCTGGGCGAGGGGGTGGAGATCCTCGAGCGCTTCTCCGGCGCCGAGCTCGCGGCCCGCTACGGGAGCTACGAGGGACCGATATTTCACACCGGACAGCCGGGCGGCTTCCCGATCCTCGCCGACTCGTTTGTCACGACCGAGGACGGCACGGGCATCGTGCACCTCGCGCCGGCCTTCGGCGAGGACGACTACCGGGTGGCGGCCAACGCGGGCATCTTCCAGCCGGACCGGCCGGAGACGCTGTTCAACCCCGTGCGGCCCGACGGGACCTACGACCGGCATGTCCACGGGGGTCGCGACGGCGAGGTGAGCTACGAGGGCCGCTTCGTCAAGGACGCCGAGCTGACGCGTGAGCTGATCGCGGACCTCGACGCGCGGGGCCTGCTGCTGCGAGAGCAGGCCTACGAGCATTCCTACCCGCACTGCTGGCGCTGCGGCACGCCGCTGCTCTACTACGCGAAACCGTCCTGGTACATCGCGACGACGAAGCTGCGCCAGGAGCTGCTGGACGCGAACGAGACGGTCGCCTGGCACCCGCCGCACGTCAAGCACGGGCGCTTCGGCGACTGGCTGGGCAACAACGTCGACTGGGCGCTCTCGCGCGAGCGCTACTGGGGCACGCCGCTGCCGGTGTGGCGCTGTGCGGCGGGTCACGTGCACGTGGTCGGCTCCTTCGAGGAGCTGTCCGAGCGCTCGGGCGCCGAGCTGGCCGACCACCATCGCCCGTTCGTGGACGAGGTCGAGTTCCCGTGCCCGCAGGCGGGCGCCTCGGGCGAGCCCGCGTGCGGCGAGCCGATGCGGCGCGTGCCCGAGGTGATCGACGTGTGGTTTGACTCGGGGGCGATGCCCTTCGCCCAGCACCACTTCCCCTTCGAGCACGCCGAGAGCTTCGAGCTGGGCTACCCGGCGGACTTCATCTGCGAGGCGCAGGACCAGACGCGCGGCTGGTTCTACTCGCTGTTGGCGGTGGCGACGCTGCTGGAGAAGCCGCCGCCCTACCGCAACGTCGTCTGCCTGGGACTGATCCTGGACGAGGACGGCCAGAAGATGTCGAAGTCGAAAGGCAACACGGTCGAGCCCTGGCAGGTGCTCGACACCTACGGCGCGGACGCCTTCCGCTGGTACTTCTTCACCTCAAAGCAGCCCTGGGACGGCTATCGCTTCTCGGCGCAGACGATCGGCGAGGGGGTGCGCCTGTTCCTGAAGCAGCTGTGGAGCACCTACTTCTTCTACGCCCTCTACGCGCGCGTCTCGGCCGATCAGCTGAGCAGCGCGGGCGCGGCGGCGCGGGCGCCGAGCGAGGACCTCGACCGCTGGGCGCTGTCGCGCACCGCGGGGACCGCGGAGCTGGTGGCCGAGCGCCTCGAGTCCTATGACGCGACGACCGCGGGCCGCGCGATCGCGGAGTTGGTCGAGGACCTCTCGAACTGGTACGTGCGGCGCTCGCGCCGGCGCTTCTGGGATGGCGACCCGGCGGCGTTTCAGACGCTGCGCACCTGCCTGCTGACGACGGCGAAGCTGCTCGCGCCGTTCTGCCCGTTCATCGCGGATGAGATCTACGACAACCTCGACGGCACGCTCGCGAGCGTGCACCTCTGCGACTTCCCGACGGCGGAGTCGCTGTCGGCCGAGCCGGGCGCGGAGGGCGCGGTGCGAGACGAGGGCCTCGAGCAGGCGATGGCGCTGGCGCGCGAGACCGTGCGGCTCGGCCTGGGGGCGCGCGGCAAGTCGAAGATCAAGGTGCGCCAGCCGCTGGGCGAGGCCGTGGTCGTGGCGGCAGGCCGGGAGCGCGAGGCGATCGAGCGGCTGGCGGAGGTGGTGCGCGATGAGCTGAACGTCAAGCGCGTGCGCTTCGTGGCGGCGGCCGAGGAGCTGGGCAGCTACGAGGTCAAGGCGAACTACCGCAAGCTCGGGCCGGTGTTCGGCAAAGCGATGCCGCTCGCGGCCGAGGCGATCGCGGCGCTGGAGCCCGCGCGCGTGGCGGCGTCGGTGCGCGACGGCGGCGAGCCTGTGGGAATCACGGTCGACGGGCGCGAGCACGTGCT
This sequence comes from Solirubrobacteraceae bacterium, assembly GCA_036267655.1. Lineage (GTDB taxonomy): Bacteria > Actinomycetota > Thermoleophilia > Solirubrobacterales > Solirubrobacteraceae > Palsa-744. Next base: position 2,994 of record DATAVP010000023.1, read on the forward strand.
CGGCGAGGAGGACGTGATCCTGACGATGCGGGCGCCCGAGGGCTACAGCGTCGAGCGCGAGGGCGCCCACGCGGTGGCGCTGGATCTGACGATCGACCGGCCGCTGCGCGAGGAGGGGCAGGCGCGCGAGGTCGTGCACGCCGTCCAGAGCGCTCGCAAGGCCGCGGGCCTGGAGGTCGAGGATCGCATCGAGTTGGCGCTGACCGGCGAGTCGGAGCTGCTGAGCTCGGCCGAGGCCCACCGCGACTACCTCGCGGGCGAGACGCTCGCGGTGAAGCTCGACCTCGACCCGGGCGAGGGGACGGCGAACCCCGCCGCCGACGGCGGCTACTCGGGAGAGGTCGAAATCGACGGGCTCAAGCTGACGATCGGCCTGCGCAGGGCCTGAAGCGCGGCTCGCGCGCGGCGCTCGGGCTCACTTGGACAAGCGCTCGTAGAGCTCGCGCTCTTGCTCGTGGCGCAGGCGCAGGCGCTCCTTGAAGCCCTTGTCGCGACGGCGCTGCTCGATGTGGGCGTCGATCGCAGTTCGAACAGCCTCGGTCACCGTCTGATCGTCGGCACGGGCGACGAGATCGAGCGTGGCTGCCTGCTCGTCCGTGAGTCGCAAGGTCATTGTCCTGGGCATCGGAGCTTCTCCTCGGGATTTCCGAAACGTCCCGCTGTGGCAAAAAGCAATGATAGGCAGGCTCGGGACTAGGTGTCAAGAGATTACGCCGTTAGATATCAAGTCGCTTCTTACTATTCAGTTCTGAATATTGCTACCATGCCACCATAATGATTAGATTGCCCGGTGGACCGCATCCAGATCGGGGACTTTCTCTTGATCGCCGAGCTGCACTGCGGTGTCGCCGCCGAGCAGCTCGCGCGGATGCCGCGCGTGCTCGCGCTCGGAAAGGCCGCACTCGCGGCGCCGTTCGCCCGGCTTGACGGACACGAGGCGTTCCCCGCCACGCATGAGAAGGCCGCGGTGTACTGCGCGAGGATCGTCGCCTACCACCCGCTGCCGGACGGCAACAAGCGGACGGCCTACGACGTGATGCGGGAGTTCATGGACCGCAACGAGGTCTCCTTCAGACACCCGCCCGAGGGCTGGCCCGGAACAGCTCAAGCGGTCGAGAGCCTTGCGGCCAAAACCCTTGGCGAGAAGGAGTTCGTCGACTGGGTGCTGGCACGCACCGGCGGTTAGGCGACCGGTGCGTGCGAAGCGCTCTCCACCCGCGCGCCTGACCTGGCCTGAGCGGCGAGGATCAAGCGGAGCAAGGACGCAGCCGGCGTGGCGTGCAGCGCACGCGAGCGACCGAGGACGCAGCTCCGCGCCGCGTCCGCGCCGCTCAGGCCGCGCCGAGCGCGGGCTCCAGCTCCTGCTCGAGCTTCTTCTTGGGGTAGGCGCCGATCACGGTCTTCACCGGCTGTCCGCCTTTGAAGAGGATCATCGTCGGGATCGAGAGGACCTGGAACTGCGCGGCGGTCTGCTGGTTCTCGTCTGTGTTCAGCTTGACGATGCGCAGATCGGGGCGCTCCTCGGCGATCTCCTCGAGCACGGGAGCCACGACGCGGCACGGGCCGCACCACGGAGCCCAGAAGTCGACCAGCACCGGCTTGTCGGACTCGAGGACCTCAGCCTGAAAGTTGTTGTCGGTGACTTCGCTCAAGGTGCCTGCCATGGTTCTCCCTTTCTCGATCTCTTTCCTATTACTATACAAAGTATAGGAAGGGGTGCGGGGGGCTCCTGACAGGCGCTCTCAGGCCTAGCGCAGCGTGACCACCCAGCCGCCGGATGTGTGCACGATCGGCGGGTGGATGTGCGTCAGCGCGGTGAACGCGTGCGGTGAGACGTAGACCTCGACGAAGGCCGCGACCACGAGGATCGGGATCGCGAAGGCGATCGTCACGAAGGTCGCCGCCAGCAGCTGCTCCCACTCGCCGCGGCGGCTGGCGATGATCCAGGCGGCCAGCGGCAGGAACAGCGCGATCAGCTCGGGCACCGCATGCGGCAGCACGCCCAGCAGCAGCGTCCCGGGGGGCACGCGCAGGAAGGCCGCGACGCCCCCGAGCGTGTGCCCGAGGAGATACGCCTGGGCGCTCAGCGAGAAGGTCGTCGCCGCCGCGACGAAGCCGATCGCGATCCGCCCTCCGTGCTCGTGCACCCAGCGCGAGAGGCCGGTGCGGCCCTCGACCTGCAGGGGCAGCGAGCTGCCCGCGATGAAGCCCGCCACGCACGCCATCGCATGTAGGGCGAGCACGAGCATGTTGCGAGCGAGCACCCCGACGACGTCGTCGTTGTCACCCACCGCGAAGGGCGGGCGTAGCTCGACGATCTGTTCGTGCGCCCCGCTCAGCGAGGCGATGATCCAGACGGCGGTAAGCAGCGCGCAGGCGGCGAGCGCCGCGCCCGCGAACCAGCGGCCCAGCACTCGACCGGGGTGCGCGTACCACTCGCGCAGCGTCTCGCGCGTGTGGCGGACGCCGTGCGTGAACGCGTAGGCCGAGGCATCCATCGCTTCAGCATCGGCTTCGGCGCCTCGCGGCTGAAGCCGGCGACGCACGGACGGGCGAAAGGACCGGCGTCGCTCAGCGAAAGCGCAGCCGCGGCACCAGCCACATCGCCTCGGCCGCGATCCGCCAGGACATCTTGCTCGTTCCCTGCTGGCGGTCGCGGAAGGTGATCGGCACCTCGACCACGCGAAAGCCCGCGCGCACGGCACGGTAGGTGAGCTCGACCTGGAAGGCGTAGCCCTGCGAGCGCACGCTGTCGAAGTGGATCGCTTCGAGCACCTCGCGGCGAAAGCACTTGAAGCCGCCGGTCAGGTCCTTGACCTGCAGGCCGAGGACCCAGCGCGAGTAGGTCGAACCGCCCTCGCTGATGAAACGACGCAGAGGGCCCCAGTCGCTGACGCCGCCGCCGGGCGCGTAGCGGGAGCCGAGCGCGAGGTCGGCGCCCTCGGGCGAGTCGCGGTTCGCGGCCGCGAGCAGGCGCGCGAGGTCGGCGGGATCGTGTGAGAAGTCTGAGTCCATCTCCATCACGTAGCCCGCGCCGTGCTCGAGCGCATGGGCGAAGCCGGCCAGGTAGGCGGGGCCGATGCCGTTCTTCTCGGTGCGGTGCAGCGCCTGCAGCCAGGGACGCTCCGTGGCGAGGCCATCGACGATCTCTCCCGTCCCGTCGGGGGAGCCGTCGTCGACCACGAGGATGCGAAAGCCGCCCCCGAAGGAGCCGTCGGCGGTCGCGCCCGCGAGCACGTCGCCCGCGGTGCGCACGATCGCCTCGATGTTCTCGGCCTCGTTGTAGGTCGGCAGTATCAGCCAGGGCTCGCCGGACATGAGTCGGCGTACCCTAACGTGCGTGCCTGCCGCAGAGCTCTCGAACGGTGCGATCGCCGATGCGCTGCAGGAACTCGGCGACCTGTACGAGCTGGACGGCGCGATCGTCCACCGCGTGCTGGCCTATCGCACCGCGGCCAAGAGCGTGCGCGAGGCGTCGGTGTCGGTCGCGGCGCTCGCCCGCCAAGGCCGCGCCCGCGAGCTGCCGGGGATCGGCGCGACGCTCGAAGAAAAGATCCTCGCGCTCGCGGAGACGGGCGCGATCCCAGCGGCCGAGCGACTGCGGGCGAAGTTCCCGCCCGGGCTCGTCGCCGTCACGCGGCTGCCCGGGCTCGGCGCCAAGCGCGCGCGGCTGTTGCACTCCGAGCTGGGCGTCGACTCGCTTGCGAAGCTGCGCGAGGTGGCGCTCGCCCAGCGCATTCGCACCGTGCGCGGCCTCGGACCCAAGCTCGAGGAACGGGTGCTCGCCGCGCTCGAGCAGGGCGCGGGCGAGCGCGAGCAGCCGCGGCTGGTGCTGTCGAAGGCGATCGAGCTCGGCGAGGGACTCGCGGCGGGCCTGGCCGAGCTCGGCGGCGAGGGCACGGAGGTTCAGCTCGCGGGCTCCGCGCGGCGCTGGGCCGACAGCGTCAAGGACATCGACCTGATCGCGGTCACCAACCGCCCGACCACGCTCGCCAAGAGCCTCGTCAAGCTCGAGCAGATCGCGAGCGTCGCCTCGGCGGGCAAGGCCGGGGCACGCGGGCGCGCCTACTCGGGTATCGCGGTCGACCTGAGGATCGCCAAGCCCGCCCAGCTCGGCAACCTGCTGCAGCACTTCACGGGCTCGGGTCGCCACAACGCGGCCCTGCGCGAGGCGGCGGTGCGGCGGGGCCTGCACGTCTCGGAGTACGGGCTGCTCGACGACGCAATCGGGCGTACGCGCACGTGCGCGACCGAGCAGGAGGTCTACGAGCTGCTGGGCCTCGCCTACATCGAGCCCGAGCTGCGCGAGGACCGTGGCGAGCTGGAGGCGGCGCGGGCCGACTTCGCCGCCGAGCGGTCCGCCGACGGCGGGCGGACGCTGCCGGAGCTGATCGGGCTGGACGACATCCGCGGCGACCTGCACAGCCACACGGTCGCCTCCGACGGGCACAACACGATCGAGGAGATGGCGCTCGCGGCGCGCGAGCTGGGATACGAGTACCTGGCGATCACCGACCATTCCGCGACGCACGGCTTCGGCAACGACGTCTCACCCGAACAGCTCCGCCGTCAGATCGAGCTGGTGGGAGAGGCGAACGAGCGGATCGAGGGCATCGAGCTGCTGGCGGGGAGTGAGATCAACATCCTGCCCGACGGCTCGCTCGACTACGAGCCCGAGCTGGTGGCGCAGCTCGATTGGGTGATCGCCAGCGCGCACACCTCCTTCGGGATGCCCGAGCAGGCGATGACCGAGCGCATGATCGCCGCGATCGAGAACCCGCTCGTGGACGCGATCGGCCACCCGACGGGTCGTCTGATCGAGCGTCGCGAGCCCTACGCGCTGGACCTCGACGCCGTGTTCGCCGCCGCCGCACGCGCCGGCACGTTCCTGGAGATAAACGCCAACCCCGACCGCCGCGACCTCTCCGACGTCAACGCGCGCGCGGCCGTGCGCGCGGGCGTGCGGATCCTGATCGACTCCGACGCCCACCGCACGCGCACGCTGAAGAACATGCGCTGGGGCATCGCCACGGCCCGGCGTGCGTGGCTGACGGCCGCCGATGTCGTCAACACGCGCCCCCTGGCCGAGCTGCAGAAGCTACGCAAGCAGCCGCGGCAGTAGCTGCTCGGCCACGATCCGGTCCACGGCGTCTCGGCTGAACGGCGCGAGCGCCTCGCGCGCCCGGTGCGTGTAGTCGGGCAGCGGGTCATCGAGCGCCGCCCGCAGCGCCGAGGCAAGATCCTCGTCGACCAGACGCGGGTCGAGCCCGCGCGCGATTGGCAGCGCCGCATAGGGGCCGGGCGCGGGCGTCGTCACGAGCAGGCAGCCGTCGGCAAGCGCCTCGAGCTGCACGATCCCGTAGTCCTCGCGGCGCGGCGCGCACACGAACACGCGGGCGCGCCGCAACAGCTCGCGGAACTCCGCCTGAGCCAGCGAGCCGAGCACGCGCACGCCCGGCTCCCCAGGCGAGATCAGCCCCGCGGCGTGGAGCTGCTCGGCGGTCGCTCCCGCCACATGCAGCTCACCGCCATCGCCGGGCCGCTCACCGCGCACCATGCGCCAGGCCGCCAGCACGCGATCGAGCCCCTTCTTCGAGGGGTTCGCCGCGTAGGTGACCGCCGCGACGTCGCGCACCGCCATCGGCGGCCCGGAGGGCTCGACGGGCACGGGCAGCACGAGCGCCTCGCCGCCGCCCACCTGCGCGGGCGCCTCCTCGAGTGCACCCTTGCTCCAGGGCAGCAGCAGCGGCGCTTGGCGCAGACGTCGGCGCTCGAGCGGGCGCTGCCACAAGCCGTGACGGCCGCGGCGGTTGCCCGCGGCGGTCGCGTCGAAGCGGATCGCCCCGGGCTGCTTCCAGAGCAGCGCGGCGGTCGTGGTCGAGTAGACGATCGAGCGTGCGAGCGAGGGCTTCTGCTGCTCGAGGATGCGGCTCGCGGCCTCGCGCGCCGCGCGCGCCCACAACAGGTCGGTCAGCATCAGCGTCGGCAGCGGCTCCTGCGGATGGGGACGCGCGATCGCCACGCGCGCGCCCGCGCGGCGCAGCGAGTCCTGCAGCTCGTCGTCGGCGCGGCGCAGCCCCTCGGTCGAGCCCAACGAGACCAGCAGCACGTCGGTCGCGTGCACACGACGCATCTCAGGTGACGGCGCCGTTCGTGCGTTCTGGACGCAGCGCCTTGAGACCGGGCGTGCGCTCGAGCTCCATCGGGCGTATCGGCGAGGTCCGTCGCACGTAGAAGAAGGCGCCGTCGCGCCCCTCGATCGCGGCCACCGCCGCATCCTGACGGCGCCAGGCGAGCGCCCAGATGATCGCGAAGCCCGCGGCGATGCCTGGGATCTGCGGCGCCAGGAAGGCGAGGCCGCCCGCGATCAGCGTGAACAGCAACAGCGGCCACAGACGGTTGATCAGCGTCGCGCTCGGATGCTGCTCAGGCAGCGCCGAGCTCGCTTTCGCGTCCGCGAGCAGGCGCGCGATCGGCGGGTTCGTCTCGGCGCGCCTGCCGAGCCGCAGCCCGATCGCCACCGCGATCACCCACCAGCCCACAGAGATCGGCAGCAGCGTCTTTTCAGAGCTCGAGCTCGCCGCCAGCACGGTCACCGCCGCGAGCGCGGTGGCCGCGCTCGCGCTGAGCATCACGGTGCTTCTCAGGAAGTCGACGAAGCGCACCCTGCTACTACAGCAGCGCCTCGAGCAGTTCACGCACGCCGTGCGTGCCCTCGAGCGTGAGGTCCGCCTCGCGTGCCAACTCGGGCGGAGCTTCGTCGGAGTCGACCGCCACGCACAGCGCCGATTGCAGCGGCCCCGATTGCACCAGCTCGCGCAGGCCGCGGAACGCGTCGAGGTCGGTCGTGTCATCGCCCACGTAGAGCGCCGCGGTCGCGGGCGAGTCGCGCAGCAGCTTCGCGATCCCGATGCCCTTGTCGAGTGCGACCGGCGGGCGTACCTCGAGCACCTTGCGGCCCCAGTGGACCGCGAAGCCCTGCTGCTCGGCGAGCCGGGCGATCTCGCGTACAGCCTCCTGCGCCGCCTGCTCGTCGGGCGCCCCACGCCAGTGGAAGGCAGCGATCGCGTCCTTGTCCTCGCCTCGAATCCGCAGCCGCTGGTGCTCGGGCGTCAGCGCGGTCGCCGCGAACGCGCGGATGCGCTCGGTCCAGGCGCTCAGCTCCGGGTCGACCTCGGGGCGCGTCGCGCCCGGACGCAACAGCTCGCCGCCGTGGTTGCCGACGTAAGCCAACGTGCCGATCGCGACGATCTGGCGCGCGGTCGCGGCACGACGCCCGCTGACGCAGCCGACCAGGCGATATCGCTTGGCGATCTCGATCAGCACGGTGCGGGTCGCCTCGGGCACGTGAGCGTCCGTGGCGTGGCGCACGATCGGCGCGAGCGTCCCGTCGATGTCGAGCAGGACCGCACTGCGATCAGGGTCGGCGCGTAGCGGCTCGAGCGCCTCCACGAGCGTTGCAGCGGGGGACACGCGGTCTAGTATGGCGCGCATGGAGGCTGGCCACTGCGCCCGCAAGCGTGGTTGCTGAGCACCCCGGCGAGCGGTCTCGCGGGCGAACGCTGAAGCTGATGGCGATCGGCACCGCGGCCGGTCTGTTCAGCGGCCTGTTCGGCGTCGGCGGCGGCAGCGTGATCGTGCCGCTGCTCGTCCTCTGGCTCGGCTATCAGGAGCGCGCCGCGACCGCGACCTCGCTCGCGGCGATCGTCTTCATCGCGGCCTTCGCCGCGGCCACACAGGGTCTGTACGGGAACGTGCACGTGCTCGACGCGCTGCTCGTCGGCGTGCCCGCGGTCGGCGGCGTGCTGTTCGGCACCTGGGTCGCCCAGCGCGTGCACAACCGCGTGATCTCGCTGCTGTTCGCCGGCGTGCTGGTGGCGAGCGCCGCCGAGCTGGTGCTGCGATGAGCGAGACCGCGCGATGATCGGCGCGATCGCGATCGGCCTCGCGGGGGGCGTCATCGCCGGGCTGCTCGGCGTCGGCGGCGGGGTGCTGTTCGTGCCCGGGCTCGTGATCTTCCTCGGCCTGAACCAACACCAGGCCGAGGCGACCTCGCTGCTGGCGATCGTGCCCGTGGCGATCGTCGGCGCCTACACGCAGGACCGCTACGACAACGTGCGCCGCTCCGACGCGCTGACGCTGGGGCTGCTGTCGCTCGCCGGGGCCGCGGGCGGGGTCGCGCTCGCCAACGCGCTGTCCGGCGCCGTGCTGCGCGACGCGTTCGCCGCGCTGATGCTGCTCGTCGCCCTCCAGTTCGTGCGTAGGGCGCTGGATCGAGGCGCCCAGCCATGACGCCCAGCCGATCGTCTAAGCTAGGAGCAGCACATGGGACTTGACAACCCTCTGCACATCGCATTCCTCGTTGTGATCCTGCTCTTGGTGTTCGGCGCCAAGCGGCTGCCGGAGATCGGACGCTCGCTCGGAAGCGGGATGCGCGAGTTCAAGTCGTCGGTCACCGGCGAGGCGAGCTCCCAGGCCCACACCCTGCCCGCGGCCGAGCAGCAACAGCCCGCTCAGCCCGTCCAGACCGCTCCGGCATCCCAGCCCGCGGCGGCTCCCGCGGCGCCGCCGCCGCCCGCGCCGGTCGAGCACCAGCACCAGTAGCCGCTCAGCGCTTGCGCAGGATCGGCCCGCTGCGGACGGCCTCGAAGGCCGAGCCCGGGACCGTCTTGAGCTGATCGAGGTCTTCGTCGTTCCAGCGGCTGTCGGGTGCGCCGGTGATGTACCAGGAGGAGCCGTTGTCCGCGACGATCAGCCCGTAGCGCTTGAGCGCGCGCAGGATCACGAGCGCCTGGCCGCGATAGCCCGCCAGGCCGAAGCTCGCCTTCAGGCGCAGGCGCAGTCCCATCGGCGGCAGGCTCGGGTCCTCGCTCGAGGAGGCCAGATGGGTCGCGGGATGGATGTAGCCCGCCTGCGTGCGCGAGACCGTTACGCGCAGCGCGTGTTCGATACGCCCGGCGTGGACCTCGGGGTAGCGCGCCAGCAGCGGCAGGATCGGCAGCCCCGCCGCGTCCGCGGAGGTCCAGCCTTCGGGTCGCAGCGCGTTGCTGCGCAGGTTGAAGACCGCGCCCGACCCCGCTTCCCAGCCGGCCCCGAGCCGACTGGCGGAATAGAGCTCGTACACACGGCAGCTTCCCCGCTGCAGCACGAGCACGTGACGGTCGCCTTCTTCGCCCGCGCCCCGACCGGCGCGCTCGGGGGCACCGGGTAGGGGCCGGGCTCCGATTCCGAGCCGTATTCGCTGAACTTGATCGGGACCTTGGCTTGGCCGCGCCCGACGACCGTGTAGGGAATCCCGTAGCCGGGGTTCGTGCCGAAGTCCGCGTGCAGGTGCAGATCCGCGCCGATCGAGTCGATGTAGGCAGTCGAGCTCGGGTCCAGCGGCGCGCGGGAGATGTCGCGGTTCAGCGAGTTGTTCGCCGGGAACAGCGGGCAGCCGTACTCGTGCGGCCCACGTGCGGGGGCCACGGCCACGGCCATGGATCCGACGCTCGACAGGGCGAGCGTCGCGAGCAGCGCGCCCGCAAGGCGCAGAGACCATCTCACGCGAGCAGACGCTAGGCGATCCCGCGGCGCTCTCTCACGGCTTTGGACGAGCAGACGAGCGAGGCATGCTCAGCGCCCGAGCGCGATGCCGGTGCTCCCGCCTTGCCGCCGCCGCACATCGAGCGATCCCGCGGGCTCTCCGTACGAGCTTCAGTCGGTCGCGGGCTTCGAGCCCTCGGGCTCGCCCGCCAGCACGGTCGGGCGCGCCTCCTCCAGCAGCCCCGCCCCGCAGTGCCAGCAGAACGACGCGCCGCGGCTGTGGACCGCGCCACAGGAGCGGCACTGGCCGTGCACGCCCGACTCCGCGCCCGAGAGCAGCCGCTGGACCTCCCCCAGTTGGGCGTCCGCCTGCTGCAGCTCGGCCGCGCGGCGGGCCAGCACGTCGAGGCGGTAGTGATCGCGGATCGCCATCTCATATGTGAGTCCGCCCAGATCCCAGGTCAGCTCCGCGACGCGCTCCGCGAGCTCGTAGCGTCGGCGGCGAAGCTCGGCCATCGAGCCGTCGATCCCCGGGCGCGCGCCCGCGAGGCCGCCGACCGGGACGATCGCCGCGGACACAGCCGGGATCTGCCGGGTGTCGGCCTCAGAGGACTGTGGCACCGGTGATTTGCCGTTCGGCGAGCTCATCGGATCGCGACCGCGACTCAGCCGGTTTCGATCGGCGTCGCGCCGAGTTCGTTGATTTCTTTCTGGTGCTGTGCGCCGCTCGAGTTCGTCAGCTTTTTGATCTTCGTCGGCGCCACTTTTTTCGGCGCGGGCGGCGGCGCCTTTTCGGCCTTGGTTTCTCTCGCTTCGGCCTTCTTCGCTTCGGCTTCTTGCTTGGCGGTCGCCTTCGTCGAGGTTTCGGCCGCTTCCGCGCCCGTCGTGCTCGCCGGTGTCGTGGCCACAGCCGCCGGGGCCGCCGTCAGTGCCGACAGGCCCTTCACTTCCACGACCTGCTTTGCGGGCACCTTGTTGCCCTGGCCGGCCCAGTGGCCCACCAGCAGGCCCGCGATCAGGCACAGCACCAGCACCGCCAGCAGGCTCAGCAGCCCCGAGTTGCGACGCAGCCAGCCGTTCGCCCCACGTGACTCGCTCAGCGGCACGTAGCCCGCGGGTCCGACCTCGATCGCGGGCTGGGCCACGCCGGTCGCAGGGTCGTTCTGCAGCACGTCCAGGAACGCCAGGCGCACCGGCGAGGCCGGCTGGCCGCAGGACAGGCAATAGCGCTGGTCGGCCACCAGCGCCGCGCCGCAATGCGCGCAGGTCGCTCCGGCCTGCTCGGACGGTACGGGTACCAGGCTCACGTCGCTCACGCTCCTGTCGACGGCATCGCCGTCAGCTCGATCTCTGCCCCCGCCGCGTTGCCCACGAGCGGGAACTGGAAATGGGCGGCGGCGCCTCGGCGTCCCGCCAGGCTCGCCACCAGCACGCGGCCCGCCGCGACGACCTTGCCCCCGCGCAGCCCCACCGCGAACACCGGAACCTGGCCCTCGCGCCCGCCGGCCCGGTTGACGAGCACGCCGCCGACCGTGCTCACGCCCGACCGCGCGGACAGATGCGTCGTGCGAACCTCGAGCGCCGAGGACGCGAGCCTCCCGCTCGGCCTGCGTCCAGCGCCGACCCGCACCTTCACGCCCGTGCTGGGCTGGTTGACGAGCACCTGGTCGTTCACCCACCAGGCGCTCGCGTGCGGGCCCAGCAGCCCAACGTGTTGCAACAGCGGTTCGGTGCCACCCGGCTGATTGGAATACAGCAGCTTGCCCGCCTTGCCGGTCACGTTCACCAGCACCGGCACATTCGCCTGAGCGCGTGTGGAGCTCGACGTCAGCCTCATCGCCACCGCGTTGCGACCGCCGCCGCTCAGCAGCGTCACCTGCGAGGCGCGCACCGCGCGATTGGCCGCGCCCAGCTTCAGCGCGCCAGGTTCGTTTTCCCGCGCGATCACGGCCTCACGTTCGATCTTCGCGCTTTCGTTCTCCGTGGTCTCGCATGCAGAGAACGTCACGGTCAATGCTCCGCAGCCGACCACGACGAGCGTCCGCTTCAGGATTCCCGGCCGCATGGCCAGGACTCGCGATCGGACGAGCTCATCCGAAGGCTCCCCGCACGTAGTCGCGCGTACGGGTCGCGCGCGGTTCGTCGAACACCTGCGCGGCGCTGCCGTACTCGACCAGGTCGCCCAGGTACATGAACGCGACCTTGTCCGCCACGCGCTTGGCCTGCGCGAGGTTGTGGGTGACCACCACCACCGCCAGGTCGCGGCGCAGCTCGCCGATCAGCTTCTCGATCGTCGCCGTGGAGATCGGGTCCAGCGCGCTGCAGGGCTCGTCCATCAGCAGCACCTCCGGGCGCGGCGCGATCGCGCGGGCGATGCACAGCCGCTGCTGCTGACCGCCCGAGAGGCGCAGCGCCGGACGATCGAGGTCGTCGCCGACCTCCTCGTACAGTCCCGCGCGCTTCAACGCTTCAATTACCAGCGGCTCCAGCTCGCGACGGCGCGGCTTCTTGCGCGACTGTTCGCGCAGCGCGAAGGCCACGTTGTCGAAGATCGACATCGGAAACGGGTTCGGCTGCTGGAAAACCATTGCCACACGGGCGCGCAGCGTCGTGTCCGCCATCTCGTGGATGTCCGCGCCGTCGAGCAGCACCCGTCCCGCGCGCGAGGCACTGGGCGTCAGCTCCGTCAGCCGGTTCAGCGTCCGCAGCAGCGTCGTCTTGCCGCAGCCCGAAGGACCGATCAGCGCCAGCACCTCGCCCTGGTGGATCGACAGCGAGACCGACTTCACCGCCCGTTTCTCGCCGTAGCCGATGCTCACGTCCTCCAGGCGCAATCGCTCCGCACCCGAGGAATGGGCCGCGCGCACGGCCTCGCGCTCCTGCGGCGGGAGCACCGACTGCGGCGGACGATCGACCACGATCGTGCGCACCGGCGGCACCGAGGCGGGCGAAGCAGCGGTCGAAGCAGCGTCCGCCGACGCCTCCTCGCCGTACAGCGTCGGCGCGCTGAGGCGATGCGCCTCGGCGGCGCTCAACGAGTGCACTGCCGAGCCCTGCGTCGAGGCGGCCCGAGGATCGCTCGGGCGTGGCTCCTCTATGCCGCTCGTCTCGCTCTCAACACGGTCGAGCAGCATCTCGTCGGGGCTCATGAAGCACCATCCCCACCAAAGTTGTCCACCACAAACTCCATAGAATCGCTCAGGTTAGCGGGGTTTCGATTGGTTGTAAAGCGTTCACACGACCGCGCCCGCGACGCTCAGACCCGTCGCGTCGGCCTGGGAGCGCCCGATACGGTCGACCAGCAGGTTCAGGACCAGCACGAAGATCAGCAGCACGAACGCCGCCGCATACGCCTTCTGCGGCGCGGCCCCTTCGCCCGCGGGCGAGTTGTTGTAGACGTAGCTCGTCAGCGTCGAGCCCGTGCCTCGCAGCAGCCCGATCCCCGGCACCGAGCCCTGCGGGTCCAGGCGAAACGCGTCACCCAGCAGCAGCACGATGATCGCGGTGTCGCCGATGATCCGGCTTATCCCGAGCGTCACGCCAGTCGCGATGTTCGAGCGCACGCTCGGCAGCAGCACGCGACGGATCGTCGCGATCCGCGTCTTACCCAGCGCGAATGCCGCCTCGCGCATGTGCGCCGGGACCGCCTGTAGGCCGTCGCGAGTCGCGGTGAACATCGGCGGCAGCGCGATCAGGGACATCATCGCCCCCGCCGCGAAGTAGGACTTGCCGAACACGCCGCCGCCCGCGGCCTTGAACGAGAACGGCGCGAAGATCCCGAGTTGGAAGATCGACAGGCCGAACAGCGCGATCACGATGTCGGGGGTGCCCGCCACCATCTCGATGCTCGACTCCACCACCCGCGCCAACCACGATGGGCGCCCGTACTCCGCGACCCACAGCGCGCCCCCAACCGCCAACGGCACCGCCAGGACGATCCCGATCAAGGTCAGCAGCGCCGTGCCGATCAACGGGTCCAGGAAGCCGCCCGAGCCGCTCTGGGTCGCGCTGATCGCCGGGCGCTCGACCAGCAGGCTCGGCCGCAGGTACTCGATCCCGCGGTAGGCCATGTAGCCCACGATCGCCGCCGCGATCAGACACAGGCCGATGCCCGCCGTCCAGGCGAAGCCCAATGCGAAGCGATCGATCCAGCGCCAGCTCATCGGCGAGGAGCGCTTGCCGCGTCCGCTCTGCATCGGCGGTCCCGGGGGCAGCGTCGGCCGCCACTCGCCCACCGCGCTCATCCGCGCACCTGGAACTTGCGCAGCGGCAACTTGATCAGATAGCCCGCGACCGACAGCACGAATGCCGAGAACAGGAGCAGCAGCGCCCATGCGTACAGGCCCGCCCCCAGCGCGGGGGCGCCGAGCCCTTCGTGGTAGTCCACGATCCCCGAAGCCAACGTGCGCAGCGGCTCGAAGAAGAACACCAACCCGTCGACCGGCTTCGGCGTGAACGCCTTCGAGCCCGAGACCATCGAGATCATGATCGCCTCGCCCAAGGCGCGTGCCGTCGCCAGCACCGCCGCCGCCACGATCGCCGGGCGCGCCGCGCGCAGCGTCACCGCCAGCATCGCCCGCAGCGGGTTTACGCCCAACGCCACCGCCCCCTCGCGCCAGGAGTTCGGCACCGACACCAGCGCCTCGCAGATCAGCGCCACCATGATCGGCGTGATCATCACCGTCAGGATCACCACCGTCACCGACAGCCCCGCGCCCGTGAGCTCGATCACGTTCTGCACCGATTCCCGCTGCGTCGTCGTGATCAGGTCGTTGCCCACGAACGGCACCACCACCAGGATTCCGATCAGCCCGTAGATCACCGAGGGCACCGAGGCCAGCAGGCGGATCACCGGGATCGCCACGCGTCGCAGCCGGGCCGGCGCCAGCTCGACGATGAAGACCGAGGAGAAGACCGCGATCGCCAGCGCCAGCACCACCGCCACGCCCGTCGTCAGGATCGTGCCGTAGATCAGCGGCCAAGCCCGCAGGTGGTAGGCCGAGGGCGGCGGGTGCTGCGTCGTGTTCTGCATGTCCGCCACCTGGCGACCCACGTCGCCGCCCGAGCCCAGCCAGGACAGGCCGTTGTGCTGGAAGATCGGCCACGCGTGGATGCCGACGAACACGATCATCGCCACCACCAGCGCGCAGACCAGCAACGACATCGCGCCGAGGATGCGCTCGGCGCGGATGTCGGGCCACGGGTGCCTCAGGCGTTCAAGCAACGCGTCTCAGCTCAATCCGCCTCAGGCCCCCGGACGCTCAGCGACTCAGATCGTCAGCCACTGCGTGTTGATGATCTTCGCCGCCGCAGCCGAGCGCTCGATCCAGCCGATGAAGGCGGAGGAGGCACCCGTCGCCTTACCTTTTGTCACCTCGTAGAAACGCGCCGTGCCCGCGTATGTGCCGGCTTTCACGTTTTCGTGGTTACAGCCCACGCCGTTGTAGCCGACCGCGTTCACCGTGCCTTTGTCGGACTGGTAGTTCGAGACGAAGCCGATCGAGTTCGGGTCGCTTTCGACCTTCGCGCGCATCAGACCCTCGGACGGTTCTTCGGCCGCCCTCGTCGAAACCTTCTTGCCTTCCAGGAACAGGGTCTGGAAGTTCGTCAGCACGCCCGCGACCGATGTGCGGCTGATCAGGTCGATCGGGCCGCTCGCCGTCGCGCCCGGCACCGCGCTCCAGGCGATCGTTTTGCCCGTGAAGATCGAGACCACCTGTGCGGAGCTGAGGTTCGCCAGCGGGTTTGACTTGTTCGTGATCACGCAGATGCCGTACTTCGCAACCGGGTAGAAGACCAGGCCCGCCGGGTCCGCGGCCACCGGGTCGCGCGATACGTCGCCGATCGAGACGCGACCCGCGGCCACGTCGTTGATGCCGATCTGCGCGCCACCCTGAGTGATCTTGAACTTCACTTTTTTCGGGTGGCTCTTTAGGTACTTCTGGGCCAGCAGCGAGACCATCGGATAGGAGGCCGTGGCCCCACTGATCGTGATCGTCGTCAGTGCCGAGGCGGCCGCAGGCGCCGCGACCCCCACGACGCCAGCCACCGCAAAGGCGAGGGAGAGACGGCGGAATCGGTTCATTTAGGAGTTGCTCCGTTTCTGATCTTGACAAATAGTTGACAGCGACAGGGCGCGAACATATCATAATCCCGATAGATTCGATCTAGATAAGCTAGTTTGTCCGCAACCCGTCGGGGACAGCCGGGTCAACCGACTCGGCACGATCGAGTTGCGGGCCTTTCACAAAACATGGACAACTTCGCCGAACAACCCCAGCCCTCGCCGGCCGAGAACGATTCGAGCGCCGGCAACCCGGCGCCGAGCGCCGATGCCGCAAGCGCTCCAATCCTGTACGGCGCGGGCAACGGCGGAGGCCCCACCCCCGGCGGCGCGGGCGGGCGTTCCAGACGGCCCTCGACTCGCGCGAGCGTCGTGCTGGCCGTCGCGATGCTCACCGTCGGCGTGGCCGTCGGCGCCGCAGTCGGCCCCGCCCCGGCTACCTCGCTCGCGGGCGATGGAAACATCGTGCAGAAGCTTCCGGCCCTGATCGCCGCGGTCGCCGCTCGAGACCACTCCCAAGCTCCGGCCCAGCCCGCCACGGCCACGCAACCGCCACCGATCACGCCGCAGGCCACACCGGCGGCCAGCGCCGCGCCCGCGCTGGAAACGAGCGAGCCGACGCAGAGCAGCGCGCCGGCATCGGGTGAAACTCATAAAAAATCCTCCACCACGCCCAGCAAGACCCAGAGCGGTGGTGCCTCCAAACTGCCGCCGATAACCAGCGTCTGGTTGATCGAGCTTTCCGGCAGCTCCTTCAACGAAGCGATCGCCAACCCCAACGCCGCTCCTTACATCACCGGGGAACTGATCCCCAAGGGGACGTTCCTGACCGGCTGGTCCGCACTCAGCGCCGTCGCCTTCGCCGGCGAGGCCGCGCTCGTCGAACATCGCGCCACCGTCGGCGACACGCCGCCGGTGCTGCACACGGTCGTCCAGCCTCCCTGCCCCGAAGGCCCCGCCGGCGTCGCCTGCCTGCCCGGCACGCCCCCTGGCATCGCCGCCGCCGACGCCTTCCTGAAGACCGTGCTGGCCGGAATCACCGCCACCACCACCTACTCAGAACATGGCCTCGTCGTCGTCACCTACGCCACCGTCGCCGAAGCCGCCGCCACGGAACTGCCCGCGGGCTCCGCCGCCGCGACGCTGGCGAGCCAACCGCCCGCGGGCGTCGTGCTGCTCTCGCCCTTCGCCAAGGCCGGGGCCAAGCCCGCCGTCGCGTTCGACCCGTCTTCACCCACGCAGAGCCTCGAAAAGCTCCTGCACTGAAACAACGATCCAACGTCCCACGACCAACGAACGGAGACCCCCGTTGCACGCATCACGAACCGCCCACCAAAAGGCCACGCTCTGGTTGGCCGCGATCGTGGGCGTGCTCGCCCTGTCGCTCGCGAGTCCCGCTTTCAGCCAGGCCGAAGAATCGAACCCCAACAACTACAACTGCCTCGGCAGCACCTCAGCCGGCCAGCCTGAAGCGGGAAGTGAAGAACAGCAGGTCCAGTACACGTTCTACTGCAACGGTCCCATCACCGGCTACCAGGTGCAGTCACAGATACCCCTCACCGGGGTTTCGAGCCCGCCGATCGTCACCAACATCGAAAAAAAGGAAATCGCCGACACGTTCTCGTGCTCGGGTGAACTTCCCGGCTGGGCCGCCAACTGTGTCGGTGCCGCCAAGGCAGGCTACGAGACGATCACCGGGCAGTTCGCGATCGGCACCAAGCTGTGCGCCGAGCCACGCGTCGACCCGTTGCTCACCGTCACCTTTGCCTACCTCGAAAAAGGCGTCATCACGCAGGCGATCTCGGGGCCCTTCGACCTCGGGCGTCCCAAAGACTGCAAGACCGACGCCTACTCCGGCTTCAACCGCTTCAACCCCAAACCGCTCGTGACCAAGAAGCCCGTCAAGAAGGGCAAGAAGGGCGCGCAGAAGCCGGCTAAGAAGAAGGCGAGCACCAAGAAGAAGTAGCCCGGCCAGGGCGACGCCGCATTCCACGCGGCGTCGCCCTTAGGCTGCCGGCATGAGGCGCCTTGCCGGCACGACACCGCCACTGCTCGTCGCGCTCGCCGCCGCCGCGATGCTCGCCGCCTGTGGATCCTCCGGCGGCGGCGACTCCCAAACCGCTCGGGCCGCGTCGGCCGGCGGCACCGGCAGGGCGATCGAACCCCCCTTGGGTCACAACTGCCAGGAGCTCATCGCTCTCGGGCTCGGCATGGTCGCCCAGCGGATCTACGACGCTGCCCGCCACGGCAACGTCGTCGGCCAGGCGGTGAACCGGGTAAAGACGTCCACCGCCCTCGCCCGGGCCGTGTCCGCGGACGACGCGCCCGCCGCGCGCGCCGCGCTGCGCTCGCTGATGGCGGGACAGATCGTCGGTGTGCAGGTGATGAAGGCCGGCAAGGTGTTCGCCACCGTCGGCTCAGGCGTGGCGATCGCTCCCGTGAGCGGTGGGGTCGCCGGCACAAACGCCACCTTCACGCTCTCCACGCAACGAGCCGACAGCTACCTCAAGGTCGCCCACCAGGTGACCGGCGCGGACGTAGTGCTGCTCGACGGCTCCTCCCCCGAGGGCCGCGCGCATCCGATCGCCTCGACGCTTCCCGTGGGCACGTTGCCCGTCCGGCTCCCCCTCTTCGGACGAGTGCAGCTCACCGGGCACGCCGCTCACGCATTCTCGCTGGGGGTCTCGCAGTTTCCCGCAGGAGCGCTGCGCATCGTGCTGCTCGTGCCGCCGACGCACGGGCCGTCGTGCGAAGGCTCGCGAGAGCAGGCCGCGAGCGAGACGCTCGGGCACGTCGGCGAACGGATCTACCACGAGGAGGCCGACAGCCCGACCGTACGCGCGACGCTTCACCACATCGAAGCCGACCACGGCTTCCAGCAGGCGGTCGCCGCGCGCGACAGCACCGCGATCCGCGCGGCGATCGTGCGCTTCTTCGGCGAACACATTCACGTCGTGCGCGTGCGCGTCTACGCCGTGGAGCCAAGCGGCGCGCAACGCTTCCTGTACGACCTCGGCGGCCCCTACGTGCTTGCGCCCGTACACGGGGTCGTCCGCAGCGCTGGGCGGATCGTCGGCAAGTTCTCCTACGCGATCCAGGACGACGCCGGCTACCTGCGCCTCGCGCATCTGTTTACCGGCGCCGAGATCCTGATGCGGACCGGCGGCAAGCAGGTGACAGGCACGCTCGACCCTGGACCCTTCAGGATCCCTCATCGCGGCCTCGTCACCTATCGCGGCAAGCACTACGCCGCCTATTCCTTCACCGGCGAGGCCTTCCCCTCCGGGCCGCTGCAGATCTCACTGCTTACGCCGATCGGCGAAGGACCCGACGACTAGCGCCCCCGCCGGGCGAGCGGCCGACTACAGCAGGCTGTTCGTCATGCGTTCGACCTCCGCGATCGAGGTCAGTCCTTCACGCACCTTGTCCAGGCCGTCGTCGCGCAGCCGCCGCATCCCTTCGCGCACCGCCACCGTCACCATCACGTCGACCGATGCCCGCTCCAGGATCAGTGCGCGGATGTGCTCGGAGACCACCATCACCTCATACACGCCCACGCGGCCCCGGTAGCCCGAGCCGCCACAGCGCGAGCAGCCCACCGCTTCAAATGGTTCCGCGCCCGTCAGGCCGTGTTCCGCGAGCACCGAGTCGGCCACCTTCTGCGGCTTCTTGCAGTGCTTGCACAACACTCGGACCAGGCGCTGGGCCACGATGCAGTCCACCGCCGAGGACACCAGGAACGGCTCGATGCCCATGTCGATCAGGCGGCCCAGGCCGCTCGGCGCGTCGCGTGTGTGCAGCGTCGTCAGCACCAGGTGGCCCGTCAGCGCCGCCTCTACCGCGATGTGTGCCGTCTCTGAGTCGCGGATCTCCCCAACCATGATCACGTCGGGGTCCGCGCGCAGCATCGAGCGCAGGCCCACGTCGAAGGTCACGCCCGCCTTCGGGGCGATCTGCATCTGCTTGATCCCCCCGATCCGCTGCTCGACCGGGTCCTCGATCGTGAGGATGCTGCGTTCGCCGTCGTTCAGCTCGTTCAGCGCCCCATACAGCGTCGTGGACTTGCCCGAGCCCGTCGGGCCCGTCACCAGCACCGCGCCGTTCGGCTTTTTGATCGCCGCGCTGAAGTGCTCCAGCGCCGAGGGCGGCATCCCCAGCGACTCCAGGCCGTGGATCACCGCGCCCTTGTCCAGGATGCGCAGCACCACGCCCTCGCCGTAGACCAGCGGCAGCGTCACCACGCGGATGTCCACGCGGCGGCCGTCCACCGTCAAGGCGAAGCGGCCGTCCTGCGGCACGCGCTTCTCCGAGATGTCCAGGTCCGCCATGATCTTGATGCGCGAGACCACGCCCATCGCCATCTTGCGCTTCACCGTCGCCGCCGGCGCCAACACTCCGTCGACGCGGAACAGCACACGCGTGTCGCCTTCTTCGGGGTTCACGTGGATGTCCGAGGCGCCCTGCTGGACCGCCTGGGCGACGATCGAGTGGACCAGCTTGATGATCGGCGCGTCGCGGTCGGCCTCGTCGACCTGCAGATCCTGCTCTTCGTCGATCCCTTCGACGTCTTCCTCGACGATGTCCTCGATCGACTCGTCCATGTGCGACAGCCGGTTCAGCAGCAGGTTCAGATCCTCGACCGAGGCCGCCACCGGCCGCACGCGACGGCCCGTCATCATCGCCACGTCGTCGATCGTCAGGACGTTCGTCGGGTCCGCCATCGCCAGCAGCAGCGTGCCGTCCTCGGTGAAGCCGATCGGGACCGACTGATAGCGCTTCGCCGCCTCGGAGTTCAAGAGGTTGACCGCACCCATGTCGAGGTCGTAGATCGCCAGATCGACGTAGTCCAGCCCGAAGCGCTCCGCCACCACGCGCGCCAGCTGGTCGTGGCGCAGGACTCCCTGCTCGACCAGCACCAAGCCCGTCGGGCGCCCCTGCGACCGCGCGGTTTCCACCGCCTCGTCGACCGTCTCGCGATCCGCGAAGCCGAGGTCCACCACGACTTCGCCGATCATCCGCGTCGAGCGGCCCGTGCGACGCGGGGGGTACAGACCCGTGCCGGGGCCGGTCTGCTCGGGGGACGTCTCGGGCCCGCCCGCTTGCGCCGAGGGGGCCTCCGCTGCGCTCGTGTTGATCTCCGTCGCCTCGGCCGGGTCTGCCACAGCAGTCGGCTCGGCCGTCGGCGTGCCGACGTCGCTCATACCTCCTACATCGGCAGCAAGGCTCCTCGGCTTGACCCGGGGCGCGAAGTCGCGAGAGGCCCTATGAAGCCGGGGCGCCGAGCCCCTGCTCGAAAGCCCCCTTGACCTGCGCGTCCACGGCATTCAGGCGATACAGCGCGAGCGCCTCCGCCGAGGCGAATCGTGCGCCGCCCGCGTTGTCCGGGCCGTGGTGCAGCAGCACGCAGTGCTCGAGCGCCAGCCGCCGCTCGCCCGGCAGCGAGCTCGGCAAGTGCGTCGCGATCGTACGCAGGCCCAGCTCGACGTGCCCCAGCATCCGCCCCTCCTCGCTGCGCACGATCTCCGCTCCGTAGCTGAACTCGCGCGTCTTTCCCAGGTCGTGCACGATCGCCGCGGTCAACAGCAGATCGCGATCCAGGCGCGGGTGCAGCGCGCACAGCTCGTGTGCCAGCGTCGCCACGCCCACCGTGTGCTCGAGCAAGCCGCCCAGGTAGGCATGGTGCCCCCCGGTGCGCTGCCCCGGCGTCGAGCAGGGAGCGCGACGCAGCTCTGCCCGCAGCTCGGCGTCCTCCAGCAGCGCGTTCAGCAGCAGCTTCAGCGACGGGTCGTACACCTCGCGCGCGAGATGCTCGAGGAAGCCTTCGAGCTCGTCCAGGTCGCGATAGGCGGTCGGCAGGAAGCTCGCCGGGTCGGCCTCCTCCGCCTCGGCCCGTGCGATCGCCGCCACGTTGATCTGCAGCCGCTCGCGGTAGCGCTCCGCACGCCCGCGCACGCGCACCAGCTCGCCCCGCTCGAAGCGCCCCGCCAGCACGTCCGCGTCGTTGAACGCGCGCGCCAGGATCGTGCCCGTCGGATCGGTCAGCTCGATCGTCAGATAGGGCGAGCCCGTGCGCGACATCTGGCGCTCCTTGCGGGTGCACGCGAACACTCCGTCGACCTCGTCCTGCTCGCGCAGGGTCGCGATCGTGCCGCCCTCGTCGGGTCGCGTGCTCGTGGCGGAAGCCATCGTCCCATGATGTACGGTGGTTCGGATGCAGCCGCTCATCTGGGACCGGCGTCCAAACGGCCTTCGCGCCCCCGCGATGGTCTGCGCCTTCCAAGGCTGGAACGACGCCGGCGACGCCGCCTCGAGCGCCGTCTCGTTCCTGGCCTCCTCGCTGCAGGCGCAGCGGTTCGCACGGATCGACTCCGAGGAGTTCTACGACTTTCAGTCCAACCGGCCAAGCATCCAGTTCAACGACGAGAACGAACGCGAGATCGTCTGGCCGACCGTGGAGATGTTCGAGGCCCCTGCCCCACGCGCCCCGCGCGACCTCGTGCTCGTGCAGGGCGTCGAGCCCTCGCTGCGCTGGCGCGCCTTCACCGGGCACATCGTCGACCTCGCCGAGGCGCTCGGGGTGCAGGTCGTCGTCTCGCTCGGCGCGCTGCTCGGCGACGTCCCGCACACGCGGCCCGTCACGATCTCCGGTCTCGCCTCCGACCCCGCGCTGATGGAGCGGCTCGGAATGCAGGGCTCCACCTACGAGGGACCCACCGGCATCGTCGGCGTGCTGCACACAGCCTGCGCCCGGGCCGGCCTGCCCTCCGCGAGCCTGTGGGCCGGGGTGCCGCACTACGTCGCCGCCGCCGCCAACCCAAAGGCCGCGCTCGCGCTCATTCGCCGGGTCGAAGGCTTGATCGGCGTGTCGGTCGACGTCTCCGAGCTCGAGTCCGCCGCCGCCGACTACGAGCGCCAGGTCGGGCTCGCCGTGCAGAGCGACCCCGACATCCAGGCCTTTGTCGAACGGCTCGAGCAGGCCGCCGAAAGCAACGAGGAGGTCTCGCCCGAGGACGTGCCCTCCGGCGATGCGATCGCCCGCGAATTCCAGCGCTTCCTGCGCCAGCGCGGACGCGAGGGCTGAGGCCGGACGCGAGGGCCGGCGCCGGCGCCCGAGGCCGGCGCGCGCGACCGCGAGCTCTGCGGCTACTTCTCGGCGACCGGGCAGACGATCCGGTAGTCGCAGATCGAGCAGGCCGCGTGCGAGGGCGTGGGCTCGAACTCCTGGGCCAGGATGCCCTCGCCCACCTCCATCACCAGATCGGCCACCGACGCTTCGTCCTGGGTCCCGCGCGGCACCGGGACCTTGAGGTCGTCGAGCACGTAGTAGTAGGCCTGGCGCGAGGACTCCAGGCCCCACGCCTCGCGCGCCGCCAGCGCGTAGAGCGAGAGCTGCACGTCGTCGGAGAGCTGCTCCGCGCTCTTGGGACGCGAGGTCTTGTAGTCGATCAGCTCGTACTCCTCGCCCGCTGCCTCGGCCTGCGTGCCCCCACTCGCGGTCATGGTCGCATCGGCGCTCGTGGTCGCTTCGGTGTTCGAGCGTGCGCTCGGGGAGATGCGGTCGACGCGGTCTACGCGCCCGCGAAGGTGGTGGGGGCCGAGCTGGAAGGAGAACGAGCGCTCGAACCAGACCGGCTCCGAGTCCTGCTCGGACAGGCGCTCGTGGTAGCGGTCCAGCGCCGTGCGCGCCTTCGCGAGCAGCTCGCGCTCGTACTCGTCGCTCTCGCCAAAGCCGGCCCTGCGCCAGCCCGTGTCGAGCAGCTCGTGCATCTGGGCAAGCGTCTTCGCGCCGTCGCAGTGGAAGCGCTCGAGCACCTGGTGAACGACGATGCCGAAGCGCTGGTGCGGAGTCTGCTCGGTGGGGATCCGCAGGACGCGGGCGAACTTGTAGCGCAGCGGGCAGCTGCGGTAGGTCTCGATGTCAGAGGCCGACAGCGCCAGCCCCTCGCCCTTGCGTGGAAGGAAGGGCTCGAGCGAGTGGTGTTCGCGCCCACCGACCCGGGACTGCTGCGTGAGCGCGTCGTCGAGCGACGAGGTCTGGAAGATCTCGCGCTGCACCGGCGTCGTCGCGGCGAGCAGCCGCGAGTTGACATCCGCCAGCGTCTCATCGAGCGTCTGACCCGTCGGGCGCTGCAGCAGCGCCGCGAGCTTGATCAGCTCGAGGTAGCGCACGACCCCGTGAGAGATGTCGAGTTCCGTGTCCAGGCGCAGCTCGCCCAGATGGCCGCCGATCCGCGCGACGCTCTCGAGCACCTCCTCGCGCAGCAGCTGATACGCCTCCTCGAGATGCTCATCCGGCGACTCGGACTCGGCTTGCGCGGGTGCCTCGGCTACCGGTGTCGCCGCGCCCGCGCTGCGCGCGCGTGGAACCACCCTCGCCAGGTGGCGGGCCAGCTCGCGTGGGGTCGCCTCGGGCTCGCTGCGCACGAACTCGATCGTCAGGTCCCGCAGGCCCTGGAGGCTCGCGTC
Source organism: Solirubrobacteraceae bacterium (assembly GCA_036267655.1). GTDB lineage: Bacteria > Actinomycetota > Thermoleophilia > Solirubrobacterales > Solirubrobacteraceae > Palsa-744. The sequence continues at coordinate 27,049 of DATAVP010000023.1, forward strand.
GCGCTCGGCTGCCTGGGCCGGCGTCAGCAGCGCGCGTCCCGGCGTGCCGAGCAGCTCGATCAGCTCTGCCATGAAGGCGTCGGGCGCGAGCGTGTCCAACCCGCCTGCCGCGCTGCGATGGACCCTCACGAAGCGCGCGATCCGTTCGCGCGCCTCCGGCGGGACCTGCGGCGACTCGCTGGCCGCCGTCAGGCCCGAGACCAGATCCAGCTTGCGCCGCCGCGCGACCTGGATCACGCGCGCGAGGTGCGTCTGGCGAAGCTCGATCGGCGGACGGGCCAGGGCGCGCACGACCGCGGCGGCATCCTGCGGATCGACCAGCAGCCGCATCCAGGCCAGCACGTCGCGCACCTCGGCCCGACGCAGAAAGCCCGTCTCGGACTCGCGGCGCTGGGCGTCCTGCGCGTGAGAAGCCCCCCCGCCGGGGTCGGCTGCCAGCTCTGGCGCGGTGTGTGAAGCGGCCACCAGCCAAGGATACGACCGGGCGAACTTACGAACTGCTGAGACGTCGGGGCTACGCTCTGTTCGTGGACCCCGTGGATCCGATCGATTGGCGCACAGCCCAGCGGATCGGCGAGCGGCTCGCCGGCTCGCCGTCGCCGGGCGGGGTGCGCGCATCCGCCGTGGAACCCCGGGCATACGAGTTCGCAAAGCGCGTCAGCGAGTACAGCGGACTCGGCGCGGCTGCAGCGCTGCCCGAGATCGAGGCCGTCGACCGTGCCGCCTGGATTGCCGCGAATCTGCGCACGATGCGCCCGCTGCTGTCCGGCTTGAGCGAGCGCGTCGGCGAGGGCGCCGGGCCGTTGGCGGGACCGCTTCGCTCGGCCTCCGGCTTCCTGTTGGGCGCGCAGGTCGGCGCGCTCACCGGTGTCCTCTCCCAGCGAGTGCTCGGCCAGTACGACCTCGCGCTGCTGGACGACACCGTGGAGCCGCGCCTGCTGCTGCTGGCGCCGAACCTTGCGCTCGCCGCGCGCAACCTGTCCGTCGACCGCGACGAGCTCGTGCTGTGGGTGACGATCCACGAGATCACGCACGCCGTGCAGTTCACCGGCGCCCCATGGTTGCGAACGCACATCGGCGGGATGCTCAAAGAGCTGATCGACGGTCTACAGGTCTCGCTCACCGGCGACTCCTCCGACAACGGCCGCGACGCCGGCTGGCGCGAGCGTCTGAAGCTGCCCGACCCCTCCGAGCTGCGCGAGCTCGCCGATCGCGCTCGCCGCGGCGAGCTGCTGCGTCTGACGCTCGGCGAGGACCGCTGGGCGCTGGTCGAGCGGATGCAGGCCGCGATGTCGTTGATCGAGGGGCACGCCGAGCACACGATGGACGCGATCGGCGCCGAGGTGCTGCCCTCGCTGCCGCGACTGCGAGCCGCGATGACGCGCCGACGTGAGTCCCGCGGGCTGCCTTGGCGCGTGCTCGAGCGGCTGCTGGGTCTCGAGATGAAGATGCGCCAGTACGAGGTCGGGCGGCGCTTCTGCGACGCGGTCGTCGCGCAGGGCGGACCCGAGGCGCTGGCTCGGGTATGGAGCGGGCCGGAGCAACTCCCCAGCGGCGAGGAGCTGACCGATCCTGGTGCCTGGCTGGCTCGAACCAGTGCCCCCGCGGGCGCGTCGAGCGACACCTAGAGAAGCCTACAAACGTAGTTTCTCGGCGAAATCGCTTTATCTACGGGCCGAACGCATGTTCCGCCTGTTACAAGCTTAGCCTCGATAACACCCGGTCAACACGGGGTCTTTGGCGCATGGTAGGATTTCCTTGTAACAAACTTCCAGGGACGGGTTACAAACAGGTGTTCGATACCTCAAATCGGGTAGCGAACGCCGAGAGAACAAACCCGCACCTCCTCGCAAAGGCGAGGAAGAAGAGGAGATTCCCTCCAGATGCCAAGCGCCACCACCACTTCTCCCCGCAGCACCAAAGCGGGCGCGAAAACAGCGAAAGCCAAAAAACCCGCTCGTAAAGCCGCGAGCACGAAAGCGACCGGCACGCAGTCCAAAGCGACTCGCGCCAAGTCCGCTCGCACACGCGCCGTTCACCAGGCCGAATCGGCTGCCAGCCAGGCTCAGACCGCCACGCGCGAGACCGCCGGCGTGTTCGGCGACTACGCCGAGCGTGCGCTGCTGATCCCCGTGGGCGTTGCGCTCAGCGCGCGTGACACGGTCGTCTCGAACGTCAACGACACGATCTCGAGCTACTCCTCGGCCAGCAAGGCCCAGGCTCAGCTGCGTCGCTTCGAGCGCCGCGGCGCGACTGCCCGCAACCGCCTCGAGCGTGAGGTGCGCAAAGCGCGCGTCCGCGTCGAGCGCGAACTGCGTACACGTCGTCGCGAGATCGAGAAAACGGTCTCCGAGCTCGAAAAGCGTCGTGACGCCGTGGCGAAGAACGGCAGCGACTTCGCGAGCCAGGTCCAGGAGCGAATCGCCAGCCTGGTCTGAGCGAACCCAGCTTCCCCCGCCCGGGTCGAGAGGACCGGTAGCGGGAAAGTCTGTCGGCCTCATATCCCGCCGGCAGTAGTAGCACCCTCTCCTCCCTCGACTAGCGAGGCGGTCCCCATCGCCTCGCTAGTCATTTAAGGAGCGTGTCACAATGGGCGTCGTGCCAAACCGCGAGCAGATCCTCAAGGCCCTGGAGGTCGTGATCGACCCCGAGCTGCACCGCTCGATCGTGGAGCTGGACATGGTGCGCTCGATCGACGCGAGCCCGAATGGCGTGGTCGACGTGACGGTCTCGCTGACGACGCCGGGCTGCCCGATCAAGGGCCACTTCCAAACGGCGGTCGCCGAGGCGGTCACGGCGCTGGAGGGCGTCACACATACGAACGTCTACTTCGACGTGCTGACCGATACCCAGAAGCAGGCCCTGCAGCAGAAGCTCGGTCGCGGCCGGCTTCCCGAGGGAGCGCTCGCGCAGGTGCAGAACGTGATCTGCATCGGATCCGGCAAGGGCGGCGTCGGCAAGTCGACGCTGACCGCGAACCTCGCGGCAGCCCTGGCGGGCGAAGGCAAGCGCGTGGGCGTGCTCGACGCCGACGTCTGGGGCTACTCGATCCCCCGCATGTACGGCCTCGGCGCGACGCGACCGCCGGTTTCCCCCGAGCGCAAGATCGTGCCGCTGCAGGCACACGGCGTGAAGGTGATGTCGATCGGCTTCTTCGTGGAGGAGGACGCCGCGGTGGTGTGGCGCGGCCCGATGCTGCACAAGGCGCTGACCCAGTTTCTGCAGGACGTCGCATGGGGCGCGTTGGACTACCTGCTCGTGGACCTGCCCCCCGGCACGGGCGACGTGTCGATGACGCTCGCCCAGCTGCTGCCGCAAGCCCAGTTCATCATCGTCACGACACCGCAGGCGACGGCACAGAAGGTCGCACGCCGCTCGGCCCACATGGCCGAAAAGGTCGACCTCGAGATCGCGGGCGTGATCGAGAACATGTCCGGCTTCACGACGCCGTCCGGCGAGCGCTTCCCGATCTTCGGCGAGGGTGGCGGGCAGGAGCTGGCCGATGAGCTCGACGTGCCGATGCTGGGGCGCGTGCCGCTGACGATGCCGCTGCGCGAGCAGGCCGACGGCGGCGTGCCGCTGGTCCTCGAGCAGCCCGGCGACCCCGCGGCCCAGGCGATCCACCAAGTTGCGCGCGGGCTGATCGCGATGGCGCCGATGACCCTGCCGGTCCTCCCACTCGTGCAGGTCGGCGGCGAATCGCCCGCCAACGGCACAGCTCCCGGCACGCCCTCCCCGGCAGCCGCTCCCGCCCCCGCTGAAGAGCGAAAACCGGCGGGTATGTCGCTGCCGATGGCTTAGTCGGCGGGCAGAAAAACCACCTTTGGGGGCCGTGCGGCCCGTGTGGACATTCTGCGCAACCGCTTGACAAGCGAAACCGCTTTGAGAGGATCGTCTGACATGTCCGCATCTGGGCACCATGAGGGGGAGAGGGAAGTAACGCTGCAGGAGGCCGATCCGGCCGAGAACGGCGTGTCCGAGAACGGCGCGGTCGCAGTCGACGAGCGTCGTGAAATCGACGAGCGCCGCAAGAAGATGGAGCGGTTGCGTAGCGAAGGGGTCGATCCCTATCCGGCGGTCACGCTGTGGGGCAAGCGCGACCGCATCGCCGAGATTCTCGGCAAGCACGATCCCGGAGCGCTGGAGCAAGGCGCGCACCCCGAGATGCGCTACCTCGTCGCAGGTCGGCTGATCTCACGCCGCGGGCATGGCAAGACCGCGTTCCTGGACGTGCGCGATCTGTCGGGCTCGATCCAGGTCGTGCTGCGCGTCGACTCGCTCGGGCAGGAGGTCTATGACCGCATCATCGGCCTCGACATCGGCGACATCGTGTCGGTCGACGGCTGCGTGTACGTGACCCAGCGGGGCCAACTGGCGCTCGAGGCGATCGAGTGCACGCTGCTGACCAAGACACTGCGCCCGCCGCCCGACAAGCACCACGGGCTCGGTGACACCGGCACCCGCTACCGCTACAGGGAGCTCGACCTGATCGCCAATCAGGAGACCCGCGATCTGTTCATCACGCGCAACAAGATCGTGCTCGCGATCCGCGAATGGCTGGCGGAGCGCAACTTCGTGGAGATCGAAACGCCCGCGCTGCAGTCGCTGGCGGGCGGCGCGGGCTCTAGGCCCTTCACCACCCATCACAACGCGCTCGACCGCGATCTGTATCTGCGCATCTCGGTGGAGCTTTTCCTGAACCGCTGCATAGTCGGCGGCATGGAGAACGTCTACGACATGGGCAAGGTGTTCCGCAACGAGGGCATCTCGCCGAAGCACTCCCCCGAGTTCACGATCATCGAGTTCATGTGCGCCTACTCGGACTACAACGACGTCGCGACCGTGACCGAAGAAATGTTCCGTGACGTCGCTCAGAAGGCGCTCGGGCGCACGGTGGTGAAACGAAACGGCGAGGAGATCGACCTCTCGAAGCCCTGGCGGCGGGTCACGATGCGCGAGCTGATCCTCGAACGCTTCGGCCTTGACTTCATGGAGTCCACGCGCGAGCAGCTCGCCGAGATCCTGGACGAGCCGATGGATCCCGGCGCCACCTGGGCCGAGGTCGTGGCCGACATCTACTCCGAGAAAATCGAGTCGACGCTCAACCAGCCGACGCACGTGTTCGACTTCCCGCTGGAGCCGTTCCCGATCACCAAGCGCCACGCTGTGCACCCCGAGCTGGCGGAGCACTTCGACGCCGTGATCGGCGGCATCGAGATGGTCAGCGGCGACACCGAGCTGAACGATCCGGTCGACCAATGGCAGCGCTTCGTCGACCAGCGCAAGCGGCGCATGATCGACGACGAGGACGTGCCCCACCCCAACGACGAGGAGTACGCGCGTGCGATCGAGTACGGCTACTCGCCCACGGCCGGAGGAGGCATGGGCGTCGACCGTCTGATCATGATCCTCACCGAACGCGAGACGCTGCGCGAGGTGATCCCCTTCCCAATCGTGCGGGAGCTCAAATGAGCTCCGGCGGCGCGCACGCGAACGGCAGCGGCAGCGGCACCGGCGCCAACGGCGCGCATCCCACCGCGAGCGGCGGGCCGGGCAAGCTCGATCTCGACCCGGGCATCGTCGCCTCCTGCCGCGAGGCCGCGAGCCAGATCGCGGGGCAGGTGGCGGATCAGATCGCGGGCAAGACCACGGTCTCGGTCGAGCGCACGATCGCGCGCCTGCTCGGCGTCGATGGTGCCAACGAACTCGACGCGCCGCTTCCGAACGTGCTCGTCGACCACGTCCGTGACCGCGGCGAGCTCGACAAGGGCGTCGCCTACTGGGTCGGCAACGCGCTGCTGGCCGACCCGCAGGCCACGCCACAGTCGATCGCCGAGGCCGTCGATGCGGGCGGGCTCGAGCTCTGCACGCTTCCGCCGGCCGCCGAGGGGGCGATCCGCGAGCGGATAGCCGGCGAGTGCCAGGGGCGCGTGGGCGAGATCGGCAAGCGCATGCACGAGCGCCGCGAGCTGCGCGAGCGTCTCGGCGAGCACCCGCCGCCGCTGCGCTACGTGCTGACCGCGACCGGCAACGTCTACGAGGACGTCGTCCACGGTCTCGCCGTCGCGCAGGCCGGCGGCGACATCGTGGCGGTGATCCGCTCCACGGCCCAGAGCCTGCTCGACTACGTCCCCTACGGCCCCACGACCGAGGGCTACGGCGGCACGTTCGCCACTCAGGAGAACTTCCGCATCATGCGCGAGGCGCTCGATGAGTGGTCCCAGAAGAACGGCCGCTACGTGCGCCTGTCGAGCTTCTGCTCGGGACTGTGCATGCCCGAGATCGCGGCGATGGGCGCGATCGAGGGCTTCGACAACATGGTCAACGACGCGCTGTACGGGATCCTCTACCGCGACATCAACCCAATCCGCGGGCTGATCGACCAGCGCGTCTCGCGCATGATCAACGGCTACTTCGGGGTGGTGATCAACACGGGAGAGGACAACTACCTGCGCACCGCCGACGCGATCGAGGCCGCGCCGTCGGTGACCGCCTCGCAGTTCATCAATCGTCAGCTCGCGCTCGACTCCGGCGTGCCGGATGCGCAGATCGCGATGGGCGACGCGTTCGAGATCGACACTCCGATCCCGAACAGCCTGCTGTTCGAGTGGGCCCAGGCGCAGCTCACCCGCGAGCTGTTCCCCGACTGCCCCGTCAAGTACATGCCGCCGACGCGCCACATGGACGGCAACCTGTTCCGCACGCACGCAACCGATTCGCTGTTCAACCTGATCACCGTCGCCACGGGCCAGGGAATCCAGACGATTGGCGTGCCCACCGAGGGTATCTTCACCCCGCACGTGCACGACCGCGTGATCGGCCTCGAAAACGTCAACTACGTGTTCACCGCAGCGCAGGATCTCGGCGAGGAGATCGAGTTCAAGCGCGGTGGCATCATTCAGACCCGGGCGCAGGAGGTGCTCGCCGGCGCGCACGCACTGCTGGCACGGATCGCCGAGCACGGGCTGTTCGCCGCGCTGGGCGAGGGCGTGTTCGGGGATGTGCCACGGGCGATCGACGAGGGCCGCGGCAGCGAGGGGATCGTCGAAGTCGGCGAGGGCTACTTCAACCCGACCGTCGAGCAGATGCGAGGGGCTTCGAGCCTTGCCTGAGGCCGGCGGCAGCGAGGCAGCCGTCACGAACGGCGCCGCAACCGGGCCGGTCACGCGCGGGCGCATCGACCTGAGCAAGGTCAAGCCCTACGCCGACCACTTGGGCGACGGCATCGTGCAGTTCAGCTTCACACTGCCGGTGCCCTATGGCTTGGCGGCGCGCAAGGCCGCGCAGGAGTGGGCCGCGAAGATGGGCTTTCAGCATCCCGAGGTCGTCCACTACCAGGAGCTGACCGACGGCTACACCTACTTCGTGATGTTCGGTGAGTCCACGCAGACCGTCGACTACGCCTCGCTCAGCGAAGAGGGCTTCGACGTCGAGTACATGAGCGAGGAGGAGATCGAAGAGTTCGCCAGCCACCAGATCGGGCGGCCGATCGTGGTCGTCGGCGCCGCCACCGGCACCGATACGCACAGCGTCGGCATCGACGCGATGCTGAACCTGAAGGGCTTTCACGGCCACCACGGGCTCGAGGGCTACAAGGCCTTCGAGACGCACAACCTCGGCAGCCAGGTCCCCAACAGCGTGCTGGTCTCGCGCGCGATCGACCTCGACGCCGACGCGATCCTCGTATCGCAGACCGTCACCCAGCAAAACCTGCACATCGCCAACCTGACCGAGCTCGTCGAGATCGTCGAAGCCGAGGGGCGGCGCAAGCAGATCATCCTCACCTGCGGCGGGCCGCGGGTCTCGAACGAACTCGCGAAGGAGCTCGGCTTCGACGCGGGCTTCTCCAAGGGCACCTACCCGCATCACGTCGCGAGCTTCATCGTGCGCGAGCTGGCGGCGCGCAACGGCCCAGGCCACGGCACCGGTGTGCTCCAGCACGCGGATGACTGAGCCCCGCCCACCGATGACCAGCCCCAGCGATGGCTGACGCCGAGACCGCGCCGACGCGACTGAGCGAGCTGCTCGCCGACACGCGCACGCTCGCGCTCGTGGGGCTGGCGAAGAACACCGGCAAGACCGAGACGCTGGCGGCACTGCTGCGCGAGCATGCGGCGGCCGGGCGGCCGGTCGGCGTCACCTCGATCGGTCGCGACGGCGAGGAGCACGACGTGATCGACGCGCGCATCGAGAAGCCACGAGTGCTGCTTCAGACGGGCGATCTGGTTGCCACGACCGGGGCGCTGCTGCGCTCCAGCGGCGTGGCCCACGAGCGCCTGTCGAAGACCGGCGTGCGCACGCCGCTGGGCGAGGTCGTGCTCGCCCGCATGTCGCAGCCGGGCGCGGTCGAAGTCGCGGGTCCCAGCTCCGCCGCGGACCTACGGGCGATCGGCGAGGAGATGCTCGCGCTCGGCGCCGAGCAGGCGCTGCTCGACGGCGCGATCGACCGCCGTGCCGCCTCCTCGCCCGCGGTCGCCGACGGCTTGGTGATGGCCACGGGCGCGATCCTCGGCGAAGACATCGAAGATGTCGTGCGCACGACCTCAGACGCCGTCGATCTGGTCAGGCTGCCGGTGGCGAGCGAGGATCGCGAGCGCGTCACGCTCGGACGGCGGCTCGTGCTGAACGCCGAGCCCGCCGAGATCGCCGCACTCCTGCGCGAGCACCCCGAGTCGAGCTCCTTCGGGGTCGAGGGGGCGCTCGGCGAGCGCTTCCTCGAAGGCCTGCTCGCGGCACGCTCAGAGCGCGCCGGGCGCGAGCTCCAGCTCGTGGCAGGCGACGCCACGAAGGTCTTTCTCACGCGACGCGGCCCGCGCTGGTACGCGCGTCAGGGGATCGCGATCGAAGTGCTGCGCCCAATCGCGCTGAAGGCGATCACGGTCAACCCGCTCGCACCGCAGTCCCACCGCTTCGATTCGCGCATGCTGCGCGGGCTGATCGGCGAAGCCGTCGCGAACGTGCCGATCCTCGACGTGCTCGACGAGTCCTATTTGACGTTGTTGAAGTAGTCCGCGTTGATCTGCGTGAACTTCTGCCACTCGTCCGGCAGCTGGTCCTCGGCGAAGCACGCGTCCACCGGGCATGCCTCGACGCAGGCGTCGCAGTCGATGCACTCCTCGGGGTCGATGTAGAGCATCTCGGCCGCGTCGTATCCGGGCTCGTCGGGCGTCGGGTGGATGCAGTCGACGGGGCACACCTCGACACAGGAGTTGTCCTTGGTGCCGATGCAGGGCTCGGCGATCACGTAGGCCATTTGCTTCTTTCCTGGTTGTTTGCGGTTGTGCGGCGGGAGTGGGGTCCGGCCGAGCGGGGTATTTTACGGATGACGTCGGCTCGGCCGAGGCTCATCCTAGATGATTGCCCGATCAATCATCCAGCGGAGCGGACTCCGCTAGGTTTGGGCGGATGCTGCTGCTGACAGGGGCAACCGGGCTGGTGGGCTCGGCGCTGCTGCGCCGGCTCGTGGCCGAAGGCGAGCAGGTGCGCTGCCTGGTGCGCGACCCGCGCCGCCTCGGCGCCCAGCGGGTGCGGGTGCAGATCGCGCTCGGCGACCTGACCGACCCGCTCTCGTTTCGCAATGCGCTGCGTGGCGTGCGCACGGTCGTGCACCTCGCGGCCTCGATCCGCGACCAGTCGCAGGGCTCGATCGAGGAGCTGAACGGGATCGCGACCTGGCGCATGGTGCAGGCCGCCGAGCGCGCGGGCGTCGAGCGCTTCGTGTTCTTCTCCGCACTCGACGCCTCCACCCATCACCGCGCGCGCTTCTTTCGCGCCAAGGCGCTCGCCGAGCAGGCCGTCGAAGAGGCCGAGCTGCAGTCGCTGGTGTTCGCCCCCTCGATCGTCTACGCCCCCGGCGATCCGTGGCTGACGCTGCTCGAACGTCTCGCGTGGCTGCCGGTGATGCCGGTCTCCGGCAGCGGGCGCGCGCTGTATCAGCCGATTTGGGCCGAGGACGTCGCCGACTGCGTGGTCGCGGCGCTGCGCGGGCGCCGAGACGACGCCGCCGTGACCGCAACCGGCAGCGGCGCAAGCGGCTCACCCTCCGAGCGTCGCGGCGGCGAGCGTCGGCTGCGTTCGCGCTATGAGCTCGCCGGCCCCGAGACGCTCAGCCACAACGACCTCGTGCGAATCCTCCTGCGCTCGCTGAACCGCCGCCGCCCGCTGGTGCACGTGCCGACACCCGTCGTCTCGCGCGCGCTGCGGCTGCTCGAGCGGGTCTCGGGACCGAACGCGTTTGCGACCTGGGACGAGGCCGAGCTGATGGAGGTGCCGATGCTCTCCGCACGCGGAGCCGCCGACGTCGAGGAGCTCGGGGTTGCCCCGGCACGGATGCGCGCCGTGCTCGGGGTGGGCTGAAGCCCGCTCGCAGGCGCCGAGGGCAGAACAGCCACGGCGCTGCGCGCGATCGGGATCGCAGCGCCCAAGCCGGGCGCGGTCGATCTGCTCCACGCACTGGCAGTCAGCCGTCGAACGGCAATCACCCCCACGAGATGGCCCGCGCGTGTCTGATGACCATTTTTGTCAGTCGGACAGATCGCGATGCTAGATGCGGTCCATCGATACGACAAGCAACGTTTCTGTGTCGAGCGCTAAGCCGCCGCGAGCCGCTCCAGCGGCGGCCGCCGCTGCGCCCAAGGCTGCACGGTCTCGAGCTGTCCCGCCAGCGCCAGCAGCCTTGCCTCGCCCGCTGGACGCCCGACGAGCTGAATCGCGAGCGGCAGCCCGTCCGTGCCTTCGTAGAGCGGTAGCGAGATCCCGGGCTGACCGCCGGCGTTGAAGACCGGGGTGAACGGCGTGAACAGGCCCGAGCGCGTGAACGTCTCCATCGGATGGGGCGCCGCGGTGTCGAGCGTTCCCAGCGGCAGCGGACGCTCGGCGAGCGCGGGTGTCAGCAGCGCGTCATAGGGCGCCAGGTGGGCGATCAGGCGTCGGGCGAACTGCTGCAGCGCGACTTCCGCCCCCATCGCTTCGATCGAGCCGAGCTTCTGGATCATCGAGTAGATCGCCCAGCTCATCGGCTCCATGTCCTCGGCCGTGGGCTCGCGCCCCGCTACGCGTCCCGAATAGGCGATCGAGAGCGCGATATGGCTGGAGAAGACGACGCCGAACAGCTCGCGCAGCGACTCGTCCTGCCAGGGCGGGTCCACCTCCTCGACCTCGTGCCCCAGCGAGCGCAGCAGCTCCGCGGCGTCGGCGACGGCGCCCGCGGCCTGCGGGTCCACCTCGGCCTCCGGCACGGGCGGCAGCGTCGTGGCGGCGATCCGCAGCTTGCCGGGGTCCTGCGTCGCCGAGACCGCAAAGGGCTCCGTGGGCGGCGGCGCCCAGGTCGCGTCGCCGAGCTCATAGCCCGCGAGCACGTCGAGGATCGCGGCGGTGTCCGCGACCGAGCGCGTCAGCACCCCGTCGATGCCCAACGAGGAGTCGCCCAGCTCCGGCGCGGGCGAGATGCGCCCGCGCGCGGGCTTCAGCCCCACGAGCCCGCAGCAGGCCGCGGGGATGCGGATCGAGCCGCCGCCGTCGTTGCCGTGAGCGACCGGAACGATGCCCGCCGCCACCGCCGCCGCCGCGCCGCCGGAGGATCCGCCGGGGGTGCGGCCCAGATCCCAGGGGTTGCGCGTCGGGCCGAACATCCGCGCCTCGCTCGTCGGCAGAATCCCGTACTCGGGCAGCGTCGTGGTGCCGACGATCACGAAGCCCGCGTCCCGCAGCCGCCGCGTGATGTTGTGGTCATAGAGCGCGACGTGCTCGGACATCAGCGCGCAGCCGTAGGTCAGGCGCAGGCCCTTGACCGGGCGGTTGTTCTTGATCGCGATCGGCACGCCCGCGAACGGCCGCGGATCGCCGGGCGATATCTCATCCGCAGTCGCAAGCGCGCCCTCGGCGTCGACCTGCACGAACGCGTTGAGCGCCGGGTTGTACTGCTCGATCCGCTCCAGCGAGACCTGAGTCAGCTCGCGCGCAGAGACCTCACCCGCGCGGACCATCTGCGCGAGCTCGCTCGCCCCTAGGAACATCAGCTCGCCGTCGCTCATCGGCTCTCCCTCGGTTGCGCTGTGTCAGGGCACCGGAGTTGGTGATCCGCCCGATGCCCGCTTCTCTCGCAGCCTACTGGCGCGCACTTTCCTGCGACGATATGGGTCTGCCCACAAGGCAGCACCCCGTCAAGCATCAAGCTCAGAAAGCGAGTGCCATGAGCGCGGTCACAGCACCAGAGGTCCAGTCGGGCCTCGAAGGAGTCGTCGCCTTTGCAACCGAGATAGCCGAGCCCGACAAAGAGGGCGGCGCGCTGCGTTACCGCGGCGTCGACATCGAAGACCTGGTCGGCAAAGTCCCCTACGAGCAGGTCTGGGGCCTGCTGGTCGACGGGCACTTCAAACCCGGCCTGCCCCCCGCCGAACCACACGCGCTGACCGTGCGCTCGGGCGATCATCGTGTCGACGTGCAGTCGGCGCTGGCGATGCTGGCCCCCGAGTGGGGCTTCGGCCAGCTGATCGACATCACCGACGAGGAGGCCCGCGACAACCTCGCGCGCGCTTCGGTGATGGCGCTCTCGTTCGTGGCGCAGTCCGCCCGCGAGCCCGGCCAGCCGCCGGTGCCCCAGTCGGAGATCGACGAGGGCAGCACGATCCCCGAGCGCTTCCTGATCCGCTGGCGCGGCGAGGCCAACCCCGACCACGTCAAGGCGATCGACGCCTACTGGGTCTCGGCGGCCGAGCACGGCATGAACGCATCGACGTTCACGGCGCGCGTGATCGCCTCGACCGGGGCCGACTGCGCGGCTGCGCTCTCGGGCGCGGTGGGCGCGCTCTCGGGTCCGCTGCACGGCGGCGCGCCCTCGCGCGTGCTGAAGATGCTCGAGGAAGTCGAACAGGGCGGCGACGCCGAGCGCTGGGTATCCGACGCGCTCGACCGCGGCGAGCGGCTGATGGGCTTCGGGCACCGCATCTACCGAGCCGAAGACCCGCGCGCGCGGGTGCTGCGCCGCACCGCGAGCGAACTCGGCTCGCCCCGCTTCCAGGCCGCGGAGGCGCTCGAGAAGGCCGCGCTCGCCGAGCTGCATGCGCGCCGGCCCGATCGCGTGCTCGCCACGAACGTCGAGTTCTGGTCCGCGGTGATCCTCGACCTCGCCGAAGTGCCGCCGGACCTGTTCACGCCGATGTTCACCTGCGCGCGGGTTGCGGGTTGGTCGGCGCACATACTCGAGCAGAAGCGCGAGGCCAAGCTGATCCGCCCGACCGCGAAGTACGTGGGCGAGGGGCCGCGCCCGGTCGACGCTGTCGTGTAAGGAGTGGTTTAGAGCACCCGGAAGCGGGTAACACCGCTTTATGATTTTCCTGGTGATCGCCATCGTTTGGCTCGGATCGCTCGGCCTGCTGGTTGGGCTGCGCGTGAAAGCGACGAAGGCAGCGGAGCCCCGCGCATCGAGGCGGGCCGCGGTGCGTGCCGAGAGCGCGCCGCCGGCCTACCAGTCCGGGCCTGCGGTTCCGCTCCGCTCCTAGGACCCCTGGCCGGACGAGCGCAGCTGCCCGCGCTGTGGTGTGACTACACAGCGACGGGCGCCTGCGGCTCGCGCTGCCCGGCGAACAGCCAGGGGTTGTACTGCGCGATGACTTTCCCGCGGAAGCGCTTGCGCTGCCCATAGACGACCCAGGTCGTGTCGACCGCGCCGTAGCACTCCTCGATACGCAGCTCCCGTGGATGTTCGTGGGCGTGGTGCAGGTGCGTGAGGCCCGCGTCGTAGTCGTGGTTCAGCAGGTGCCGGGCGACCACGGGCTTCGAGGGCTCGTCGATCACCGTCTCCCAGCGCGAGAGGTCGGTGTAGCCGCGGGTCGCCGAGACGATCCCGAGGCTGCGCGGCTCGCGCACGTCGGTGCGAACCAGCAGCGCGAGCGCCTTCGTGGGATAGAGGAAGGTGTCGATCACGAACACGTCCTGGTAGTAGCGCTCGGTGACCAGGTGCACCTGCACGTGCGCGCTGCACTGCACCAGGAACGTCTGCGGTTGGCGGCGCACCCGCTCGATCGCCCCGAGCAGGTCCTCGACCAGCACGAGCTCGAAGTCCTCGATGCCCTGAAACTCCAGGTAGTGGCGCAGCGCGTTCTCGTGGCAGGTCCCGCTCGGTCCAAGCGTGATGAAGGTCGGCCGCAGGCTCACGGTCCACCCACACGCGGGCGCTGCAGACGTGGATGCTCGACCCGCGAGCGCTCGAGGCGAGAGCGCTCGAGTCGCGAGGCCGCCAAGCGCACCGGCACGCGCTCCTCCTCGGGCGTGCCCATCAGCTCGTCCTCCATACGACAGGTGGCGTTGATCAGCAGCTCGAACAGATCGGCGGTGAAGTCCGGTGGCAGGTCAACCTCGCCGCCGCGCGCCAGGTAGCGCTCGCGCACCTGGACCACCCGCTCGGGCTGCATCATCGGGATCTCGTGCTCGCTCTTGTAGTGGGCGACCTCGCGGCAGACCTCGAAGCGCTCGCCGAACAGGCGTGCGATCTCCGCGTCGAGCTCATCGAGCCGGCGGCGAAACGGACCCAGGCCGCCCGTCTGACCGGTGGCTTCGCTCATGTCAGCAGCCGTCGCATGCGCGGGCCCAGCAGATCGAAGTCGTTGTTGCGATAGAAGACTTCGGTCGCCTGGATGCCGCGGAAGCTCTCGCGCGGCAGGCCGACCTCGATCCGCGCCATCCCCCGCTCGCGGGCCAGCTCGACCAGGCCGGTCATCAGGTCGGCGCCGATCGAGCGGCTGCGCCATGCCGAGTGCACCCACAGGTCCTGGATCAGCGCGTAGCGGCCCGGCACGTGCAACGCGAGCTGCCAGCTCGCCGCGAGCATTCCGACGACCTCGCCCCTCGAGCGCGCGACCAGCACGGCTCCGCTGTCTCGATCCTCGACCAGCTCGCAGGCCACGCCTTCGAGCGTCCGGGCCGAGGGCGGCGTCCCGCCCAGCTCCAGCAGCAGCTCCTGCACCGCGACCACGATCCCGAACACGTCCTCGCTCGTGGCGCGGCGCACGATCCAGCTCCGGGGCCGCTGCTCGAGCGCAAGCTGGGGCGAGCGCGCGCTCATGCGGCCTCCGCCGAGGCCAACGCGAAACCTGGCTCCAGCTCGACGCGCCACGCCTGGCTCGACGCGCTGCCGGTGACGGCCTGCGCGATCGCGGCCATCGGGGCACGCGCCTTGAGCAGGATCTCATCGAACTCGTCCTCGGGGTCGGACTGCATCACGATCGCCCCGCCCGCGCCGATCGTCGTCGCGCCGGGACGCATCACGATCGTACGGATCACGATGCTGAGATCGACGCTGCCGTCGAGCCCGAAGTAGCCGATCGCGCCCGAGTAGACGCCGCGCGCGACGCGCTCGGTCTCGTCGATGATGCCCATGGTGCGCAGCTTCGGGGCGCCGGTCATCGAGCCGCCGGGGAAGCAGGCGCGCACGCATTGCACCGGCGTGCGCGTCGGTTCGAGCACGCCGACGATCGTGGAGATGAGCTGATGCACGGTGGCATAGTCCTCCACCACCATCAGCTCCGGAACGCGCACGCTGTCGACCTCGCAAACGCGGCCGAGATCGTTGCGCAGCAGGTCGACGATCATCAGGTGCTCGGCGTAGGTCTTCTCGTCGTGCGTCAGCTCAGAGCGCAGCGCCTCGTCCTCGACCGGGTCCTGCGAGCGTGGCGTCGTGCCCTTGATCGGGCGCGCCTCCACACGGCGCTCGCGATCGACGGAAAGGAAGCGCTCGGGCGAGGAGCTGAGCACGGCCAGCTCACCGAGCTTCAGGTAGGCCCCGAACGGGGCGGGGTTCGTGCGCCG
This sequence comes from Solirubrobacteraceae bacterium, assembly GCA_036267655.1. Lineage (GTDB taxonomy): Bacteria > Actinomycetota > Thermoleophilia > Solirubrobacterales > Solirubrobacteraceae > Palsa-744. The sequence continues at coordinate 42,853 of DATAVP010000023.1, forward strand.
CAGCACGCGGTAGAGCTCGAAAGGCTCCGGGCTCGCGGAGGTGGAGATCTGGTCGGTGAGGCAAACCTCGTAGGACTCACCGGCCGCAAGCGCCGACTGGCAGCGCAGGATGTCGGCGAGGTACTGCTCGCGGCCACGCCCGCACGCGAAGGTGACCGGCTCGCCGATGAAGGGCTCCTGCCGCGCGCTCGTGCTCGTCGCAGGCCGCGCGCGCTCAGGGGGCGGTGCGTGGAGAAGCTCACGCACCGCCCCCTCCGCCCGATCGAGCCAGCGCTCGGCGTCGCGGTCGCCATCGCGGCAGAGCGCAAGCAGGGTGGTGCGCTTTGCGACGTGGTCCACCGCGACGACGCGGTTGGCGAGCATCAGCACGGCGTCGGGCACATCGGAGCGATGCGTGTTCGGCGAGCCGCAGTCGGCCTTGCACTCGTAGCCGACGTAACCCACGAAGCCGCCCACAAGACTGCGCGAAGCGCTCGGCGGCTCGCCTGCAGCGACCGACGGAGCCCCCTGGGCGCCCGCCGGCGCGAGCGCACGGGCGGCGAGCTCACGATCGAGCACGTCGAAGATCGAGCCCTGCTCCTCCTGCATGGACTGCGTCCCGTGAATCTTCACGCGCTGCTCGGCGACGTCGTACTCCAATACGCAGCGGTCCGCACCGGCACTCGTACCGAGGTAGGAGCATTTCGCCAGCCGCGTCGGCGCGTCGGCGCTGTCGAGCCAGAAGGCGTGCTCGGCGCCGCCGAACAGCCGCTCGAACAGCGGCTCGGTCGCGACCTCGCCGTCGATCGAGCGAGTGTGGAGCTGCAGATCCGAGCCCGCGGCGGTGCGCCCGCCCGAGCCAGTCGTCGCAGCGCCGCTCGCGACAGCGGTAGTCGGGCTGCCGCCGCGGCGCGGGCGCGGCGCTGTACGCCGCTCCAGGCTCGCGTAGAAGTTCTCGACGATGCGATGGCCGTGCTCGGTGGCGATCGACTCGGGGTGGAACTGCACTCCCCAGAGCGGGCGGCGGCGATGCTCGATCCCCATCACGACGCCGTCGTCGGTCCAGGCCGTGACGCGGCCTTCGGGCCCGAGCGAGCCGCTCACGGCGAGTGAGTGGTAGCGGACGACCGAGAAGTCCTGCGGGATGCCGGCGAACAGCCCGGTCGCGTCGTGACGCACGCGGCTGAGACGCCCGTGCATCGCCATCGGCGCCGCGGCGACCATCCCGCTCAGCAGGTTGCCGATCCCCTGATGCCCAAGGCAGATGCCGAGCACCGGCACCTCGCTGTGGCGCAGGATGTCGGCGCAGATGCCGAAGTCGTGCCAGCGTTGCGGACGGCCCGGACCGGGCGAGAGCACGATCGCGTCGAATTCCCAGCGCGACAGCGCCTTCCAGGAGATCATGTCGTTGTGCACCACGATCGGCTCCTCGCCCGCGACGGCGGCGAGCAGGTGGAAGACGTTGTAGGTGTAGGAGTCGTAGTTGTCGACGAGCAGCGTGCTCACGGCGTTGCCTCCAGTCCCAGCCCGCGCGCGCTGCGGTCGAGCAGCGTGTGCACGACCCGCTCGACCGATTCGCTGCGCTCGCGCTCCAGGTACCAGATCGCAAGGTGCTTGAGGTAGTGGGCCAGCGGCCTGACGTCGAGCCGCTCGATCGCGAGACTCAGGTGACGGCGATAGAGCTCGGACTGCACGACCGCGAAGCGGTAGTCGGGGTCCTCGGTCGGGCGCGACCCGTTGGGGCTGCCCGCGCCGTGGCGCGCCCGCGCGCGGGCCAACTCCCAGCCAAGGCTCTCCTCGGAGAGCAAGCGGGCCGGGTCGAAGTCGATGTCCGGCGCCGCGGCGTGCGGAAGGAAGTAGGCGAGCGCGAGCTGAGCCGCGATCCGTTCGGGATAGGGGTGCGCCGCGCGCACCCGGCGGCGCTCCTCGTCCTCGTTGATCTGCCGATCGATCCATTCGGCGAGCTCGTCGATCAGCAGCGCTCCCGCGCTCGAGGTGATCGCTCGCTTCTGGCTGAAGACCATGCCGTGGAAGATGCTGCGGCTCGGATGAAAGCCACCGTTCAAGCCGGGCCGCAGCTCCTGTGCCAACTTGCGGATGCTCGTCACGTGCGAGACCCACTCCGAGCCGGTGACCTGCATCGAGGTCATGTCCTCCAGTTCCGGGGCCGTCATGCAATAGGTCAGCGAGCGCATGTGCTGCGTCGAGAGCCCGTCCGAGCGCACCAGCGCGAGCTCTTCGAGCTCCTCGAAGCCCGTCGAGTAGACGACGACCCCGTCCTCACGGCGTTTCAGCGTGCCGTTGTCCAGGCCCTCCTGCGTGAGCTGGGCGGTCTCCTGCAGGTAATCGGACTCGAAGAACACCCGGTCGAAGGCGATCCCGAGCCGGGCGAGCGTCTTACGCTGCCCGGCGATCACCCAGGCGCGCGTGCGATACCAGAGCTCGACCGCTTCGCGGTCGCCGCTCAGGACGCGCTTGATCAGCCCGTCTGCCGCGTCGTTCTGGACCTGCACCTCGCGCGAGAGCGAGTCCTCGGCCTGCTCCTGCACCGCGGTGTCCAGGAGCCCTCCCGAGGCCACGTAGTCGGCGTAGCACTCGCCGACGAAGTGATCGCTCTTGTCATCGCCGTCGAAGAATCCTTGGACGTGCCGGCCGCTCTGCATCACGCCCGCCATCGCCTCGCCCATCGCGCGGCCCATGTCGGAGATGCGGCTGCGCCGCTCCACCTTCGCGCCCGCCTGCGTCAGCGCGGAGGACAGCGCGTTGCCGATCGCGAGGTTTCGCAGGTGCCCGACGTGCAGCGCCTTGGTCGCGTTCGCGTCCCAGAACTGCATCGAGACGCGTTTGCCGTCGGCGAGGTCGGCGAGATGGGTCTCGGCGCTGCCGCCCGCCTCCAGCGCAGCCCCGGTCAGCTCGATCCAGTCGTCGCTCAGACGCACCCGCACCGCGTCGCCGTCACGGGCGATCTCCTCCACCCAGGGCTCGGCGGCGATTCGCCGGAGAGCCTGGACCGAGCCCGCGTCCTCGGTCCACCGCGGAGCGCGCGCGAACAACGTCAGATCGAAGTCACGCTCGGGGCGTCGGGGCGGCCGCGCGGCCCATGGCGAGCTGGCCGTCTGGCGCGCGTCGGCACCGGCCTCGGGCAGAGCCTCGGCGTCCTCGAAGTAGTCGAACAGGTTCGTTGGCATCGGGTGGCTGGTACGTGCGAGAGGGCAACATGCACCAGCCGGGGCTCGAACCCGGATCACCGGTGTTTAAGACCGGTCCTTTCACCGATTAAGGTACTGGTGCCTGGGCGCTCACCATATTTTTCGCCCGCCGACAGTCAAGGGCAGCCGGCCCCGGGGACCCCGACCGATCGGGCGCCTCGGGACAGAGAACGGCATAGATCGGGCGTTTAGAAGCCCGCGACGGCAGCGGCGGCGGGCCATAAAGAAAGAGACAGCTTTTCCGATTTGGCAATCAGAAACGCCGAGGGCCCGGCAGATGCCGGGCCCTCGAATCGCTCGCCGTGAAGACGAGCGCACCACACTTGAATCGGGGCTACATCATCCCCGACATGTCAGGCATGCCACCGCCGGCGGGAGCGCCTTCCTTTTCGGGAAGCTCCGCCACGATCGCCTCGGTGGTGAGGATGTTCTTCGCGATCGAGGCCGCGTTCTGCAGGGCAGAGCGCGTCACCATCGCCGGGTCGATCACGCCTTCGGCGACGAGATCCACGATCTCGTTCGTCGAGGCGTTCAGGCCCTGGCCTTTCTTGGCCTTGCGGACGTCGTTGACGACGACCGAGCCCTCGAGGCCCGCGTTCTCGGCGAGCTGACGAAGCGGCTCCTCCAGAGCGCGGAGCACGATGCGCGCACCCGTGCGCTCGTCATCCGAGCCGTCGGCCGAGCTGCCGTTGCCGTCGACCGTGACCGCCGAGGTGGCTTCGAGCAGTGCGACGCCGCCGCCCGGGACGATGCCCTCCTCGAGCGCCGCGCGCGTTGCCTGCAACGCGTCCTCGACACGGTGCTTCTTCTCCTTCATCTCGGTCTCGGTAGCCGCGCCGACCTTGACGACGGCGACGCCGCCGGAGAGCTTTGCAAGGCGCTCCTGCAGCTTCTCGCGGTCGAAGTCCGAGTCGGTGTTGTCGATTTCGGCTTTGATCTGGTTGATGCGGCCCTTGATCGCGGTGGCGTCACCGGCGCCGTCGACGATCGTGGTCGTGTCCTTGCCGACGACCACGCGACGCGCGCGGCCGAGCTGGGCGATCTGGGTGTTCTCCAGCTTCAGGCCCATCTCCTCGGTGATCACCTCACCGCTGGTCAGGATCGCGATGTCCTCGAGCATCCGCTTGCGGCGGTCGCCGAAGCCCGGCGCCTTGACCGCAACGCCCGTGAACGTGCCACGGAGCTTGTTGACCACGAGCGTGGCCAGCGACTCGCCCTCGACGTCCTCGGCGATGATCAGGATCGGCTTGCCGGACTGGATCACCTGCTCGAGCACCGGCAGCACGTCGCGGACCGAGCCGATCTTCGAGTTGGCGATCAGGATGTAGGGGTCCTCCAGCGTCGCCTCCATGCGATCCTGGTCGGTGACCATGTAGGGCGAGATGTAGCCCTTGTCGAACTGCATGCCCTCTGTGAACTCGAGGTCCATGCCGAAGGTCTGGCCCTCCTCGACGTTGACCACGCCGTCCTTGCCGACCTTCTCGATCGCGTCGGCGATCACGTCGCCGATCTCTTCATCGCCGGCGGAGATCGTCGCCACGCGAGCGATCTGGTCCTTGCCGGAGACCTCCTTGGACTGCGAGGCGATGTTCTTGACGACCTCCTCGACGGCCTTCTCGATGCCGCGCTTCAGCGCCAGCGGGTTCGCGCCCGCGGCGACGTTCTTCAGACCCTGGCGGACGATCGCCTGAGCCAGCACCGTGGCGGTCGTGGTGCCGTCGCCGGCGACGTCGTTGGTCGCCGTGGCGACCTCGCGCACGAGCTGCGCGCCCTGGTTCTGGAAGACGTCCTCGACCTCGATCTCACGCGCGATCGTCACGCCGTCGTTCGTGATCGTGGGCGCGCCGAACTTCTTGTCCAGCACCACATAGCGGCCCTTGGGGCCGAGCGTGACCTTGACTGCGTTGGCGACAGCGTCGACGCCGGCCTCGAGAGCCGCACGCGCCTCGCTGTTGTACTTGATCTCCTTGTTAGCCATATTCCTCTAAGTCTCCTTATGCCTCGACGAGGGCAAGGACGTCGGACTCGCGCAACACGAGCAGGTCCTCCCCGTCGATCTTGATCTCGGTCCCGCCGTACTTGCTGTAGAGGACCTCGTCGCCCTTCTTCACGTCCAGCGGGATGCGCTTGCCGTCGTCGTCGATCCGTCCGTCGCCTGCGGCGATGACCTCACCCTTCTGCGGCTTCTCCTTCGCGGTGTCGGGGAGCACGAGGCCACTTGCCGTGGTCAGCTCCTCCTCGATCGCCCGCACGATCAGACGATCGCCCAGGGGCTTCAGCTTCATGTTCAAAACCTCCATCTAGAGAGTGCTTCGGGCGCCGTACCGTGCTATCCGGCCCTCTGTGCCGGTGGCCCAGCGCCTCTGGCACTCTCGGGGGAGAGTGCCAACGGTCCTCTCAATATATAGAGCCTGCGGGGCTCCATCAAGGGAATCTGGCACTTGAAACGGAAACTGCCAACGGATGGTCGAGCGACGGGCGGCACGACCAGCGCATCCCTGCCGATGACCGATCCCTACCGAGGCACCCGAGCCGAACTATCCGACCGACGTGCCCGACCCGGCGCTCAGGCGAGCGCCTGCGCGATCGAGCGGCGGCCCCGCGATCAGTTCTGCGCGCCCCCGAACCCCTTCATCGCGGCGGTCATGCCGGTGGGGTTGTCGAGGATCTGGGAGAAGCGCACGACGGTGACGATGTCCTGAGTGGAGACCTCGCGGCCGTAGATCTGCTCGAGGAAGTTGATCAGCTCGTCGTGACGGCGAAACTCGGGGTTGTCGTGCTTGATGTCGCGCGGGGAGAGATCGGCGAGCTGCATCACCTCAACGGTGTCGATCACGGCCTCGAAGATGCGCTCGCGCGGCGAGTGCTGGTAGCCGATCGTCACCAGCACCAGCTGGTTCTTGCGGTACTTGCCCGACTTGTCGCCGAGGCGGATCGTGGCGGTCTTGCGACCGCGCTTGAGCTCGTCCGCGAAGATCGTCGAGTAGAAGTTGAGCACCTGCACGACAGCGCAGGCTATCGACCTTTGCGCTCGGTCTCCAAGTAAGCAATCGCGCGTGCCACCATTTCGCGCTCGGCCGCGTGGCTGAGCTCGCCCTCGGCGTCCTTCAGTCCGACCCAGCGCGCCTCCTCGACCTCGTCGTCGTGATCGGCCGTGTCGCCCTCTATGTACTTAAAGAGATAGAAGGACACCGACTTCGGGATCGTCTGGCCGTCGCGCCGATACCAGTAACGCGTCTCGCCGAGCTCGGTGACGGGCTCGGCGACGATCCCGGTCTCCTCGCGCACCTCCCTGACCGCGGCCTGCAGCGGCGTCTCGCCCGGGTCGATGTGCCCCTTCGGCAGCGCCACCACGCTGGAGCCGTCGGAGGCGCGACGCGTCGGCACGATCACGACGACCTCCTCGCCGCGTACGACCACGCCGCCCGCGGAGCGCTCGCGCGCGACCGACTTGCCCTTCTTGCCGGAGCCGCGCCGCGCATCGCCGCCTTGCGCGCCATCTCGCCGCGCACTCCCCTTGCCGCCCTTGCGCCCCTTGCGGGCGCCCGCCTTGCGCGGCTTCTTCTCAGAAGACATATTGCCTGAGCGCCTCGGGGTCGTGCACGGTCAACCGGCCACGGCCCTGCGAGATCACGCCCGCGCGCTCGAGCACGGCCAGGAAGCGGCTGGCCGACTCGCGCGAGGAGCCCGCGAGCTGGGCGAGGTCGGCCTGCGTCGCGGTCACGAGCACGTCGCCCTGCTCGCCGTCGGCCAGCTCTTGATCGACCAGCTCGGCGAGCACGACCGCGACGCGGCTCTGCACCGTGGAGAACGACTGACGCTGCAGACGCTCGTTTGTCTCGCGCAGCCGCCGGCCCAGCGCGATCACCAGACGCGAGGAGATCTCGGCGTGTTCTGACATCAACCGGCGCATGTCGGGCCCGAGCACGGCGACGGTGCGCGTGCGCTCGATCGCTTCGACGGTCGCGGAGCGCTTCTCGTCCTCGAACAGCGCGAGCTCACCGAAGATGTCGCCGGGACCGAACGTCGCGAGCGTCAGCGTGCGCCCGTCGCGATGCGTGCGAATCGCTCGCGCCTTGCCGTCGTGCACGACGTAGCAGGTGTCGCTGGCGTCACCCTCTCGAAACACGACCTCGCCGGGCTCGAACTCGCGCGGCACCGCGAACTGGGCGATGCGCTCCAGGTCCCCCAGGACCAGAGTCGAGAACACCGGAACGTTTCCGAGAAGCTCGACCACCTCCTCTGATCGCATCCCAGCCACCAGGCAGGCATATCACACGCCGCCTGCGCGGCGGGCCGGGCGGCGAGGCCGAGGACCGTCCGGGCCCACGGCAGGCCGTAACTCGGGCCGCAACTGCAGGCGCCGCAAAGGTATCTTCAAATACATGAAGCGGTCGCTGACAGTCATGGCCCTGACGGCTGCGCTCGCGCTGGCATGTGCGCTCGCGCCGCTGTCCGCCGGCGCGACAGCGCCGGGCCGGCGCGCGGTCAAGCGCGGCGTCGACAGCACAGCGCTGCTGCGCTCGCGCCTGCTGTGGGCGACGATCGACGTCTGCAACGCCGCCGACCAGCCGGACACGGTCGGGATACGCGGCTCGATGCCGGGCGACCACGAAACGCACGACACGATGTACATGCGCTTCCGCCTGCAGTACATGAACGCCGCGACGAAGACCTGGACCGACCTGAGCAAGGCAGCCGCGACCTACGCGCCGGTCGGCTCGGGCGCCTCGGCACGCCAGGCCGGGCGCAGCTTCCAGCTCAACCCGATCGCCGGACAGCCGGCCTTCACGCTGCGCGGCGTGGTGAGCTTCCAGTGGCGCCACGGCGCCACTGTCCTGGCCCAAGTCTCGCGCACGACCAGCGCAGGACGCGAGAGCCTCGCGGGCTCGGACCCCGAAGGCTTCTCCACGGCGAGTTGCCTGATCGGCTGAGGCTCAGGCGCCGAACAGCCGCGGGTCGTTCGTGATGATCCCGTCGACGCCCATCGCACTGAGCTTGGCGATGCGTGCGGCATCGTCGACCGTCCACACGTAGAGCTCGCCGCCGCCTTCGTGCACGGCGCGGACGAGCGTCCGGGTGACGACCCGCCAGTGGGCCATGATCGCGTCGTAGCGCCGCTCGAGCAGTCCGGCGCGGGCGCGGGCGGGCAGCATCGCGCGGTAGCCGGTGAGGATCGCGAGCGCCGGGATCGCGGTGAGCATGTCGGTCGTGTAGTCGCGGCGCACGCGCGGCACCGACAGGCCCAGCCGCAGTCCCGGCTCCAGCGCACGGATGCGCGCGAGCGTCTGCGGGAACATGCAGCTGACGAGACTGCGCTGCACGAGGTCCGCCTGGCGCAGGGCATCGACCACACGGCGCTCGTAGCCGGGCAGCTTCACGTCGACGTCGAACTCCAACCCCGCGAAGGGCTCGCCCGCCAAGTGCTCGAGCGCCTGCTCGAAACGCAACGTACCGCGCCCGCGGGCGTCCTCGTGGTCGTGTGCCACGAACAGCTCGCCGCTGCCGTCGCTGCGCTGCGCCAGCACGTCCAGCTCGATCATGTCCACGCCGTGGTGAAGCGCGGCGTCGAAGCTTGCGAGCGTGTTGCCCGGCTCGATCAGATCCGCCCCCTTGTGACCCACGCGGCGGGGGGCCGTGCGTGCGGTGGGCTCAGCCATCGCGCGCACCTTCGCAGATGGCGGCTCTCAGTAGTCGCTCGGCAGCGGCCGGCGCGCAGCTTCGATCGTTTCCATCGCGGGCTTCGGGCCGATGTATGGAGCGAGCACGAGGAACGTGAGCTGGTCGGTCAGCCGCGGAAGCTGGCGCACGCGGTCGTGCGAGGCGTAGGCCGAGACGATGCCCCAGATCGCTCCGGTGACCGCTTCGCGCGTGACGAGCGGGCCGCGTCGCGCTTCGGGGCCAAGCTCGTCGAGCAGCTTGGTGAAGTCTTCGATCGAGCGCGTCATGCGCCCGACCATGCCGGGTCCGACGTCGAAGATCTCGATGAACGCCAGGCGGCTGAGCGCCTCGTGACCGGCGAAGTACTCGACCAGTGCGCTCACCGCCAGGTGCACGGCCTCCGGCCAGGAGGAGGCGGGCTCGATCGAGCGCTTGACGACCTCCATGGCTTCGGCGACGAACTCGTCGAGCACCGCCAGGAAGCACGCCTCCTTGTTCGCGAACAGCTTGTGGAAGGCCTCGGTCGAGATGCCGGCGAACTGCGCGATCTGTGGGTCGCTCAGTTCGGAGTAGCGCTCGTCGAGCGTGAGGTGCACGAGCGCGCTGAGCGCACGCGAGCGGCGGTCGTCGCTCGCGAGGAACAGCGCCGCCTGCGGCTCGACCTGATCCGGGTACACGAGCCCCGAGACGTTCAGGCGCTTGGCCGTCGGCGAGCGGTAGGACTCGACCCAGTCGAGCAGTTCGTCCGCCAGCGTGTAGAGCTCTTTTTCGCGGTGCTCGTACATGCGCGTGAAGGCGACGTGGCGGATGCCCGCGACGATCGCGCGCACCGTCAGCGGCGAAAGCTCTTCGCCACTGGGGTCGGCCTGGAAGGCGGTGGCGAGCACACGCTCGAAGGTGGTCGAGGCCAGCGACATCCGCTCGCGCGCCTTGGGCCCGATGCCGAGCGAGTCGACGAGCACCAGGCGCGGCCCCTTCGGCTGGTCGGCGACGTCGTCGAGCAGCGTCTTGCACGCACCGTGCAGGCGGTTGGCCCAGCCGCGCTCGCGCGACCAGGCGTCGAGCACGAGCTTGCGGGCACGCGCCACGACGATGTCGTAGGTCGCGAGGAAGCAGGTTTCCTTGTTCGAGAACTGCTCGTAGAAGGCGCGCCGCGAGACTCCCGCCAGCGCGATCACGTGGGCGACCGTCGTCTGCGGATAGCCGCGTTCGTGGACGGCCTCGATCATGCCGCCGTACATGCGCGCCCGCTGATTGCGCGCTACGTCGTCACGCGACATCCCATTCGGACCGTGAGGAAGCCTCCGGTACATGGGCGCGGGCCCCCTGTGAGTTCCACTCATCCCCACGATTCGAGATAATAGATCATTTCCGGTAGAAACGCAAGCCTACTTTGAAGCTGTCCGCCATTCTTTATACCGGAATACATTGAGCCCTTCCAGCAATGTCTCTTGCCGCCAAGCGCCGTACCGACAGGCCGAACAGGGTACGTTTGAGCGGTATGAAACGACCGTCTGCGGAGGCGTCGCGGGCGAGGCCGGAGGCTCGGTCTGGGGCGCTTCCGAGGCAGCCGCTCAGGCGCTCAGCGTGAGGCGTCGCGGGCCGGAGTGAAAGCCCAGCTCGAGCAGCGTCGCGGCGAGCTCCGAGGAGATCGCCGAGGCGCCGTCGATGCGCTCGAGCGCGAGCTTCGGCACACGGCCGGAGCGCACGGCCTCGGCGAGCGCGCGCAACGCCAGATCGAGCGCGGTGGGATCGTGGCCGGGAGCCTCGGCGAGCGTGAGCAGGCCCCGTCCCCCACGCTCGACATACAGCACCGGCCGATCGGCGACGAGCACGACGTAGGCCCCGGCGACGCGCGAGGGACGGCGCTCCTGCCCTTGGCGTTTGGGCCAGGGCAGCGCGGCGCCATAGGGCTGTGCGGGATCGGCGGCGGCGAGCACCAGCGGCGGCGAGCCCTCTCCCGGGCCGTTCGGCGTCGAGCCGGCGGGGCCGCGGGCAGAGCGCAGCCGCTCGACGGCGCCGGGCAATGCGAACTGCGCCCCGCCCATGCCCTCGACGAAGTAGCCGCGGCGGCAGACGCCGAGCGTCTCGAGCTGGGAAAGGGTGTCGTAGAGCATCGCGAAGCCGCCCTTGACCCCCTCGGCGAGGACCTGCTCGCGGGTGAGGATGCCGTAGCGCTCGAGCAGCAGCTCGGCAAGCACGCGGCGGCGCTCGGGGGCCACGGCCGCGGCGGTCGATGCGGCCCCCGGACGAGCCCCCACAGGAGCATCCGAGCCGCCGAAGCCCGATCGGAAGATCGGCTCGGTCAGACCCCAGCGTCCCTGCACCTGGGACTGCGCGCCGGTGCGCCTGGAGCCGAAGCGTCGGACCGATGTTCGACGCTCGGGGCGCGCCCGCGCGAGCGCCAGCCGCGGCGCGCGCAGCGGCGCCCAGGCGTCGTTCGTGGCCTCGCCCGCCCAGACCAGATCCCAGAGCGCCTCGCGCAGCGCCTCGGCGGGCAGGTCGAGCTCGGCGATCAGATCGCTGAAGAAGCAGGGGCTCTGCTCCAGGCGCGCGCGCAGCAGCGCGTGCTCCTCGCCTTCGGGGCGGGCTGCGTTCGCGGCGACGGACGGCGGGCCGATCAGCGGGGCGTCCTCGCGGAAATAGAGCGCCACCCGTCCGGAGCGGTGCAGCGGACCGGAGCCGACCCAGACGAGCTCGCCGCCGGCGCAGAGCTGGTCGAGCCAGGAGGATGAGTAGGCGCCAATCCGTCGCGGCAGCACGTCGCGCTCCCAGATCTCGGCGGGGAGCGCGAGCCCCTGCAGCGGCACGAGCACCTCGCGCAGCCGGTCGATCCCGGCGCCGGCGCTCGGGTGACGGTCGATCCCCTGCCAGGCGGGCAGGAAGGCCGCGAGCGCCTGCTGCTCGGCGGGCTCGATTTCCTTGCGCAGCGCGGCGAGCGAGGCGCGGCGCAGGCGACGCAGCACCTCGAGATCGCACCACTCCCGCCCCGAGCCGCCTGGGCGCAGCTCGCCGCGCACGAGCTCGCCGTCGCGCTCGAGCTCGCGCAGCACGGCGGCAGCGTCGACTCCGTAGCGGTCGCGTAGCTCCTCGGTGGTGAAGGGGCCGTGCGTGCGCGCGTAGCGCCCGACCAGCGCCCGCAGGGCGTCGGGCACGTCGGCGAGGAACGCCTCGGGCAGACCCCCGGGCGGCGCGGCGGACAGCGCGTCGCGGTAGAGCCCGGCCTCGTCGGCGGCGATGAAGCGCTGCTCGCCGCCGAGGCACAAGCGGATCGCGCGGCGTTCGCGCTGCAGCTCGGCCAACAGCGGTTCGGGGTCGACGCCCTCGAACACGCGCGCGGCGATCTCTTCGGCATTGAGGTCGCCGACGTGGCGCAGCACGTCGTGCAGCCCGTCGCGGCCGGTGGCGCGGGTGATCTCGGAACGGTGCTGCAGGTCATCCTCTACACGCGCGAGGGCGTCGGGGTCGAGCAGCTCGCGCAGCTCCTCCTGACCGAGCAGCTCGCGCAGCAGGTCGCGGTCGAGCGAGAGCGCGGCGGCGCGGCGCTCGGCGGTGGGCGTGTCGCCCTCGTACATGTAGGTCGCGACGTAGTCGAACAGCAGCGAGGAGGCAAACGGCGAGGCGGTGGGGGTCTCGACCTCGACGAGCGAGATCTCGCGTGAGTGCAGGCCGCGCAGGAGCTCCTGCAGCCCGGGCACGTCGAGCACGTCACGCAGGCACTCGCGGTAGGTCTCCAACACGATCGGGAAGTCTTCGTAGCGGCGCGCGACCTCGAGCAGGTTCTGGGCCTTCAGCCGCTGCTGCCAGAGCGGCGTGCGTCTGCCGGGATAGGCGCGCGGGATCAACAGCGCGCGGGCGGCGTTCTCGCGAAAGCGCGCGCCGAACAGCGCGGAGCCGCCGAGCTCGGCGGTGATCTGGGCCTCGACCTCCTCGGGCTCGAGCATGATCAGCTCGGCGGCGGAGGGCAGCGCCTCGGCGTCGTCGGTCGGCGACGACCCGGTCGCGTCGAGGTCGGGCAGGTGCAGGACGATGCCGTCGTCGGAGGTGATCGCGTCGGCCTCGAGGCCCATGCGCTCGCGGATGCGCGCGGCGATCGCAAGGCCCCAGGCGGAGTGCACGCGCCCCCCGAAGGGCGAGAGCACGCACAGCCGCCAGTCGCCGATCTCGTCGCGAAAGCGCTCGAGCACGATCGTGCGCTCGCTGGGCAGCACGCGGGTGGCGTCCTGCTGCTCGCGCAGGTAGGCGAGCAGGTTGCGGGCGGCACGCTCGTCGAGGTCGTAGTCCCGCTGCAGGGTCTCGGGCTGCTGCTCGACGGCCCAACGCGAGAAGGCGCCGATGGCCTGGCCGAGCTCCTTCGGACGCCCGACGGTGTCGCCCTTCCAAAAGGGCACCGCGCCGGGTGCGCCGGGTGCGGGCGTGACGATCACGCGGTCGCGCCCGATTTCCTCGATCCGCCAGGTGGAGGCGCCGAGCAGGAAAGCCTGGCCGGGCCGCGCCTCGTAGACCATCTCCTCGTCGAGCTCGCCGACGCGCCGCCCGTCGGGCAGCGTGACGGCGTACAGCCCACGGTCGGGGATCGTGCCGGCGTTGGCGATCGCGAGCCGGCGCGAGCCCTTACGGGCGCGGATCGTGCCCGCGACGCGGTCCCAGACGATGCGGGCGCGCAACTCGCCGAAGTCCTTGGAGGGGTAGCGCCCGTCGAGCATGTCGAGCACGTTCTCCAGGAGCTCGATCGACAGCTCGGCGTAGGGGTAGCTGCCGGTGACGAGCGCGTGCAGGTCTGCCACCGCGATGCCCGTCTCCTCCGGTTCATCCTGATTGATGCCCGCTTTCGCGGGGTCGACCGCCACGGCGATGGCGACTATCTGCTGGGCGAGCACATCGAGTGCGTTGCGCGGTACGACGGTGGGCTCGATGGCGCCTTCGTGCATGCGCCGGACGACGACGGCGCACTCGAGCAAGTCGCCCCTGAACTTGGGGAAGATGCGCCCGCGACTGACGTCGCCGACGTTGTGCCCCGCCCGGCCGATGCGCTGCAGCCCGCGCGCGACCGACTTCGGCGACTCGATCTGCAGGACGAGATCGACGGCGCCCATGTCGATCCCGAGCTCGAGCGAGCTGGTCGCGACGAGGCAGGGCAGCTTCCCGGCCTTGAGCAGCTCCTCGACCTTGGTGCGCTCCTCCCGCGCCAGCGACCCGTGGTGCGCGCGCGCGATTTCGAGCGGCACGACGGGTCCATCGATCATCTGATCATCGTCATCGATGGCCTGCTCCTTGGCGGCAAGCTCATTCAGGCGAAGCGCCACCCGCTCAGCGGAGCGACGGTTGTTCACGAACACGATCGTCGAGTTGTGCGCCTGCACGAGCTTCAGCAGCTCGGGGTAGATCGCGGGCCAGATCGAGCCGCGCGTGGACTCGCCACCGGCGACGGGCTCGAGCGGGTCGTGAGACGGGTCGCTGAGCGGCGTGGGGCCACCAGGTTCGCTCATCGACTCGACCGGCACCTCGATGCGCAGGTCGAGCCGCTTCTTCTGGCCCGCGTCGATCACCTCGACCCGGCGGCGGGGACCGACCAGATAGCGCCCGATCTCCTCGAGCGGGTTCTGCGTGGCGCTGAGGCCGATGCGCTGCAGCTCGCGCTCGCCGTGGCCGTTCCCAGCGTCTCGATGCGCGCGCACATGCGCCTGAAGGCGCTCGAGTGTGAGCGCGAGGTGCGAGCCGCGCTTGGTGGCGGCGACGGCGTGGATCTCATCGACGATCACGGCCTCGACGTCGTTCAGCATCGAGCGCGCCCGCGAGGTCAAGATCAGGTACAGCGACTCGGGCGTGGTGATCAGGATGTCGGGCGGCTTGCGCGCCATCGCGGCACGCTCGCGCTGGGGCGTGTCGCCGGTGCGGATCGCGACCGTGACCTCCTCGGCGCCGATCCCGCGCAACGGCGTGCGCAGGTTGCGCTCGATGTCGTAGGCCAGCGCCTTGAGCGGGCTGACGTACACGACGCGGGTGCCCTCGCTCTCGCCCTTCGGCTCGGCGCTCAGACGGTCGAGCGCCCACAAGAACGCGGCCAGCGTCTTGCCGGACCCGGTCGGCGCCGAGAGCAGCACGTTCTGGCCCGCGGCGATCGCGGGCCAGGCCTGCTCCTGCGCGGGGGTGGGCGCCTCGAATGCCTGCTCGAACCACTCGCGGACGCGGGGGCTGAAGCTTGAGAGGGGCACCTGTTGAGGCTACCGCGGAGGTGTCGTGCACAAATCGTGTCAATCCGTGTACTACCATCGACGGATGAGCCGAGCAGCACATCGCTTGAACATCACGCTCGACCCCGAGCACGCGGCGCGCCTCGCGCGCTTGGCCGAGCGCACCCACGTGCAGGAGGGCACGCTCGCCCGATCGCTGCTGTCGGCGGCGATCGAAGAGGCAGACCCGGAGGCGCGCAACGTAGCGGCGCTGCTCGATGGGATCCCGGGGGCGTACGAGCGGGCTCAGCTCGGCCTGGCTCAGGCGCGCGCGGGCGAGACGATCGACCTCGATCAGCTCTAGGGCTTGACCGGCGTCGCACTCAGCGCCGTTGCGGTCGAAGACCTCGATCGTCTGATCCTCACCCACAGCCTCCCGGCCGATACACGTGCCCGCGTGAGGCGCTCTCTGCAACCCCTCGAGCAGTTCCCGCGACTGGGGTCGAAGCTGCCCGGCAGCTGGAGCCCCCTGCGATTCGTTCTGGGTCCATGGCGATGGCTGCTGCTCGTGTACTACTGCGAGGAACAGGACGACAGGCTGACCGTGGTGACGATCCAGGATGCGCGCTCCTCCTCGGCGGCCACCCCCACATAGGAGAATTCGTTGGTGGCTGTGGCGCGAGGACGTGAGCGAATCCGCCGACAGCCCCCGACCGATGGCGTTGACTGGGATTCCTTCCACCGATCTGGCAAGCCGGCTGGCCGAGCAGACGCTCGAGCTGGTCGACATCGCCTCTGAGAGCCGCGCAGAGAGAGACATCGCCGAGCATGTCGTGCGGGTGCTGGAGGCGGGCGGGGTGCCGGTGCGCGCCGCAGGCGACAGCTGCGTGCTCGCGGGCGCGAGCGCTCGCGACGAGCGGCCATACGTGCTGCTCGCGGGCCATCTCGACACGGTCCCCGCGCAGGCGAACTGGCCCGGGCGCCGCATCGAGAACGGGGTCACGGGGCTGGGGGCGAGCGACATGAAGGGCGGTGTCGCCGTGATGCTCGAGCTCGCGCTGGCACGGGCCGCGGGGCGGCAGGAGTGGGGCGCGTTCGATGTGGGCTACGTGCTGTTTGGCCGCGAGGAGCTGCCCTCCTACGAATCGGCGCTCGCGCCCTTGCTCGCGCGCGAGGCCGGGTTGCGGGAGGCCGAGCTGGCGATCGTGCTCGAGCCGACGGCGAACGTGGTGCAGGCGGGCTGCCTGGGGAACATCGATGCGACCTGGACGTTCGCGGGGCGCGCCGGGCATTCCGCGCGCCCGTGGCTCGCCGAGAACGCGATCGATCGCGCGGTCGCGGCGATCGCGGAGCTGCACGCGCGCGGGCCGCAGCTCGAGGCGATCGAAGGGCTCGAATTCGCGGAGGTGGCGACGGTGACGATGCTTCAGGCGGGCGTGGCCCGCAACGTGATCCCGGGCGAGTGCACGGCGAACGTGAACTTCCGCTACTCGCCGAGGCTCGCCCCGGACGAGGCAGAGCGCGCGCTGCGCGAGCGCTGCGCGACGCACGGTGAGCTCGAGCTGCTGTCGAACTCGGCGGGGGCGCTGCCGCCACAGGCCAATCCCCTGTTCGATGGCCTGCTCGCCGCGAGCGGAGTGCCCGCGCAGGCGAAGCAGGCATGGACCCCGGTGGCGGAATTCGCAGCTGCCGGGATCGAAGCGGTGAACCTCGGCCCGGGCGATCCCGCCCTGGCCCACCGCGTCGACGAGCGGATCTCGACCGCGGCGCTCGTGCGCGCATACGAGATTCTGGAGTCGTTCCTATGTGGGTGAGCCTCCTGCAACGCAGGGGCGGAGCGGCATGCGCCTGAACCCCCACATCGAGCAGGCGCCCGGCTACCCGTTCCTGCGCCTGGCCGAAGCGCGCGCGGCGGCTCAGGCGCGCGGGGTCGAGGTGGTCGACCTGAGCATGGGCCAGCCGACCGACCCGGCGCCGCCCCCGGTCCGCGAGGCGCTCGTGGAGGCGGCGGCGTCGCTGCCGCTCTGCGACTACCCCTCCGCGGCGGGGCTACCCGAGCTGCGCACCGCGATCGCAGAGTGGATCGGGCGTCGTTTCGGGGTCGAGCTCGACGCCGATCGCGAAGTGCTGCCGACGCTCGGGGCGAAGGAGCCGATCGCGGCGCTGGCGCGCCTGTTCGCGCGCGAGGGCGACACGGTCGCGGCGACATCCCCTTCCTACCCGGTGCCGGAGCGCAGCGCCCGCGCCACGGGGCTGACGCTCGAGCTGCAGCGACTCCGAGAGGACCGCGGCTGGCTGCCCGACCCCGAGGAGATCAGCTGGCGCGGCGTGGCGATCGTATGGGTGGTCAGCCCGCACAACCCGACGGGTGCGACCGCGCCGCTCGAGCTGCTGGACGAGCTCGCGGAACGCTGCCGCCACCGCGGCGCGATCCTCGCGGTCGACGAGACCTACTCGGAGTTCTGGTTCGCGGGCCGCCCACCGGCTTCGGCGTTGCAATTGAGCGACCGCCGCGGCGTGGTGGTCTTCAACTCGCTCTCCAAGCGCTCGGGGCTGGCGGGGCTGCGCTCGGGCTTCCTCGCGGGCGACCCCGAGATCGTGTCTCGCATCCGCCGCCACCGCAGCGACATCGGGACGACGCCACAGAGCTTCGTGCAGCGCGCCTCGATCGTGGCCTGGAACGAGGAGTCCCACGTACGCGAAGCCCGCGAGCGCTACGCGCACAAGCGCGCGCTGCTCGCGGCGGCGGCGGCGCGCGCGGGCCTGTTGGACGCGGGCGGACCTGCGGGCATCTTCCTGTGGCTGGCGGTTCCCGGCGGGGACGATGAGCGCGCATATGAGCAGTTGCTGGCGCGCTCGCTGCTCGTGGTCCCCGGCTCCTACCTCGGCATTGGCGGCGAGGGCTATCTGCGCGTGGCGCTGACCGGCTCCTATGAGCGGGCTGAGCGAGCGGCGGAGCTGCTGCAGGAGGACGCTCCCGCACTCACCGACGCCGCCTGAGCGGAGCGCCGCGTCTGGGCGCGGCGACGGCGACGGCGAGACCCTGCCGAGCCGCTAGATGTTGTGCCTCGACTCCTCCCGAACACGGCTGATCGGTGGCCGGTTGCCGATCCCGCTGTGGTTCCTGGTCGTGTTGTAGTGCATCAGCCAGATCGGCAGCGCCTTCGCTCGAGCGGTGCTTGAGCGGTAGCGCTG
>DATAVP010000024.1:0-50756 GCA_036267655.1 Solirubrobacteraceae bacterium
ACGCGCTGCCAGCAGGGCAGCCACCTACGCTTGTCCAGCATCCGGGTCCTCCTTCGTCGCGGATCTTTGGAAGGACCCACAGCGTCGGCTGTGACCCGGATGCCTCTACTCAGCTGTTCGGAAGGTGTTGAGGCGCGTCACCTAGAAGCGCGAGCGCACCGCGGCGGCGAGCATCGTCCGCCGCGCCCCGGGCAGCCCGCCGGCTGCGCGGATCTCGATCTGCTCGAAGCGGAAGTCCTCGAGCAGCCGTGCGAGCGAGCGCCGGGTGTAGAAGCGCAGGTGATCGCCGCGCGGATCGAAGCGTCGCTCGAAGCGCCGCGCCGAGAGACCGAGGCCGAGCCGGGTGAGCGGGCCGTGCGCGGGCGTGGAGAGCAGCAGGCTGCCGCCCGGGGCCAGCACGCGCCGCACCTGCGAGAGCCAGGCCGCGGTGTCGAGCACGTGCTCGATTGTCTCGCCGGCCCAGACGACGTCGAAGCCCGCGTCGGGTAGCGGCCACTGGCCCTCGGGCTCGACCAGGCGCAGCTCGAGCTCGGGGTGGCGCTCGCGCGCGCGGCGCAGCGGCTCCTGCGCGACGTCCAGGCCCAGGACCTGAAAGCCCGCCTGGGCGACGGCGGCGGTGAGCTGCCCTTCGCCGCAACCGACGTCGAGCACGCGCAACGGCTCGACGTTACGCGGGTCAGCCGACGCCGCCGCGGCCGAGGCGCGGGCGCGGGCGCGGGCGTGAAGGTGCTCAAGCAGGAAGGCGCGTCGCAGGCCGAGGTCGGCCGGCTCGGCGCCTTCGGGAACCGCCTCCCAGACGCTCTCGTAGTAATCGCCACGCAAGTTGGCCGTCATCTGTGCACAAAGCTACGCGATGCGATTATCTTGGCGGCGTGCTTGGGAGGCGCGAGACACCGGGTGGGGTCGAGGTTCGATGAACGTCGCCTTCGACAGCCGTCCGGTCAGGGATGCCCACGGGGTCGGGCGCTACACCCGCTGCCTGCTGGACGCGCTGCGAGAGACGGCCCAGGCGGAGGCGGAGATCGTCGAGACGCCGCGTCCCGGCCGCGCCGACGTGTTCCACGCGCCGTGGATGAACGGCGCGCTGCTGCACAGCCCCTGCCCGATGGTGGTCACGGTCCACGATCTGACGGCGATGAAGCGCCGCAGCGAGCTGCTCAGGACGAGCGTTCGCCCGCGGCTGCGTCAGCTGGCGGTGCAGCGCGCGGTGCGGGTGATCGTCCCGACCGAGGCGCTCGCGCAGGACGCGCAGACGCGCTTGGGCTTCGAGCGCGAGCAGATCGATGTGATCCACGAGGCGCCCGCCGCCTGCATGTACCCCCGCTCGGCGCGCGAGATCGCCGAGGTGCGGGCGCGCTTCGCGCTGCCGGAGCGCTACCTGCTTTGGGTCGGCGGGCTGCAGCACCCCGACCCCGCGAAGCACGTCGCGAAGCTGGCGGCGACCCCGCGCGAGCTGCCGCTGGTGCTGGTGGGCTCGACGAGCCCCTGGGCGCACGAGCTGCCGGACGTGATCCTGACGGGCCAGGTCTCAGACGGCGACCTGGCGGCGCTCTACTCGGGCGCCCACGCGC
Source organism: Solirubrobacteraceae bacterium (assembly GCA_036267655.1). Classification (GTDB taxonomy): domain Bacteria; phylum Actinomycetota; class Thermoleophilia; order Solirubrobacterales; family Solirubrobacteraceae; genus Palsa-744. The sequence continues at coordinate 1,572 of DATAVP010000024.1, forward strand.
TGCTGGTGGCCTCCCAAGAGGAGGGCTTCGGGCTGCCGCCGGTCGAGGCGCTGGCCTGCGGCGCGCCGGTCGTGGCGTGCGAGGTGCCCGCGCTGCGGGAGGTGCTCGACGGGCGCATCACCTTCGTCCCGGCGGGCGACCTGAAGGCGCTGATCGGCGTGGCGGAAGCAGCCTCGCGCCCGGCGCCCGAGCCGCCGCCCTGGACCTGGCAGGACGCGGCCCGCGCGACCTGGCAGGTCTACGAGCGCGCCCGCGCTCAATGCGAACAGCCGCGCACGGTGGGGCGCCTGCTGCGCCGCCGCCCCGCGCCCGCGGTCGGCCCTCGCTCCGCTCAGTAGGCCCCGCGCCGCGAGATCACGGCGGGGATCGTCTTCAAGAGGACGGTCAGATCGAGCGCGAGCGACCAGTGCTCGAGGTAGATGAAGTCGAGGTGCACGAGGTCGTCGAAGTCGAGCTCGGAGCGGCCCGAGACCTGCCACAGGCCGGTGATCCCGGGGAGCACGAGGTAGCGCTTTCGGTGCCAGTCCTCGAGCATGTCGTAGTCGCGCTGGGGCAGCGGGCGCGGGCCGACGAGCGACATCTCGCCGCGCAGCACGTTGATCAGCTGCGGCAGCTCGTCGAGCGAGAAGCGCCGCAGCACGCTGCCGATCGGGGTCAGGCGCGGGTCCTCGCGGATCTTGAACAACGCCCCGGTGGCCTCGTTCAGCTCTTCGAGGTCGGCCTGGCGCTCCTCGGCGTCGGTGTGCATCGTACGGAACTTCATGCAGGGGAACGGACGCTGGCCGATGCCGACGCGTGTCGAGCGGTAGAGCACCGGTCCGCGCGAGGACAGCCTTACCGCGAGCGTGATCGCGAGCAGCAGCGGGCTCAGCAGCAGGAGCAGCAGCGTCGCGCCGATCAGGTCGAAGGTGCGCTTCAGGGCGAAGTCGACGCCCTCGAACACGGGCGGGCCGAGCTCGAACAGCGGCACCGACTGGCCGGGGACGAACTCGGCGCGGTGGATCAGGATCTCCATCGTCGAGGGTGCCAGGCGCACGCGCACTCCGCGGCGGCTGCACTGGTCGACGAGTTCGAGCGCATCGGCCTGGGGGAAGTCGGGGTCGGCGATGATCACCTCGTCCACGCGTTCGGTAGCAAGCACGCCTTCGAGGTCATCGAGACGGCCCAGCTCGCGCAGGCCGTTGCCGGGGAGCGAGCGGGGCGAGAGGAAGCCGACGACCTCGATCGGGGAATGCGGCGCGTCGGCGAGCGCCCCGGCGACGTCGGCGACGTGCTTGCCGGTGCCGACGAGCAGCGCCCGGCGGCGGTAGCCCGCGGCGCGCAGGATCACGCCGGTCAGCCACTCGTAACCGGCGCGCAGCGAGGAGACGTAGAGCAGCGCGAAGGCCAGCGAGCCATAGAACAGGTAGAAGCTAGAGAAGTGTTCGCCGGAGACGACGGCGAACAGCAGCGCGACGAAGGCGACCTGGAACAGCGAGCCGACGATCCGCGAGAGCCCGGGACGCAGCGCGCGCGAGGAGTACAGGCCCGAGCGGGCGAACAGCAGCGCGGTCAGCAGATAGGCGAACGGCAGGATTCGTTCGGTTTCGTGAAGCGCGGGGTGGAACTGCACTTCGCCGCGCACGACCAGCGCCTTGAGGATCAGCGAGGTGAAGATCGCGAGCGCGATGCCTCCGAAGTCGAGCGCGAGCAGCGAGAGCACGCGCGCGAGGCGGCGGGCCGTGGACATGCGCAGCAGGAACGACAGCGCGGGCGGGCGCTTGCGGCGCATGTCGCGGTCGGTCGTCGGCTTGCGCGCGGTCACCTCTGACAGCACTGCCCTCGCGGAACCCGGCGGGCCGCCGGTGGAGGCGGCTCGCCCATGCACGGGCGAGCGTGCAGGCGCCGGCGCAGAGGGCTTGCGCTGAGTGGGCGGAGCGGACGTTCGGGTGGAACGCGGTCCCATCTCACTGCTCACAACGCTTCAGACTCGCAGATGTAGCGGTCGAATGACCGCTCCTCGGCGTTCAGCTCTGCCCGCCGCCTATCAGCAGCTCGACCCCGGACTGGTCGATCGTGCGCTGCAGCCCTTCGCGCAGCGAGACCTCCGGCCCCCAATCGAGCAACTCGCCCGCGAGCGCGATGTCGGGCTTGCGCTGCTTGGGGTCGTCGGTGGGCAGCGCCTCGTAGACGATCTCCGAGCCCGAGCCGGTCAGCTCCTTGACGGTCTCGGCCAGTTCGAGCAGCGTGAACTCGTCGGGGTTGCCGATGTTGACGGGGTCGTGGTAGCCGGACTCGGCGAGCGCGATCATGCCGCGGATCAGGTCTGAGACGTAGCAGAAGGAGCGCGTCTGGCTGCCGTCGCCGAACACGGTGATCGGGCGGCTCGCCAGCGCCTGGCGCAGGAACGTCGGGATCGCGCGGCCGTCGTGCGGGCGCATGCGCGAGCCGTAGGTGTTGAAGATCCGCATGATCGCGGTGTCGACGCCCTGCTGACGGTGGTAGGCCATCGTTAGCGCCTCGGCATAGCGCTTGGCCTCGTCGTAGACGCCGCGCGGGCCGACCGGGTTGACGTGGCCCCAGTAGGTCTCGGCCTGCGGATGCTCGAGCGGGTCGCCGTAGACCTCGCTGGTCGAGGAGATCAAGAAGCGTGCGCGCTTGGCCTTGGCGAGGCCGAGCGTGTGGTGCGTGCCGTAGGAGCCGACCTTCAGCGTGTGCAGCGGCAGGCGCAGGTAGTCGATCGGCGATGCGGGCGAGGCGAGGTGGTAGACGAAGTCGACGGGCTCATCGACGAAGTAGGGCTCGATGATGTCGGCCTGCATGTAGAGGAAGCGCTCGGGGTCGCGGATGTGCGCGATGTTCGTGAGCGAGCCGGTCTCGAAGTTGTCGACGCAGATCACGCGGTGTCCGCGCGCGAGCAGCTCGTCGCAGAGATGAGACCCGAGAAAGCCGGCCCCCCCGGTGACTAGGCACGTCGACATGGCCGGGAGAATACCCGTGTCAAGCCCTTCGACGCGAAACGCGGCTGTCGCCCGGTCCGAGCCGCGGCGCACGGTCGCGACCGCCACAACCCAAGCGGTCCTTATCATCTGCCCTATGGCCTCGACCGAGGAGCACACGGATGAGCATCTGACGGTGGCGCCGATCGTCGGCCCTGACGACCCGCGCCGCTTCACGGACTCGGGCATCGAGATCGGCGAGCTGTACACCGAGCAGGACCTTCCGGCCGAGCTGGACTTGGGCGAGCCGGGCGACTATCCCTACACGCGCGGCGTGCACCGGGAGATGTACCGCAAGCAGACCTGGACGATGCGCCAGTACGCGGGCTACGCCTCGGCGAAGGAGTCCAACGAGCGCTACCGCTACCTGCTCTCGAAGGGCTCGACGGGCCTGTCGATGGCGTTCGACCTGCCGACGCAGCTCGGCCTGGACTCGGACAACCCGCGCTGCCTGGGCGAGGTCGGCCGCACGGGCGTGGCGATCGACACGATCGACGACATGCGCACGGCCTTCGACGGAATCCCGCTGGATCAGGTCTCGACGTCGATGACGATCAACGCCCCGGCGGCGTGCCTGCTGCTGCTGTACGAGCTGGTCGGCGAGGAGCAGGGCGTGCCGTCGGAGAAGCTGCGGGGCACGACCCAGAACGACGTGCTGAAGGAGTACATCGCGCGCGGCAACTACATCTACCCGCCGCAGCCGACGATGCGCCTGACGACGGACCTGTTCCAGTACTGCCACGAGAACGTGCCGCGCTGGAACACGATCTCGATCTCGGGCTACCACTTCCGCGAGAAGGGCTGCTCGGCGGTGCAGGAGGTGGCGTTCACGCTGTCCTCGGGGATCGCATACGTGCAGGCGGCGATCGAGAAGGGGCTGAACGTGGACGAGTTCGCGCCGCGGCTGGCGTTCTTCTTCAACGGCCACAACAACGTCTTCCAGGAGGTCGCGAAGTTCCGCGCGGCGCGGCGGATGTGGGCGCACATCATGCGCGAGCGCTTCGGGGCGACGAACCCGAAGGCGACGATGCTGCGCTTCCACACGCAGACCGGCGGCGTGACGCTGACGGCACAGCAGCCGGAGAACAACATCGTGCGCGTTGCGCTGCAGGGCTTCGCGGCGGTCTGCGGCGGCACGCAGTCGCTGCACACGAACGGCTTCGACGAGGCGCTGGCGCTGCCGACGGAGCGCGCGGCAAAAATCGCGCTGCGCACGCAGCAGATCCTGGCGCACGAGTCGGGCGCGGCCGACAGCGTGGACCCGTTCGCGGGCTCCTACTTCGTGGAGTCGCTCACCGACGAGATCGAAGCGCGGGCGAAGGAGCTGATCGAGAAGGTCGACGCGCTGGGCGGCTCGGTGAACGCGATCCAGTTCATCACCGGCGAGATCGACGAGTCGGCCTGGGGCTACCAGGAGCGCTACCGGATCGGCCAGGACATCGTGGTGGGCGTGAACAAGTACGAGGAGGAGGAGCTCGAGGTCCCGGACCTGTTGCGGGTGGACCCGCAGTCAGAGCGCGAACAGCTCGACCGCCTGGCGAAGTTCAAGGCCGAGCGCGACCAGGCGCTCGTGGACCGGCGCCTGGAGGAGCTGCGCGAGGCCGCGCGCGGTGAGGCGAACCTGCTGCCCGCGATCCGCCAGGCGCTGAAGGACCGCTGCTCGATCGGCGAGGCCTGCGCGGCGATGCAGGACGTCTTCGGCAAGTACGCTCCGACGTTCTAATTAGGATCCGCGGTCGTGGTCCTGGCCGTCACCTTCTACACGTTCGCGCTGGCGATCCACATCGCCTCGGTGGTGATCGCCTTCGGGATCACCTTCGCTTACCCGGTGATGTACGCGGTGGGCATCAGCTCGGAGCCGCGCTCGATGCCGGGGCTGCACCGAATCCAGGACAGCGTGGGAAAGTTCGTGATCTCCCCCTTCCTGGGCCTGGCGCTGCTGGCGGGCATCTACCTGGCGAGCAAGCTGCACACCTGGAGCGACTTCTACGTGCAGTGGGGGATCACGGTGATCGTGGTCCTCGGAGCCCTGGGTGGAGCGTTCTTCGCGCCGCGCGAGCGGCGGCTGGCGGAGCTGGCGACAGAGGACATCGCCGCGGCGGATCGGGTTTCGCCCGGCGGGGAGATCGTGTTCGGCGAGGGGTACAAACGGATTCGCACGCAGATCTTTCGCGTGAACGTGATCGCGAACGTGCTGATCCTGCTGACGATCTACTTCATGGTCGCCCAAACCTCCTAACGCAGCAACGCAGCGCGCCGCGGGACGCGGTTTGCGAAACGAGGGGTGCTCGGTAGGCTGAATCGCTATGAGCGAGGGTTATCGAGTCGCGGTCGTGGGCGCCACCGGGCAGGTGGGGACGCTGATGCTCGAGCTGCTGCGCGAGCGGGAGTTCCCGGCGCGCGAGGTCGTGGCCTTCGCCTCTGAGCGCTCGGTCGGGCGCGAGCTGGAGAACGGGCTCGTGGTTCAGGGCCTGAGCGAGGACTCGATCCAGGGCTTCGACCTGGCGATCTTCTCGGCGGGCGGCTCGACCTCGGGCGAGTGGGCGCCCCGCTTCGCGCAGGCGGGCGCCGTCGTGGTCGACAACTCCTCGCGCTGGCGCATGGCCGAGGACGTGCCGCTGGTCGTGGCCGAGGTGAACCCCGAGGCACTGGAGACACACAGCGGAATCGTGGCGAACCCGAACTGCTCGACGATGCAGATGGTCGTGGCGCTGAAGCCGCTGCACGTAGAGGCGGGAATCGAGCGCCTGGTGATCAGCACCTACCAGGCGGTCTCGGGCACCGGCAAGCGCGCGGTGGACGAGCTGCTGGACCAGTCCCACGCGCTGCTGCACGAGCAGCCGATCGCCCCACCGGAGTCCTACGCCCATCAGATCGCCTTCAACGCGCTTCCGCACGCGGGCAGCTTTGCCGCGGGCGACGACCACACCGACGAGGAGCGCAAGCTGATCAACGAGACCCGCAAGATCCTCGCCGACCCCGGGATCGCGATCTCGGCAACCTGCGTGCGGGTGCCGGTCGTAAACGGCCACTCCGAGGCCGTGAACCTGCAGACTCGCGACGAGCTGACGCCCGAGCGGGCGCGCGAGTTGCTCGCGGCGGCGCCGGGCGTGAAGGTGCTGGACGACCCCGACGCCGCGCTCTACCCGCTGGCGATCGAGGCCACCGGCCATGACGAGGTGTTCGTGGGGCGCATCCGCCGCGACGCCGGCCACCCCCGCGCGCTGGACCTTTGGATCGTCGCGGACAACCTGCGCAAGGGCGCGGCCACGAACGCGGTACAGCTCGCCGAGCTGCTCGACCGACGCGGGCTGCTCGGCGCACGCGAGGGCGCCACACGCTCCACGGCGGCGTCCGCGGCCTCGGCCGCGTAGCCTCCTCGCGCCTCGGCGCTAACCGGTCGCGGCGCGCGGAGCGTGGCGGTCGACGTGTTCCAGGTAGGCGCTGCGACGCGGCAGCGAGACCAGGGAGATGTCGCTGAGCGCCGGCAGCTCGGCCTGCTCGAGCTCGGCGAGGTCCTCGCGCAGGGTGCCGAGTTCGTCGCGCAGGGCCAGGAAGGCGGTCACGACGCGCGGGTCGAACTGGCTGCCCGCGCCGCGCCCGATCTCCTCGATCGCCTGCTCGATCGGCCAGGCTTGCTTGTAGGGACGGTCGTGGATCAGGGCGTCGAACACGTCGGCCACCGCGACGATCCGGCCCACGAGCGGGATCGCTTCTCCGGAGAGGCGCTTCGGATAGCCGCCGCCGTCCCAGCGCTCATGGTGGTTCGCGGCGATCGTCGCCGCCATCTGCAGCACCGGCGAGCTGCCGCTCGAGAGCAGGCGCGCCCCCAGCTCGGCGTGCGTCTTCATCACCTCGAACTCCTCCTCGGTGAGCTTGCCGGGCTTCAAGAGGATGCAGTCCGGGATCGCGAGCTTGCCCACGTCGTGAAGCGGCGCGGCCTGGCGCAGCAGCGTCACCTGCCCCGCGGGCAATCCCAACCCCAGCGCGAGGCGCGCCGCGATGTGCCCGACGCGCTCGGTGTGCTGATAGGTCTCGTCGTCTCGGTACTCCGCCGCGATCGCGAGCTGGCGTAGCGTCTCGGCGCGGGCTTCGTCGAGCTCGCGAGTGCGCTCGGTGATCATCAGTTCGAGCGTGCGGGCGTTGTCCGCGAGCTGGTGTTCTGCTTCGTGCTGCGCGGTCACGTCGCGTGCCACGGCGTGGACCACGCCGTCGGCGCCCGGCGCCGAGGCGCTCCACTCCAACCAGCGGTAGCTGCCGTCCGCGGCGAGGAAGCGATTACGAAAGCCGACCGCCTCGCCGCCCGCGGCGAGGGCGCGCATCTGCGCGAGCGTCATCCCGTGGTCCTCGGGATGCACGAACTCGATGAAGCGCTTCGTGCACAGCGTCTCGGCCGAGTGGCCGAGCGTCCGCGACCAGGCCGGGTTCACCCGCGTCAGACGCCCGTTGACCGTCCCCGTCGCCAACAGGTCCAGCGAGGCGTCGTAGTAGCGCAGGATGTCGACTTCCAGTCGGCGGCGACGTTCCACGAAGGTGCCCAACAGGACCGCGACCACGAGCAGCGTGATCGCGCGGATCACGTAGCCCAGCGTGAGCAGATGCACGTCCGGCTCGATCTGCCCCCAGACGAACACGAGCGCCAGCGCCACGAGCGCGCCCACCAGCGCGCCACGCAGCCCGAAGCGCAGCGCGAGCAGGCAGATCGGAACGATGAACAGGGCGCCCTCGGCGTCGCCGACGTTCGGATCGTTGATCCGCAGCGCGAAGACCACGGCGAACAGAGCCAGCGCGAGCGCCAGCGTGAAGCGTGCTCCGGGCGTTGGCCATCTGCGCAGCTGGCGAAGCCGCGGCAGGTGGAGTGTGGCGGTCATGCCTCTCCTATCGTCCAAACTCACCACGAGCGCGACCGTTGCGGCTTCCCGCTCGCCTGGCGTTGAGAATCCTCCTGGACGCATGTTCTAGCTCCGCGTGCGTACACCTTTTCGAACAGGGCGAATGGTTCCCGCGCGGTCGCAGCAGACGCGGTCGCAGCAGAAGGACTCGCGTGCGATCGCGCGAAAGGTGGATCGATGATCTCCTCGGAGGTGCAGCGCACGCTCGTGAAGTCCGCACCCGAGCTCTGGGCCGAGATCAGCGACCCCGAGTCGCTCGCGCGCCACCTCGGAGAGTTCGGCGAGATCCGCATCACACGCCTCCATCCGGAGCAGAAGGTCGAGTGGGAGGCGCGGGACGGCGAGGCCAGCGGCACCGTCCTGATCAAGCCCTCCGGCTGGGGCACCAAGGTCAAGCTCACCGTCACCCGCGAGCTGCCTCGGGTCGAGGTCACGACCGAAGCCGATCGCGAGGAGCCGCAGGTCGCGGAGGAGCTCAAGGCCGAGGCCGAGGCCGCCGACGAGTGCGAATCCGAGTCCGGGTCCGGCGAGCTCTCGGCCGCGCCCCACGAGCCTGTGGCCGAATCCGAGCCCGGCGAGCCTGCCGAGTCCAGCGAGCCCGCAGCCGAGCCCGAGGAGCGCTCAGCGGAGCAGGCATCCGTGGTCGAGGAGCTTCAGCCCGTGCCTGCAGAGGAGCCGATCCTCGCCGCGCGCCGGCAGGAGCCAGACCCCGAAGAAGCACCGGCCGAGCCCACGCCGCAGGCCCTGTCCGAGCCGGCGCCCGAGGTTCGGCGCGGCTTCTTCGCACGGCTGTTCGGACGGCGCAAGGCGCCGGCGCCGGGCGTTGAGGCCGCAGTGCCGGCATCGGAGCCCGCCTACGACGAGCACGAGCGCGAGGCGGCGCTTGCCCTCGAGGCCGGCGACGACCGCGGCCTCGCCGAGGACCGCTCGCTCGACCGGGCATCCGACTTCGAGACCGAACGCGAGATCGAGCCCACGCTTGCGAGCGAGCTCGACGCAATCGCCGAGCAGGCCGCCGAGCCGTCGAGCGGCGGGTCGCCGGTGGAGCCGACCGAGGAGCCACGCCCGAATACGCCGGCCGAGCAGGCGGAGGATGACTCTGCGGCCGACCTCGCAGCAGGGATCAGGACCGCGGAAGAAGCAGCAGCGGAGCAGGTGACCGCGGTCCTGACCGGTGTGCTGGATCGCCTCGGCGCCGCGCACCACCGGCCGTTCTCGCGCGCTTGAGCCTCGCGGCCAGGCCCTTCCACACCCGCTTGACTTCGAGCCAATCCTCTGCGGAGGAGGGGTGGGTCGCGGGAATACGGGACTCAAGTCCATCTGTCCATTTACCGATCAAGATCCGGTATCCGGAATCTAGAGTCGTAACCGCATCCGACGACGGGAGCGTAAAGATGGCGATCGGAACCCCCACATCGATGACTGGCCCCACACGGCACGATCCGCTCCGCCGGCTCGCGCGAGCACTCACGGCTGCTCTGCCGATGCTCGCGCTCGCAACCTGCCTCGGACTCGCGGCGCCGAACCTGGCGCTCGCGGCCACGCAGGAAGACCACACCCAGTTCTCGGTCCTCGCGGGCTCGCTGGCCTTCTCCTCGGCGCCCGCGCTACCCGCCCTGGGAGCCGTGACGCTGAGCGGTCAGGCGCAGACGACTAGCAGCACGATGACCAGCTTCGGCGTCGCCGACGCGACCGGCAGCGGCTCGGGTTGGAACGTGGCGGTCGAAGGCCAGTCCGGCACCGGCAAGAGCGCGGTCTTCGCCCAGTACTGCGGCAAAGCGAAATGCGGCACCGACTCCGAAGGCTTTGTAGCGAGCGGGCGCACGCTCGCGGCGGACTCGCTGATGCTGAACAGCACGGGCGCGAGCTTCGCGGCGCAGAGCGGGACCACCGGCACGGCTCCGACGCTGCAGTGCTCGGCATCCTGCAACGTCGACAATCCCGACGCGGTCAAGGTCGCCTCGGCGGCGAGCAGCGCCGGCATGGGCACGTGGCTTGCGAGCGGCTTCTCGGCGACGAGCCTCGCGCTCTCGACGCCCTCGACGCTGAAAGTGCTGCCGAGCGAAGAGGTCTACCGCGTGAACCTGCTGTGGACGCTGAGCACGGGTCCATGAGACGAGCGATTCTGCTCGCCTGCGCCCTCGGCGCAGTCGTGCTCGCGTCCGCCTCCTCGGCGGGCGCTCGAGCCGCCGACGGGCTGGTGGTGATCCCCCGCTCGGCTGCCGAACCCGCGCTGAGCTACCTGAAGCTGCGGGCCCGCCCCGGGCACGCGGTGCAGGCGGGCACGATCGAACTGCTGAACCCCACCGCCCGCACGCTGCGCGTGGCGCTCGCGCCGGTGGACGGCGTGACGCTCGACACGCTGGGCTCCAGCTACAGCCCCGGCGGCACGCACAGGCACGGCTCGACTCGCTGGCTGGCGCTGGAGCGCCGCGCCGTCGCGCTCGGCCCCCGCGCGCATGTGGCGGTCGGCGTCGTGGTTCGCGTCCCGCGGGGCGCGACCTCCGGCGACCACCTGAGCGGGATCAGCGTCGAACAGCTCGGCCAGCGCCAGGCGAGCCGCTCGACCGGAAAGGGCGCCGCGACCGTGAGCGCGGTGCGCTACGCGATCGGTGTCGAGGTCACGCTGCCCGGCGCGCGCCATCCGCTGGTCCGCTTCACCGGCGCCGGCATCCGGCGCGAGCCCGCGGGCCTCAGCTTCGAGCTGAAGCTGCGCAACACAGGCAACGTGATCCTCCAGCGGGCACACGGCAGCGTGCGTGTCACCCGCGACGGCCGCACCGTGCTCTCGCGGCCGATCCCGGCGGGCACATTCCTGGCGGGCACCAGCATCGCCTACCCGGTGCCCGCGTTCGGGCAGCGCCCCCGCGAGGGCACCCGCTACCGCGTGCGGGCCACGCTGCGCTATCCCGGCGGCACGGCTCACCTCGACCGCTGGCTCACCTTCGGACATCGCGCCGCGCTGGTCCAGCAGGACTTCGGCGGGCCGCCCGCGGGCGGCGGCAGCGGCGGCTGGTGGAAGCTCGTGCTGGTGGGCGCGGTGCTTCTCTACTGCCTGCTGACAACCGTTCTGCTGCTGCGCCGTCGCTCGCGGGGGGGCTCCCGCTCGTCCCGTGCCGGCGTAGCGCAGGGCGCAGACTGGCGGCCTCGATGAGATGCGCCCGCGCCGCCGCGCGGCAGTCGCCGCGCTGATCTCACTCCTCACGCTGCCTTCGCTCCTGCCCCTGCTGTCGCCGGCACCGGCCGCGGCGCTGCTGGAACTGCGCTTCGTCGCCCCGCCCACGCTGCCGCCGCTTCCGTCGCTGAGCTTGAACGCCCGCGCGCAGTCCGACAGCGCGGCGATGACGCCGTTCTCGATCGAAGACCTGCGCCTGACGAAATCGGGTTGGAACCTCACGGTCCAGGGCCAGTCCGGGGCCGGGCGCAGCCCCGTTTTCGCCCAGTACTGCCCGAAAGCCAAATGCGGAAGCGACGCCGAAGGCTATGTCGCGGGCGGCGCCGCGCTTGCGGCCGGCTCGCTCACGCTGAACAGCACCGGCGCGAGCTTCAGTGGCGGCCTCGGCGTGGCCCCGACGCTTCAGTGCGCGAGCGGCTGTCCGGTCGACGCCGCGACCCCGGTGAAGATCGCCTCCGACGCGACGGGGCTGCTTGCGGGCGAAGGCGTCTGGTCCGCGGGAGGCTTCGCCGCGAACAGCCTCTCGCTCGCGGCGCCGACCACGCTCAGAGCCCCGCCGAACGAAGAGAACTACCGGCTGAACGTGCTCTGGACGCTCTCGACCGGGCCGTGAGCGCCGGTCCCTGCTGTGGAGCGCTCCAGCCCTTGCGCAGGCCGGGCCGGCCCGCGCAGATAACATCCGCGCCCGATGACGCCGAGCTCGCACGACCGACAGGCCGACGCCGCCCTGCTGGCGGCTTCTCGCAGCGGCCACCGCAAGGAGCCCCGCCAGAAGGCCCCCGAGACCTACGAGGAGAAGCTCGCCCAGCTTCAAGAGCTGCGCGAGGCGGCGCTGCACTCGGCGCCGGAGGCCGAGGAGAAGCAGCACGCGCGCGGCAAGTACACCGCGCGCGAGCGCGTCGAGAAGCTGCTCGATCCCGGCTCCTTCCAGGAGCTCGACACGTTCGTGCGCCATCGCACCTACGACTTCGAGATGCAGAAGAACCGGCCCTGGGGCGACGCCGTGGTCACGGGTCACGGCACGATCGACGGACGCACGGTCTGCGTCTTCAGCCAGGACTTCACCGTGTTCGGCGGCTCGCTCGGAGAGGTGATGGGCGAAAAGATGTGCAAGGTCATGGACCTCGCCGCAAAGATCGGCTGCCCCGTGATCGGCATCAACGACTCGGGCGGCGCGCGCATCCAGGAGGGCGTCGTCTCGCTGGGCTCATACGGCGACGTGTTCCTGCGCAACGTGCGCAGCTCCGGAGTGATCCCGCAGATCAGCCTGATCATGGGCCCCTGCGCGGGCGGCGCGGTCTACTCGCCCGCGATCACCGACTTCATCTTCATGGTCAAGGAGACCTCGCACATGTTCATCACCGGCCCCGACGTGATCAAGACCGTCACCGGCGAGGAAGTCGGCTTCGAGGAGCTCGGCGGGGCGATGTCGCACAACACGAAGTCCGGCGTGGCGCAGTTCGCCTCCGAGGACGAGGACGCCTGCCTGGAGGACTGCCGCTACCTGATCGGCTTCCTCCCTCAGAACAACCTGCAGACCGCGCCGCGCGTGCAGCCCACCGACGACCCGCAGCGGATGGACCCCGCGCTCGACGAGGTCGTCCCGGAGAACCCGAACAAGCCATACGACATGCGCAACGTCGTCAAGCTGATCGTGGACGACGAGGAGTTCTTCGAGGTGCACGAGCACCACGCCAAGAACATCATCTGCGGCTTCGCCCGGCTCGACGGCTTCTCGATCGGGATCGTCGGCAACCAGCCCGCCCAGCTGGCGGGCGTGCTGGACATCGACGCCTCCGCGAAGGCGGCCCGCTTCGTGCGCACCTGTGACGCCTTCAACATCCCGATCCTGACCTTCTGCGACGTGCCGGGCTTCCTGCCGGGGACCGCCCAGGAGTGGGGCGGGATCATCCGCCACGGCGCCAAGCTGCTCTACGCCTTCGCCGAGGCGACGGTGCCGAAGATCACGATCATCACCCGCAAGGCATACGGCGGCGCCTACGACGTGATGTCCTCCAAGCACCTGGGCGCCGACTTCAACTTCGCCTGGCCGACCTCCGAGGTCGCGGTGATGGGTCCGGAGGGCGCCGTGAACATCATCTACCGGCGCGACATCGCAGGCAGCCCGACGCCGCAGGAGCGGCGCGAAAAGCTGATGGAGGACTACAAGGCGCGCTTCGCCAACCCCTACACCGCGGCCGAGCGCGGCTACATCGACGACGTGATCGTGCCTCACGAGACGCGTCCCAAGCTGATCACGGCGCTGCACACGCTGCAGAGCAAGCGCGAGCCGGGGCCGAAGCGCAAGCACGGCAACATCCCGCTGTAGCGAGGCGGCGTCCGTCTAAGCCGGAGCCTTCGCGCGGCGGCGCGCCGCGCGTTCCCCGAGCCACAGCCAGCCGGGGTAGGTCGCGAACAGCAGCGCCGCGGTCGCATGCACGCGCGGACCCGCCCGCCGGTGCTCGAACCGGAAGACGCCCGAGTTCAGCATCCAGTCGCGTCCGTCCTGCGCGCGGCACGCCTCCCAGATCGGGCGCGTCCAGGGGCGGTTCAGATACAGCGAGATGCTCGTCGCCAGGAACACGCCCGCGGTAGTGCTCCGAAGCGCGCGGGCCGCGGGCGTGGGCTCGGGCAGCACTCGCCCGTACAGCTCGCCGGTCGCATACAGCCAGGGTGGATCGATCAGGAATGACATCGCTCTCCTCTCAACTTCTCACGGGTGCAGGTTGCTGTGGACGCTCGCGGGCAGCGGCACCGCCCGGCCCAGCAGGTGGAAGGCCAGCCGCGTGGCGAGCGCCATGATCGTCAGCTGCGGGTTGACCCCCAGGCTGCTCGGAACCACAGACCCATCGGCGATGTGCAGCCCACGCATGCCATGCACCGCGAGATCGCCGTCGGTGACGCCACGGCTCGCGTGCGCGTCGGCGCGGGCGGTGCCGAGCGGATGGAAGGCCATCAGCCGCAGATCGCGAGCCCGCGCAGCCGCCGGGCGCACGCCGCTCGTCAGCGGCAAATACACCTCCTCGGCCCCGGCGGCCCGCAGCAGCTGCTCGATCCGCTCGAGGCCAATGCGAACGCGAGCGAGGTCGGCCTCGTCCAGGCGGTAGCGGATCAGCGGGCGGCTGCCGAGCGTGTGCACGCTGCCCCGCGAGGAGTCGCTCACCATCAGGCCGAGCTGGGCCAGCCTCGGGTAGGAGGCCATCGCGCGAGCGTGCGCCTCGCCCTGCAGCGGCAGCGCCATCGCCGCATAGGCGGGCGGCCCCGCGACCGTCTCGAACATCAGCCCCTGCTCGGCGAACTCGTCGACGTAGAAGCTCTGCGGCACGCCCCGGGCCATGTTGACCGGCTCGGGCATCAGCGCGAAGGCCGCGGTCGCCGGATGCAGGCTGAGGTTGCGACCGAGCCGGCCGGAGACGTCGGGAACCCTGGCGCGGCTCAGCAGCAGGGGCGTGTGGATCGCGCCGCAGGCGAGGATCGTCTCCTCGGCCGAGACCTCCAGGCGGCTGCCGTCGCCGAGCCTGGCCACGGCTCCGCGCACGCGCGAGCCGACGATCGTCAGCTCGCGCACGTCGGCGTTCACGACCAGCCGCGCGCCCGCGCTCAGCGCGCGGGGTACGTAGGTGATGCCGGTGTGCTGCTTGGCCGAGGTGGGACAGCCGAACACGCACACGCCCGAGCCGACACAGCCGCGCGCGTTGCGGCGCAGGTAGCCGTGCGACCAGCCCAGGCGCTCGGCCCCCCGCCGCGCCACGGCGGCGTTCTCGCCCGCGAGCTCGGGCGTGACCTCGCTTACCGAGAGCGAGCGCTCGACGCGCTCGAAGCAGGCGTCGATCGCGCCCTGCCCAAGCTCGAGCCCGTGCTCGCTCGCCCAGCGCTCGAGCACGTGGGGCGGCGTGCGAAAGCAGGTGCCCGAGTTGACGAGCGTCGTGCCGCCGACGCCGCGACCCAGCGGCAGCAGGATCGGCGGCGAGCCGATCGTCGTCGTCTGACCCGCGTCCCGATAGAGCTTCGCGAGCATCTCGGGCGGCCGCGCCGTGAAGCCGTCGGGGTCGTGCCCCGGCCCCTGCTCGAGCAGCACCACGCTCGCGCCCGCCTCGGCCAGCTCCGCGGCTGCCACGGCTCCCCCGCCACCGGCGCCCACGACGCAGAAGTCCGCCTGCAGCGAGCGTGTCACGGCCGACCCTCGGCGCGGCGCAGGGCGAGCCCGCGTGCTGCAACCGCCTCGGCGTCCCATCCCAGGCCGAGCGCCACCGCGGGGTCGTCGTAGCGCCCGAGGGCCAAGGTCGCATCGACGGCTTCGCGCAGCAGGGGCATGCTCGCGAGCAGGCGCGCGCCCCGCGGGCGCCCCGCGATCGCCAGCAGCATTCGCATGCCCGCCCGCTGTGGCCAGGGCGCCGCCGCGAGAAAGCTGTCGAGCTGCGCGGCGATCAGGCCACCCAGGCTTCCTGCAGGGATGTCAGCCGCGCGATCGCCGACGCCGCGGCCTCGCCGTCCTGCGCGAGGACCGCCTCGGCCGCGCCCAGATACAGGGGAGCGAGCCGGTCTGGCTCGGAAACCAGCGCCGAGAACGCCTCCGCGCGTGGCAGGTACAGCTCGCGCACCGAGTTCATCACGAGCTGGAAGACCAGGTTGCGGGCGCCCTCCACGAGCGCGGCCATGAACTCCCAGTCCGCGAGCAGCGCCGTCTCTCGGTCTTCGGCCCGAGCCGCGACCCGGGCCAGCTCGAGCAGCGTGGCCGCCTGGTCCTCGCTGCGACGCTCGGCCACCAGCCGCGCCGACTCGACCAGCAGCAGCTGCCGCGCCTCGAACAGGTCGCGCAGCAGCGGCTCGCCGGTGCCGGGCGCCAGCGCCAGCGACTCCAGCCCGCCGGACTTGCGCCAGTCGAGCACTCGGGTCGCGTTGCCGTGGCGCACCTCCACCAGCCGCAACTGCTCCAGGCGCCCGAGCGCCTCGCGCACCGAGGCCATGTTCACGTCGAGGTCCGCCGCCAGCGCCCGCTGCGAGGGAAGCCGGTCGCCCGCCCGGTAGCGCCCCGCCAGGATCGCCTCCCGAAGGCGGTCGAAGACATGGTCGGGAACCGATTGGCGCGGGATCGGGTCTGGCATCGCGGGAAGAAGTGTACTGGTGTTCCGAACAGTTGCGCCGGAACGCGACCCTCGCCATACACGGCGCGGCCACACGCGCCGCGGCGTCTTGCGCGGCGTATTGCCCCCAGCCCCCATCTCCGCGCGGGTCGAGGAGGCTTGGCAGAATGCAGGCGATGCCCCCGCGCCGCCCGCAGTTGCAGCTGATCGCGCCGTCAGCCTCGCCGGAGGAGGCGGCCGCGGTGGTGGCGGCGCTCGAGCGCTTCATGAGGGCCACCGCGCCGGTGCTCGCGCCCGCGCCGGAGCCCTCGAACCCCTGGCTGCGCGCGGCTATGCTCGAAGGCCTTGAGCGAGACGCTCAGGGCGATCTGCGCGACCCCTGGCTCGAAATCTGAGCGCCGTTTGGGCGCAATTCCTGCCAGTAGGCAGAGACCTCTGAAGAAATACCTGAAAGCCGCTAGGCTTTACCCTCAATATCTCGCTCGTCGTAGCCAACGTCGAACGCGTCCGGACCGGTTCCGGACCAGGAGGTTTTCGTTAGATGGAGCCAGTTTCCGTACCCGCCCAGCGCGGCACGCTGGAGGATCCAGAGGTGCTCCAGAACGTGCCTGGGCACGTGATCCCGATCCTGCAGCGGGAGTACGACGACTTCAAGACCGAGTCCACGAAATTCCTCGACGGCAAGACCGAGGAAGACGAGTTCATCAAGTTCCGCCTCAAGCAGGGCGTCTACGGGCAACGCCAGGCGGACGTGCAGATGATCCGCGTGAAGCTCCCCTTCGGCGGCATCACGCCCGAGCAGATGGACTCGTTCGCGAGCGTCGTGGAGAAGTACGTGCCGCTGAACAAGGGCCACATCACGACGCGCCAGAACATCCAGATGCACCACATCCCGCTGCCCGAAGTCGAGCTCGCGATCCGCGAGCTGGGCGAGACCGGGCTCTCCAGCCGCGAGGGCTGCGGCAACACGGTGCGCAACGTCACCGGCGACCCCTGGGCGGGCGTGGCGGCGGACGAGTTGTTCGACATGACGCCGTACGCAGGCGCATACGTGCGCTACTTCGTGCGCCATCCCACGACTCAGGGCATGCCCCGCAAGATCAAGACCGCCTTCGACGGATCCCCGCGCGACCGCGCGATCAGCGGCATCCACGACATCGCCTACCGCGCCCGCGTCAAGACGATCGACGGCCGCGAGGTGCGCGGCGCGGAGATGCTGGTTGGCGGCGGCACCTCGATCATGCCGCGCGTCGCTCCCGCCCTCCACGACTTCGTCGAGCTCGACAACGGCGACTACCTGAAGTACGCCGAGGCCGTCTTCCGGATCTTCGACCGCCAGGAGTGGCTGCGCGTGAACCGCGCCCGTGCCCGCATCAAGGTGTTCGTGGACAAGTACGGGATCGAGGAGCTGCGCAACCAGGTCGAGGAGGAGCTGAAGGGCGACTGGGTCGCCGAACGCGACTTCTCGATCGAGCATCGTCTGTTCTTGGACGACGAGCGCGAGTCGGCGCCCTCCGCGCCGGCCAGCTACGGCAGCCCGAACGGCGATCTGTCGGAGTTCGAGCGCTTCCGCGCCGCGAACGTCGCCGAGCAGAAGCAAGAGGGCTTCGTCACCGTCGAGGTCAAGATCACGCGCGGCGACCTCACGCCCGATCAGTTCCGCGGCCTGGCACAGGTCATGCGCGACTACGCAGGTGGCTACGCGCGCACCACCGTGCAGCAGAACTTCGTGCTGCGTTGGGTCCGCGAGGAGTGCGTCTATGACCTCTGGCAGGCACTCTTGAAGCTCGACCTCGGCGAGCCCGGCTCACGCGAAATAGACGATGTCGTCTCCTGCCCGGGCACAGACTCCTGCAAGCTGGGGATCACCAGCTCGATGGGCCTGAACCAGGCCGTGCAGGAGCGGATCGAGTCGCTGAACATCACCGACGAGCTGACGCGCAAGCTGAACGTCAAGATCAGCGGCTGCCCGAACGGCTGCGGCCAGCACCACGTCGCGAGCATCGGCTTCACGGGCGCGTCGATCAAAGTGGGAGACCACACGATCCCCGCGTACATCCCACACGTCGGCGGCGTCTTCGAAGGCGGCGCGGTGGAGTTCGGCACGCGGCTGAAGCTGCGACTGCCCTCGAAGCGCGTCCCGGACGCGATCGAGCGCTGGATCGGCCAATACGAAGCCAACCGCGAGCAGGGCGAGGAGTGGAACGCCTACCTGAGCCGGGTCGGCACCGCCGAGCTGGAGAGTGCCGTGAAGGACCTTTCGATGCCGGTCGACTTCGGGCTGGAGACGATGAACACGTTCATCGACTGGAATCGTGATGTTCCCTTTGAAGTGATTCGCGGCGAGGGCGAGTGCGCTGTATAGATCAGCGGAAGAGACCTGATGAGACACGAGCAAGAGGACCGATCAGATGGCGTCACTGGATAGCCCCATGACACAGGCAAGCACCAACTTCGACCCAGCGCCCGGCCTCACGCACACCCTGCGCGAGGCGGCGCGCCACGGCCGACAGGCGGTGCTGTTGTGCTCCTTCCAGAAGGAGGAGTCCGTGCTGCTCGACGAGCTGCTGCAGCTCGACCAGGGCACCGGCCGCGGCGTGCGCATCCTCACGATCGACACCGGCGTGCTGTTCGAGGAGACGATGCAGACCTGGCGCGCGTTCGAGCAGCGCTTCGGCGTGGAGATCGAGGTGTTCGACGCGAGCAGCCCCGACGTGCCTTGGAGCGGACCCGAGCACTGCTGCTCGGCCGCGAAGGTCGCGGCTCTGGAGCGCTCGCTGGTGGGCGCGGAGGGCTGGATCACCGGCATCCGCCGCGAGCAGGGGCCGACGCGTGCGGCGACCGAGCTGATCGAACGCGACGAGCGCCGCGAGCTGTGGAAGTACAACCCGCTGGCCCACTGGACCGACAAGGACCTGTGGCGGCGCATCCACGAGCGCGACCTGCCCTACAACCCGCTGCACGACCAGGGCTATGAGTCGATTGGCTGCGCGCCCTGCACGCAGCCCGGCAGCGGCCGCGAGGGCCGCTGGGCCGGGACCGAGAAGACCGAGTGCGGCATCCACGTAGACGTGATCGAGCCATCTTGAGATGGCAGTCGCGACGCGCCCACAGCTGAGCCACCTGCGGGCGCTGGAGTCCGAGGCGATCCACGTGATGCGTGAGGTCGCCGCCGAATTCGAGCGGCCGGTGCTGCTGTTCAGCGGCGGCAAGGACTCGATCGTGCTGCTGCGCCTGGCCGAGAAGGCGTTTCGCCCGGCCCCGTTCCCGTTCCCGTTGATGCACGTGGACACGGGTCACAACTTCCCGGAGGTGATCGAGTTCCGCGACCGGCGGGTGGCCGAGCTGGGCGAGCGGCTGATCGTGGCGAGCGTCCAGGAGTCGATCGACAGGGGCCGCGCGGTCGAGGAGCAGGGACCACGAGCCTCGCGCAACCAACTGCAGACCGTGACGCTGCTCGACGCGATCGCCGAGCACGGCTTCGACGCGGCCTTCGGCGGCGCGCGCCGTGACGAGGAGCGTGCGCGCGCGAAGGAGCGCGTGTTCTCCTTCCGCGACGACTTCGGCCAGTGGGACCCGAAGAACCAGCGCCCCGAGCTGTGGAACCTCTACAACGGCCGCGTCAAGAAGGGCGAGAACGTACGCGTCTTCCCGATCTCCAACTGGACCGAGCTCGACGTCTGGGAGTACATCGACTCCGAGGGTCTCGAGGTCCCATCGATCTACTTCTCCCACGAGCGCCCCGTGTTCAAGCGCGACGGCATGCTCTATGCCTGGCGCGAGGGCACCGAGCTGATCGAGGGCGAGGAGATCTTCTCCGAGACGGTCCGCTACCGCACGGTCGGCGACATGAGCTGCACCGGCGGCGTGCTATCGAAGGCCGGCACGCTCGAGGAAGTCGTGGTCGAGATCGCCGCGACGCGGATCACCGAGCGCGGTGAGACGCGTGCCGACGACAGGGTGTCGGAGGCGGCGATGGAGGACCGCAAGAAGGCCGGATACTTCTAGTCCGATGACCCTGGACCTGCTGCGCTTCACCACGGCGGGGGCCGTGGACGACGGTAAGAGCACGCTGATCGGGCGGCTGCTGTTCGACTCCAAGCAGGTGTTCGAGGACCAGCTCGAGCACGTCGCGGAGGCGAGCGAGCGGCGCGGCGGGGTGGGCGCGCTCGACCTGGCGCTGCTGACGGACGGCCTGCGCGCCGAGCGCGAGCAGGGGATCACGATCGACGTGGCCTACCGCTACTTCGCGACGCCGAAGCGTCGCTTCATCATCGCCGACTGCCCGGGCCATCAGCAGTACACGCGCAACATGGTCACGGGCGCCTCGACCGCCGACCTCGCGGTCGTGCTGGTCGACGCACGCCGCGGCGTGACCGAGCAGTCCAAGCGCCACGCGTTCATCAGCGCGCTGCTGGGCATCCCGCACATCGTGGTGGCGATCAACAAGATGGACCTCGTCGAGCACTCACAGGCGCGCTTCGACGAGCTCGCGGCCGAGTTCGCGGCGTTCACCGACGGCCTGCAGGCCGTCACGGGCAGACCGCTGCCGGAGACCTCCTACATCCCGATCTCCGCGCTCGAGGGCGACAACGTGGTCGAGCGCTCGCAGCGGATGGCATGGCATGAGGGACCGGCGCTGCTGGAGCTGCTGGAGGGCGTGGACGTCGCCTATGACCATCCCTTCGACCGCCCCGCGCGCTTCCCGGTGCAGTGGGTGATCCGGCCGGGCGCGGGCATCGCCTCGGGCGTCAACCGCGACGCCCCCGCGGGAGCGGGTGCGTCGGACCCGGACTACCGCGGCTACGCGGGCCAGCTCGCCAGCGGCGCGCTGCGTCGCGGCGACGAGGTGGCGGTGCTGCCCGGCGGCGGGCGCACGCGGATCGCCTCGATCGACACCTACGACGGCGAGCTGGAGGAGGCGATGGCGCCGATGTCGCTGACGCTGCGCCTCGAGGACGAGCTCGACATCTCGCGCGGAGAGCTGATCTGCCGACCGGAGGAGGCCGCGACCGTGGGACGCGAGCTGCAGGCGGACGTCTGCTGGATGACCGACCGACCGCTGCGGGCCGGTGGTCGCTACGTGCTCAAGCAGACCTCGCGCATGGCCACGGCGGTCGTCGATCGGATCGAGGACGTGGTCGACGTGCATACGCTGAAGCGCACACAGCCCGCGCAGGAGCTGGCGCTCAATGACATCGGCCGCGTGCATCTGCGCACGAGCGTGCCGCTGGCGTTCGACCCCTATACGAGCAACCGCCGCACGGGCAGCTTCATCCTGATCGACGAGTCCAGCAACGAGACCGTCGGCGCCGGGCTGATCGCGGCCGCGACGAGCTGATCGCCACAACACGACGGCAGCCGCGCACCGAGCGCCACGCGGCAGGACGCTAAGCTTCCGCGGCCGATGTTCAGCAAGGTCCTGATTGCCAACCGCGGGGAGATCGCGGTCCGCATCGCACGCGCCCTGCAGGAGCTGGGGATCGCGAGCGTTGCCGTCTACTCGGAGCTCGACCGCGACGCGCCGCACGTCAAGCGCGCCGACGAGGCCTACAACCTCGGCGAGGGTCCCGCCGCGGAGAACTACCTGAGCGTCGAGAAGATCCTCGACGTCGCCAAGCGCTCGGGGGCGGAGGCGATCCATCCGGGCTACGGCTTCCTCGCCGAGAATGCCCCCTTCGCACGGGCGTGCGAGGACGCCGGCGTGATCTTCATCGGCCCGCCCGCGAGCGCGATCGAGGCGATGGGCTCCAAGACCCGTGCACGCGAGCTGATGCAGGCGGCGGGCGTGCCGATCGTGCCGGGCACGACCGAGCCCGTCGCGACGGTCGCCGACGCGCTGCGCATCGCCAAGGAGGAGATCGGCTTCCCGGTGGCGGTCAAGGCCGCGGGCGGCGGCGGCGGCAAGGGCTTTCGCGTCGCGCTCGCCGAGGAGGAGCTGCAGGGCGCCTTCGAGGGCTCCAGCCGCGAAGGCGAGAAGTTCTTCTCCGATCCGACGGTCTACCTCGAGCGCTACCTGCACGACCCGCGCCACGTCGAGGTCCAGGTCCTGGCCGACCGCCACGGCAACGTGACCCACCTCGGCGAGCGCGACTGCTCGATTCAGCGCCGCCACCAGAAGGTGATCGAGGAGTCGCCCGCACCCGAGTGGGTCGTCGATGAGGCGATGCGCGAGCGCATCGGTCAGATCGGCGTCAACGCCGCGAAGGCGGTCGACTACGTGGGGGCAGGCACGATCGAGGGACTGTTCTCGGCTGCGGAGGGCAAGGAGCCGGAGTACTTCTTCCTGGAGATGAACACCCGCGTGCAGGTCGAGCACTGCGTGACCGAGATGACCACGGGGATCGACATCGTCAAGGAGGGCATCCGCGCCGCGGCCGGCGAGCCGCTGTCCCATGAGCAGGGCGACATCGAACTGCGCGGGCACGCGATCGAGTGCCGCATCAACGCCGAGGACGCCTCCAAGAACTTCGCCCCCGCCCCGGGGAAGATCGGGCGCTACCTGGAGCCTTCGGGTCCGGGCGTGCGCGTGGACTCGGGCGTCGAGGAAGGCGGCGAGGTCTCGCCGATGTACGACCCGATGGTGGCCAAGCTGATCGTCTGGGACGCCGACCGCGAGCAGGCGACCGAGCGCATGCTGCGCGCGCTCTCCGAATACGAGATCGAGGGCCTGAAGACGCTGATCCCCTTCCACCAGGCGCTGCTCGCGACCGAGCAGTGGGCCAAGGGAGAGACCTGCCGCGACCTGCTCGAGGACAAGCAGTGGCTGAAGACGCTCGCCTTCGAGAAGGCCGCGCCGCCCGCGGGTGAGGACGAGGAGGAGAACGTCGAGCAGACCTATGCGGTCGAGGTATCGGGCAAGCGCTTCGACGTGCGCGTCGTCGGTCCGCCGTTTGCGGGTGGCGGCCTCGCCGCGAGCAACGGCGCGGCGCCCGGCGGGGCGAAGGCGCCGAAGCGCACTGAGCGCAAGTCCTCGGGCACGGGCGGCGGCGCCGACGTGCTGCCCTCGCCGCTTCAGGGCAACATGTGGAAGGTGCTCGTCAAGCAGGGCGACACCGTCGAGGAGGGCCAGCTCCTGTGCATCATCGAGGCGATGAAGATGGAGAACGAGATCACCGCGCACAAGGCCGGCACGATCGCCGAGCTGCCGATCGTCGAGGGCGAGCCGATCCAGGCAGGCGCGCCGATCGCGACGATCACGAGCGCGGTCGAGAGCGAGGGCTAACTCAGCTCGGCCAGGTTCTCCGCGTGCAATGACCGGTCGCGACGCCCGTCGCGGCCGGGGGGAAGCGCCGGTGAGCGGGCTCCCTCCCGCAGCGCCTGCAGGTAAGCGAGATCCTGCTCGAGCACCTCGGTGGCGCGCGAGCTCTCCATCACCTCCCCGTGGCCGGGGACGATCCGCTCGGCGCGCTCGAGCAGTCCTCCCAGCAGTGTCAGGGTGGCCTCGTATTCGTCGATCGAGCAGCCCCGCATCAGGTTCGGGATCTCGGCCGGGGAGAGATAGTCCCCAACCGCCAGCACGCCCGCCCAGCCGATCAGGATCGCCATGCCGTCGGGCGTGTGTCCTGCAGTTGGATGAAGCTCGAGCTCCAGATCACCGATCTCGCAGTGACCGGGCACGGGCAGCGCCTGCACCGATCCGAGCGCCAGCGGCGCCGGGCGCGGGATCGCCAGCCCTTCGTCGAAGTCGCGCAGCTCGCGCTGGGCCACGCCCGGTTCGGCGGCCAGGCGTCCGGCGGTGCTCTGCGCACAGCCGAGGGCCAGTCCCGGGAAGGCCAAGCGTCCGAGCAGGTGATCCCAGTCGCCGTGCGTGGCCAGCAGCCCGCTCGGGGTTGTGAATTGGGCCTGCTCGACCAGCGCGGGCAGCGCCTCGAGCTCCTCGGGCAGCACCGGTGAGTCGATCACGAACGTCTCGGCCATCGCTCCGGGCTTCCGCGGCGGGATCACGCTGATCGCTGCCGCGCCCTCCCCGGCTCCGGGTTCCTCCTCCTCGGCGACCGCGCCGCGGACGATCAGGCAGTTGGCCTGGAAGATGGCGCTCGTGACGAGGATCACGTCACGATGAAGCGAGACCGCCCTCACATCGAGGAGGCTAGGAGACGCCGAGCTGCTTGGCGGCGTCTTTCAGGCTGGTCACCTCGACCGTGGGCTTCTTCTGCGAGGAGTCGAGCGTCTCCTTGGAGCGGTTGACCCAAATCACGGGCACGCGGGCTTTGACGCACGGCCCGATGTCGTGGTAGTGGCTGGAGGCCACGTGGACCCAACCGCGCTTGCCGCCGACGCGCCTGGCGCACTCGGTGAAGTGGGCGGGTTCCGGCTTGTAGGAACGCACCTGCTGAGCGGTCACGACCAGGTCGAAGTCCGTCGGGATGTGCCGGCGCGTCTGGCCAAGGAGCTTGTCGTCGATGTTCGAGAGCAGCCCCAATTTGTATTTCTTGGCGAGCTTCTGAAGCTGCGTGTTGGTCTCCTTGAAGGGCTTCCAGCTCTGCACCGAGTCCGGCAGGAAACCCGAGCGTGAAGGCTCCAGCGGCCACTCCAGGCGTTTGGCGATCTCGATCGCGGTGCGCCTGAGCACCTCGGCGTAGAGCTCGTAGGAGCCGCCCTCGATTTCGCGGGAGATCTCGTGAAACAGCGGGATCAGCTGGCTGCGGTCGATCTCGAAGCCATCGCGCTGAGCCTCTTTGGCAAAGGCGTCGTAGATGCCGGTCTCCCAATCGATCAGGGTGCCGTAGACATCGAATGTGACGAAGGTGACGTTCTTGGGGATAGGCATTGTGGGCGCGCATTATGCCTCGCGGAGGCTGTCGGGCGCTGTCTCCTCGGTTTGCGTTAGAGTGCCGCGCCGCATGGATCTGTTGGAGTATCAAGGCAAGCAGCTGTTCGCCCGGCACGGATTGAAGGTCTCTTCGGGTAAGGCTGTGACCACCGTAGACGACGCGCTGGTGGCGGCCGATGAGGTCGGCTACCCGATCGTCGTCAAGGCGCAGGTTCTGATCGGCGGGCGCGGCAAGGCGGGTGGCGTGAAGCTCGCCAACAACGAGAGCGAGGCGCGCGAGCACGCCGGCAACATCCTTGGGATGGACATCAAGGGACATGTCGTGCGGACAGTGTGGATCGAGCACGCCTCGGACATCGCCTCCGAGTACTACGCCTCGGTGCTGCTCGACCGCTCGGCCAAGCAGCCGCTCGTGATGTTCAGCGTCGAGGGCGGCGTCGACATCGAAGAGGTCGCCGAGAAGACGCCGGAGAAGCTGATCCGCCACCACGTCGACCCGCTCGAGGGCCTGTCGCACGCCGAGGGCGAGCAGATCGCACGCGACGGCGGCGTGGACGATGACGTCGTCGGCGGGGTAGCCGACGCGCTCGTGGCGCTGTACGAGGTCTGGCTGCAGGAGGACGCATCGCTCGCCGAGATCAACCCGCTGATCGTCACGCCCGAGCGCGAAGTCAAGGCGCTCGACTCGAAGGTCTCGCTCGACGCCAACGCCCTCTACCGCCACCCCGAGAATCAGGGGCTCTCCGACAAAGAGAACGAAGACCCGCTCGAACGGCGCGCGAAGGAAGAGGGCGTTCAGTTCGTCAAGCTCGACGGCGACATCGGCATCCTCGGCAACGGCGCGGGTCTGGTGATGTCAACGCTCGACGTCGTCTCGCAGGCCGGCGGCTCGCCCGCGAACTTCCTCGACGCGGGCGGCGGCTCGAACGCCGAAACGATCAAGCAGGCCGTCGACCTGATCCTCGCGAACGAGAAGGTCAAAGCGGTGCTGGTCAACATCTTCGCCGGAATCACGCGCTGCGACCTGGTCGCCGAAGGGCTGATCGCGGCCTTCAACGAGATCAAGCCGACGGTTCCGTTCGTGGTGCGCCTGGACGGGACCAACGACGTCGAGGGCCGCCGCCTGCTGCAGCAGGCCGACCTGCCCAACGTGCACGCGGCCAAGACGATGAACGAGGCCGCCGAGCTGGTCGTGGCGCTGGCCGCGGGCAAGGGCGTGGAGGCCGCCGCCTGATGTCGGTGCTCGTCGATGAGAGCACGCGCCTGTGCGTCGCGGGCATCACCGGCCGCGAGGGCACGTTCCACACGCTCAACAACCGCAGCTACGGCACGAACGTAGTCGGCGGCGTCACGCCCGGCAAGGGCGGACAGGACGTCGAGGGCATCCCCGTGTTCGACAGCTGGGCCGACGCCGTCTCCGAGGTGCAGCCGAACACCGCGATGATCTTCGTGCCGCCGCGCTTCGCCGCGGACGCGATCCTCGAGGCAGCGGCCGCGGGCGTGGAGCTGATCATCACGATCACCGAGGGCATACCCGCCCACGACGAGCTCCGCGCCTACAACACGCTCAAGCGCGACCACCCCGGCACGCGCCTGATCGGCCCGAACTGCCCCGGCATCCTCTCGCCGGGCAAGGCCAACGTCGGCATCATCCCGGCCTCCTTCTTCGAGCGCGGCAACGTCGGCGTGGTCTCGCGCTCGGGCACGCTGACCTACCAGATCGGCAACGAGATCGCGCGGGCGGGTTTCGGCTGCAGCTCGATCGTCGGCATCGGCGGCGACCCCGTGCCGGGCTCCTCGTTCGTCGACATCCTCGACCTGTTCGAGGCCGACGAGGAGACCGAGCTGGTCGTGCTCTCCGGCGAGATCGGCGGCTCGGCCGAGGAAGAGGCCGCGGAGCACATCGCCGAGCACATCTCAAAGCCCGTGGTCGCCTACATCGCGGGCTTCACCGCGCCCGCGGGCAAGCAGATGGGCCACGCCGGAGCGATCGTCTCGGGCTCGGCAGGCACCGCCGCCGCGAAGGCACAGGCGTTCGAAGCCAAGGGCGTGCGCGTCGGACGTACGCCGACCGAGGCCGCGGCGATCGCGGTCGAGGTGCTCGGCGGCGCCTCCGTCGGCGCCTAACAGCGCCGGCCGCGGCACGCGGCGATCGCTACGCTTGGCGCCGTGGACCAAGAGATCGCAAACACGCTCGGCGAGCTCGAGCACAAGCTGCGCGAGCTCGAACGGGTCCTCTCGGGACTCGGGCACAGCAGCGGAGAGGGAGACGCGAACCCGCCCGCGGCCTCAGCGCCCCCGCGATTCCAAAGCCCGGCCCCGGCCCCACCGCCGGCCACGCCCGAGGCGAGGACCGCGGTCGCGGCGCCGGGCGAGATCCGCGTCGTGGACGAGGCCGTCGAGCATCCCGCGCTGGGCGCGCCCGACGCAGCGGCTCAGCGCCTGTCGAACGCCGCCTCGCCCACGCAGCAGGGCAGGCGCCCGCCGCGCGCAGAGGACCGTTCGCCGAGCGCCGCGGAGCTGCTGCGCTTCCGTGACCGGCTCGAGCGCACGGCGCGCGAGCTGACCCACGACTACGACGAGCTGCTCGGACGCATAACCTACGCGGCCGTGCCAACCCAAACCGGCCCAGCCATCTCCTTCGCCCGCGGCGCCCCGTCGCTGGACATCGTCGACGTGCAGGGCCTGCGCGAGGCCGCGGGACGTGCCTTCGAGAGCGATCCCGCGGGCACGACCGCGTACGGCACCTCGATCGGCTATCCCCGCCTGCGCGCATGGATCGCCGACCGCCACGGCGTCGAGCCCGAGCGGGTGCTGGTCACGAACGGCTCGATGCAGGCGGACGCCTTCCTGTTCGAGGCGCTGGTCTCCCCCGGCGACGATGTCGTGGTCGAGCGCCCCTCCTACGACCGCACGCTGCTGTCGCTGCGCGAGCGCGGCGCAACCCTGCACGCGGTCGAGCTGCAGCCCGACGGCATCGACACCGAGGCGCTCGCGCGTCTGCTCGACACGGGCCAGGCGCGGCCCAAGCTCGCGCACATCATCCCGAACTTCCAGAACCCCGCGGGCTACACGCTGTCGCTCGCGAAGCGACAGGCGCTGCTCGCGCTCGCGGCCCGCTACGGCTTCCTCGTGTTCGAGGACGACCCTTACGTCGCGCTGCGCTTCAGCGGCGAGTCGATGCCGACGATGGTCTCGATGGACCCCGAGCGCGTCGTCTACGCCTCCTCGTTCTCGAAGACCGTCTGCCCCGGCATCCGCGTCGGCTACCTCGTCGGCCCAACCGACCTGATCGCGAAGATCGCCAAGCTCGCGACCAACACCTACATCTCGCCGAACATGGTCGCGCAGTCGATCGTCTACGAGTTCTGCGCCTCAGGCGCGATCGAGCGCTCGATCGAGACGGTCCGCACCGCCTTGGCCAAGCGCGCCCTGACGCTCGCCGAAGCGCTGCGCCGCGAGCTGCCCGAGGCCGAGTTCGTGCAGCCCGACGGCGGCTACTTCATGTGGGTCACGATGCCGCCGGGCACCGACGTCGCGCGTCTGTTCGACGCCGCCGCCGAGCTCGGCGTCGCCTTCGTCAAGGGCACCGACTTCCTGCTCGAGGGCGGCGAGAACACGCTGCGCCTCGCCTACTCCGGCGTCACGCCCGAGCAGATCGACGAGGGCATCACGCGCCTCGCCGCGGCTTACCGCTCGCTCTAGCGGCCGTAGCGCTGGCCGAGGACCAACTGGTCCGGCAGCGCCGTGCGCTCGGGCGGCGAGGGGTCGGCGATCACCGAGACGGTCTCGGCGACGCTCGGCGTGACGATGCAGCGGCTGCCGTCGGCGGCCTCGACCACCACCTGCTCATCGTCGCGCTCGGCGAGCTTGCCCTCGAGGCCGGGCTCCAGCCCCGACTCCTTGAGGTAGTGCAGCAGGTCCTCGGCCTCGTTCTCGAAGCGCAGGATGCGCACCTTCGCGCCGAGCTCGACGTCCGCGAGCGGCACACCGGACAGGCGCGCGCCCGCGACGATCGGGTGCCCGTGCGGGCAGGTCTTCGCGTCGCCGATCGCCGCCAGCATGCGTTCCTCGAGCACCGGCGACATCGCGTGCTCCAGACGCTCGGCCTCCTCGTGCACCTCATCCCAGGGCACGCCCAGCACGTCGGTCAGGAAGCGCTCTATCAGGCGGTGGCGGCGCACGATCTGCTCGGCGTGCTCGACGCCCGAGTCGGTGAAGGCGATCGTGCGGTCCTTGTCGCGGGTGATGTAGCCGTCGCGCTCCAGGCGCCCAACCATCTCGTGCACGGTCGGCGGCGAGAGCTGCATCGCCCGCGCGACGTTCGCGCCGGTCATCGGCAGGCCCGCCTCGTGCAGCCAGAAGAGGATCTGCAGGTACTCCTCCTCGGCGACCGTCGCTGTGTCGCTGCTCATGGAGTGATCCTAGACCACCCCAGGCGCCCGCCGCTCAGGAATCGAGCTGATCGTAGGTGCACTCGCGCGGGTTCTTGTCCTCGCGCCAGCGCTTGAGCTTCGAGCCGTGGCGGATGCGCCCGGCGGAGACATGGTCGAAGTCGATCTCAACCACCAGCTCGGGGCGCAGCCCGATCCACTCGAGGTCCTTGCCGGCACTCCAGCGGCTCGGATCGGCCGAGCCGCGCTCGCCGGTCTCGTAGTCCGCGAAGAAGCCAACCAACCTTTTCTTCTCCTTCGCCGAGAGGCCCGAGCAGTGACCGACCACGCGCAGCTCATCGCCGTCGTAGAGGCCCAGGATCAGCGCACCGACCGTCCCCTCTTCCTTGCCCGGGCGCCAGCCGACGAGCACCGCGTCGATCGTGCGCACGCGCTTGATCTTGAACATGCCCTTGCGCTCGCCCGGCAGATATGGCGCCTGACGCTGCTTGGCGATCGCGCCCTCGGCACTCTGCAGCCAGCGCTCCGCCTCCCGCGGCGTATCTACCGTCTGCATCAGCTCGACGGGCGCCTGCGCGAACTCCGCGCCCGCCAGCAGCTCCTCGAGCGCCGCGCGTCGCTCGCTGAACGCCAGCTCCAGCAGCGCCTCGTCCTCGCGCGCGAGCAGGTCGAACACGACGTAGACCGCGGGCGTCTCGCCGGACAGGCGCTCGATCCGCGAGGCCGCCGGGTGGATGCGCTGGCCAAGCGCGTCGAAGTCCTCGTGCCCCTTTTCGTCGCGCACGACGATCTCGCCGTCGAGCACGTAGCGTCCGGGGGGCAGCGTGCCGGGCAGAGCCAGCTCGGGGAAGTAGCGCCCCAGCGGCTTGCCGTTGCGCGACTGCAGGAATATCTCCTCGCCGTCGACGAAGGCCAAGCAGCGAAAGCCGTCGAGCTTGACCTCATAGATGTACTCCTCGCCCACCGGCAGCTCCTTGCGCGAGAGCGCGAGCGCCGGCT
This sequence comes from Solirubrobacteraceae bacterium, assembly GCA_036267655.1. Classification (GTDB taxonomy): domain Bacteria; phylum Actinomycetota; class Thermoleophilia; order Solirubrobacterales; family Solirubrobacteraceae; genus Palsa-744. Next base: position 31,870 of record DATAVP010000024.1, read on the forward strand.
TGATCGGCGGCTGCAGCGGCAGCGTCACGAGTCCGTGCCCTCGGACTTCGCGTCGCCCGCATCCTCATCCTCGCCCTTCGCCTTGCGCGCGCGGCTCGGCTGCACGCGCTTGGGCTCGCCCTTCTGCTTGGCGAAGTGCGGCGGCCAGGGCGCATCGCCGAGGCCTTCGCGCTCATCGCGCGCCGCCAGCTCCAGCAGCGACCGCAGGCGGCCGGCATGCGAGTCGATCTCCGCCGCCGGGTCGCCTAGCCGCTTCAAGCGCGCCGGCACTGTCTCGATCGTCAGCTGATCGGGCTCGACATCGGCGACCTCGTCCCACTCCAGCGGACAGGACACGCGCGCGTCAGGCACCGCGCGCACCGAATAGGCCGAGGCGATCGTGCGATCGCGGGCGTTCTGGTTGTAGTCGATGAACACGCCCTCGCGTTCCTCCTTCCACCAGCGGCTCGTGGCGCGGCCGGGCATCCGCCGCTCGACCTCGCGCGCCAGCGCCAGCGCCGCGGTGCGCACTTCGAGGAAGTCGTGCTCGGGCTCCAGGCGCACGTAGATGTGGATGCCGCGCGATCCCGAGGTCTTCGGAAAGCCGCGCAGGCCGTGCTGCTCGAGCACCTCACGCACGCCCAGCGCGACCTCGCGCACCTCCGAGAAGGGCACCTCCGGCTGCGGGTCCAGGTCCACCCGCAGCTCATCGGGGCAGTCGAGGTTCGAGCGCCGCACCGCCCAGGGGTTCCAGTCGATCACGCCGAGGTTCACGCCCCAGGCCAGGTGCGCCGCGTCGTTCGGCACGAGCTCGCGGGCGTGGCGCCCGCTCGGGAACGTGACCGTCGCGGTCTGCAGCCAGTCCGGTGCGCTGTCGGGCACGCGCTTCTGGAAGAACGGCTTGCCCTGCACCCCGTCGACCCAGCGCTTCATCACCGTGGGGCGGTCGCGCAGGCCGCGCACGACCGCCTCGGAGCACTCCAGGTAGTAGTTGACCAGGTCCAGCTTCGTCAACCCGCGCTCCGGGAAGAAGGGCTTCTCCGGATTGCTGACGCGGACCTCCTGTCCGGCGACCTCGATCACCACGGGCTCGGCCTTCTTCTTCTTGGCGGCCGCAGCCTTCTCAGTGGTCATTGCTGGAAGGATGCCCGATAGTGATTCCGCGGACGCTTCTGATCGCCGCGCGCCCGTTCGGCGCGAGCCTCGACGCCGAGCGCGTCGCCCGCTCGATCGCGGCGGGGCTGCGCGAGGGCGGCTGGGATGCCGACCCCTGCCCGATCGAGGGCGAGCGCAGCAGCGCCCCCGTCCGCGCCCTCGTGCAGTCGCCCGACTTCGAGGCCCGCATGCGTGGCGCGCGCGCCCTCGTGATCGCCGAACCGCTGCTGAGCGAGCAGACGCTCGCGGGCACGGTCGCCTTCGAGCTCGCCACCCGTGCCCGGCAGGCGGGCGTGCCGGCATACGCCGTCACCGGCGAGGATCGCTTGGACTCCTTCGACGCGCGCATACTCGACCTACAGACGATCCTCCGGGCGCGAACTCATCGCTCGCTGCGAGTCGCGGGACGCAAGCTCGCCGAGCTCGTCTGAGCCCGGCGCAACCTCATCGCGCGCTCAGAGCTGGCAGCCCGGGCACCAGTAGGTCGTGCGGTTCTCATCGCCCTGCCCGTGGCTGCGAATGCGCGCACCGCAGCGCTCGCAGGGCTGCCCCGCGCGCTTGTAGACCACACGGGGGCGCGTGCTGAAGCCGTCCAGCGCCGCCGAGCGGGTCATGCGCTCATGGGCGAACTCGAGGATCGCGACCGCCTCCTCATCGCGCAGGCGCTCCAGAGCTCGCCAGGGGTTGACCGCCGCCGCGAAGCAGGACTCGGACTTCCAGACGTTGCCGATGCCCGCCAGAACGCGCTGGTCGAGCAGCGCCTCGCCCACCGCGCGCGTCGGGTTCTGCGCGCGCAGGCGGGCGAGCACCGCGGCGAGGTCGAAGCGCTCGCCGATCACGTCCGGCCCCAGCGCCGCGAGCCTGCGGTCAAAGCGCGTGCGGCTCTCGCGAAGGAGCTCCAGCAACGGCCCGTCGAACTCGACCACCCGCCACTCGCCCGCCGAGATCACGATCCAGGCGCGCCGCGCGGCGCGCCTCCAGCGCGCCCCCTCGCGGTGCACGCCCCAGGAGCCGGTCATGCGCAGGTGCGAATGCAGCGTGAGCCCGCCCTCGAAGCGCAGGAACAGGTGCTTGCCATGGGCGTCCACGGCCTCGACCGCACGCCCCGCGAGCTGCTCGGGCCAGAGGTCCATCGCGTGACGTGGCTGCGGCGTGCGGATCTCCTGCGGCACCCGGCCCAGCAGGACCGCGCCGATCCGCCGCGCGGCGTGATGGATCGTGTCGCCCTCGGGCATCGCCTCCACGATCGCAGAGCCGCGCGGGCCACCCGGCCGAGCGCGCCGGGAATCGCCGACCGAGAGCGGATACGCCGCCGGGCGCTACCGAGCTGCGTCGAGCGCCGCGGGCAGCGAGCCCGCGACCTCGTGCACCAGCCGCGTCGCCGCGGCCACGGTGCCGTATTCCAGGTTCGCGGGCACATCGCTCGGCAGGTGGTAGTTCGCCGGGCTGAACCAGTCCGTGATCGAGACGATCGTCGCGATCGGGTAGCCCGCCCGGCTCGGAATCACGCTGTCGGTCGAGGCGCGGGCGCGAAAGCCGCGCAGCAGCGGCGAACCGAGCCGCTCGCCGTGGACCTCGAGCAGGTCGCTCAGCCAGGGGCCCGTGTAGCTCTCCATCCGTACGGGACCCTCCGCCTCGAGCAGGATCAGATGCGGCGAGCCGACGGTCTCGAAGTTCACGAACGCCGTGTGCGCCGGGTCGAGCTCGTGGCGATGGCGCGCCATGAAGGCGCGGATGCCGTCCTGCAAGGTCTCCTCCGCTCCGCAGGAGACCAGCAGCACGCGCAGATCCTCGACCGGCTGCTCGCGCAGCAGCTCCGCCAGACCGACTAGCGCCGCCACACCCGAGAGGTTGTCGTTCGCGCCCTGGACCGTCTCGCTGCGCCAGATGTCCGCCACCGCCAGCGTGCCCAGCGCACCAACCGCCACGCCCGCGCGTGCGAGCCGCGGCCGTCTCCCGCACGCCGCCGCCAGCGTCAAGAGCGGCCCCGCCAGGCCTGCCCACCACTGGGGCAACGGCGTCTTGAAGCGCGCCAGCAGCTTCGGGGCGCGTTCGTGCAACTTGCGCTGAAGCGACTGGTCGAACAGCGCGCCTGTCTGCGGCGCGTCGTGATGCGCCAGCGCCACCAGCGTGTAGCGCCCGTTCGGATCGCCTGTCCGCGCCACGACGTTGACCGTGCGCTTGCGACGCCGCACGGCGCGACGCAGGATCCGCGGCCCGTTGTGCGCCTCGTCCACCATCCCCAGGAACGTCGCGATCGCCAGCAGCCCGCCGAGCGCCCGCCGCCTGAGCAGCACGAGCGCGGCCGCCGTGATACCCGCCACCCCCAGACCGGTCGCCGTCGGGGGAAACGAGCCCCAGGACGGCTCGTCCTCCAGCGCCACCTCGACTCCCTCCACGGCCGCGAAGCGCGCCGCCAGCCACTCTGCCGCCTGCCGCTCGCCCGCCGAGCATGCGGCCCGCTCCAGCGGCGCCAACGTCTCGACCACCTCGCGCAGCGTCGACTCGAGTGCGACGCGCGGCGAGCCCGCGACTCGGGGCTGCAAGCCCGGTGCGCCTTGCACCGTGCCGGTGGGCAGCTCACCGGCCTCGGCGGACCGCTCGGATGCCTCGGTGGACTCTGTGCTCACAGGAAGCTCCTCCCCTCGCCGCGATAGGTCGGCACCTGATCGACCACCCGCTCGCCCTCGAGCAGATACAGGCTCTGGAAGTGCTCGCACAGCTCTCCTGCCTTCGCGTGACGCATGTACACACGGTCGCCGATCGAGAGTCGATCTGCAACTTGACCAATCAGCGGTGTCTGTACCTCGCCCGCCCCCTCCTGGCGATCGAGCACGAGCCCCGGCGGCAGATAGGGCTGTGGCAAGCGCGCCATATCTGCAGGCCCCGAGGCGAGATAGCCGCCACCCAGCGCGGTCACCACACCGGGCGCGGGACGCCTGACAATAGGCAAAGCGAACAGCGCAGCGGCACATGGCTTGAAGGCGCTGTAGGCGTCGAACAGCGTCGGCCCGTAGAGCCCCGAGCCCGCGGTCACCTCGCTCACGGCGTCCTCGGCTGCGGTGCTGCTCAGGCTGCCGGTGCCGCCGCCGTTCACGAACCGGAGCGGCGGCTCGCCCGCGCGCTGCAGCTCCTGCGCGACTGCCTGCACCACCGCGCCGCGGCGGCTTGCGAGCTCGCGCGTGGAGAGCGTCTGCAGCAGCCCGATCGCCCGCGCGCGCAGGGGACGCCCGGGGGGCCTGTCGCCTAGCCCGGCAATCTGCGCCTCATACATCATCACCCCGACCAGGCTCACGCGATCGCAGGCGAGCACTGCGCTTGCGAGCGCTGCGGCCTCCGCCGGGGTGTGCGTGGGCGAGCGCTTGACGCCGATCCGCACCCGCCCGCCGAGCGCGCGCCAGCCCGCGTCGACGTCGAGGCAAACACGCAGCCGCGCACCCGCCGTCCCGGCGGCCCGCTCGATCAACTCGAGCTGCTCGGGGCTGTCGAGCATGATCGCGATCTGCTGCGCCGCTCGCTCGTCCTCGGCCAGCGCGCGCAGCGCGGCCCGATCCGCGCTCGGATAGGCCACCACGACGTCCTCGCCCCCCTGCGAGACCAGCCACAGCGCCTCGGGCAGCGTGAAGGCCAGCGTTCCCCGAAATCCCTCCCGCGCCAGCACGCGGTCCTGCAGTGGACGGCAGCGCAGCGACTTGCTCGCCAGGCGGATCGGCTTGCCGCTCGCGCGACGCACCAGGTCCAGCGCGTTCGCGTTCAAGGCGTCGAGATCGATCAGCGCGAACGGCGCCTGCAGCTCCGCGGTCGCGCGCTCCAAGCGCTCGTACGCACCCGTTCCCGCGCTCGTCGCGTCGGCGCCCGCCGTCTCCAGCTCTCGGGTGCTCGCGCCCGCCGCGATGCTCACCCCGACACCGGCCCCAACACCCGATCGGTCCATGCGTTGCCGAAGCGCCCCTGCGGGTCCAGCCGCGCGCGGACGGCCTGGAAGCGGTCCCAGTCCGGGTAGCGCCCCCGCAGCGTGGCGGCGGTCTGGAAGTGGCGCTTGCCCCAGTGCGGGCGGCCGTCCAGCTCGGACATGATCGCCTCCACGAACTCGAAGTAGGGGCGCCACTCCATGCCCTTGAACATGTGCACGGCGACGAAGCCGGTCTCGCGCCCGTTCGCGGTGCTGAGGAAGGCGTCGTCGGGGGCGACGGTGCGCACCTCGATCGGGAAGGGCACCGCGAGGCCGCGGCGCTCGATCATCTCCATCACGCGCCGGACCGCCTCGGGGATGCGCTCGCGCGGCAGCGCGTACTCCATCTCGGTGAAGCGCACCAGGCGCGGACTCGCGAAGATCGAGGCCGAGCGTTCGACGCGCTCGCTGCGTCCGGCCAGGCGTGTGACCAAGCGATTGATCTGCGGGATCGCGCCCGGGACGCGCCGCCCGAGGCGGCAGAACAGGCCGAAGGCGTGATTCGTGAGCAGCACGTCGTTCGCATATGCCGCGATCCGCCCGCGCGGGCTTGGCGGCTGCTCGGTGCGGTTGTTCGTGCGGGTCAGCGCCGTCTCGGCGTAGGGGAAGACGAAGAACTCGAAGTGGTCGTTGCCGAGCGCGAGCTGCTCGAAGCGCTCGAGCGTCTCATCGAGCGGCGCGGGCGCGTCGATCCCGTGCAGCGCGAAGGCGGGCACGCAGCGCAGCGTCACCTCCGCGATCGCGCCCAGTGACCCGAGTCCGACACGCGCGGCGCGAAACACCTCGGGCTCCTGCTGCGCCGAGCACGAGAGCGTCGAGCCGTCGGCCAGTACCAGCTTCAGCCCCACGACCTGCGAGGAGATGTTGCCGAGCCCGGCGCCGGTGCCGTGGGTGGCGGTCGAGATCGCGCCCGCGATGCTCTGCACGTCGATGTCGCCGAGGTTCTCCATCGCCAGGCCGTGCTCGTCCAACCGGCGGCTCAGGGCGTTGATCGTGATCCCCGCCTGGACCCGAACCAGGCCGGCGGCGCGATCGACCTCCAGCACGTCCTGCAACCGCTCCAGCGACAGCTGCATCTCCTCGCTGCAGGCGATGTCGCTGAAGGAGTGCCCCGCCCCCACGACTCGCACCCGCCAGCCGCGCGCCTGCGCCAGCTCGAGCGCAGCCGACAGCTCCTGCGTCGAGCCCGGACGCTGCAGCGTCACGGGCGCGCAGGCTTGATCTCCGGCCCAATTGCGCCACCGCGTGGCGCTCGAGTGCTGATCGCTAGGCTCGCTCATCAGATGACCGAGCCCGAGCCTACTCCGAGCGTCGCTGCTCGCGGGCCGCGCGCGCGCTCACTGCCCTCACCCGTGGCTCGGAGGGCGACGGTGATCGGCGCGGGCTCCTTCGGAACCGCGCTCGCGGTGCTGCTGGCGCGCGGCGGGCTGCGCACGACGCTGCAGGCGCGCACGCCCGAGCAGGCGGGCAAGCTGGAGGAGGAGCGCGAGAACACGACCTACCTGCCGGGCGTGATGCTCCCGGCGCAGTTGCGGATCGAGCCGGCCTCGGCGGGCGTCGCGCGGGCGGACTACGTGTTTCTCGCGGTTCCCTCGCGCGGCCTTGGCGAGGTGATCGAGCGCCTCGGGGGCGCCGGGCTCGGGTCGCGGGCGGCGGTGGTGTCGGTCGCGAAGGGCCTGGTCCCGCCGGAGGGGCTGCCACCCACGCGGGTGCTCAGCGAGACCTTCGGCGCTCAGCGCATCGCCTGCGTCGGCGGCCCGGCCCACGCACAGGAGATGGTGCACGCGGGCGCGGCGCTGGTCGCGGCCTCGAGCGACGAGGAGCTGGCGCATTCGCTCTCGCAGGTCTTCACCCGCGCGGGCGTGGTCTGCGAGCAGTCGAACGATCCGCTGGGGGTCGAGCTCGCGGGCGCGGCCAAGAACGCGGCGGCGCTCGCGGCGGGTGCGACCGAGGCGCAGGGCCTGAACGCCGCGGGCGCCGCGGCGGGCCACATCTTCGCGGAGGTCTGGCGCTACGCCGAGACCCTCGGCGCGCGGCCCGAGTCGATGATCGGCTTGGCGGGAGCGGGCGATCTCGTGGCGACGGCTCTCGCGCGCGAGAGCCGCAACCGCCGTGCGGGCGAGCTGCTGGCGGCGGGCGTCCCCGCCGCGGAGATCCCGGGACGCGTCGGCCAGGCGGTCGAGTCCTTGGAGTCGGTGCCGCTGCTGGCGCGGGCGCTGGAGCGAGCCGGCGTCGGCGCCCCGGTCACCAGCGCGCTCGGACGTCTGATCGCGGGCGAGCTGCCGCTCGATGACTGGGTAGCGCTCGTGCGCGCCACCGTGCCCCCGCCCGCGATGTGGCGGCGACGCCCGCAGCCCGGCTTCTGGCGGCGCCTGTGGCGCCGCCTCAACCGCTGAGGGGCACCGCGGCGAGTATCCAGTGGCGCTCTGCCGGTGAACCGCGTCGGGGCAATCGATTTTTATTAATTAATTGATTTAGACCGGAGGTCTCAGCGCTCCATCAGCGTGCTGAGAACCGCCTCGTAGACGCCCGCGCCGTGGCCCGCCTCGGCGACCCTCACGTTCTCGTATCGGGCGATGTCCTCGCGCAGCGAGGGGTCGCGCTCGACCGCGTTCGCCACCATCCAGAACTCCCGCACGTGCTTCGCGCAGGCGAGGTCCTCGCGCGAGTCGCCGACCCCGAAGGTCTCCTCGCGCCCATAGCCGCGGGCCTGACTGTGGAACGCGACCGCCGCCGCCTTCGAGGCGCTCTTCGGCACCAGGTGATAGCCGCGCACGTGCGGCAACTCCGCCAGCGCCGCCGAGCGGCGGTTCACGACGCCGTTGTCCACCAGGCGCAGGTTCTCGTGGCCGCTCGCCGCCAGCAGCTCGTCCGCCTCGACGGCGTCCACCAGGCCGCGGAACAGGTGCGAGACCTCGCGCTGCACGTGCCAGGGCTCGTGGTACTCCAGGCGCCCCGCATAGTGCTCCAGCAGCATCGCCGGAGCACCGGAGGCTTCGATCTGCTCGGAGATCGTCAGCTCGCCCGGCAACAGGTCGCCCGTCAGCCAGTGCTCCTCCCCCTCCAGCACCACGCAGGCCCCGGCCTCGTAGATGAACGAGGACTGGCCCAGCAGGCGCGCGTCCTCGAACACCTGCGCGCGCCTGCGGCCCGACATCAGCGTCACCTCCACCCCCGCGCGCAGGCACGCCTGGACCGCGCGCACCCCCTCCAGCGAGACGTTGCCCTCGCCGTCGTGCAGCAGCGAGGCCCCGCGTCCAAGCAGCGTGCCGTCCAGGTCCACGTACACGCAGCGCATGCTCATCCGCCGCTCGCCCCCGTCGCGGCCAGGCTCGCCAGCGGCGGACGCTCCAGCGGCGCGTGCTCGACCGCTTCGATCGGCGGCGCCAGGCTCAGCCGCCCGTCGCGGCGCGCACGCTCCAGCGCCGTCGCCAGCACCGTCCGCGCCATCGGCCCGAGCGCCGACAGCGGCTGGTGCCGGTTGCGGTGCTCCTCCAGGTCCACCTGCGCCAGGCCGTCGAGGCCCAGCTCCCCCCAGGCGTCGATCAGCATCGCGATCTCGACGCCGTAGCCCGTCGCGAACGGCAGCCGCTCCAGCAGCTCGCGCCGCGCCGCGACCTCGCCCGCCAGCGGCTGGTGGATCTCCGCCAGCTCGGGATAGAGCAGCGCCAGCGCGGGCCGCGCCATCAGCTCGTTCACGCGTCCGCCGCCCTCGCTCGAATCGCCCAGCGGGCGTCGGTAGAAGGCCTTTACGAACTGCACCTCCCGCTCGCACACCAGGGGGCCGAGCAGACCCGTGACGAAGTGCGCCGAGAAGCGCTCGCTGTCCGCGTCCACGAAGCACACCAGCTCGCTGTCCAGACGCGAGAGCGCGCGCCACATCGCATCGCCCTTGCCCTGCACCGCGCCGAAGGAGGGCAGCAGCTCGGCCTCCTGCCAGACCTCCGCGCCCGCTTGCTCCGCCACCTCGGCCGTGCCGTCGGGCGAGGCCGCGTCCACGACCACGATCCCGTCGATCGCCCCCGCCGCGCGCAGCGGTTGCAGCGCTCCCACGATCTCCCCCACCGTGCCCGCGCATTCGCGCGCGGGCAGGCACACCGTCGCGCCCAGCCCCAGCTCCGCCCGCCCCGCCGCGATCCGCTCCGCCGAGAATGCGGAATGGTGGAACGTGCGCGCGGGCATCGCCTCTACTATCGCAACCCATGGCCCAAGACCGCCAGATCGAGCCCTGGAGCGCGCTGCTCGACGCCGGTCGCGCCGACGGGCGGCTCGTGCGCGAGGCCCGCGAAGGCCCCGGGCGCGCGACGCTGCGCGAGATCCCCGCAACGCTTCACCCCGAACTGCTCGGCGCGCTCGCCCGCATGGGCGTCGAGCGGCTCTACTCCCATCAGCTCGAGGCGCTCGAGGCCGCGACCGAAGGCTCCACGATCGTCACCACCGGCACCGCCTCCGGCAAGTCGATGTGCTTCAACCTGCCCACGCTGCACACGCTCTGCCAACAGGCTCGGGCGCGGGCGCTGTACCTCTATCCGACCAAGGCGCTCGCCCAGGACCAGGCGCGGGCGCTGCACGGCTTCGGGCTCAACAAACGCGTGCGCCCCGCGATCTACGACGGCGACACCCCTCGCGAGGCGCGTGCCGACATCCGCAAGCGCGCGAACGTCGTGCTCACGAACCCCGACATGCTGCACGTCGGCATCCTCCCCAACCACGCCGCCTGGGCCGACCTGTTCGCGAACCTCGCCGTCGTCGTGATCGACGAGGCCCACGTCTACCGCGGCGTGTTCGGCTCCCACGTCGCGGGCGTGCTGCGGCGGCTGCGGCGGATCGCCGCCGCCTACGGCACCGAGCCCGTGTTCTTGATGACCTCCGCCACGATCGCCAACCCGCTCGAGCTCGCCGAGCGGCTCACGGGCCTGGAGGACGTCGGGCTGATCGAGCGCGACGGCTCGCCCGCCCCCGAGCGCCGCATCGCCGTCTGGAACCCGCCGCTCACCGACGAGGCGCTCGGCGCGCGCCGCTCCGCGCTCGGCGAGGCCGCCGAGCTGCTCGCCGAGCTCGTGCGCGAGGGCGCGCGCACGATCTGCTTCATCAAGTCGCGCAAGGGCGTCGAGCTGCTGAGCCGACTCGTCAAAGAAGACCTGCTCGCAGACCGCCCCGAGCTCGCCGAGCTCGTAGTGCCCTACCGCGCGGGCTATACCGCTCAGCAGCGGCGCGAGCTAGAGGGGCGCCTGACGCGCGGCGAGTTGTGCGCCGTGATCACCACCGACGCGCTCGAGCTCGGGATCGACATCGGCGCGCTCGACGCCGCCGTCGTCGTCACCTTCCCCGGCACCGTCGCCTCGCTGCGGCAGATGTGGGGCCGCGCCGGGCGCTCCAGCGTGAAGCGGCGCGGGCGCGGGCTCGCGGTCTACGTCGCGGGCGAGGACGCCCTGGACCAGTTCTTCTGCCGCCACCCCGACCAGTTCCTGCAGCGTCCCGTCGAGGCCGCGATCCTCGACCACGAGAGCCCGCTGATCTTTCGCCAGCACCTGCTCTGCGCCGCCCACGAGGGGCCGCTCTCGCACGAGGACGCCGAGTTCCTCGGGCCGCGCTGGGAGGCCCACGCCGAAGTGCTCGAGAGCGCCGGCGAGCTGCGCCGCCGCGCCGCCGCGGGCACCTACGTCCCGCGCCGCAGCGGCTCCTACCCCGCGGCCGAGGTCTCGCTGCGCTCGGCCTCGCCGGAGCAGTTCGCGATCGTCGACGTCTCCTCCGGCGAGCTGCTCGGCTCGACCGAGGCCGCCCGCGCGCACTCGACCGTGCACGAGGGCGCGATCTACCTGCATCTCGGGCGCTCCTACGAGGTCCGCGAGCTCGACCTCGAGCGCGCCCGCGCGCTGGTCGCCCCGTTCGACGGCGACTGGTACACCCAGCCCAAGCGCACCACCGACACCGACATCGTGCGGCTGCTCGACCGGCGCGAGACGCTCGGCGTGACGCTGTCCTTCGGCCAGGTCAGCGTCACCGACACGGTCCTGGCCTACCAGCGCAAGGGCGTCGCCGACCACGCCTTCCGCGACCTGCACGCGCTCGATCTCCCCCCCACCAGCTTCGAGACGCAGGCGCTGTGGTTCGAGCTGCCCGGCGAGGGTCCCGGCGCCGGGCTGTTCGACGGGCAGATCCCGCTCGAGCTGCTGCTCGGCGCGCTGCACGCCACCGAGCACGCGCAGATCGCCGTGCTGCCGCTGATCGCGATGTGCGACCGCTGGGACATCGGCGGCCTCTCCACGAACTTCCACCCCCAGACCGGCGTGCCGACGATCTTCATCTACGACGGGCACCCCGGCGGCATCGGCATCGCCCGCACCGCCTTCCAGCGCTTCGAGGAGCTGTGCCGCGACGCGCACGCGCTGATCGCCGAGTGCCCCTGCTCGAGCGGCTGCCCCTCCTGCGTGCAGTCGCCGAAGTGCGGCAACCTCAACGAGCCCCTGTCCAAGGCCGGGGCGCAGACGCTGCTCGAGCAGATGCTCGCCGGCGCGACGGAGCCCCGCTCCGAACGCGACGCGCCGCTGTTGAAGGCATAAGGCCATGCTGCGTCTCCCCGCCAAGGCGGCCCTCGCCGCCCTCGCCGCCTGCGTCGCGCTCGCCGCCGCCGCGGCCTCCGCCCAGGCCCCACTTGGCGCCGGGCAGATCGGCGAAGGTCCCGGCGGGCGCACCGCGCTCACGCGCTGGACGCTCGCGCTCGACCCCGGCAGCCACGGCCTCGCGCGCGGCTGGCAGCGCGGCGGCTTCTCGGGGCGCGGCGTGAGCGTGCCCAACGACGTCGACCCGATCCACATCAAAGGCCGCGCCGGGCAGCGCAACTACGAAGGCTCCGTCGCCTGGTATCGCACGAGCTTCACGGCCGCCGCCGCGGGCACCTACGCATTCAGCTTCGCCTCCGCGAACTTCAAGGCCACCGCCTACGTGGACGGCAGGGCGATCGCCACCCATCGGGGCTCCTACCTGCCCTTCGAAGGCCGCGCCGCGCTCGCGCCCGGCAGCCACACGCTGGTCGTGCGGATCGACTGGCGCGACCCCGGCGCGCAGAGCAAGCAGGGCTTTCACCGCACCTGGTTCAACTGGGGCGGGCTCAACGGTCAGGTAAGTATGCGCGCGATCGGCGCGAGCGAGCTGTCCGAACCGAGCATCCAGACCACACTGCAGCCCGACGCGCCCGACGCCGCGCAGGCGAGCGTGACCGTCGGCCTGCGCGTGCGCAACAACGGCCCCACGCGCACGATCGCCCCGCAGGGCGCGCTGCTCGGCGGCCCCGGCGGCGCGCAGAGCATCCCGATCCAGTTCCCGGCCCAGACCGTCGAACAGGGGCAGAGCGTGGCGATGCAGGCCACCGTCGCCGTCGCGAACCCGGCCCTGTGGTCGCCGAGCCATCCGAGCCTCTACACGCTGAACCTGTCCGTCGGCGATCCCGCCGCTCCCGAGAGCAGCTACTCCGCGCGCGTCGGCCTGCGCGAGCTCACCTGGCACGAAGGGCGGATGTTCCTGAACGGCCGCCGGCTGAGCCTGCACGGCGCCTCGATCCAGGAGGACGCCAAGGGCCAGGGCGACGCGCTTACGCCCGGCGATCAGACCACGCTCGTCGAGGAGCTGAAGGCGATCGGCGCGAACGCCGTGCGCTCGCAGCACCCGCTCGACCCCGCGATGCTCGAACGGCTCGACGCCGCGGGGATCGTCGTCTGGCAGGGCGTCGGTCCCGTCGAAGGCGCCAGCAACTGGTACTCGACCACGCCGACGCTGCTGCGCGAAGCCGAGCAGCAGGCGCGCAGCGGCGCGCTCGCCGCGCAGCTGCACCCCTCGATCATTGCCTGGAACCTGGTGGACGAGGTCGCCAAGAACGGCCGCGACGCCGCCGAGGTCAGCTACGTGCAGACGCTGACGAAGTGGCTGCACGAACACGACCCCACGCGGATGGTGGCGGTCGACGTGTGGGGCGATCACCCGCCCGTGCAGGCCGGCGCGCTGTATCGCGGCGTCGACGCCGTCGCCGAGACCGACTACACCGGCTGGTACGACTCCCCGCAGGACTCCGCCGCGCAGCAGGAAGCCTCGATGCGCGCGCGCCTGCGCGCCCAGGAGCGCACGTTCGCGGGCAAGGTGCTGATCGTCAGCGAGTTCGGGGCCGAATCGAACACGCTGAACAAGCCCGGCACGCCCGGCAGCTACGGCTTCCAGTCGAGCCTGCTCGCCCGCCACATCCACGTCTACGCCGCCGACCCCAAGCTCAGCGGGATGCTCGTCTGGGACCTGCGCGACTACCCGCTCGTGCCGCAGTTCTACGGCGGCTCGATCGTCTTCAAGCTGCCCGCCCTGAAGCTGATCGAAGGCATCAACCAGAAGGGGCTGTTCACCTACGGCGAGTCCGCCAAGCCCGCGGCCGCCGCGGTCGCGCGGCTGTTCAAGCCGCTGCCGAAGGACTAGCCGCCCTCGCAGTGGCGCGCGTCGTGCAGGCGCAGCGCGTCCACCGCCAGCTCGCCGCCCGCGACATGCTCGATCTCCAGCTCGGCGCCGTCGAGCGCCGTGCCCTCGGTCAAGAGGGCGAACGCGAAGTCCAGGCCCTCGGGCGCGATCTCGCGCTCACGGCCGACGCGCAGCTCGATCGCCGCCACCGTGCGCCCGCCCGCGTGGCGGTTCGCGACGTCAACGATCGCCTGCGCGATCGACAGCTCGCGGATCAACCGCCGCGAGCGGCCTGCGCTACCTGCGGAACCGGCCAACCCGGCCGATCCGACGCGTCCGCTGCTGGATCTCGTGCTGCACTCGTCGCGCACATCGCCACCGCTTCTCCCGCGCGGGACCATGTTCGGTTTACCCGAACAGTCGGCTCCTCTAACGAATTCCGGCGGGCCGCGCCCTCGGCCGAGCACAGCGTCGCTTGCAGGGCCGTGCGCTGGTCGTGCGCAGGACAGCTAGCGCGCGACGAGCACCGACACGCGCACCGAGCCGCCGGAGGCGGGCGCGGAGAACGAGGAGACTTCGTAGTCGACGCCGTGCCAGCGCAGCGGGCCCGAGCCGGGCAGCTTCTGCGGCGAGGCGTGCGTGCTGCCCGCGAGCGTGTGCGAGCCCGAGCTGACGTACACGAGCGCGTGGGTCATCGTCTGCACCAGCCTGATGTAGCCGGGGTAGGCGGACTGCGAGAGCGTGAAGCGGCGGGAGATCCGCTGCGCCACGAGCCCGAGCTCCGCAGCCTTGATCCGATCGCAGGTGTTCGTCGCGAGCGAGGCCGTCAGCGGCAGCAGCAGCGAGACGCGCAGGCGCCCGCTGGGATAGGCGGCGGCGTTGAACGAGTAGGCCTCGTAGTTCGCGCCGCGGTAGCCGACCGTGCCGTGATCGGGGATGCTCGCGGGACCCGGGCTCAAGAGCCCTTCCACGGGCACCGGGCCCGATTCGGTGCGCAGCACCAGCGGCGCGCCGATGAAGCGCGTCTCGAGCTTCACATAGCCGAGGTCGTCCTGCACCGAGAACACGAAGTGGCCGATCTCCTTGCCGTGCAGGCGCAGCCGCCCTTCGACCGGCGCGAGGATGTAGGGACCGCCTTCGTCGTAGAGCAGATCGCTGCCACGGCTGACGCGTAGCCGCACGATGTGCGTGTGCGAGTAGACGAGGTGGTGGACCGCGGTCTTGAGCGCTTCGTGATCGTCGCTCTGCACCGCGCTCAGCAGCGGCGCGTAGCTTTCGATCTGGCGTTTGTCGCTGTCGGTCTCCGAGCTGTGCACCTCGGCCGCGTAGATCCGCTCCGCGACCGTGCCCGCCGTCGTGGCGAGCACCTCCGGGGCACGCGGGCCGCAGGCCGTGGGCATGTTGGCCGCAGGCGGCGGCGCGGTGGCGGGTGTCGTCGGGGTGCCGGGCGTGGTGGAGACCGTCGTCGGCGTCGAGGCCGCGGGCGCCCCGGGGGCGAGCGCGAGCGCCGCCAGTAGAAGGCTCGCCGCCGAAGCGGCTCCTGCGCTGCGCA
Source organism: Solirubrobacteraceae bacterium (assembly GCA_036267655.1). Taxonomy (GTDB): domain Bacteria; phylum Actinomycetota; class Thermoleophilia; order Solirubrobacterales; family Solirubrobacteraceae; genus Palsa-744. Next base: position 46,944 of record DATAVP010000024.1, read on the forward strand.
TGCTCGTCATCCGAACTTCTCCCCCTATTGCTCGGGCAGGCCCTCGGGCGCGGACCTCAGGCCTGATTGCCCCGCGCGATCTTGCGCAGGTCGACCGTCTGGTCGTAGAGCTTGGCATCGACGCCCTCCTCGAGCGCCACCTCACGCAGCGGACGGCCGGAGGCTGTGGCCTTCTGCACGATCTGCGTGGCCTTGTCGTAGCCGATCGCGCCGTTCAGCGCGGTGGCGACGGCGAGCGTGGCGCCCGCGGAGGCCTCGGTGCCGCCTTTGTTGACCTTGATGCCGTCGACGCACTTCTCGGCGAACACGCGCGAGGTCGCGGACAGCAGCGTCAGCGACTGCAGCAGGTTGCGGGCGATCAGCGGGATCCGCACGTTCAGCTCGAACTGGCCCTGCAGCCCGCCGACGGTGATCGCGGTGTCGTTGCCGATCACCTGCGCGGAGACCTGCAGGACGACCTCGGGGATCACGGGGTTGACCTTGCCGGGCATGATCGAGGAGCCCTTCTGCAGCTCGGGCAGGAACAGCTCGCCGATCCCGGCCCGGGGACCGGAGCCCATCAGCGCGAGATCGCCCGCGATCTTGGTGAGCGACACGGCGATCACCTTCAGCGCGCCGGACAGCTCGACGAGCGCGTCGCGGTTCGCCTGTGCCTCGAAGGGGTCGAGCGGCGCGGAGATCTGTTTCAGGCCGGAGTCCTTCTTCAGCCGGGCGCGCACCTTCTCGGCGAACTTGGCGTGCGTGTTCAGGCCGGTGCCGGTGGCGGTGCCGCCGAGCGGGATCTGCCCGACGTGCATGAGCGCGGACTGGACGCGCTCCTGCCCGAGCGCGATCTGCGCGGCGTAGCCCGCGAACTCCTGACCGAGCGTGACGGGGACGGCGTCCATCAGGTGCGTGCGGCCCGACTTCACGACGTTCTGGAAGCTTTTCGCCTTCTTCGCGAACGAGCGCTCGAGCTGTTTGAGCGCGGGCAGCAGCTCGTTCTGGGCGACGTCGAGCGCCGCGAGGTGCACGGCCGAGGGAAACACGTCGTTGGAGGACTGGCCCATGTTGACGTGGTCGTTCGCGTGCGCGCCGTCGCCCGCGAGCTTCGCGATCACCTCGTTGGCGTTCATGTTCGTCGAGGTGCCCGAGCCGGTCTGGAAGACGTCGATCGGGAACTGCGCGTCGTGCTTGCCCGCGGCGATCTCGGCGGAGGCTTTCTCGATTTTGGAGGCGGCGCGTTTCGGCAGCAGGCCAAGCTCGCCGTTGACGGCGGCCGCGGCGCCCTTGACGCGCGCGAGCCAGTGGACGACCGGCAGAGGGACGGTCTCACCCGAGATCGGGAAGTTCTCGACGGCCTTGCTCGTCTCGCCGCCCCATAGTTGCTTGTCCGGCATCTGTTCTCCTTGCGTCGCGTTCTCGGGGGAACCCTAGCCGCAGAAGGCCACGAGCTCGCGTGCCAGGCCGACGGGGTCGTCGTAGGCCAACAGGAAGCCCGCGCTCTCGAGCACGCGCAGTTGCCCGTTCGGCAGCAACGCGAGCGCCTCTTCGGCGATCGCGAGTGGGTACATCGGATCGCGATCGGCCCACAGGAGCAGCACGGGCATCTCCAGGCGGGGATAGAGGTCGAGCAGGTGCGACTGCGCGCCGCGCGGCCAGGCACGGGCGCACTTGGCCCAGGAGCGGGCGAGATTCGAGTTACCGGCGACGTCGGCGAAGGCATGGCGCACGAGGTCGGCGGCGGCGGGGTTGCCGCGTGCCGACAGACGCATCCCGCGCTCGGGCGTGAACACGGCGCGAGCGCCGTGGGAGACGAGCCGATCCAGGCCCGGGACCGAGGCGGCGCGGGCGCTGAAGCGCCAGGCGGCGCGCAGCCCGCCCCGCTCGGGCTGGGCGTGCATGCGGTTGCTCATCAGCACGAGCCGCGAGGGCCGCAGGCTGCCGGTGCGAACCGCGTGCAGCAGCACCTCGGCGCCCGCGTCGTGCCCTGCGATCAGCGGGCGCGGGCCAAGCACCTCGCGCGAGAAGCCGCCGAGCACCTCGGCGAACCAGTCGAGCGTGTAGGCGTGGCGCGGGTGATCCTCGGAGTCGCCGTGCAGCGGCAGGTCGGGGAGCACGACGCGGAAGCGATCGGCGAGCGTGCCGACCGCGGGCTCCCACTCCATGTGCGAGAGCAAGCCGGAGTGCAGCAGCGCGAGCGGCGGTCCGGCGCCGAGCTCGCGATAGGCGACGCGCGTGCCGTCGGGGTGGTGGTACAGGCGCAGGCGCACAGGCTCATCGTAAGTAAGGCGCCGGCCCGCACCTAGAATGGGCCACCCGATGAGCGCGCCGCCCAGACACCCGCTGGTCCCCCGCCGCGAGGTCGACCCGCGCCGCGAGCTGCCCGAGCTCGAGCAGGAGGTGCTCGAGCGCTGGCGCGAGCGCGACGTGTTCCGCGAGTCGCTGCGGATGCGCGAGAGCGCGGAGCGCTGGGTCTTCTACGAGGGGCCGCCGACGGCGAACGGCCCGCCGGGCTCCCACCACGTGCTCTCGCGCGTGTTCAAGGACATCTACCCGCGCTTTCAGACGATGCGCGGGCGCTTGGTGGCGCGCAAGGGCGGCTGGGACTGCCACGGCCTGCCGGTGGAGATCGCGGTCGAACAGGAACTCGACATCAAATCGAAGGCCGAAGTCGAGGAGTACGGGATCGGCGAGTTCAACGCGCGCTGCCGCGAGTCGGTGTTCACCTACCTGGAGGAGTGGGACCGGCTGACGGAGCGGATCGGCTTCTGGATCGACCTGAAGGACGCCTACCGAACGCTGGATGAGACCTACATCGAGTCGGTCTGGTGGGCGCTGGCACAGATCGATCGACGCGGGCTGCTCTATGAAGGGCACAAGGTCAGCCCGTACTGCCCGCGCTGTGAGACGACGCTGTCCTCGCACGAGGTTGCGCAGGGCTACAAGGACGTGGTCGACCCCAGCGTCTACCTGCAGCTTCCGGTGCCGGGCGGCGAGGAGAAGCTGCTGGTCTGGACGACGACGCCGTGGACGCTGCCGGGAAACGTGGCGGTGGCGGTGTCCCCGCGCGCCACGTATGCCCGCGCGAAGTTGGGTGTTGATTATTTTCTGATCGTCGAAGATCGTGTGGCCGCGGTCCTGGGCGAACAGGCACAGATCGTGGAGCGCCTCAGCGGCGAGGAGCTGGCGGCCCGCTATGGCGGATATGAAGGACCGATCTTCGCGGCGAGCGATCGCGAGCCGGGGAAGCTGCCGATCCTGGTGGACGAGTTCGTGACGACGGAGGACGGCACCGGCATCGTGCACCTGGCGCCGGCCTTCGGCGAGGACGACTACCGCGTCGCGGCGGCGGCGGGCATCTTCCAAGCCGACGAACCGCGCACGCTGTACAACCCGGTGCGCGCGAACGGCACCTACGACGAGCGCCCGCTGAGCCGCGAGGGAAGCCCCTACCCCGGCCGCTTCGTGAAGGACTCCGAGCTGACGAAGGAGCTGATCGAGGACCTCGACGCGCGCGGCCTGCTGCTGCGGGTGGAGGACTACGAGCACTCCTACCCGCACTGCTGGCGCTGCGGCACGCCGCTGCTCTACTACGCCAAGCCATCGTGGTACATCGCCACGAGCACGATCAAGGACCAGCTGCTCGCCTCCAACGAGACGGTCAACTGGCACCCCGCCCACGTCAAGTACGGCCGTTTTGGCCAGTGGCTGGAGGGCAACGTCGACTGGGCGCTTTCACGCGAGCGCTACTGGGGCACGCCGCTGCCGGTGTGGCGCTGCCCGTCCCAGCACATCCACGTGATCGGATCCTTCGCCGAGCTCGCCGAGCGC
>DATAVP010000025.1:0-164279 GCA_036267655.1 Solirubrobacteraceae bacterium
TGCTGCCAGCTCGCCAACTGGCCGGCCCTCCAACACATGCGCCTCGACCAGATACCTCGCCATCCCCACAGGAAGACCCCCTCACGTTGGTGTCTCCTATGTCCTGACACATGTGTCGCCTATGTGGTGAGACCGCACACCACCCGCCGCATCCAGCGGAGCAGCAGTCGCAAGCGGCAGGCGCCTCGCAATCGTGCAGCTCGAGAAAGCACCGCGCCTTCTGTGCCTGATCGCTCACGGCCCCGCGACCAGCTCGAGCAGCTGCGCCGCGAGCGCCGGCGGCGCGACGAGGATCCCCCACGGCAGGTTCTCGTACGGCTCGAGCTCGTGGATCTCCAGGCCGGCGCGTTCGCAGATCAGCGCGCCCGCGGCGATGTCCCAATGCTTGACCGAACGCTCGTAGTACGCGTCGAAGCGTCCCGCGGCCGTCCACGTCAAGTCCAGCGCGGCGCTCCCGAAGCGGCGAATGTCGCGAACGCGCGGCACGAGCCGCTCGAGCACGCGCCCCTGCGCCCGGCGCACCTCGCTGTCATACGCGAGCCCCGTCGCGACCATCGCGCTAGCCAGGTTCTCGCCGCCGGGTCCGGCGTTCTCGCCCGTGCGCCGCTCCGCCACGAGGTCGTCTCCGCGGCTCTGCCCGAGCTCGACGACCCCGCGCGGACCGTCGAGCCGCGCCGCGCTTTCGCGCGTCGCGCTGAACAGCTCGCCGCGATTCGCGTCGAACACCGCGCCGGCGATCGTCCCGACCCCGTCGCGCACGGCGACGCTGACGCACCACTGCGGGATGCCGAAGAGGAAGTTGACCGTCCCGTCGAGCGGATCGACGATCCAGCGCAGGCCGCTGCTGCCCTGTTCTGACTCGTCCTCCTCCTCCCCTACGAACCCGTCGTCAGGGCGACGCTCGCGCAGCAGCTCGCGGATCGCGCGCTGCGTGCTGACGTCGGCCTCGCTGACGAGGTCCGTCGGCGTGCTCTTGCTCGCGACCTCGCGCTCGAACCCGTGATTGGCGCGTTCGAGCAGCAGCCCGCCGGCCGTCCGCGCCGCCTCGATCGCGAGCGCGAGCAGCGCCTGCGCGTCGATCGGTCTGCTCGCGTCGCTCAACTGCGCCTCACTACGCGCGCCGACACCAGCCTCACGCCAGCTCCGGCGGGCGCAGCTGCGCCCACTGCCGCTCGGCTTCGAGCTGCGCCGCGAGCGACAGCAGCGTCGCCTCGTCGTTCGGCCGCCCGACGAGCTGCACGCCGCGCGGCAGGCCGTCGGCGCCGAGGCCCGCCGGCACCGAAGCCGCCGGCTGCCCGGTGACGTTCCAGACGCCGTTGTACGGCACCCAGCCGGCGACGGCGTTGAGCGTCCATGGCGCGCCGCGTCCCTCCAGCTTGCCGATGCTCGGCGGCGGCGTCGCGGTAGCCGGCGTCAGCAGCACGTCGTGATCGGCGAACACGCCGTTCAATCGACGCGCGAACTCCGCCTCGGCGGCGAGCGAGCGTTCGAGCAGCGCCGACGGCAGGAGCCCGCCGAGACGCGCGACCGCACGCGTCCGGCGTTCCAGGCGCTCCGGGTGCGCGAGCGCATGCGCGTCCTGATGCGCTCCGGCGAGATAGCGCGGCACGAGCGCGAGAGCCGTCCCCCAGCCGTAGTCCGGATCGCGCTCGGTCAGCTCATGTCCCAACGAGCGAAGCAGCTCGACCGTGTCGCGCAGCGCGCGATCGCCGTCGCTGTCGAGGCTCGCGACGACGCCCGGCGGGATCCGTGTCGAGAAGGCGATTCGCAGGCGCCCCGGCGGCGTCGCCGCTGCCTGCGCAAAAGACACCTCCGGCGGCGCGGCGCGATCGGCGTCGACATCCGTCGCACCAGACGCGACGTCGTGAAACAGCGCCGTGTCGGCGACACGCCGTGTCAGCACGCCGGTCACCGAGAGGCCGTGCCAGGCGCGCGCGCGCGGCGCCAACGAGACGCGGCCGCGTTGCGGCTTCAATCCGAACAGGCCGCACCAGGCCGATGGGATTCGAATCGACCCGGCTCCGTCCGATCCGAGCGCGGCGCCGACCAAGCCGGCGGCGACCGCCGCCGCGCTGCCGCCGCTCGAGCCGCCCGGCGCGCGCTGCAGGTCCCATGGATTGCGCGTCGCGCCGAACGTCGCCGTCTCGGTGAACGGCCATAGGCACAGCTCCGGCACGTTCGTCTTGCCAATGATCACCGCGCCGGCCGCGCGCAGCCGGCGAACCACCTCGGCGTCGGCCGCCGCGGGTCCGCCGTGCGCGTTCGTGCCGTACGCGGTGACCTCGCCGGCGACGTCGATGTCGTCCTTCACGGCGATCGGCACGCCGAGCAGCGGCCGCTCGCCGCCCGCTCCGCGCCGCGCGTCGGCCTGATCGGCTTCGAGCAGCGCGCGCTCGGCGAAGACGACGCGAAACGCGTTCAGCGGCTCACCGCGCTCGGAGCGGTCGGCTGCCGCCATCCGCCGCAGGCAGAGCTCGACCAGCTCGCGCGAGGACAGCTCGCCCGCGGCGATCAGCTCCGCCTGGCGGGCGATTCCGGCGAAGGCGACATCTGATCCGTCCATCCTCGCGCCAATCTATTGAAAAGCCGCTTGCGCCAGCCGATCGTGACCGTACGATGGCCGATGAGCGCCATGCGAGATCGCGGGGAATGGCCGAAAGCCATCGACGAGCTCGCACGACGTACGCGATCGGCTACGACCAACCGCAACAGGGAGTGTGTGCCTCGTGCCCTATCCAGTCACCTTCGAGGCCGACTACGTCGAGCGACGCAGTCGGCTGACGACGTTCTTCCGCCTGATCCTCGCGATCCCAGTCGCGATCGTGCTGTACGTGTTCGGCATCGTCGCGTCGTTCGCGATCGTGATCGCCTGGTTCGCGATCGTCGTCACCGGCCGCTACCCGAAAGGGCTGTATGAGTTCGTCGCCGACTTCACGCGCTTTCTCGCGCGCGTCACGGCGTACAGCGTGCTGTTGACCGACGCCTACCCGCCGTTCAGCGGCGCCGAGGACGCGAGCTACCCGGTGCGGATGGAGTTCGCCGGCCCGCTCGAGCACTACAGCCGGCTGAAGACGCTGTTCCGCGTGATCCTCGCGATCCCGATCGTGATCCTGCGCTACGTGATCAACCTGCTGCTGGAGATCGGCGCGTTCGCCGGCTGGATCGTGATCGTGATCACCGGCAAGATGCCACGCGGCCTGTTCGACGTGATGGTGCTCGCCAACTCCTACACGGCGCGCAGCGACGCCTACCTCTACCTGCTGACCGAGAGCTACCCGCCGTTTCAGGACGAGAACACGCGCAGCGCCGGCCTCGCGCCCGCGTAGCTAGACAGGCGTAACAGGATTGTGCTTGGCGGGCCACGTCCGCCGCTTCGTCGCCGCGTGCGCGAAGCGGCGGATCAGCTCCTCGCGCAGTAGCTGCGGCTGCACGACAGCGTCGATCACGAGCTCGGAAGCGAGGTGCAGGATGTCGATGTCCTCGGCGTACGCGGTTCGCAGCTGCTCGGTGCGCCGCGCGCGCTCGTCGGCGTCGTCGATCGCCTGCAGCTGGTTGTAGTAGACCGCGTTGATCGCCGCCTGCGGGCCCATTACGGCGATCGACGCGCTCGGCAGCGCCAGGCAGCAGTCGGGCTCGAACGCCGGGCCGGCCATCGCGTAGAGCCCGGCGCCGTAGGCCTTGCGCACGACGACCGAGATCTTCGGCACCGTCGCCTCGCTGACAGCGCTGATCATCTTCGCGCCGTGGCGGATGATGCCTTCGCGCTCGACCTGCGTGCCGATCATGAAGCCCGGCACGTCGGCGAGGAACAGCAGCGGCACGTTGAACGCGTTGCACGCCCAGATGAACCGCGCGGCCTTGTCGGCCGAGTCGCCGAACAGCACTCCGCCCTTGAACTTCGGCTGGTTGGCGACGATCCCGATCGCCTGTCCGTCGAGCCGCGCGTAGGCGACGATCAGCTCCTTCGCCCAGCGCGGATGGATCTCCAGCAGCGAGTCCTCGTCGACGAGCGCGCCGATCAGCGCCTTCATGTCGAACGGCTTGTTCTCATCGGCCGGGATCAGCTCGCCGATCGACTGTCCATCGGGCAACTCCGCGGGCGGTGAGGGCACAGCGGGCGGCGGCGCCTGCTCCCAGTTGCTCGGCAGATAGGAGAGATAGCGCCGCGCCATCGCGATCCCGTCCTCATCGCTCTTGACCAGCTGGTGCCCGACGCCGGAGACGCCCGTGTGCATCCGCGCGCCGCCCATCTCCTCGAGCGTCACCTGCTCGCCGATCACCATCTCGGCCATCCGCGGCGAGCCGAGGTACATCGACGCGTTGCCCTCGCGCATGATCACGATGTCGCAGAACGCCGGAATGTACGCGCCGCCGGCCGCGCTCGGCCCGAACAGCACGCAGACCTGCGGCACGACTCCGGACATCTTCACCTGGTTGTGGAAGATCCGTCCGGCGCCACGCCTCCCGGGGAACATCTGCACCTGCTCGGTGATCCGCGCGCCGGCCGAGTCGACGAGGTAGACCAGCGGAAGCTGAAGGCTCAGCGCGCGCTCCTGGATGCGCAGGATCTTCTCGACCGTCTTCGGTCCCCACGAGCCCGCCTTGACGGTCGGATCGTTCGCCATCAGCGCGACCGCGCGGCCGTCGATCGTGCCGACGCCGGTGACGACGCCGTCGGCGCCGAGCCCGTCCTCCTGCCAGTTCGCGAGCAGCGCCTCCTCGGCGAAGCTGTCGCCGTCGAGCAGCAGCTCGATCCGCTCGCGCACGGCGAGCTTGCCCTGCTCGCGCGACTTCTCGCGGTGGCGCTGCGGGCCGCCCGCGAGCGCCCGCTCGGATGCCTCGCCGAGCGAGCTCACCGCGGCAGGCTCCGCTCGTTGTGCCGCGCGCGACGGCGCTCGCGGTCGAGGTGGCGCGTACGGCGCGCCTGCAGGCGAGCTTCGACGGCGCGCTCGTCGGGCGCCGGGCCGAGCAGCGCCCAGCCGTCGCGCACGAGCGGCAGCAGCGTGAAGACGATCACCCAGATCGGCCAGAACTGGCCGTGCGCGCCGGCAGCCAGCCAGATCGCCACGCACACGCCCGACGCCGTCAGCGAGCCGCCCGCCTCCTGCGCCAGCCGGCGACGCAGATGGCTGCGGCGCTCTCGCAGCGAGCGCTGCACCGCGGCGGGACTGATCGGCAGATCGACGCGCAGCGCGTCGAGGTCGGCCTGCGTCTTCGCCTCATAAGTCCTCGCCATACGCTCCTCGAGCTCCTCCTGCGTCAGCCGCCCGGCGACCATGTGCTCGCGCAGCTCGTCCGCCAGTCGCTCGCGATCGGCGTCGGCGACGCGCAGGCTCGAAGGGTCGCTCATCCGTTGAAGGTTAGGTCGCCGGAGCGCCGCCGTCGATCCGACGGCACGGAACGCTGCCTAAAGCGCTGAGTTCTCCTGCGGCTGATCGCCCGAGTAGTCGTAGAAGCCCTTGCCCGACTTGCGTCCGAACCAGCCCGCCGCGAGCATCTTGCGCAGCGTCGGCGGGCGCGCGAAGCGCCGCTCGCGGAACTCGTCGAACAGCACGTCGCAGATCGAGCCGAGCGTGTCCAGGCCGACGAAGTCGGCGAGCGTCAGCGGCCCCATCGGATGCCCCGCGCCGGCCTTCATCGCCTCGTCGATCTCGGCGATCGAGCCGACGCCCTCTTCGAGCGCGCGCATCGCGTCGAGCATGTACGGCACGAGCAGCCGGTTGACGATGAAGCCGGCCTGGTCTTTCGTCGGAATCGCGAGCTTGCCCTCCGAGCGCGCGAACTGCAGCGCAGCGTCGAACGTCTCCTCGCTCGTCGTCACGCAGCGCACGACCTCGACGAGCTTCATCACCTGCGCCGGGTTGAAGTAGTGCAGCCCGACGAAGCGCTCTGCGCGGCTCGTCTGCGCGGCCTGATCGATCACCGCCAGCGAAGACGTGTTCGTCGCGAAGATCGCCTCCGGCTTGACGATCTCGTCGACCTCCTTCCACATCTCGAGCTTCAGTGCGAGGTTCTCCGTGATCGCCTCGATCACCAGGTCGCAGCCGGCCAGCTCGCGATAGTGCGTCGTCGCGCTGATCCGCGCGCGCACCGCGTCGGCGTCCTCCTGGCTTGACTTGCCCTTCTCGACCGCGCGAGCGAGCTGCTTCTCGATCTTCCCGATCCCCTTCGCGAGCGTCGCCTCGTCGACCTCGCGCAGCACGACCGCGTAGCCCGACTGCGCCGCGACCTGCGCGATGCCGTGTCCCATCAGTCCCGCTCCGAGCACTCCCACCTTCTCGATCTGCTGCGCCATGCGACCTCCGCTCGACTCCTGTGGTTGGCCCGGGAGCCTATTACGCGCCGGCGGCCTCGGTTCGCAGCCGGCTTCGCGCCCGGCGAGCGTGCAGCCGGGCCGCCGAAGGCGAGGTAGCCTGCGTGAGTGTCTTCCGAGGAGGCCTTCGATCTGCCGGCCGCGGCGCTGCGCGAGGATCGCGCCGAGCTCGAGTCCTCGGTCACCGTGCTGGCGTCGACGCTCGAGCAGGCGCTGCCGCGATTCGCATCCGTCGAGCGTCGCAAGGTCGGCGGCTTTCGCTCCAAGCGCACCGAAGTGCGACGGATCGTCGTGACGCTCGGCGACGAGCGCTTCGAGCTCGCCTCGGCCGATCGCGGACTGCAGTGCACGCGCAACAAGGTCGTGCGCGGGATCACGCTGAGCCACGAAGAGCTGGCGACTTCCGCGTGGATCGCCGCGCTGCTCGCCGCCGTCGGGCGCACCGCCGAGCTGACCGAGCGCGATCGCGCGGCGCTCGAAGGGCTGCTGCGATGAGCCCGCTGTTCCGCCGCCGCAGCGAGGAGGAAAAGTCGGCCGCACAGGAGCGCAGCGCCGCCGCCGAGCGCGCGTCCGAGCGCGCCGCCGCCTCGCTGCAGTTGATCGAGCAGGGCCGCATCCCGCTCGTCGCCGCCGAGCGGCTCGCGCGCTTCGCAAGCGCGAGCGAGTCCGCCGCGGCGCCGCCGGCGGCGTTCAGCAGCGACCTCGAAGTCAGCGAGTGGAGCGCGCTCGCGCGCATCGGCGTCTCGCCGATCACGCAGGTGATGGGCTCCTCGATCTACCACGTCGGCTGGCAGCCGACCTACTACAACGTCCCGACCGAGGTTCGCGTGCTCTCAGACGCCTACAACGAGTGCCGCCGCCTCGCGCTCGGCCGTCTGCTCGAGGAGGCGCAGACGTGCGGCGCCGACGCCGTGCTCGGCGTGCGGATCGAGCAGGGCGCGCACGACTGGGCGCCCGGCGCGATCGAGTTCATCGCCGTCGGCACCGCCGCGCGGCTGCCCGAGGCGATGCGCGACCCGGCCGGCACGACCGTGCTCAGCGACCTCAGCGGACAGGAGTTCGTACAGCTCTGCGAAGCGGGCATGCGCCCGGTCGGCATTGCCGCGCATACGAGCGTCCACTACGTGCCGGCGACCGGTCAGACGCAGATGGCGCAAGCGCAGGGCTGGGGCTCCTCGTGGTCGAACCAGGAGCTGCTCGACTTCAGCCAGGGCGTCTACGAAGCGCGCGAGAAGGCGATCGGCTCGGTCACCGCGCAGGTGCGCGAGCTCGGCGGCGACGGCGTGATCGGCGTCGAGCTGAGCCAGAGCGGCCGCACGCGCGAGGTCCGCCGCTCGCTGATCGACTCGAAAGACCTCGAAGTGACCTTCCATGCGATGGGCACCGTCGTGCGCGAGGACCCGACGCTCGCGACCGCGCCGCAGACCGCGCCGCTGAAAGTGCTGCGGCTGAGCTGAACACGCGCATGTCCCGTCGCCAACCTGCAACCGGCTCGCAGCGCCGAGCTCAACCTACGAACGCGAAGGATCGAAAACGTGGCATATGACCCCAGCAGCACCGAGGGCGTTCCCGAGGCGGGGACCGCGCGGTTGTCGCAGAACCGCTCCGGGCTGTTCACGAGCGACCTCTCGGTCAACGAGTTCCTGCTCGTCCGCCAGGCCGGCTTCCAGCCGCTCGGGCTGGTGATCGGCAGCTCGATCTACCACATCGGCTACCAGCAGTCGATGTGGAAACAGAGCCAGGAGATGAACGTGCTCTCGCAGGCCATGTACGAGGCGCGCGAGCTCGCGATGACGCGCATGGAGGAGGAGGCCGACCAGCTCGGCGCCGACGGCATCGTCGGCGTGCGCCTGGCGATCGGCCGCTACGACTGGGGCGAGAACATGGCCGAGTTCATCGCGATGGGCACCGCCGTCAAGCACCGCGGCGGCGAGCTGCACCGCGCGCCCTCCGGACGCCCGTTCACGAGCGACCTCTCCGGCCAGGAGTTCTGGACGCTGCTGCAGACCGGCCACCGGCCGGTCGCGATGGTGATGGGCTCGTGCGTCTACCACGTCGCACACCAGGGCTGGCGCCAATCGATCGGCAACACCGGCAAGAACGTCGAGCTGCCGAACTTCACGCAGGCGCTGTACGACGCGCGCGAGCTGGCGATGGAGCGGATGCAGGCCGAGGCGATCGCGGCGAAGGCCGAGGGCATCGTCGGGGTGCACATCGAAGAGAAGTCCCACGGCTGGGGCAGCCACGTGATTGAGTTCTTCGCGATCGGAACCTCGATCATCCCCGCCGAGGGAATCGAGGACCACGTGATCCCAGCGCCGCAGACCGTGCTCGATCTCAGCTGAGCGAGCGCAGCCACGAACGATCGGAGATGAGCATGAGCATCGTCGAGACCGAAGACCGCGGCGCCGCGCGCCACATCGTCCTCAACCGTCCGCAGAAGCGAAACGCGATGAGCCAGGAGCTGCTGCGCGCGCTCGCGCAGGCGCTGCGCGACGCCGCCGCCGACGTCGACGTGCACTGCGTCGTGCTGCGCGGCGAAGGTCCGGTCTTCTCCGCTGGCGTCGACCTCGTCGAGCTCGCGCAGTCGGCGAGCACGCCCGGGCAGCTGCGCCCGTTTCGCCAGGTCTTCCTCGACTGCCCGAATCTCGCCGAAGAGATGACCAAGCCCGTGATCTGCCAGATCCACCGCACGTGCGTCGGCGGCGCGCTCGAGGTCGCGCTCGGCTGCGACCTGCGCGTCGCCTCCAGCGACGCTCAGCTCGGCCTGCCCGAGGTCAAGTTCGGGATCATCCCCGACGTCGGCGGCTCCTCGCGGCTTCCCGCCGTCGTCGGCCTCGGCCGCGCCAAGGAGCTGATCATGACCGCGCGTACGATCGGCGCGACCGAGGCCGAGCGGATCGGCCTGCTCAACCGCGTCGTCGCGCCGGAGCAGCTCGAGCAGGCGACACAGCAGCTCGTCGACGAGCTGCTCGCCAACTCGCACGTCGCCGTCGGCCGCGCCAAGCGCGTGATCGACGCCTCGGCGCGCCCCGCGCTCGCGACGACGCTCGAGATGGAAGCCTCCACGCAGGAGTACTGCGTCGCCGTCGCGCGCGAGCTGGCACGCGAGGCCGAGCAGGTCGGGGCCGAGGTCGGCGGCGGCTAACCGCCGAGCAGCGCTACTGCGACTGCGCCCAATCGACTGGCCCGGCGATAATCGTATGGCTGCCGAGCGGCCGGCCGAGGATCTCCTGCACGCGCCGCGCGCACGCGAGCAGCGCCGCTAGGTCGATGCCCGTCTCGACGCCCATCTCGTGCAGCATCGAGACGAGATCCTCGGTCGCGATGTTGCCCGTAGCGCCCGCCGGCACGGGGCAGCCGCCGAGCTCGCCGAAGCTCGACTCGAAGCTTTCGATCCCCGCGTCGAGCGCCGCGAGCACGTTCGCCAGGCCCTGCCCGCGCGTGTTGTGGAAGTGCGCCGTCAACTCGACCTCGGCGCCGAGCTGCGCTTTAGCCGCGCCGAAGAACTCGCGCACCTGCCGCGGGTTGGCCATGCCCGTCGTGTCGCCGAAGCCGATCTCCTGCGCACCGGCCTCGCGCAGCTTCGCGGCGATCTCGAGCACGCGCTCGGGCGGCACGTAGCCCTCGTACGGGCAGCCGAACGATGTCGAGATGACGCCCTCGCAGCGCAGACCGGCATCGCGCGCGCGTCCGAGCACCTCCTGCAGCTGCGTCAGCGACTCGGCGATCGAGCGGTTGACGTTCTTGCGGTTGTGCGTCTCCGAAGCCGACATGAACACGTTGATCTCGTCGATCCGCTCGCGCTGCGCGAGCGCCGCTTCGAGCCCGCGCGGATTCGGCACGAGCACGCTGACCGCCACCTCCTCGGGCACGTCGATCCGCTGGAGCACCTCCGCGGCGTCGGCGAGCTGCGGGATCACGTCGGCGCGCACGAAGCTCGTCGCCTCGATCCGGCGCAGTCCGGTGCGCGCCAGCGCGTCGATCAGCTCGACCTTCGCGTCGGTCGCGATCGTCTCCGGCTCGTTCTGAAAGCCGTCGCGCGGACCGACCTCGCGAATCCGCACCACGCTGCGCTTCTCGTCCATCGTCCCGCCCACGATAGAGCCGAACCCTATACTCGCCGCGATGCCAGACGCCGCCGCCGACCCCGTCGCGATCATCGGCGCCTCCGGCTCGCTCGGATTCGGGCTTGCCGTCAGGCTTGGCCGCGCCGGCGTGCCGGTCGTGATCGGCTCGCGCGACGCCGGCCGCGCCGAGGAGGCAGCCGGGCGCGCGCGGATGGTGATCGACGGCGCGTCGTGCTCCGGCGCGGAGAACGGCGAGGCGGCGCGCTCGGCCGACGTCGTGATCCTCAGCGTGCCCTTCCGCAGCCACTCCGAGACGCTGACGAACATGAAGGACGTGCTCCGCCCCGGCCAGCTGCTGATCGACGCGACCGTGCCGCTCGCGGCCGCCGTCAGCGGCAAGGCGACGCGGATGCTCGGCGTCTGGCAGGGCTCCGCCGCGCAGCAGGCCGCAGAGATGGTTCCCGACGGCGTGCGCGTCGTCTCCGCGCTGCACACCGTCAGCGCCGCGTCGCTGACCGATCTCGAGCATCCGCTCGATCAGGACGTGCTCGTCTGCGGCGACAAGCGCGCCGACAAGGCCGAGGCGGCGCGCCTGCTCGACCGGATCGACGGGCTGCGCTGCATCGACTCCGGTCGCCTGGAGATGTCGCGCATCACCGAGTCGCTCACCGCTCTGCTGATCGGCGTCAACTCGCGCTACAAGGTGCACGCCGGCATCCACCTGACCGGGCTCGCCGACCCCGACTGGGAGTGAGCGCCACGCCGCAGCTCGACGCGAACGTCGTCGTACTCGCCGGCGGCACCGGCGGCGCGAAGCTCGCGCGCGGACTCGCCGACGTGCTCGCGCCGCAGCGGCTCAGCGCGATCGTCAACACCGGCGATGACATCGAGATCTACGGCGCGCACGTCTCGCCCGATCCCGATCTCGTCACGTTCTGGCTCGCCGACGAGATCGACGAGCGCGGCTGGGGCCTGGCCGGCGACACGTTCACCGTGATGGACGCGCTGCGCGCGCTCGGCTCCGAGGTCTGGTTCAACCTCGGCGACCGCGACCTCGCCTGGTGCCTGGAGCGCTCGCGGTTGATCGCCGACGGCCTCTCCCCCACGGCCGCGCTCGCGCGGCTGATCGGCCAGCTCGGGCTCGGCGCGCACGTGCTGCCGATGTGCGACGAGCCCGTGCGCACGTGGGTCCGCGGCGGCGAGGGCTGGCGCTCGTTTCAGGAGTTCATGATCCGCGACCGCGCCGTCGGTTCGGTCGAGGGGCTCGAGTTCCGCGGCGCCGAGCAGGCCCAGCCGACCGCGCAGGTGCTCGACGCGATCGCGCGCGCCGACGCGATCCTGATCGGCCCGTCGAACCCGCTCGCGTCGATCGCGCCGATCCTCGCCGTTCCCGGCATCCGCGAGGCGATCGCCGACGCCGACGCGCCGGTCGTCGCTGTCAGCCCGATCGTCGGCGGCGAGGTGCTGAAGGGCCCGACCGCCGCGTTCATGGCGTTCGCCGCGCTCGACTGCAGCGCGTCCGGCGTCGCCGCGTTCTACGGCGATCTGCTCGACGGGATCGTCGCCGACGAAGACGTCGACGCGATCCTGCCGTCGCTGCGCGCCGAGACGCGCATGGGCGACGCCGAGAGCCGCGCCGGCGTCGCCGCGCAGACGCTCGACTTCGCGCTGGCGCTAGCCGACTGAGCGGCGCCCCGCCGTGGCGCCGGACTGACGAGCGCCGCCACTATCGTTGAGCGCGATGCGCACCGCCGCGATCCTGCCCGTCAAGCGCTTCTCCGCGGCGAAGTCGCGGCTCGGCGCAAGCGGCGTGGCCGAGACGCTGCGCCAACGGCTTGCGCGCGCGATGGTCACCGACGTGCTGCACGCGCTCGCGCAGACCGATTCGATCGAGCGCACGATCGTCGTCACGCGCGAGCCGACGCTCGTCGAGCTCGCCGCCGAGCACGGCGCGCTGCTGCTCGCCGACACGGCCGAAGACGGGCAGTCGGCGGCCGTCGCGCTCGGCGTCCAGCGTGCGCTCGCCGACGGCATCGAGCGCGTCCTGTGCATTCCCGGCGACTGCCCCGCGCTCGACCCGGCCGAGCTCGACGCGCTGCTCGCCGCCGCCGACGAGCGAGCCGACCGCGACGACGCGAGCGCCGAGGTGACGATCGTGCCCGATCGCCACGGCGCCGGCACGAATGGCCTGCTGCTGACGCCGCCCGACGCGATCGAGCCGGCGTTTGGCCCGGACAGCTGCGCGCGTCACGCCGCGCTCGCGAACGACGCCGGCGCGCGCTGCCAGGTCGAGCATCCCGCCTCGCTGCTGCTCGACATCGACACCGGCGCCGACCTCGCCGCGCTGCAGGACCGCCTCGGCGCCACGCGCGCGGCGGCGGTGCGCACGCGAGCCGTGCTCGGGCAGCCCGAACGCAATCAGATCATCTCCGTAAACAGCGACTGATCGCGCACCCGCCGTGTCCTCGATCAGCGCACGCGCTCTCGCCGGCCTGCCCGAGCTCTCGCCCGGCGACGACCTCGCCGCGCTGATCACCGCCGCCGCCGAGCGCTCGGACCAGGCTCTGGCCGACGGGCAGCTGATCGTGATCGCGCACAAGGCCGTCTCGAAGTGCGAGGGCGCAGTCGTCGCGCTGGCCGATGTCCGCGCGAGCGAGCGCGCGCGCGAGCTCGCCGCGCAAGCCGCCGCGGCCGGACAGCCGCGCGACGCGCGTGCGATCCAAGTCGTGCTCGACCAGTCAGCCGAGATCGTCCGCGCCGAGCGCGGCATCATCATCTCGCGCACGCATCACGGCTTCGTCTGCGCGAATGCCGGCGTCGACGCGTCGAACTCGGCCGACGCCGAGACGCTGATCGTGCTGCCGCGCGATCCCGACAGCTCGGCGCGGCAGATCCGCGCGCGCCTGCGCGAGCTGAGCGGCGCGAGCGTCGCCGTGCTGATCACCGACAGCTTCGGCCGCGCTTGGCGCAACGGCCAGGTCGACATCGCGATCGGCCTCGCCGGAATGGACGCGCTCGATGACTGGCGTGGGCGCGAGGATGCGCGCGGGATGGAGCTGCGCGCGACCTGGCTGGCCGTCGCCGACGCCGCCGCGGCGATCGGCGAGCTCGCGCGCGCGAAGGACTCGCGCGAGCCGGTCGTCCTCGTCGACGGGCTCGCGCGCTACCTCAGCGACGAGCACGGACCGGGCGTCGCGCCGCTGCTGCGCGCGCTCGACGAAGACCTCTTCCGCTAGCCGCTACGCGCGCTAAGTGACCTGCATTTCGTCCGTTTTTCGACTGTTCACACCAGCATCACCAAAAGTCGCCGACTTGTTCACAAGCTGCGCGTAACGCGGCCTAGCATCGATGGCGTACAGATCAGTGATTCGCTGAAAGGAGCGCACATGCGTCGTTGGTATGTAGTGATCACGAACACCGGCTCCGGCGTCTACAAGTCGCTCAGTCTGCGCCGCGCGGTCGAGCAGCACATCCGCCTGTGGGGCAGCGAGGGCATCTTGAAGGCCGAGCGCCTGGCGCCCCGCAGTCTGCTCTAGCGAGCCGGCTGTGCCTGCCCGGCGAGCTGTCGCGCCAAGAACGCGACGAGCAGCTCGCGCACCGGCTCGGGATCGTCCTGGAAGGCCCAGTGACCGCTGTCGGGCAGCACCGCGACCTGCTCGACGTCGAAGAACTCGCGCTGGCGCTCGGCGTACTCGACGCCGATGAATTGGTCCTTGGCGCCCCAGATCACCAGCGCCGGCTTAAGCAGCCGCGCGATCGCCGGGCCGATCTCGCCGGCCGTCTTGCCCGGATCGGGCGTCGCGCGATAGAGCTTCAGCACGGTATTGCGCGTTTCGCGGTCGTAGTTGTCGTACATCGTCTCGACGAACTGCTCCGGCAGGCCTTTCGGATTGCCGCGCTGCATCACGCGCCGCCAGCCGGCGCGCGGAATCCACGCCTGCGTCAGCTCGCCGAGCACCGGCGTGCGCCAGCGTTTGGCCATCGAATGCCAGACGTAGCCCGGCATCACGCCGACGTTCAACAACGCCACGCTCGCCCAGCGCTCGGCGTGGCCGAGCCCCCAGACGAGCCCGAACGGCCCGCCGAAGTCGTGCAGCACGAGATGCACGCGCTCGATGCCCAGCTGCTCGCGCGCCGCCTCGATGAACTCGGCGTAAGCCGGCACGTCGTAGCCGAACCCCGCTGGCGCCTTCGCGCCGCCGAAGCCGGGCAGGTCGAACGCGACCGCGCGCCCCAGCTCGCCGGCAGCCTGCACGAGCGCCGTCCAATCGCTCGACGCGCCCGGATTGCCGTGCACGAACAGCACCGCCTCGCGCGCGTCGGACGGTCCCGCTTCGATCATCGGCGCGTCCGTCCCGGCGACGCTCAGCGTCCTTTTCGAGATGCTCATCGCTCACCTCGCGAGACCTCGCCGGCGGCGCCTGACAGCGCCACCCGGCGCGTCGCATGCTCGCCGCGGCGCATCAGCGGCCGGCGCGCCTTCGCGACGATCGCGCGCGGCGTGCCCGTGAGGATCATCCGCGCCGGTCCGATGTTGCGGCTGCCGTACGCCTCCATCACTCTCGCCACGCCCTGATCGTACGTCGCCGTCGAGAACAGCAGGCGCTCGGGCAGCTGCATCTTGCGACCGCTCGAGTAGTCGTAGATCATCGCCTTGTGCCCGCGCAGCGCACGCCGGTGGCTGCGCGCGTAGCGCTGCAGGCCGCTCGCGAGCGCGCCCTCCTCGGCGCTCGCGCGCGGTTCGCCGAGCGCCGCGCCGACGCCGTCGGCGAGCCATTCGGCGGACTGCAGCGCCCAGCCGCAGCCGACGCCCCACAGCGGGTCCGCCGCGAGCGCCGCGTCGCCGATCAGCGCCAGCCCCGGCGCCGTCGGCTTGTGCGAGACGTTCGTCATGTCGAGCTTGCCCTCCGGCACGCCGACGATCCGCGACACCTCGATCGGCGGCGCGTCGGGCACGCTCGCGATGAACTCGACGAGCGCCTTCACCGGGTCCTCGCGAAACGGCATGAGGCGCTGTTTCGTCGGCATCGCCGCATAGAACGTCAGGCCGGCGTCGGTCGGAAAGGCCGCGGCCATGTCCGGATCGAGCAGCCAGAACGACGCATCCGGCGAGCCTTTCGGCGCCGGGCCTTCGAAGTAGGCGCCGTACGCGAAGCGCTCGTTGCGATGCCTGCTCTCAGCCGCGCCCGCGAGCTTCGCCACGCGCGAGCCGCGCCCGTCGGCGCCGACGACGAGTCTCGCGCGCAAGTTGGTCGTTTGGCCGTTGCGATCGTGCGCGCGCACGCCGCAGGTCGACTCGCCCTCGCGCAGCAACTCGCCGACCGTCTGTCCGACGAGCAGCTCGACGCCCGGCGTCTCGGCCGCCGTCGCGCGAATCAGCGGGTCGAGCACCTCGCGGCGCAAGTTGACGCCGCTCGGCACCGTGCTCCTCTCCGACGGCTCGACCCACCCCCACGGCCCGTGCAGGCGCACGCGCGAGCGCACCGCGCCGGCCCGCAGCATCGGCTCGAGCAGTCCGAGACGCTCGAGCGTCGCGATCGCCGAAGACTGGATGTAGTGCGAGCAGATTTTCTTGTACGCGCCGGCGTCCGGTCGCTGCTCGAGGAGCGCGACGCGCGCGCCCGCGCGAGCGAGCATGATCGCGCTCGCCGATCCCGCGAGGCTCGCGCCGACGATCACCGCATCGAACTGCTCCGCCGCATCTGCGCTGCTGCCGTCGAATTGCAGGTCAGCCATTTCGCCACCTCCGAGCCGGGCGCCATTGCGAGCTTATACTGTTATCCGCACCATACAGAAAGAACTATGCAAGTCAAGGACAGATTCCAACATCCGGTGAGCCGATGAGCGGCGACGTTCGCCTCGGCGGCACGTCCTATGCCGTGCTCAGCCTGCTCGAGCTGCTCGGCGAGGCGACGCCGTACGAGATCAAGCAGATGCTCGAGCGCTCGATCGAGAACTTCTGGCCGGTCCCGCACACGACCTCCTACGCCGAGCCCGAGCGCCTGATGAAGGCCGGCCTGCTCTCGGAAAAGCGCGAGGCGCACGGCCGCCGGCGCAAGCTCTACACGCTGACCGAGCGCGGCCGCGAGGAGCTGCACCGCTGGCGCGACTCGCCCGAGCTGGCGCCGCCGCAGCTGCGCGACGAAGGCGTGCTGAAGCTGTTCGCCGGCGGCGATCCGATCGCCTACGCGCGCACGCGCCGCGACTTCTACGCGGCGAAGCTAGGCGAGCTGGAGGCGTACCTCGAGGCCTGCCCCGACGAGCGGCGCTTTCGCGGCGTGCGCGCGAGCCTGATCGCCGGCGTCACCTACCACCGGCTGCTGCTCGGCGCGACCGAGGCGTTTCTTGCCGAACAGGGCAACGAGACCGCTCGGTAGCGCTCCGCAGGCCGCCGCCGTTTTCACCTTAATTGACCCCAGCGCGCGATAAGCCCAGCGTATGGCAGCGAACCAATTCATATAGCAGTTACATTCCTGTAAACAAAATTTCGGTTCTTGCGGCTGTAGCGTCCAGTCACATCCGCCCGTGGGCGGCAAACGAGCGTCGACGATCGTGCCCGCGAGCGGATCAACTGGAGGACAAACCAAGGATCGGAGACGAAATGCACAGGACGTTCAGCACGCGACTCGGCAGGCTTGCGAGTGCGCTTCTGGCAGTAGCCTGCTTCGCTGCCGTCGCGGCGATGCCCGCGGGCGCGGCGACGACGGTGACCGAAGCGAACTTCGAATACGGACCGAACAGCGGATCGGCGTGGGGCAACGTCTCGTGCCACGCCAAGCTCATCGTGAGCAAGAAATTCCCGTCGAACGGCCCGAATGAAGGCGGCAAGGAAGTCGAGCGGTGCGTCAGCACCGAATCGGAAGGCAAGCTCACCGGGTTCTTCACGCCCGGCGAGGTGTACGACGGCTACTGGGAATCGGACTATTACCACTTCGCGGCAACGGAAAACACGACGAAATTCCCGAGCTCGCTGACGATCAAGGTCGCGAAGAACTTCAAGTCCTACAGAGTCGTCGCGACCTACCCGGCTGCCGGCAATCCGCCGGAAGCCTGACTTGCCTAGGTGCCCGCGCCTGGTGATGTCCGCCTAGGCGCGAACGCGTGTAAAGCCGATCGAGAGGAGCCCCGCGAGGTTGCGGGGCTCTTGCTCGTTCTCGCTTGTTCTCGCTAGACGGCGACGGCGAGCTCGTAGCGACGGCGGATCTCGTACAGCGTCGTGCGCTCGGCCGCCGGCCGTCCGGCCCGATGCGCGGCCGCGATCAGCTCGTCGGGGTCGAGCTTGGTGCCGTGATAGCTGCCGGCGAGACGGCTGATCGACTCCTCCATCAGCGTGCCGCCGAGGTCGTTGACGCCCCAGCGCAGCGACTCGGTCGCGGCGTCGAGGCCCATCTTCACCCACGACGCCTGCACGCTTGCGATCGAGCGCCCGAGCGCGAGCCGGAAGACGGCCGTGTGCTTGAGGTTCTCCTCGCGCGAGATCTCCTCGACGCCGTGCGTTCGACCGAGCAGCGTTTGGAACGGAATGAACGAGAGCGGCACGAACTCGGTGATCCCGCCGGTCCGTTCCTGCAGCTCGCGCACGACGCGCATGTGCTCGGCCAGCTCCCACGGCTCCTCGATGTGGCCGAACATCACCGTAGAGGTCGAGCGCAGGCCGGCGCGATGCGACGCTTCGATGATCGCCACCCAGCGCGCGACGGGCAGCTTGTTCGGCGAGATCCGCTCGCGCACGCCGTCGTGCAGCACCTCCGCGGCCGTTCCCGGCGTCGAGCCGAGACCGGCGTCGCGCAGCTGCGCGAAGACCTCCGACGGCGGCAGGCCGGAGATGTCGCACATGTGCGCGATCTCCATCGGGCTGTACGCATGCAGGTGCAACTGCGGCGCAAGCTCCTTGGCGAAGCGCAGCCAGCCGAGGTAGTCCTCGAGCTGCCAGTCGGGATGGATGCCCGACTGGATGCACAGCTCGCTCGCGCCGTAGTCGACCGCTTCATGCACGCGCCGAGCGAACTCGTCGCGGTCATGCTCGTAAGCGTCCGGCGAGCGCTTGCCCTGGCCGAAGCCGCAGAACGCGCAGCCGACCGTGCAGACGTTCGAGACGTTGATGTTGCGATTGACGACGAACGTGACCGTCTCGCCGGCGAGCTCCGCGCGCAGCTCGTCGGCGGCCTGGCGCATGTCCTCGATCACCTCGGGGCGCGTCTCGGCGAACATCGCCGTCAGCTCCTCGGCGCTCAGCGCGACGCCGTCGCGTCCCTTCTCGATCGCGCGCGGCACGAGCTCTGAGCGAATCGGCGCCGGCGGCTCGGTGCGCCCGGAGCCGCGTCGCGGGATGAAGCTCCAGTACTTGACCTTGATCGTGTCGAGCACGGCCGGCTCGATCCAGTCGGGATCGATGTACTGCGGGTAGACGCACAGGCGCTCGGTCAGCGCGACGCCGTCGCGCTGCAGCTGCTTGCGCACCTGATGCGGCGACGGGAACGGATGCTCGGGCGAGATGTGATCGCCGTTCGCGCTCAGCCCGCCGAGATCGGTCGCGCCGGCGGCGACGAGCTCCGACCACCAGTCGGCGAGGTTCGGCGGGACCTGGATGCCGACGTCGGGCATCAGCCGCTTGGTCTCGGCGATCAACCGCTTCATGTCCGCGATCGAAACCGGGCACGCCCACTCCGGCAGCGGCAGGCTCGGCCGCTCGAAAGTCGCGGCGGCGCCGTCCTCGGCGACACCCGTCTGCCAGTACGCGCGCGCCGCCGCGTCGGCGATCTCGGCCGGCTCCTGGCCGTAGTAGCGCTGGTGCGGGACGAAGTTCTGCAGGATCACCTCTTGGATGTGACCGTGCTCGGCGTGCACGGCCGCGATCGCTTCGAGCGAGGCGACGCGCTCGTCCTCGGACTCGCCGATGCCGACGAGGATGCCGCTGGTGAACGGGATCCGCAGCTCGCCGGCGGCGCGGATCGTCTCCAGGCGGCGCGCCGGATGCTTCGTCGGCGAGCCGGCGTGCACCGTCTCCATCAGCCGCTCGGAGATCGACTCGAGCATCAGCCCCTGCGAGGCCGTCACCTCGCGTAGCCGCGACAGATCCTCCGACGGAAGGACTCCGAGGTTCGTGTGCGGCAGCACGCCGCGCTCGAGCGCGCGCTCGCACGCCCAGACGACGTACGCCGTGAAGTCCTCGTGACCGTACTCGGCCAGACGCGCGGCGACGCCGGGGTTGACCTCGGGCTTCTCGCCGGTCAGCACGAGCAGCTCCTTGACGTTCCGCCGCGCCGCGCCGTCGATGATCTCGACGACCTCCTCGGGCGAGTAGAGATGCGCCTGATGCGTCGCGAACGAGCAGTACTTGCAGTAGCACTGGCACGTCCGCGACAGCGACAGCGTCAGGTTGCGCGAGAAGGTCACTCGGCGACGCATGCGCTGAGTCTATGACGCTGCGACGCGCGCTCCGCCTCGCCCGGCCGCCGCGTCGCGGTACCGCGTTAGAGTTGCGCCGTGCCCAGCCGGCGGGTGATGCTCGACCACGTCACGATCGGCGTCAGCGACCTGGCGCGCAGCCGCGACTTCTACGAACGCGCGCTTGCGCCGCTCGGCTTCGAGCAGACCAGCACGAGCGAGATGCTGCCGAGCGAGATCGAGTTCGGCAGCGACGAGAAGCTCGACTTCGCGATCTCGACCGACTACGACGTCGGCGCGCCGGTCCACATCGCGTTCGCGGCCGACTCGATCGAGCAGGTGCATGCCTTCCACGCCGCCGCGCTCGCCGCCGGAGGGCGCGAACACGGCCCTCCCGGTCCGCGACCGCACTACGGCGAGGGCTACTACGGCGCGTTCGTGCTCGACCCCGACGGGCACAACGTCGAGGCCGTGTTTCACGGCTGAGCGGCGCGGGACCTAGTCGGCGTTTAGCCCGTCAGGCCCCAGCCGGCTCAGCCGCGCCCTCGACGCCGGCGCCCTGCTCGGCCGGCTGCCCCGGATGCTCGGGCACTTTGCCGTTGCCCGAGCCATCGATCCCGATGCCGGCGGCGAGTTTCGCGCCGAAGTCGGCGTCGACCTCGCGCCAGTGCGCGACCGCGCGCTGCTGGACCTCCGCGGTGACGTCGGTGCCGAGGTGCCCGACGATGTTTTCGAGCAGGTGCTCGCGGTCGGTGTCGGAGAGGACCTCGCGGTAGAACGTGCCCGGCTGGCCGTAATCGTCGTCATCGGAATGCAGCGTCGCGGCGGTGCGCATGATCTCGCCGTCGACCTGCCACGTCGCGTCCTTGTGCGCGCTCGGGTCGGCCGCCGGGCCGCCGAAGCTGTTCGGCGCGTAGACCGGCTGGGCGCCCGCGTGCTCGTAGCGCATCGCGCCGTCCTTGTTGTAGGAGTGGACCTCGCTCTTCGGCTTGTTGATCGGCAGCTGCAGGTAGTTCGCGCCGATCCGGTAGCGGTGCGTGTCGGGATAGCTGAACAAGCGCCCGAGCAGCATCCGGTCGGGGCTCGGACCGATTCCCGGGACCATGTTCGACGGCTCGAACGAAGCCTGCTCGACCTCGGCGAAGTAGTTCTCCGGGTTGCGGTTGAGCACGAGCCGCCCGATCGGGATCTGCGGGTAGTCCGAGTGCGGCCAGACCTTCGTCAGGTCGAACGGGTTGAAGCGGTAGTCGCGCGCGTCCTCGTAAGGCATCACCTGGATCTCCAGGCGCCATTCGGGAGCGTCGCCGCGCGAGATCGACTCGAACAGGTCGCGCAGGTGGAAGTCGGGGTCCTCGCCGACGACCTGCTTGGCCTGCTCGTCGGTGAAGTTCTCGATCCCCTGGACGGTCTTGAAGTGGTACTTGATCCAGAAGCGCTCGCCGGCGGCGTTCGTCCACATGAACGTGTGGCTGCCGTAGCCGTTCATGTGCCGCCAGGTGCGCGGCGTGCCGCGGTCTGACATCAGGAACGAGACCTGATGGTAGGACTCGGGCGAGAGCGACCAGAAGTCCCACTGCGCGTTGTTCGAGCGCGTGTTCGTGTCCGGCATCCGCTTCTGCGAGTGGATGAAGTCCTGGAACTTCGACGGGTCCTTGACGAAGAAGATCGGCGTGTTGTTGCCGACGAGGTCGTAGTTGCCCTGCTCGGTGTAGAACTTCAGCGCGAAGCCGCGCGGGTCGCGCACCGTATCGGCCGAGCCGAGCTCGCCGGCGACCGTCGAGAAGCGCAGGAACGTGTCGGTCCGCTTGCCGACCTGCGCGAGGAAGTCGGCGCTGGTCCACTGCGTCACGTCCTCGGTCACCTCGAAGAAGCCGTGCGCCGCGCCGCCCTTCGCGTGCACGACGCGCTCGGGCACGCGCTCGCGGTTGAACTGCGCCATCTTCTGGATCACGTAGTGGTCCTGCAGCAGGATCGGGCCGTCCGGGCCGACCGTCAGCGAGTGCTCGTCGCTGCTCGCCGGAATGCCCGCGTCGGTCGTCGTCTTGGGGGGCTTGTCGCTCATTGGTGGGTCCTCCGTCGTCGTTGCTCGTCATAGCCTCTACCCGCTGAGCGCTCGGGCACACGCGCCGATACCCTCGTCCTCGCCTACCGTCGAGCAGAGAAAAGGACACGAAAGAGATGACTGAGAGCGAGAGCGAGAACCCGGCGATCCCGAGCCCCACCTCCGAGGTTCCGCACCCGAGGACGAATCACGACTGGTGGCCGAACCAGCTCGACCTCAGCGTGCTGCACCGCCACTCGCCGCTGTCGGATCCGACGGACGAGAGCTTCGACTACGCGAAGGAGTTCGCCGGCCTCGATCTCGACGCGCTGAAGCGCGACCTGATCGAGCTGATGAGCACCTCGCAGGACTGGTGGCCGTCGGACTACGGCCATTACGGCCCGCTGTTCATCCGCATGAGCTGGCACGCGGCCGGCACCTACCGGATCGCCGACGGCCGCGGCGGCGGCGGCCAGGGCGCGCAGCGCTTCGCGCCGCTGAACAGCTGGCCCGACAACGCGAGCCTCGACAAGGCGCGCCGGCTGCTGTGGCCGATCAAGCAGAAGTACGGCCGCAAGATCTCGTGGGCCGACCTGCTCGTCTACACCGGCAACGTCGCGATGGAGTCGATGGGCTTTCAGACGTTCGGCTTCGGCTTCGGCCGAGAGGACATCTGGGAGGCCGAGGAGATCTACTGGGGCTCGGAGGACACCTGGCTCGGCGACGAGCGCTACGGCGACGGGCGCAAGCTCAAGGGCCCGCTGGGCGCCGTGCAGATGGGCCTGATCTACGTCAATCCGGAGGGCCCGAACGGCGACCCCGACCCGCTGGCGGCGGCGCACGACATCCGCGAGACGTTCGGCCGGATGGCGATGAACGACGAGGAGACTGTCGCGCTGATCGTCGGCGGTCACACCTTCGGCAAGACACACGGCGCCGTCGATCCGAGCAACCTCGGTCCCGAGCCGGAGGCCGCGCCGCTGGAGCAGCAGGGCCTCGGCTGGAAGAACGGCGCCGGCAGCGGCAACGGCGCTCAGACGCTGACCAGCGGCCTGGAGGGCGCGTGGACGAAGGCGCCGGCGAAGTGGGACAACGGCTTCCTCGAGAACCTCTTCGAGTACGACTGGGAGCTGACCGAGAGCCCCGCCGGGGCGAAGCAGTGGACGCCGACGAACGCCGAGGCGCAGGACACGGTGCCGGACGCTCACGACCCGTCCAAGCGCCACGCGCCGATCATGCTGACGACGGATCTCGCGCTGCGGTTCGACCCGATCTACGAGCCGATCGCGAAGCGCTTCTACGAGAGCCCCGACGAGCTCGCCGAGGCGTTCGCGAAGGCCTGGTACAAGCTGCTGCACCGCGACATGGGCCCGATCACGCGCTACCTCGGGCCGTGGATCGCAGAGCCTCAGCTGTGGCAGGACCCGGTCCCGGCCGCCGACTACGAGCCGATCGGAGCCGACGACGTCGCCGCGCTGAAGCGGCAGATCCTCGCCTCGGGACTGTCGATCTCGCGGCTCGTCGCGACCGCGTGGGCCTCGGCGGCGTCGTTCCGCGGCACCGACAAGCGCGGTGGAGCGAACGGCGCGCGCGTACGTCTCGCGCCGCAGAAGGACTGGGAGGCCAACGAACCGGCCGAGTTGGCGAGCGCGCTAGGGACGCTCGAGCAGATCCAGCGCGAGTTCAACGACGCGCAATCCTCCGGCAAGCGCGTCTCGCTGGCCGACCTGATCGTGCTCGGCGGTTGCGCTGCAGTCGAGCAGGCGGCGAGCGCCGGCGGCCACGAGATCTCGGTGCCGTTCGCTCCGGGGCGCGCCGACGCCTCGCAGGAGCAGACCGACGTGGAGTCCTTTGCCGTGCTCGAGCCGACCGTCGACGGCTTTCGCAACTACTTCCGTGCGGGCGAGCCGCTGCCGCTCGAGCACGGGCTGCTCGAGCGCGCGTACATGCTGAGGCTGACCGCGCCGGAGATGACCGTGTTGATCGGAGGCATGCGCGCGCTGAACGCGAACTTCGCCGAGTCGCCGCACGGCGTGCTCACCGAGCGGCCGCAGACGCTCAGCAACGACTTCTTCGTCAACCTGCTCGACATGAGCACCGAGTGGAAGCCGTCGGACTCGGCCGAGAACCTCTATGAGGGGCGCGATCGCGCGAGCGGCGAGCTCAAGTGGACCGCCTCCTCGGTCGACCTCGTGTTCGGCTCGAACTCCGAGCTGCGCGCGCTCGCCGAGGTGTTCGCGTCCGACGACGCCGGCGAGAAGTTCGCGCACGACTTCGCGTCCGTCTGGGACAAGGTCATGAACCTCGACCGCTTCGATCGATCCTGACCGGCGCCTCCCCCAGCGGCATCTTCCTGGCGCGCCACGGACGCACGGCCTACAACCACGAGGGCCGCTTCCAGGGCCAGCAGGAAGTGCCGCTCGACGATCTCGGCCGCGAGCAGGCGCGCGAGTTGGCCGAGCGTGCCGTCGCCTACGGTTTCGCCGCGCTGTGGTGCAGCCCGCTGCTGCGCGCGCGCGAAACTGCCGACGCCGTCGCCGCGAAGATCGGCCTGGCGCCGCGCGAGGACGCGCGCTTGATGGAGACCGACGCCGGCGACTGGACCAACCGCTCGTTCGCCGACGTGCGGGCCGAAGCGCCCGAGCTGTTCGCCGCGTTCGCCAACGCCGAGGCCGACTTCGCGTTTCCCGGCGGCGAGTCGTTCGTGCAGCAGGAGGCGCGCGTCGGCGCGGCGCTCGACGACGTCGAAGCCGGCGAGCTGCCCGCGCTCGTCGTCTGCCACGGCATGGTGATCCGCGCCGCGCTGTCCGTGCGGATCGGCCGCTGGCTGCCGTACGGCCAGCGCGTGCCCAACGGCGCGATCGTGCCGCTCGAACCGAGCGAGCAGGAACTCGCCGAGATCGGCCGCTCGCGCGCGACCGAGGCGAGCTAGGCGAAGATCACGCAGCCGGTGCTGCCGTGCGCGATCAGCTCCTCGTCTGCCTCGGTGAACACGCGCCCGTCGGCCGTCGCTGTGCGCTTGCCGCCGTGCACGAGCCGGCCTTCGGCGAGCACGCGTCCGGTGCTCTCGCCCATCGCGCGGATGTAGCGAACCTGCAGGTCGGTCGTCGTGTAGCCGACGCCCGGGGCCAGCGAGGTGTGCACGGCGCAGCCCATGCACGAGTCGAGCAGTGTCGCCGCGACGCCGCCGTGGACCATCCCGATCGGGTTGTACATCCACTCGGCCGGCTCGATCGCGAAGACCGCCCTCCCCTCCTCGGCTTCGACGATCTGAAAGCCGAGCAGATCGGCGATCGGCGGCGGCGGCAACTCGCCGGATGCGATCGCGCGGATGTAGTCGAGGCCCGACAGCTTCAGCCCCTCCGCGGCCGTCGCGGGCGGGTCATGCCAGCTGAACGTGCGCGTGCGTGCCGGCGCTTGCGTCGCACCGCCGTTCGACGCCGACGCCGCCTCCTGCGCAGGTGCGCTCACGCCAGCTCCTCGACGAGCGGCTCGACGATCAGCGGGTCGGCGATCGGCTCGGAGATCACCGGCTGCTCGCCGCCCGCGGCGCCCGCGGCGCGCTTGACCGGCGGACCGATCGCCGCGAGCAGCACGCCCGCGGAGAGGCCGCCGGCGACCGAGATCAGCCACGCCGAGTGGAAGTCGGCGGCGTTGCGCGTCGCCGCGCCGAGCACCGCCACGAGCACCGCGACGCCGAGCGCTGCGCCGATCTGGCGGCCCATCGTCAGCACCGCCGCACCCGTCGCAAAGCGCTCGGGCGCCAGCGAGGAGGCCCCGGCACCGGTCAGCGTCGGGATCATCAGCCCGACGCCGGCGCCGCCGATCGCGATCCCCGGCAGGTACTCCGAGAGGTAGGCCGGTGTGTCACCGGTCTGCGTGATGTAGAAGAGCTGCCCGGCGCAGAACAGCACCGCGCCGGCGATCCCGGGCAGGCGGTAGCCGAAGCGCGCGCCGAGTCGCGCCGAGGGGATGCTGAACGCCGTCGCCATCGCCGGGCCGGGAAACAGCATCAAACCGGCCGTCAAGACGTTCTCGTGCCAGACCGACGTGAGGAACAGCACGCCGGCGAGCAGCATCGCGCCGAAGCCGCCGAAGAACAGCACCGACGCGCCGACGGCTAGGCCGAAGCTGCGCACGCGCAGCATCGACGGCTCGACGATCGGCGCCTCGTGGCGTTCCGAGCGCCACCAGATCGCCGGCAGCAGCACGACCGTGCTCGCGAGCAGCGCGAGCACCGAAGCCGAGCTCCAGCCCCATTCCTCGCCCTTGACGATCGCCACGACGAGCGCGCCGATCGCGACGATCAACGCCGCGGCGCCGAGCAAGTCCGGGCGCGCCGCACCCTGTTCGCGCCGCTCGGCGAGCGTGCGCAGGCCGAAGCCCAGCCCGAGCAGGCCGATCGGGACGTTGACGAGGAACACGAGCCGCCAGTCGGCCTGCACGAGCAGGCCGCCGAGCGGCGGCCCGGCGGCCGCGGCGATGCCGCCGGTCGCGGCCCATGCGCCGATCGCGACGTGGCGCTCTTGCGGGCCGAACTCGGGCAGCATCAGGCCGAGCGAGGTCGGCAGCATCAGCGCGCCGCCGGCCGCCTGCACGACGCGTGCGACGACGAGGAAGCCGACCGACGGCGCCAGCGCGCACGCCGCGCTGGCGATCACGAACACGAACAGGCCGAGCAGGAACGCGCGCTTTCGCCCGAACGCGTCGGCCCAGCGGCCGGCCGGGACGAGCAGCGCGGCGAAGACGATCGCGTAAGCGCTGAGGATCCACGACAGCGAGCCGAGCGAGGCGCCGCCGAAGTGCTTGCCGATCGCCGGAAAGGCGATGTTGACAATGAACAGGTCGAGGCTCGACATGAACACGCCGGTGCAGACGATCAGCGAGACGATCCATTTACGTTGCATCCGCAGACCCCTTCAGTTGCATGACGAAACGGACCCTAGCACAAGGGTTGCGTGATGCAACTGACCACGCTATGATGGTCCGCGGATGCTCGGCAACGACTACAGGACACAGACGTGCAGCATCGCCGGCGCGCTGGAGGTCGTCGGCGAGCGCTGGTCGCTGCTGATCGTGCGCAACGTGTTCCTCGGCCTGCGCCGCTTCGACCAGATCCAGGCGAATCTCGGAATTGCGAGGAACGTGCTGCAGTCGCGCTTGGAGAAGCTGATCGAGCAAGGTGTGCTCGAGCGCACGCCCTACCAGGAGCGCCCGCCGCGCTACGAGTACCGGCTGACCGAGAAGGGCCTCGACCTGTGGCCGGTCGTCGTCTCGCTGATGCAGTGGGGCGACCGCCACACGCCGACGCTCGCGGGCCCGCCGGTCGTGCTCGAACATCGCGGCTGCGGCGGGCTGATCGACGAGCACCGGATCTGCGCGCGCTGCGGCGAGCGGCTCAGCGCACGCGACTCGCGCGCGCAGCCAGGCCCGGGCGCCTCGCCCGAGCATCCGTTGGTCGCGCGCCGCGAGCGCGAAGCAGCCGCGGAGCGCGAGCTTGGCCGCGCACAGCCGGCCGCCGCCTAGCTCAGGCGCCCGCAGCGAGCCGCTCGACGAGCGCCGCGCCTTCGCGCGCCATGCGCGATCGCGGCACGACGAGCTCGAAGCCGGCCTCGCGCGCTCGCTCGCCCGCGGCGGCGTCGACGTGCGAGTAGAACGCGAGCGACCGCACGCCGTCGAGCAGGCCGTTCGCGGCGAGCGATTCGCGCACCGACGCGCCGTCGAGCTGCGCGTCGGTCAGGTCGACGACGAGCACCTGCGCAGGCGGGCCGGCCGGCGCCGACAGGCGCTCGCGCAGGCGCGGAGCGTCGCCGATCAACTCGACCTCGTGACCGGCCGCCGTCAGCGAGCCCTGCACGCGCGATCCGAACAGCAGGTCGGGAACGAGCGCGAGGACGCGCGCCACGCCTACTGCGCCCGCAGGCGCCGGAACTCGTCGCGAGCCGACTGCGGACGGCCCCAGCCCTGCGTGATCTCGGCGCGCCCGCTGCGCGTCTCGCGCACGACGAGCTCGCCGCCGATCGCGGCTTCGTCGAGCAGCGCGAGCGCGCCGTGCACGGTCGGCGCCGAGGCGGCGTGGCCGAAGCGGTGCGCGACGAGCAGCCGCCAGTGCCAGTCGTGTTTGGAGTAGGGGCGCGCGTTGCACGTCGCGAGATACAACGAAGCCTCGACGTAGCGCGACTCTTCGGCGATCCGCAGGTCGAGCTCGAGGTCCGTCCAGTCGTCCGGAAGCGCGTCGACGATCAGCTGGAAGGTGTCGGCGAGGCCCATTCGAGCGCAAGCGTAGCGCGGCTATGCTCGAAAGCGTGGCTGCTACCGACACAGACAGACTCGGCGCCGAGCATCGCGCGCTGCGCGAGACGTGCGGCCTGCTCGACCGCTCCGAGCGCGGCAAGCTCGCGCTGAGCGGCGCGGGCGCAGTCGAGTTCCTCAACGGACAGGTCACCAACGAGCTGAGCGAGCTGCAGCCCGGCGAAGGGCGCTACGCGGCGTTCCTCACGCACAAGGGCAAGATGCTCGGCGACCTGCGGATCCTCGCCGTCGGCACGCCGGGCGAGCCTCCGTCCGAATTGCTGCTCGACACCGAGCGGGTGGCGCTGCAGGCGCTGTTCGACATGATCCGCCGCTTCAAGGTCGGCTACGACGTCGAGCTGCACAAGCGCACGCTCGAGCGCTGCCTGCTCTCGCTGATCGGCCCGGACGCCGCGCGCGTCGCCGGCGCGGACGGCGCTCTCGCGCTGGCGAGCGAGGAGCACGCCAACGCGCCGATCGAAATCGACGGGTTCGACATGCTCGCGATCCGCACCGATCTCGGCATCGACCTGCTGTGCGACGCGGCCGACAGTGAGCGCCTGCGCGACGCGCTGATCGCGCGCGGCGCGATCGCCGTCTCCGAGCAGGCCGGCGAGTGCATGCGGATCGAAAGCGGCCGCCCGCGCTTCGGCGTCGAGATCGACGAGGCGACGATTCCTCAGGAGGCCGGCCTGAACGAGCGCGCGGTCAGCTTCACGAAGGGCTGCTATGTCGGGCAGGAGACAGTCGCGCGGTTGCACTGGAAGGGCAAGCCGAACCGCCACCTGCGCGGGTTGCGCCTGTCGGCGCCCGCCGCGACCGGCGAGGAGCTGCGCCTCGGCGAGCGCGTCGTCGGGCGCGTCGGCAGCGTCGCGCGCTCGCCCCTGCACGGCCCGATCGCGCTGGCGCTCGTCCGTCGCGAGGCCGAGCCGGGCGCGCGGATCGCGCTCGGCGAACACGGCGGCGAGGCGCTCGTCGTCGAGCTGCCGTTCGCCGCGGCCGACTGACCGACGCTCGGCAGCCGCCGCTCGGCCGCGCTCAGCCCTCGCGCGCTTCGAGCGCTTTTTCGGCCATCTTCAGCATTCCCAGGCCGACCCAGTTCGGCGCGTTGCAGCGCACGCGCACGCCGGCACCGTCCGGCCTGCGCACTTCGACGATCGTGACGATCGCGCCGATCTCGTAATCGTCGCCGAAATCGTTTTCGATTGCCTCCATCTGCGCCGCGACTTCGGCGCCGAGCACGTTCTTCGGATCGATCCGAGCGCCGCCGCCGCTCGCATCGTCGTCGCCTACACCCGCCATGCCTGCCCCTTTCGCCGAACTCCGAAGCGACAATCGTCGCACGCGTCAGGTCGCTCGGCGAGCGAGCGCGCGAGCTGGGTAGGATTGCGGGCGCATCCTGTCCACCGACACACGCGAGGTTCAACCGCACGTGGCACTCGACCTGCAGCAAGTATCCGACGTCAGCACCGAGCCCGGCGAGCTGCCGAAGACGATGGCCGCCTGGGTGATCCGCGAGGACCGCCAAGGCGAACCGAAGGACGCGTTCCAAGTCGAGGAGATCGAGGTGCCCGAGCCGGGCGCGTTCGAGGTGATCGTCCGCGTGATGGCTGCCGGCGTCAACTACAACAACGTCTGGGCGGCGCTCGGCAAGCCGGTCGGCGTGTGGCGCTACGGCGACCATCCGCAGTACGGGCACCACATCGGCGGCTCGGACGCGTCGGGGATCGTGTGGAAGGTCGGCGCCGGCGTGACGCGCTGGAAGCCCGGCGACGAGGTCGTCGTGCACTGCAACCAGGCTTCCTACGAGGACCCGGAGGTGCACGGCCTCGACCCGATGGCGGCGCCGTCGCAGAAGATCTGGGGCTATGAGACGACGTGGGGCTCGTTCGCGCAGTTCACGAAGGTGCAGGCGCAGCAGCTGCTGGCAAAGCCGCACGCGCTGACGTGGGAGGAGGCGGCGTCGTACGGCCTCGTCTACTTCACGGCCTACCGCATGTTGATCACGCGCTGCAAGATGCAGGCCGGCGCGAACGTGCTGATCTGGGGCGCCGCCGGCGGCCTCGGCGTGTTCGCGACGCAGCTCTGCGCGGCGGCCGGCGCGAACTGCGTCGGCGTCGTCTCCTCGGCCGAGAAGGGCGAGCTGGTCAAGCGGCTCGGCGCCGTCGACTACATCGACCGCGCCGAGTTCGCCGGGATGATGCGCACCGGCAAGGAGACGCCCGAGGAGGACAAGGCGCGCTTCGGCGTCTCGCGCGAATTCTCAAAGCGCGTGAAGCAGATCCTCGGCGACGCGCCCGACATCGTCTTCGAGCACGTCGGCATGGCGACGTTCCCGACTTCCGTGTTCACCGTCAAGCCGTTCGGCAAGGTCGTGATCTGCGCCGGCACGACCGGCTACAACCTCGATTTCGACGTGCGCTACCTATGGATGAAGCAGAAGGAGATCCTCGGCTCGCACTTCGCCAACGCGTACGAGTGCATGAAGGCGAATGAGCTGATCGAGAGCGGTCAGATCCGGCCCGTACTGTGGCGCACGCTTGGCTTCGAGGGCGTCGCCGAAGCGCACCAGCTGATGCTCGAAAACAAGCATCTCGGCAAGATCTCGATCCTCGTCGGCGCCGATCGCGAAGGCGAGGGCAAGACCGCGGACGGTCCGGGCGCGATCCACGCGGAGGTCGGCGCCTGATGGCCGGCACGGTGATCGTGCCGTGGTACGCGACGGGCTTCCGCGCCGACGCGTTCCAGGACGAGCTCGAGCCGGTCGCGGCCGCGGCGCTGCGCTACGGCGCGACGTCCTACGCGATCTATCGTGCGCAGGACGACCGCTACAAGTTCCAGCAGCTCGCGGCGTTCGAGGACAAACTGCAGTGGGACCGCTACTGGTCGGGCCCCGAGATGACGCGCTTTCGCGTGATCCACTCGAGCTGGTACCAGGTGCCGGTGCTGTACGGCTGGTGGGACAAAACGACCGGCGGCGAGATCCACACGGCCGCCAACGGCGTGCCGAACGGCTCCGGCAACGGCCACGCCAACGGCGCGCCGCACCGCGCGCCCGTCGAGGGCGAGTCGGCTTAGCTCAGCTCTGCTCCAGCGGCGCCATCGTCAGCCCGGCGCCCTTCAGCTGCTCCCAGTAGTGCTCGGCCGGCTCTTGCATGCCGGTGAAGACGATCGCCTGGCCGGAGCTGTGGATCACGTTGGCGATCTCGTGGCCGCGCGCGATCGAGACGCCGGGGATGAAGCGCGCGAGCGTGCGCGCGACGTGCTCGAAGGTGTTGTGGCTGTCGTTGCGCACGATCACCCTCCAGGAGCCGCCGAGGCCGCTTCCCGGCCCGCCGACTCGTGGCAGCTCGATCGTCTCGGTCACGCACGAAAGGATAAAGCGCGCGGCGCAACCGTACAATTGCTCGTATGAGCAGCGAGAAGTCACCGCGGCTGCCCGAGCGCGACCGTCCGTGGATGATGCGCACGTACGCCGGGCACTCGACGGCGAAGGCGTCGAACGAGCTCTACCGGCGCAACCTCGCCAAGGGCCAGACGGGCCTGTCGGTCGCGTTCGACCTGCCGACGCAGACCGGCTACGACCCCGACGACGAGCTCGCGCGCGGCGAGGTCGGCAAGGTCGGCGTGCCGATCTCACATCGCGGCGACATGGCGACGCTGATGGACGGCATTCCGCTCGGCGAGATGAACACGTCGATGACGATCAACGCGACGGCCGCATGGCTGCTGGCGCTGTACATCGTCGCGGCCGAGCAGCAGGGCGTCGAGCAGCAGGCGCTTCAGGGAACGACGCAGAACGACATCATCAAGGAGTTCCTCGCGCGCGGGACGTACGCGTTCCCGCCGGCCGCGTCGATGCGGCTGATCGCGGACATGATCGCGTACACGGTCGAGCACGTGCCGAAGTGGAACCCGATCAACATCTGCTCCTACCACCTGCAGGAGGCGGGCGCGACGCCGGTGCAGGAGATCGCCTACGCGATGAGCAACGCGATCGCCGTGCTCGACTCCACGCGCGAGCGCGTCGAGCAGACGCACGGCGCGGAGAACGGCGCCGGCGGCAACGGCTCGCGCAGCGCCGACGCGCAGCAGCTGATGGAACAGGTCTTCGGGCGGATCTCGTTCTTCGTCAACGCCGGCGTGCGCTTCGTCGAGGAGCACGCGAAGCTGCGCGCGATGTCGATCCTCTGGGAGGAGCTCGGGCGCGAGCGCTACGGCGTGCAGGACCGCCGCCACCTGCGCTTCCGCTACGGCGTGCAGGTCAACTCGCTCGGGCTGACCGAGTCACAGCCGGAGAACAACGTCCAGCGGATCGTGCTCGAGGCGCTAGCCGTGACGCTCGGGCGCGACGCACGCGCTCGCGCGATCCAGCTGCCGGCGTGGAACGAGGCGCTCGGCCTGCCGCGGCCGTGGGACCAGCAGTGGTCGCTGCGGATCCAGCAGGTGCTCGCTTACGAGACCGACATCCTCGAGTATCCGGACATCTTCGAGGGCTCGATCGTGATGGATGGGCTGGTCGACGAGCTGCTCGACGGCGCGCGCGCGGAGATGGCGGTCGTCGCCGAGCACGGCGGCGCGGTCGAGGCGGTCGCGTACATGAAGGGCGCGCTGGTCGACTCCCATCGCGAGCGGCTGCGGCGGATCGAGTCGGGCGAGCAGGTCGTCGTCGGGCAGAATCGCTACGCCGAGTCCGAGGAGTCGCCGCTGACGGCCGACGCGGAGGGCGGCATCCTCGTAGTCGATCCTGCGGTCGAAGCCCAGCAGATCGAGGACATTCGGGCGTGGCGCGCCTCGCGCGACCAGGCCGCGGTGGACGCGGCGCTCGGCGAGCTGGCGGAGGCCGCGCAGGACGAGCAGCGCAACCTGATGGCGACGACGATCGCCGCGGCGCGCGCCGGCGCGAGCACCGGCGAGTGGTCGCGGACGCTGCGCGAGGTGTTCGGCGGCTATCGCGCGCCGACCGGCGTCGGCGAGGCGGCGGCGGCGCCGGCCGACGCCGACCTCGCCGAGCTTCGCGAGGAGGTCGCGGCGCTGGCGGAGAAGCTCGGGCGGCGGCCGAAGATCCTCGTCGGCAAGCCCGGCCTCGATGGGCATTCCAACGGCGCCGAGCAGATCGCCGTGCGCGCGCGCGACGCGGGCATGGACGTCGTCTACGAAGGCATCCGCCTGACGCCCGCGCAGATCGCCGCGTCGGCGCTGCAGGAGGGCGTGCACGTGATCGGCCTGTCGATCCTGTCGGGCTCGCATCGCGAGCTGATCCCGGCGGTGATCGAGGCGCTGCGCGAGGCCGGCGTGAGCGCTCCGGTGATCGTCGGCGGGATCATCCCCGAGCAGGACGTCGCGGCGCTGCGCGAGGCGGGCGTCGCGGCGGTCTACACGCCGAAGGACTTCGACATCACGCGCATCATGCGCGACATCGTCGAGCTGCTTGGGGCGGATCGAGCCGCCGACGGCGCCGTGCCGGTCGCTCCCGGCGCCGCTGCCAACGGCGCGGCGTGAGCGAGGCAGCGCGGCCGACGGGCACACGCCCCGAAGGGGTGGGTCAGTCCGGTCCGGGCGCCGACGGAGTCGGCGCCGCGCTCGGCGCGCGGCTGCGCGGCGGCGACATCGGCGCGGCGCCGGCGACGCTGAACCTGCTCGAGAGCTCGACCGCGGCCGACCGCGAGCAGGCCGCGGCGCTGCTCGCAGAGGTCTCGCCGGCGGCGCTCGGCGGCGAGGCTCTCGGCCACGTCGTCGGCGTCACCGGGCCGCCGGGCGCGGGCAAGTCGACGCTGCTCTCGGCGCTGCTGCGCGCGTGGCGCGCGCAGGGCAAGACGGTCGCGATGCTCGCCGTCGATCCGAGCTCGCGACGCTCGGGCGGCTCGCTGCTCGGCGACCGCGCGCGGATCGAGTTCGACGCGCACGACCGAGGCGTGTTCATCCGCTCGACGTCCGCCGGCGAGCGCCTTGGCGGGCTGGCGTGGGCGACGCGCGCGGCGGCGCATGCGCTCGCCGCTGCGTTCGACGTCGTCGTGATCGAGACGGTCGGCGTCGGGCAGGCCGAGACGGAGGTCGCCGACGTCGCCGACACGGTGCTCGTCGTCGTGCAGCCGGGCAGCGGCGACGTGCTGCAGTTCCTCAAGTCGGGAATCATGGAGATCCCGGACGTGCTCGTCGTGACGAAGGCCGACCTCGGCACGATCGCGCTGCGCACGCGTCGCGATCTCAGCGCGTCGCTGCGCTCGCTCGGCTCGAATCAAACGTCGGTGATCGCCGTCTCCTCGCTCTCGCCGCCGCAGGGCATCGAGCAGCTGCTCGATGCGCTCGACGAGCATCGCGCGAGCGCCGACGTCGGCGAGCGGCGCCTGCGCGCGCGGCGCGCGAACGCGCTGGCCGACTTCGCGCACGAGCACGGCGAGCGCGGCGTGCGCGCGCTCGGCGGGCGGCGCGCCGCCGAGCGGCTGCTCGGCGAGCAGCCGCCGTCGCTCGACACGGCCGCGCTCGTCGCCGTGCTCGAGCATGGCGCAGCGGCGCGCTGACGCCGCGCCAACGCGCGAGCTGACCGCGCGAGCCGGCGCGACGGGCGCCCAGCGGAATCGCCTCAAGCGGCGCGTAACGCCCGCGGCGGCGGCGAGACTGTAGGAGAGAACGCATGATCGTCCTTCTCGGCTTCGCGGTTCTGGCAGGCGCGGGCACGGCGCTGTCGCCGTGCGTGCTGCCCGTGCTCCCAGCGCTGCTGTCGGCCGGCGGCGTTGGCGGCCGCCGCCGGCCGCTGGGAATCGTGCTCGGGCTGTCGATCACGTTCACGGTGACGATCGTCGGCGTAGCGAAGGTCGTCGACGGCGTCGGCCTCGGCAGCGATCCGCTGCGCGACGTCGCGATCGTCGTGCTGCTCGCGTTCGGCGTCGCGCTGTTCGTGCCGGACATCAGCGACCGGATCGAGGCGCCGCTGTCGCGGCTGGCGCGCTTCGGCCCGCGCACGCGCGGCGACGGCTTCCTCTCGGGCCTGCTCGTCGGCGGCGCGCTCGGCTTCGTCTACACGCCATGCGCCAGCCCGATCCTCGCGGCGGTCATCTCGGTCAGCGCGGCGAGCGGCAAAACGGTCGTGCTCGCGCTCGCGTACGCGCTCGGCTCGGCGGTCGTGCTGCTCGCGTTGACGCTCGGCGGCCGGCGCGTGTTCGACCGTGTTCGCAAAGCGGGACGAGGCCCGCTGCTGCAGCGCGCGCTCGGCGTGATCATGATCCTCACGGCGGTCGCGATCATCACGAACCTCGACGTCAACTTCGACCAGTTCGTCGCGCAGCACATACCCGACGTCAACCTGACGGCGTCGCTGGAGTGCTCGGAAACGGTCACGAAGCACCTGCACGAAATCAGCGGGCACGAAGTCAAGTTCGCGCCGGCTAACGGCTCGTCCGCTTGCGGCGGCTCGGGCTCGAG
The DNA here is from genome assembly GCA_036267655.1 of Solirubrobacteraceae bacterium. GTDB lineage: Bacteria > Actinomycetota > Thermoleophilia > Solirubrobacterales > Solirubrobacteraceae > Palsa-744. The sequence continues at coordinate 35,525 of DATAVP010000025.1, forward strand.
CGTCAAGGCGGCGCCGGCGAACGCGAGCCAGGCGACGCTGCTGGCGGCGGCGGACGGCCTGAAGGACCTCGGCACGGCGCCTGAATTCAACGAAACGCAAGACTGGTTCAACACGCCCGGCGGCAAGCCGCTGTCGCTCAGCGCGCTGCGCGGGCGCGTCGTGCTGGTCGACTTCTGGACGTACACGTGCATCAACTGCATTCGCACGCTGCCGTATCTGAAGGCGTGGGATGCGAGCTACCGCCACGACGGGCTGACGATCGTCGGCGTCGAGACGCCGGAGTTCGCGTTCGAGCACGACGCGTCGAACGTGTCGAACGCGATCAAGCAGTTCGGGCTGAAATATCCGGTCGTCCAGGACAACGAGATGGGCACGTGGAACGCGTACGGCAACGAGTACTGGCCGGCCGACTACCTGATCGACGCGAAGGGCAAGGTCCGCTACGCGACGTTCGGCGAGGGCGACTACGACAAGACCGAAACGGCGATCCGCGCGCTGCTCGCCGAAGCCGGCGCGGCGGTCGGCGGCAAGAGCCATCCGAGCGACGTCGTCGTGCCGAGCGAAGTCGCGACGCCCGAGACCTACCTCGGCACCGAGCGCGCCGAAGGCTGGCTCGAGAAGCCGCGTGAAGGCGCGCACGACTACGGGCCGGCGCCGACGCACGCGCTGGCGCTCAACGAGTTCGCGTTCAGCGGCAGCTGGCGGATCGCCGGTCAGCCGGCGACGGCGCTGTCGAGCGCCGGAATCGATCTCGACTTCGAGGCCAAGCACGTCTATCTCGTGCTCAGCTCCGAAGGCAACCGACCGCGCTCGGTGCAAGTGCTGCTCGACGGCCGGCCGATCTCAGCGGCCGACGCCGGCTCCGACGTGCACGACTCGCGCGTGAGCGTCACCGGCGAGCGGCTGTACACGCTCGTCTCGCTGCCGAAGGATCAGCGCCATCGCCTGAGCCTGCGCTTCGCGCCGGGCGTGACGGGCTACGCGTTCACGTTCGGCTAGCGCTCGTGGCCGGCGCGCCGCCCGACTCGCGCTTGCGCCGGCTGCAATCCGCCAGGTCCGAAAACTCGTCCATCCGTCGCGCCGGCCTCCTAGCCACTCGCTAGTCTCCGGCGCTCTGAGACGCGCAGCATTCGTGCCGCGGCACCCGACGGGGCTTCGCGCAGAAGGAGGTTTTTTCGCATGACTCGTATCGACGCCGGCGGGCCTGGCCCGGCGGGGGCGCGAGACCGGCTTCCGATGCGGACCAAGCGCCTCGTCGTCGCCGTTCTCGCAGCTGTTGGCGTGCTCTGCGCAGGCGCCGCTGGCGCCAGCGCCGGCACCGTCACTCTGCCCGGCGGCCCCCTGATCGTGTCGATCGGATCTCAGGGGCAGTGTCAGTCGAACTACCTCAACGCGGGCAATAACTTCTTTCCCGGCGAAGGGACTGTCGGAGACTGCGGGTTCTTCCTCGGCTTTCCCGAAGTCGGCAACCCGACCGCGCTGGGCAAGAAGGTCTACGGCTTCGCGGGCGTCCAAGGCCCGGGACTGGGCTCGACCGAATACACCGAAGTAAGCCCCGGCTCGCCAAGCGGCAGCGGTACGACAGCCGACCCCTACAAGCTCGTCACGACGTTCAAGGTGACCGACGCGGAAACGAGCAAGGACTACGTCCTGGTCACAGAGACAACGACGTACGCAAACGGCGAACCGCAGTTCACGTCCAGCTTCGCCGTCGAGAACCTGACCGGCCAGACGACCACTGATCCGTCCGCGTCGCCGACGCCGGTCAACTTGAGCTTCCACGCGATCTACGCCGGCGATCTGTTGACCGATAACAGCGACTTCGGCACAGGTGTGTTTCTCAGCGGCCCACCGCGATTTATCGGCGGCCAGAACAGCACGACGGGCGTCTTCGGAGGACTGATCGAAACGGGCACTCCGGCGTGGAGCAACTACCAGACCGGCTGCTGGAACGAAGTTCCCGAGGATCGCTGCCCGGTGACCAGTCCGGCCGATGCGGGGATCTGGCCTGCCGTCAGAGCCGCGGGCAGCGAAACGTCCGTGTTCAACGACGACGTCGATCCGAACCTGATCGACAACGCCGTCGGCGTTAGCTGGGACGACCATCTCTCGACTGCGAGCGCGCTCAAACCGGGGGAAACGACGACCTACTCGATCATCAACCGGGCGCAGATCCCGGCTGGGCTGGGGATCCAACCGGTCACGCAGACGCACGTCGTCGGCCAAGCCGGCACGGTGACCGTGACGGCCACCGACAACGTCGGCACCCCTTATCCAAACCGGTCTCTGGTCTACTCGATCGGCCGAGCGAATCCGAAAGCGGGGAGCGTGCTGACGAACTCTTCCGGTGTCGCGACGATCAGTTACGTCGGAACGGCGGCCGGGCTCGACACTATGCAGATCTTCCTGGACCTTGGCGGGACGGGATCGCAGACCCCCGCCGACCCGGCGGCCGCCGCGCAGCTGATCTGGACGCCGGCGCCGCCGACGCCGAACAGCAGCTACCGGATCCAGAGCATCCACGCCAACTCGAACGGCACGATCACGATCACGTTCGTGCCGACGCAGGAAGGCACGGCGACGGTCGAAGTGACGGTGCCGACGGCGACGATCTCGCGCAACGCTGTCGCCGCGAAGCGCCAGAAGAAGTGCAAGCAGAACCAAGCGCGGATCAAAGGCAAGTGCCGGCCGAAGACAACCGTCTCTGGGAAGGTCACGGCGAAAGGCAAAGCCGGGATCCCGCTGAAGGTCACGGTGCAGCCTTCGCGCAAGGTCAAGGCCGCGCTGAAGAAGGGCAAGAAGGTCCAGCTCACCGCGAAGCTGACGTACAAATCGACGCTCGGCGGCACGCCGACGGCGCAGACGTTCCACTTCAGCGTCAAGGCGCCGAAGAAGAAAAAGAAGAAGCACTAGCGTCCGACAGCCGGCGACGGTTCGACGGGGCGCCCGCGGGCGCCCCGTCGTCGTTACCGGCGAGTCCTACAATGCCCCCATGGACGGCGCAACACCCGAGACAGGCGCCCGCAGCTGGCTTCGCTGCTATCGCTGTTGGTCGCAGGATCTGGAGGTCCAGGTCCACTACGAGGGAATCCACAAGATCGACCCGGAAACGGGCGAGCGCGCCGAAGTGATCGACGAGCTGCAGGAGGCCGTAGTGCAATGTCTCGACTGCATGCACGATCAGCCGCATCTCGGCTTCAACAACAGCCGCGTCGAGCCGATCGAGGATCGCTGGGAACGAATGATCGCGGGCACGCCGTGGGTCGCCTCATGCACGGTCAGCGTCGACGCGGACGAGGTCGAGACGTGCTCCGGACCGGAGGCCGGCGACGCGCTGTCCTACGCCGCGTTCGGCGATCACGGCGTGCGCGAGTTCTTCACGCATGTGCGCTTCCACAAGCACGAGGACGACTCGCGGATCATCGTGCACCTGCTCGTCGAGCTCTACGCACGCTCGCTCGAGGAGGCGACCGAGGTGCTCGAGTCCTCGGCGCGCGGCGCGCTGACGATCACCTCGCTCGCCGAGGAGTCACGCCCGCCGGCGGCTGCCGCGGGCGAGACTCACGGCCACGACTGAGCCGCCTAGCTGTCGAGGCGCTCCTCGAGCGCTTTGAGCTGGACGTTCAACGCGTCCGGCAGGCGCTCGAACTGCGCTAGATAAGCCTGGAACTGAGGCAGCTGCGCCTTCCACTCGGCCGTGTCGACGCGCAGCAGCTCGGCCATGTCGGCATCGGAGACGTCGAGGCCGCGCGTGTCGATGCCGTCGGGGCCGACCGGCGGGATCAGCCCGATCGGTGTCTCGGTGGCCGCGCCGTTGCCTGCGCAGCGCGCGAAGACCCACGAGAGCACGCGCGAGTTCTCGCCGAAGCCGGGCCAGAGGAAGCGGCCGCCCTCGTCCTTGCGGAACCAGTTGACGTAGAAGATCTTCGGCAGCTTCGCGCCGTTGGTGCGCCCGATCTTCAGCCAGTTCTCGAAGTAATCGGCCATGTTGTAGCCGCAGAACGGCAGCATCGCGAAGGGGTCGAAGCGCAGCTCGCCGACGGTTCCGGCCGCCGCGGCCGTCTTCTCCGAGCTCATCACCGAGCCGAGGAACACGCCGTGCTCCCAATCGAACGCCTCGGTCACGAGCGGCACGACCGTCGAGCGGCGCCCGCCGAACAGCATCGCGTCGATCGGCACGCCTTTCGGGTCCTCCCACTCGGCGGCGATCGCCGGATCCTGCGAGGCGGGCGTCGTGAAGCGCGCGTTCGGATGCGCCGCAGGCGCGCCCGACTCCGGCGTCCAGTCGTTGCCGTGCCAATCGATCAGGTGCGCCGGCGGCTCCTTGCTGAGCCCCTCCCACCAGATGTCGCCGTCGTCGGTCTTCGCGCAGTTGGTGAAGATCGAATTTCGCTCGATCGTGTGGATCGCGTTCGGGTTGGTGTCCTCGCCGGTGCCGGGCGCGACGCCGAAGAAGCCGTACTCGGGATTGATCGCGTAGAGGCGGCCGTCCTCGCCGAACTTCATCCAGGCGATGTCGTCGCCGATCGTCTCGACCGTCCAGCCCTCGAGCGTCGGGATCAGCATCGCCAGGTTGGTCTTGCCGCAAGCGCTCGGGAAGGCGCCGGTGATGTACTTCACCTCGCCCTCGGGCGAGGTCAGCTTGAGGATCAGCATGTGCTCGGCCATCCAGCCCTCGTCGCGCGCCATCACCGAGGCGATCCGCAGCGCGAAGCACTTCTTGCCGAGCAGCGCGTTGCCGCCGTAGCCCGAGCCGAACGACCAGATCTCGCGCGTGTCGGGGAAGTGGACGATGTACTTGTTCTCGGCGTTGCACGGCCACGGCACATCCTCGACGCCGTCTGACAGCGGCATCCCGACGGAATGCAGACAAGGCACGAACTCGCCTTCGGAGCCGAGCGCGTCGAGCGCGCCCTGGCCCATGCGCGTCATGATCCGCATGCTCACGGCGACGTACGTCGAGTCGGTCAGCTGCACGCCGACATGGCTCTTGTCCGAGCCGAGCGGACCCATCGAGAACGGCACGACGTACATCGTGCGGCCGCGCATCGAGCCGGCGAACAGCTCGTTCAGCGCGCCGCGCATCTCGGCCGGGTCGCGCCAGTTGTTCGTCGGTCCGGCTTCGTCCTCGGTCTGCGAGCAGATGAACGTGCGATCCTCGACGCGCGCGACATCGCCGGGGTCCGACAGCGCGAGGTAGGAGTTCGGCCGCTTCGCGTCGGACAGGCGCTCGAACGTGCCGGCGTCGACGAGCTCCTGGCAGAGGCTGTCGTACTCCTCGGCCGAGCCGTCGCACCAGTGGATCTCGTCGGGTTCGGTCAGCGATGCGACCTCCCCGACCCAGGCCAGCAGTCGCTCGTTCGTCGTTGGGGCGGAGGCGGTCGTGTTCATCGTTGAAGCTGCTCCTCGATCGCGGTCATGATCGGCGCGCCGACGCGCTCGTCGGTCGGTCGGCGCCGTCCCGCGGGCCCGCGGAGGGCCCTGGGAACGGAAAAAACGCCCGGCTGGGCGTCAAGAGAGGGTATCGCACGCCCTGGCCAAGCGCCAACGCGCGCGGCGTGTCTCCAGCTGACCTGCCGCCGGCCTCGCCTGGCGCCGAACCGTTGCGCCGTCTGGCCGGGCGGCTCGACTCCCCTCCCCCGCCTCACGCCGGCCGCGGCGGCTACTCGACGTTGCCCTCAGCCTCTCCCGTGACCCGAGACTCCGTCTCGGGTGCCCGCTCGCGGCGCGGCACGAGCACGAGCCGCTTGAACTCGGCGACCAGCACGCCGTCCTGGTTGAGCACGCGCGTGTGCACCTTCACGGTGCCGCGATCGGGCTTCGATTTGGACTCTTTCTTCTCCAGCACCTCGGATTCGCAGAACAGCGTGTCGCCGTGGAAGACCGGCGCCGGATGCTTCAGTTCTTCGGTCGCGAGGTTTGCGATCGCCTTGCCGCTGACGTCGCTGACGGACATGCCGAGCGCGAGCGAGTAGACGAGCGGCCCGACGACGACGTTGCGGCCCTGCTGCGATTTGTGCGCGTAGACGTCGTTGATGTGCAGCGGGTGGTGGTTCATCGTGATCAGGCAGAAGAGGTGATCGTCGGACTCGGTGACGGTCTTCGCGGGCCAGTGCTTGTAGACGTCGCCGACCTCGAACTCCTCGAGGTAGCGGCCATACGGATGTGCGCCGCTCGCCTCGCGCGCGGCCTGCTCTGTCTCGACGGTTTGCGTCTCGCTCATGGGGTGCTCGGAGTCTCCTCGAATCGCTTGGCTTGGCCGTGAGACTCTAGTGGCCGCGGCCGAGCCGATAGCGTTCCAGGCGAAGCGACCAGCTACCGCAGACCCAGGAGAGACGACTTGCGCAACCCCCGCGACTTCTTCAAGCCACTGGCGATCGACGCGCCCGAGCCCGTGCGCGAGATCCCGTTCAAGCCCTCCCGGATGATCCACTTCCTGGACTTCTCGAACGAGAAGATGGTCGCGAAGGTGCCCGACATCGCGCCGACGGTCGACATCCTGCTCGGCAACCTCGAGGACGCCGTGCCGGTCGATCGCAAGCTCGCCGCGCGCGCCGGGCTGATCAAGGTCGGTAGGGAGATGGACCTCGGGGACACGGCGCTGTGGACGCGCGTCAACGAGCTCGCCTCGCCGTGGGTGCTCGACGACCTGACCGAACTGGTCACCGAGATCGGCGACAAGCTCGAGGTCGTGATGATCCCGAAGGTCGAGGGCCCGTGGGACATCCACTACGTCGACCGGCTGCTCGCGCAGCTCGAGGCGAAGGCGAAGATCGAGCGCCCGATCCTGATTCACGCGCTGCTGGAGACGGCGCAGGGCGTCGCCAACCTCGAGGAGATCGCGAGCGCCTCGCCGCGGATCCAGGGGATGAGCTTCGGGCCGGCCGATCTCGCCGCCTCGCGGCGGATGAAGACGACGCGCGTCGGCGGCGGGCATCCCGGCTATCGCACGATCGCCGACCCCGACCCGGTCGATCCGGACGCGCCGCGCGCGAGCTACCAGCAGGACCCGTGGCACTACTCGATCGCGCGCATGGTCGACGCCTGCACGTCGGTCGGCGCGCTGCCGTTCTACGGGCCGTATGGCGACATCAAGGACGTCGAAGGCTGCGAGACGCAGTTCCGCGCGGCGTTCCTGCTCGGCTGCGTCGGCGCGTGGTCGCTGCATCCGGTGCAGATCGGCATCGCCAAGCGCGTCTTCTCACCCGAACCGGCCGAGGTCGAGTTCGCGAAGAAGGTGATCGAGGCGATCCCCGACGGCCGCGGCGTGCACATGATCGACGGCAAGATGCAGGACGACGCGACGTGGAAGCAGTGCAAGGTGATGGTCAACCTCGCCGAAATGCTCGCGAAGAAGGATCCGGAGCTGGCCGAGCGCTACGGCTTCGCGCCCGAGCCGGCCGCGGCGTAGCGCCGCCGTATAGGCTTCCCGGCCGCATGAGGTCCAGCAGATGAGGTTCTACGAGTACGAGGCGCGCGAGATCGTCAAGCGCGCCGGCATCCCCGTGACCGACTACGGCTTCACGACCGATCCGGCCGAGGCCGCGCAGATCGCAGCGCGAATCGGTGGGCCGACGGTGATCAAGTCGCAGGTGCTCTCCGGCGGGCGAATGAAGGCCGGCGGCGTCAAGTTCGCCGACACGCCCGAGCAGGCCGAGTCCTACGCCAAGGACATCCTGCAGCTGGAGATCGGCGGGCACATGCCACGCGGCGTGCTCGTCGACCCGAAGGCGGAGGTCGCGCAGGAGTACTACGCGGGCGTCGTCTGGGACGGCACCGCGAAGAAGCCGCTGATGCTGTTCAGCGACATGGGCGGCATCGACATCGAGCAGGTCGCCGAGGAGCACCCCGATCACGTCGGCCGCGGCCACTTCTCCACGCTGCAGCCGTTCTCCGACTTCCAGGCAAAGCAGGTGATCGCCGCGGCCGGCGTCACCGGCAGGGCCCTGCAGCGCGCTACGCCGGTGCTCGCTCGCCTGGCCCAGCTGTTCCTCGACGCCGACATGACGCTGGCCGAGATCAATCCGCTGGCGGAACTGAAGGACGGCTCGTTCGTCGCGCTCGACGCGCACATGGAGATGGAGAACGAGGGCATGCCGCGCCAGAAGGGCCTGCTCGAGGCGCTCGGCATCGGCGCGGACGAGGGCACCCGCGAGGGCCACACTCCGACCCCCTTCGAAGAGGCCGTCTTGGCGATCGACGCAGCCGACCACCGTGGTGTGATCCAGGGCAAGGACACCGGCTTCAACGGCAACATCGGCCTGGTGATCGGAGCGGGCGGCGGCTCGCTGACGCTGACCGACGCCGTGCGCCAGCAGGGCGGCGAGCCGGCCAACTACGCCGAGATCGGCGGCAACCCATCCGTCGCGAAGGCCTGCGGCCTGGCGAAGCAGGTGCTGCAGAAAGACGGCGTCGAGAAGATCGCGGTGATGATGTCGATCGTCTCGAACACGCGCGTCGACATCGTCGCGCGCGGCGTGATCAAGGCTTGTCTCGAACTCGACAAGGACCCCGGCGAGACGATCGCGATCTTCCGCATCCCCGGCGCCTGGGAGGAGGAGGGCTTCAAGATCCTCGACAAGTACAGGATCGAGTACTGCGACCGCTCGGTGTCGTTGTGGGAGGCCGCCGGCCGAGCGGTCGCCAAGATCCAGGGAGCGGCGGCCTAGCGATGTCGATCCTGATCGACCAAGACACCACCTTCATCATCCAGGGCATCACCGGCCGCGAGGCCGTCAACCTGACCCGCGAGTGTCTCGACTACGGCTCGAAGATCGTCGGCGGCGTGACTCCCGGCCGCAAGGGTCGTGAGGTTCACGGCGTGCCGGTGTTCGACACCGTCGAGCAGGTCGTCGCGCACAACGGCGGCCTCGTGCCGGACGGCTCGGTCGTCACCGTGCCGCCGGCGGGCACGCGAGACGCCGTCTTCGAGGCGCTGCACGCCGGCATCAAGACGATCGTGATCGTCACCGAGCGGATCCCGCGGCGCGACGTCGCGATGATGGTCGAGCTCGCCGACGCCAAGGGCGCGCGGATCATCGGCCCGAACTGCCTCGGCGTGATCGTCCCGGGCGTCGCGAAGATGGGCGGCATCGGCGGCCCGGCGCGCAACGCCGCCGTCGCCTACCAGGCCGGCGCGGTCGGCGTGATGAGCCGCTCGGGCGGGATGACGACGGAGATCTCCTCGACGCTGACGGCCGCCGGCCTCGGCGTCTCCACGGCGGTCTCGATCGGCGGCGACGCGATCATCGGCTCGACCTACGCGGAGCTGATGCCGTACTTCGAGGCCGACGAGCAGACTCAGGCAATCGTGATCTACACCGAGCCGGGCGGTCGCATGGAGGCGCAGCTGTCGCAGTGGGTCAAGGAGCACAACTCGCGCCTTCCGATCATCGCCTTCATGGCCGGCAAGTTCATGGACGACGAGGAGATGCAGGGCATGTCCTTCGGGCACGCCGGCACGATCGTCGAGGGCAAGGAGGACTCAGCGACGGAGAAGATCGCCCGGCTGGAGGCGGCCGGCATCCCCGTCGTGCAGCGGATCGACGAGATTCCCGACCTCGTCAAGGCCAAGCTCGCGGAGAGCAGCGCAGCGTGAGGAAGGACGGCCTGTTCATCGCAGTCGAAGTCGACGACGCCGCCGCAGCCGACAGCGAGCTCGCGAAGAAGCTGACCGAGGCCTGCCCCGTCGACATCTACGCGCAGGCCGGCGATGGCACGCTCGAGCTGGTCGAGCAGAACCTCGACGAGTGCGTGCTCTGCCGCCTCTGCCTCGACGCCTCGCCCGAGGGCGCCGTCAAGGTGATCAAGCTGTACGACGACGACGCCGTACTCGCCTGACGCGCGAGCGCTCGGGCGTCGCCCGGCACACCGTCATCGGTTGCCCGTGCAGCGAGCCGCGTCGTGCATTATCTTGGACGTACGCGCATGAACGAAAACTTCTCACTCGTCGTGATGTGCATCTTCCTGTTGCTGTCGCTGGCCTTTCTTGCGCAGCAGCTGACCTCCTACCACTGAGCGTCTGGTCGGGAGCGCCTGCTCGTCCTAGCCGACAGGCAGCACGAGTCGATGCGAGTCGGCGATCCGCTCGGCGATCGCGTCGCTGACGCCGTTCTCCGCGGCGATCTTCCGCCAGCCTGAGACTGCGTCGCTGACCTCCGCGAGCACGGTCTCGGCGGATCCTTGCTTGAGGCCTCCCAAACGCGCCACCGCGCGCAGATCGGCGACCGTGAAGTTGTCGCGCTTTGCGTTGATCGACATCTGATGGCTGTCGAGCCACGGGTTGCCGGGCTTCCACGCCCACGTCACGTCGTAGGCCGGAGCAAGCGACCACGTGCCGGCGCGATCCATCAGGAACGCGATGTTCTTGACGTGATCGTCCTGGTTGCGCGCGACGACGTTGAAGACCATCCGCCGGAACAGCTGCTCGACCGCCGGCGTGCCCACGCCTACGCGGCGTGCGAGCAGCAGCGCCTGCTCGTAGCTGTAGGAGCCAGGCTCGTTGTAGCTGACGTGCTCCAGCGCACCGACCGTCTGCATGTGCAGCTTGCCGCCCTCGTCGGGTCGATCGAAGCGGCGGGTCATGAAGTGCCGGCGGTCGTGCTCGGCCAGCAGCCGGCACTCGCTCATATCGACTCCAGCGGACCGGGCCATCAACGAGTACGCGTACTCGATCGTGCACCAACCTTGCGGGTCGGTGAGGCCGTAATCGCCTGCCTGCGCGACGCCGTCGAACTTCAGCAGCCAATGACGAAAGCCGTCCCCCGCCTCGACCTGTCCCGAGCGGACCTGACCAGTCGCCTGGTTATAGGCGATGATCGCCTTTGGACGAGCACCGCCCGCCGACGTGCCGACCTCGAGGATCGCTCGCATCGCCTCCTCTTGCGGGTCCGCCGCCAGCTCGGCTACGAACGTCGAGCGCTGCGCCAACGCCTCGCCAGCGAGACGTACGAGCGCATCGAGATGAAGGTCGTCGTCCTCCGCACGAGCCGGCTCTCGAGCCGGCTCGAACTCGAGCGCACCCATGCCGCGGGTCCCGACATAGCAGAGCCGCTCCACGACATCGAAGCTCGACTGATCCCTCCCCTGCGCGGCCAGCCAGGCGTTGACGAGCGCCGTTCCCCATCGGTCGGGCAGCGAATCCGCCAGCATCCCGGGCAGCCCGTTGAAAGCGTCTTGTGGCAGACCGGGGAAACGGTAGGGCTCACTCCGAAGCGGCATCCGTACCGGCGCAAGCTGGATCGCACTGCTGACGAACGCGGGGTCGTATTCGAAGGTTGCGTAGCGTTCGGCCGGTGCGATCGAGACAGCCCCGATGCGCCTGTCCCACAGCATCACGGCAGCGACAGTCACGCTGTCGCCTCGGGCTCCTCGCCCCACCTCCAGGGTCGCTCGGCCGGCCGCGAGGACGCACGACCACCGGCGCGTGCGCGTCGGCGGGGCTTCCGCCGCCGCTCGCGTTCGAGTTGCAGGATCGGGCGCTCGATCGCCTGCGGCAGCGCGCCATCCAGCGACTGCAGCAGATCCAGGGCTCGCAGTAGCTTGATCATCGATGTCGTTTGAACCGACTCGCCCCGCTCTAGACGCTGCAAGGTCGCGCGGCCGATCCCGGCCTGCTCGGCCATCTGCTGCTGCGTCAGGTTTCGCGCCAGCCGCTGACCCTCCAGCCGGCGCCCGAGCTCGGCCAGCACAGCATCGTTAGATTGAAGTTCGCTAAGCATCATATTTGAAGCGTTACATTGTAATGATCGTATAACGCATCATATTTGAAGCATAGCAGCCATAATAGCTTTGCATCATTCCTGATTAGTTATCACCATATTTAGCGATAAAGCATCGATCCTGATGCCAAGACTACTGTTCGCTCGAAGTCTCGTACCGACGCCGGAGCACGAAGTGCGCCGAGCCGCGCGGCCGCGCGACGTCAGGCCGGCTTGCGCGCCTTGCGCGTGTGCTCGCGTTCCTGCTGGCGCTCGACGACGTTGACGACGAGCTTGAGGATCTGCTCCGGCCCAGACGCCTTCGCCTGGCCGTAGGTGAACGCCTCGATCCAGTCGGGCACCTTGCCTTCGCGCGCCATCACGTTGAAGAACTCGCGGCGCATGTCCAGGCGCACGCGCGCATCGGCGGCCGGCCCCTTCGTGACCTTCATGTCGGGCATCTCCAGGCGGAAGTGCTGCACGTCGCCGCGCCCGCGCAGTTCGACTCCGACGACGAGCTTGATCGGAGCGAGCGCCGGGACCTCGTCGATGAACCGGCGCGTCGCGAGCTCGATCAGAGCCTTGGCATCCTCGGCCATGTGGCGCTCCCCTTTCGGAACCTTCGTGGTCCGTCGCGGTGTCTCAAATCTTATGACGCTGCAACAGCTTGCGGCCGATCACCATGCGCTGGATCTCGGACGTGCCCTCGCCGATCAGCAGCAGCGGCGCATCGCGGTAGATGCGCTCGATCTCGTACTCCTTGGAGTATCCGTAGCCGCCGTGGATACGCAGGCTTTCCTCAGCGCAGAAGCGGCCGGCCTCGGATGCGAACAGCTTCGCCATGCCGGCCTCCAGGTCCGAGCGCTCGCCGGCGTCCTTCATCGCCGCCGCGCGACGCACGAGCAGGCGAGCGGCGTCGACCTGCGTCGCCATGTCGGCGAGCTTGAACTGGATCGCCTGATGCTCGGCGATCGCCTTGCCGAACGTCTTGCGCTCCTGCGCGTATTTGAGCGCCAGCTCCAGCGCGCGCTGCGCGAGGCCGACGCCGCGCGCGGCGACGTTCACGCGACCCAGGTCGAGCGCGTCCATCATCTGCACGAAGCCCTTGTTCAGCCCCTCCTCTTCGCCGCCGAGGATGTTCTCGGCGGGACAGCGGTAGCCGTCGAACACGAGCTCGGTCGACTCGACGCCCTTGTAGCCCATCTTCTTGATCTGCGGCGGCACGTTGAAGCCCTTCAGCGCACCCGTGTTCTCTGCGACGCCCGGCTCTTTCTCGCAGATGAAGCACGTCATCCCGCGATAGCGCGGGTCGGCCTGCGGGTCTGTCTTGACGAGCGTGAAGACGAGCGAGGAGCGCAGGCCGTTGGTCACCCACATCTTCGTGCCGTTGATCTCCCACGTGCCGTCGTCCTGCTTCTTTGCCGCGGTCTTGATCGCCTGCACATCGGAGCCGAGCTCGGGCTCGGAGAGCGAGAAGGCGGCGCGGATCTCGCCGCTCGCCATCTTCGGCAGATACCTCTGCTTCTGCTCCTCGGTGCCGAAGTTCATCAGCAGGTAGGAGCCGATGAAGTGCGTGTTGACGACGCCCGAGATCGAGATCCAGCCGCGCGAGAGCTCCTCGACGATCATCGCGTACGTGGTCAGGTCGAGACCCATGCCGCCGTACTCCTCGGGGATCGTCACGCCGAACAGCCCAAGCTCCTTCATCTGCTCGACGATCGGCTCGGGGAACTCGTCCTCGTGGTCGTAGTGCTCGGCGTTCGGCAGGATCTGCTCGTCGGCGAACTGATGCACCATCTCGGTGATCGCCTTCTGCTCGTCGGTCTTCTCGTTGTACGGAGTGACGGCTACGGCCATGCGGTTTCGGGCTCCAGACTCGTTTGCGCTAGTCAGAGGAGAATACCGGCATGAACTTCGCCGGCGACATCGTCGAGCGCTTACCGGCGCGACGAATGGCACTGCTCGAGCTGGCGCGCGACGGCTCGCGCCGCGAGTGGAGCTTCGGCGAGGTCGCCGAGCGCAGCGCGCGGATGGCCGGCGCCTTCCAGCGGCTCGGCGTCGGCCGCGGCGATGTCGTGATGACGCTGATCGGCAACCGCCCCGAGTGGGTCTTTGCGATGGTCGCGTGTTTCCGGATCGGCGCCGTCGTGCTGCCGTGCACCGAGCAGCTGCGCGCGAAAGACCTGCGGCTGCGGATCGACGCCGTGCGCCCGTCGTTGATCGTCGCCGACGAGCGAAACCGCGCTGAGCTCGAGGCCGCGGCGCCGGACTGCCGCGTCGTGCTGATTCCGGACGAGCAGCTGTTCGCGGGCGAGCCGGCGCCGATCGTCGAGCTCTCGCCGAGCGACCCGTGCCTGATCACGTTCACGAGCGGCACGTCCGGCGAGCCGAAGGCCGTCCTGCACGGCCAGCGCTATCTCGACGGCCAGCGACTGCAGGCGATGCACTGGCTCGGACCGCGCGAGGCCACGCTCGTCTGGTGCACGGCGGCGAGCGGCTGGTCGAAGTCGGCGCGCAACGTGTTCATCGCGCCGTGGCTCGTCGGCGCCTCGGCGCTGCTGCACGACGCCCGTTTCGACCCGCGCGAGCGGCTCGAGCTGCTCGCGCGCGAGCGCGTCAACGTGCTCTGCATGGCGCCGACCGAGTACCGCGTGCTTGCCAAGCGCGCGACGCTGCGTGCGCTGCCCGACCTGACCGGGATGGTCGCGGCCGGCGAGGCGCTCAACCCCGAGGTGCTGCGCGCCTGGCAGGCGGCGACGGGGCTCGACGTCCGCGACGGCTATGGCCAGACCGAGACCGGCCAGCTGACCGGCGCTCCGCTCGGCACGCCGGCGCGCGCCGGCTCGATGGGGATGGCGCTGCCCGGCGTCGGACTGCTGATCAAAGACGGCGAGCTGACGGCGAACCCGCGCACCGTGCCGACGTTCTTCCTCGGCTACATCGGCGAGCACGCACACCGCGGCGAGGACGGCGCGTGGCAGATCGACGACCGCCGCCTGGGCGAGATCTGGCGGACCGGCGATCTCGTCGAACAGGACGAGGACGGCTGGCTGCACTTTCAAGGGCGCGACGACGACGTGATCATCTCCGCCGGCTACCGGATCGGCCCGTTCGAGGTCGAGTCTGCGCTCGTCGCGCATCCGGCCGTCGCCGAAGCGGCGGCGATCGCCGCGCCCGACGAGGAACGCGGCTCGGTCGTCTGCGCGATCGTCGTGCTGCGCGACGGCCAGTACGCGGCCTCGCCGGAGCTCGCGCGTGAGCTGCAAGAGCACGTCAAGCGGGAAACCGCGCCCTACAAGTACCCGCGGATCGTCGAGTTCGCCAGCGAGCTGCCGAAGACGGCGAGCGGCAAGATCAAGCGCGCGGCGCTGCGCGCGGAGCGATAGCCGCTCGCCGTCCGCCGCCCTGGGGTGGGTAGGCGGCGGACGGCGAGACGGCCGCTCAGACGAGCTGCTCTGCCGCCTGCGCGTTGGCGCTTGCTCGTCCGAAGTCGCGCTCGAGCTCTTCGACCTCCTGCGCGACGGTGCTCGTCGGCGGACGCAGGATCACGAAGGCCGCGAGGATCCCGACGGCGACGCAAGCCGCGCCGACGACGTACGCGAGGTGATAGCCGCCGGTCAGCGCGGCGATCGCCGAGTGGCCGCTGGCGCTGAGCGCTTTCGTGTGGTCGGTCGCGACCGTGCCCAGCGAGGCCAGCCCGATCGCGCCGAACAGCTGCACCGAGACGTTGATGATTCCCGAGGCGAGCCCGGCGTCGCGCTTCGGCGCGTCGGCCATGCCGATCGTCAGCAGCGGCAGGAACGAGGCGCCGGCGCCGAGGCCGATCAGCAGGAACGCGACGAACAGGCCCGGGAAGTAGCTCGCGTGCACGCCTTGCGTAGCAAGCGTCAGCAGCCCGAGGACGATCGCGCCGAGACCGATCGCGAGCGAGTTGATCCGCCCGAGACGCTCGGCGATGCGAGCCGACAGGCCCAGCGACATGATCGCGATCGAAGCCGTCAGCGGCATGAACGCCAGACCGGTGTCGATCGCGTTGTAGCCGAGCACGCGCTCGAGATACAGCGAGCCGAGGAAGAAGGACGAGAACATCCCCGTCACGAGCAGCCCGCGGACGAGGCTCGAGCCCATCAGCGAGCGCAGGCGCAGGATCCGCAGCGGCATGATCGGGTTCTCGATCCGCGCCTCCAGCGCGAGGAAGGCGGCGAGCAGGACGAGCGAGACTCCGGCGACGCCCAGCGTACGCGCGGAGCTCAGCCCGTATTCGCTGGACTTGACGATCGCGAATGCGCCGGCCATCGTCGCCAGCGTGATCAGCAGCGAGCCGAGCCAATCGACGCCGCCGGAGAGCCCGATGCTCTCGTTCTCGACGATCAGCCTCGAGCCGAGCACGAACGCGACGATGCCGATCGGGACGTTGACGAAGAAGATCCAGTGCCAGTCGAGCGACTGCGTCAGCGCGCCGCCCGCGAGCAGGCCGATCGAGCCGCCGCCGGCGGAGACGAACGCGTACAGGCCCATCGCCTTCGCCTGCTCCTTCGCGCCCGGGAACTCGGTGACGATGATCGCGAGGATCACGCTCGAAGCGACCGCGCCGCCGACGCCTTGCAGCAGCCGTGCGCCGATCAACAGCCCCTGGCTGTCGGCGATCCCGCAGAGGATCGACGCAGCGGTGAACAGCACGAGCCCGCTGAGGAACACGCGCTTGCGACCGACGAGGTCGCCGAGGCGTCCGGCGAGCAGCAGGAAGCCGCCGAACGTGATCAGGTAGCCGTCGAGCACCCACGTGAGGTTGCCCTGCGAGAAGCCGAGGTCGTGCTGGATCGAAGGAAGCGCGACGTTGACGATCGTCGAGTCGAGCACCATCATCAGCTGACCGAGGCACAGCACCGCAAGCGCCAGCCAGCGGCGTTTCTCGCGAGCGCTTGCGCGCGCCTGCGCCTCGATCTCGCTGGTCTGCGGCTCCTGCCCGATGGTCTGTGGCTGTTGAATCGTGGTGCTCATGCGGCTCCCTTCAGTGGACGAAGGACAACCATAGCAAGGATGATCCTTGCGGCGGGGATGATCTACCTAAAATTTATTATGGACGCTAGAATGACGGCAGATGCGCGATGGTGTATAAAATTGGTGAAATGGGGAGCGAAAGGGTTTGTCCTCCCAACTCGATGGTTCTGCTCACGCGGCTGGCCAAGCAGGTCTACCGGCGCAGCACTGAGCAGCTCCTTGGCATGCACATGCGCCACTTGATGACGCTGAGCTATCTGCGCGATCACACGGGCTGCCCCCAGCAGGAGCTCGCCGAGGTGCTGAGCATGGACGCGAACAACGTCGTGCTGCTGCTCAACGAGCTCGAGGAGCTCGGCTTCATCGCGCGCAAGCGCGACCCCGACGACCGCCGCCGCCACCGCGTCGAGCTGACACCGACCGGCACGAAGGCGCTGCTGAAGGCCGAGCACGCTCAGGAAGAGATCGAGGACGACGTGCTCGCCGCGCTCGACGACGATGATCGCGCCACGCTCTGGAGCCTGCTCAGCCGCGCGCTCTACGCCGCCGAGCCGGACGCCGATCCGGCGTTCAGCGGCCCAGCGGCTGTTTAGAGAGCAACCACGGCGTCGATCTCGACGAGCGCGCCCTTCGGCAGCGCGGCGACGCCGACGGCCGCGCGCGCTGGAGGGTCTCGCTCGAAGAACTCGCCGTAAGCCTCGTTGATCTCCGCGAACGCCTCGAGCCTCGTCGTGTAGATCGTCAGCCGCGCGGCGCGCGCGAGCGACGTGCCCGCCGCGGCGCAGACGGCCTGCAGGTTCTCCAGGCAACGACGAGCCTGCGCGCCGGGCGTATCGCCGACGAGCTCACCGCTGGCGGGGTCCAACGGGATCTGCCCCGAGCAGAACAGCAGGCCGTCGACAGCCACTGCATGGCTGTACGGACCGATCGCGGGCGGCGCCGCGGGCGCCTGGACGATCTCGCGCTCGCCGGACATCGGCACGCAGCGTATCGCGCGATCGGTTGCGCACCGACACAGCCGGGTAGCTGTGCTGCGTATGCGAACGCGTCGATCCAGCGCTCTCGACCAGACGTGCAGGTAACGTTCGACCT
The DNA here is from genome assembly GCA_036267655.1 of Solirubrobacteraceae bacterium. GTDB lineage: Bacteria > Actinomycetota > Thermoleophilia > Solirubrobacterales > Solirubrobacteraceae > Palsa-744. The sequence goes on from DATAVP010000025.1 coordinate 53,318, forward strand.
GATGCCACGGCGCTCGCTGAAGACGATGCTCGCCGTGCTGCTCGCGCTGGGCGGGCTGGCCGCGGCGGGCGCCGTGCCGGCTTCCGCCGCTCTGACCTATTCGCCATGTCCGGAAAACGCGGCCTTCTCCTGCGCTGCGATCTCCGTGCCGCTCGATCGCAGCGGCAAAGCTCCGGGCACGATCGCATTGACGGTCGAGCGCAAAGCGGCAGGCACGACGCAGACGCCGAGCGCGGTGATCGCACTCGCCGGTGGGCCGGGCCAGGCGGCGGATCCGCTCGCCGAACAGCTCGCGACGGCGATCGCGCCGGCGTTGACGACACACGATCTGCTCGTCTTCGACCAGCGCGGCACGGGCCGCTCCTCACCGCTGAACTGCCCGGTATTCGACAATACGGCAGCGCTCGAAGGCGCCGGCGAAGCGACGCTCGGCTCGCTCGTCGAACTGTGCGCGCTGCAGATCGGCGCCGCGCGCGGCGCGTTCACGACGCAGGAATCGGTCGAAGACATCGAGGCGATCCGCCATCAGGCCGGCTATAAGAAGCTCGTCCTCTACGGGACCTCCTACGGCACCAAGGTCGCGCTCGAGTACGCCGAACGCTATCCGCAGCACGTCGAAGCGCTGGTGCTCGACTCGGTCGTTCAGAGCACCGGCCCGGAAGCGTTCGGCGTCGATCGTCTGCAGGCGATCACGCCGGTGATGGAAGAGCTGTGCTCGGATCGCGCGTGCGCCGGCATCACGTCGAATCCGGTCGGCGACCTCGCGCGACTGATCGCGAAAGTGCGCAGGCGGCCGATCACCGGCACGGCGTTCGATGGCGCCGGCAAGCGCCACTCGGTCTCGCTCGGCGAGCTCGACCTGCTGAACATCCTCGAGGCGGGCGACCTCAATCCAGCGCTGCGCGCGCTGCTGCCGGCAGCAGTGCACTCGGCGCTGAACGGCGATCCCGACCCGCTGCTTCGACTCAACCTGATCACCGACGGGCTCGTCCCGAACATCCCGGTCAAACCCGACCCAGAAGCCGAAAAAGCAAGCAAGGAAGAAGAAAACAACGCGCTCTTCGTCACCACTTCGTGTGAGGAGACGCTGTTCCCGTGGCAGCGGACCGCGACCGCGGCGACGCGGCTCGGCGAAGCGAACGCCGCACTGAAAGCGCTGCCGAGCAGCGACTTCTACCCGTTCGACGCCGAAGCGGCGTTCGCCGACAGCCTCGTGCCGATCTGCGCGTTCTGGCCCGACGCCTCGGCCGCGCCGCCGGCACAGACGGCGCTGCCGAACGTGCCGACGCTGATCCTCTCCGGCGAGCAGGACATGCGCACGCCGACCTCCGGCGCGAAGGTCGTCGCCGCCGCGATCCCCGACGCGCAGCTGCTGACCGTCCCCTACACAGGCCATTCGGTGCTCGGCAGCGACTTCAGCGGTTGCGCGCAGACGGCCGTCGGCGCGTTCTTCGCCAACACGCCGATCCAGCCGTGCAGCGCGGCGACGAAGAACATGTTCGCGCCGACGCCCGTCGCACCGCGCAAACTCGCCTACGTGAAGCCGCCGTCTGGCCTCTCCGGCAAGCCCGGCCGAACGCTCACGGCGGTGCTCGACGCGATCGTCGATCTCGACCGCCAGGTCGTCGCCGCAACGCTTCAGGCCGAGCAGGAACTGCCGAGCGGCTCGAGCTTCGGCGGGCTGCGCGGCGGCTACACGCGGCTCACCTCCTCGGCGGCGACGATGAAGAACTTCTCGTTCGTCACCGGCGTCGCGCTGAGCGGAACGTTCCCGGTGAAGAACCACGAACTGCAGCCGGCGACGATCCGCATCTCCGGCTCGGCCGCCGCCGATGGGACGGTGCGCCTGTCGGCCGACAAACGCGTCAGCGGCACGCTCGGCGGCAAGCGCTTCAACGTCAGCCTGACGAAGGTGAAACTGTCGAGCGCCGGCGGCACCGGCGAATGGCCTTCGCGGCCGCTGAAGCTGCCGCTGCCGGGGCTCGCGCACGAAGCCGCCTCGCCCGCCGCACCCTGAGCGAGCGCGCACCCGCCTCGCTCGGCGCCTCGCCGGCCCCCGCGGCGGCGGGCTCATCCGGCGTCGCTTCGCGCGCGACTAGGCTGAGACGACGATGCCCAACGCACTGATCGCCGAGACGTCCCCGTACCTGCGCCAGCACGCCGAGAACCCGGTCGACTGGCTGCCGTGGGGCGAGCAGGCGCTGCAGCGCGCGCTTGCCGAGGACAAGCCGCTGCTCGTCTCGATCGGCTACTCCGCCTGCCACTGGTGTCACGTGATGGAGCGCGAGTCCTTCGAGGATGCGCGTACGGCCGAGCTGATGAACGAGGCGTTCGTCTGCGTGAAGGTCGATCGCGAGGAGCGGCCCGACGTCGATGCGATCTACATGGAGGCCGTGCAGAGCATGACCGGCCAGGGCGGCTGGCCGCTGAACGTGTTCCTCACGCCCGAGCAGTTGCCGTTCTACGGCGGCACGTACTTCCCGCCGCAGGCGCGCCAGGGGATGCCGTCGTGGACGCAAGTGCTCGAAGCGATCGTCGAGGCCTGGCGCGAGCGCCGCGAGGAGGTCCGCGCGGGCGGAGAGCAGCTGCGCGAGCGGCTCGTCGGCGGCGCGCTGCTGGCGCCGTCGAGCGAGCCGATCGACGAGCGCGAGCTGGACGCGGCCGTCGCAAAGCTGCGCGAGTCCTTCGACGGGCGCGACGGCGGCTTCGGCGGCGCGCCGAAGTTCCCGCAGGCGTCGGTGCTCGAGTTCCTGCTGCTGCGCGGCGAGCGCGAGATGACCGGCGCGACGCTGCGCGCGATGGCCGCCGGTGGGATCCACGACCAGCTCGGCGGCGGCTTCGCTCGCTACAGCGTCGACCGCGCCTGGGCGGTGCCGCACTTCGAGAAGATGCTCTACGACAACGCGCTGCTGGCGCGCGCCTACCTGCACGGCTTTCAGCTGCTCGGCGAGCGCCGGCTGCTCGACGTCTGCCTCGACGCGCTCGCCTGGACGCTGCGCGAGATGCGCGGTCCCGAGGGCGGCTTCTACTCGGCGCTCGACGCCGACTCCGAGGGCGTCGAGGGGCGCTACTACGTCTGGACGCTGAGCCAGCTGCGCGCGACGCTCGGCGAGGACGCGGACGCGGCGATCGACTGGTTCGGCGCGAGCGAGCAGGGCAACTTCTCAGATCCTCACCATCCCGAGCCCGGGCTGAACGTGCTGCAGGACCGCTCCTGGCAGGAGCCCGAGCTGGCGCCCGACGCGCCGGCGCGCGAGCGGATTCGCGCGCGGCTGCTCGCTGCCCGCTCCGAGCGCGTGCGGCCGGCGCTCGACGACAAGCGCCTGACGTCGTGGAACGCGCTGATGATCTGCGCGCTCGCCGAGACCGGCGCGCTGCTTCGCGACGAGCCGCTCGAAGGCGTCGAGCCCGAGCTCGGCGAGCAGCTGCTCGCCGCCGCGAGCGAATGCGCCGCATTCGTGCTCGAACAGATGCGCGACGAGCGCGGCCGGCTGCTGCGCAGCTACAACGACGGCCGCGCGAAGATCGACGCCTACCTCGAGGACTACGCGTTCATGCTCGAAGCGACGCTCGCGCTGTTTGAAGCGACCTGCGAGGAGCGCTGGTTCGATGCGGCGATCGCGCTCGCCGACGAGCTGATCGCGCGCTTCGCCGACTCAGCGCGCGGCGGCTTCTTCTCGACCGCGTCCGACGGCGCGCCGCTGATCGCGCGGCGCAAGGACGTCGATGACGCGCCGATCCCCTCAGGTGGCGCGAGCGCCGCCGTCGGCCTGCTGCGCCTCGCGCAGCTGACCGGCAGCGAACAGTACGAGCGCCATGCCGTCTCGGTGCTGCGCCTGCTGCACGAGATCGCGCCGCGTCATCCCAGCGCGTTCGGACACCTGCTGCAGGCAATCCACTCCTACGTCTCCCCCGCGCGCCCGATCGCCTGCGCGATCCCCGCGCGCGCCTAGCCGACGCGCGGCGCGCTCAGAGGATCGCGAGGTAGCGGTCGCGCTCCCACTGCGTGACCTGCACGCGGTAGTCGTCCCACTCCTGGCGCTTGATCTCGACGTAGCGGTTGAACATGTGCTCGCCGAGCGCGCGCAGCACCAGCTCGGACTGCGCCGTCAGCTCAATCGCCTCGCCGAGGCTCTCCGGCAGCTGCTCGACGCCGAGCCGGCGGCGTTCCTCGCTGGAGAGGTGGTAGAGGTTCTTCTCCATCGGCTCGGGCAGCTCGTAGCCCTTCTCGATGCCCTCCAGACCGGCCTGCAGCAGCACGGCGAACGTCAGATAGGGGTTGCACGCCGGGTCGGGGCAGCGCAGCTCCATCCGCGTCGCCTTCTCGCTGCCCGGGTGATACAGCGGCACGCGCACGAGCGCCGAGCGGTTGCGCCGCGACCAGGCGACGTAGACCGGTGCCTCGAAGCCCGGCACGAGACGCTTGTAGGAGTTGACCCACTGAGCGAAGATCGAGCAGATCTCGCGCGCGTGCTTCAGCTGCCCGGCGATGAACGCCTTGCCGACGTCCGAGAGGAAGTACTGGTCGTCGGGGTCGAAGAACGCGTTCTTGCCGTCGCTGAACAGCGATTGATGAGTGTGCATGCCCGAGCCGTTCTCGCCGAACAGCGGCTTCGGCATGAACGTCGCGTGCCAGCCGTACTTCATCGCGTACTCCTTGACCGTGATGCGATAGGTCATGCAGTCGTCGGCCATCTTCAGCGCATCGGCGTAGCGCATGTCGATCTCGTGCTGAGACGGGCCGACCTCGTGATGGGTGTACTCGACGTGGATGCCGAGCTGCTCGAGCGCGAGCACCGTCTCGCGGCGCACGTCAGAGCCGGCGTCGAGCGTCGTCAGGTCGAAGTAGCCGCCTTCGTCGAGAACTTCGGTCGAGCGCGAGTCTTTGAACAGGAAGTACTCGAGCTCGGGCCCGACGTTGAACACGTCGAAGCCCATCGACTGGGCGCGCTCGAGCGCGCGCCGAAGCACGTGTCGCGGGTCGCCCTCGTAAGGCGTGCGCTCGGGCGTTACGACGTCGCAGAACATCCGCCCGACGCCCTGCTCCTCCGGACGCCACGGCAGCACCGCGAACGTCGACGGATCGGGCATCGCGATCATGTCCGACTCCTCGATCGCGTTGAAGCCGGTGATCGACGAGCCGTCGAAGCCCATGCCGGACTCGAACGCGTCGTCGAGCTCGTCGACGTTGATCGAGAACGACTTCAGCTGCCCGAGCACATCGGTGAACCAGAAGCGGATGAAGCGAATCTCTCGTTCGGCGACGATCGCCTTGACGTCGTCCGCGGTTTTCGGCGTCTCTGCCATCAAAGCCTGACCTTACCGCTGGCCTGAGCCGAGCGGTATCGACGGTTGGCTAAACCGCGGCGCAGCGCCGACCGGCCTCAGTGGCCCGCTACGGCAGCAACGAAGTTGGCGATGTCTTCGGCTTCCTTGCCCTGATAGAGCAGCGCCGGCATCTGGCCGAGGCCGCGCGCGCGGCCTTCCTTGATCGCGTCCAGCACGAGCGCCTTGCGCCCGGCCGGCGTCGAGATGTCGGCGCCCACGCGAATGTCGAGATTCGGCCCGATCTGCCCGATCGACTTCGTCGCGGCGAGCGTGTGGCAGACGCCGCACGAGTGCGCGAACAGTTCGCGGCCCTTCTGCTCGCCACCGTTCAGATGCACGCCGCCGGCGACGACGCTCGCCTTGTGATCGCCGTTGAACGCGAGCACGATCGCCGGAACGGCGAGACCGAACGCGAACAGGACGACGACGCCGAGCGTGACGAGGCGGTTGCTGACTCTCGAGTCGGTATGCAGCGCCTCGCGCGCCCCACGCGGGCCGCCGCGCATCGCGACGAAGAACGTGCCGAGGCCGAGAACGACCCAGATGATCACGAGGATGATCAGCATGAGCGCGAGAACATATCGGGTGGGGGCGCCGGACGAGGCGATGACGGGCCGTGTGGAGCCGCCGCAGCGCGCATGCGCGACGCTCCAGCGCGCCGAGACGCCCGCCGATGCGAGCTGCATGAGGGTCCTCTCACAGTCGCTCGGCGTTTAAGCGCGCCCAAGGTACGGCGCTAACCTGGTTGCAGGCCCTGATCGAGGACCGAGACTCGCAAGCTCATGGACGCGCTCTCGTGAACATCCTTCGCCGACTGCCACTCTCGCGCCTGCTGTTGCTGTGCGCGCTCGTAATCGCGATCGGCGTCTCGGCGACCGCGATCGCGTTCGCGCTCGGCTCGGGACCGACGCCGCCGGCCAAGCCGCTCGCGCAGGCCGTGCACGACGCGTTGAGCGCGCCGTCGGTCGAAGGCTTCAGCGCGAACGTCCAGCTCACCGATCACCTGCTCGAAGGCGCCAATCTCGCCAGCGGCTCGAGCGGCGGCGGTGGCTCGAACAGCCTCACCAGCAACCCGCTGCTGACCGGCGCCGACGGGCGCTTGTGGGTCGCCAAGGACGGCCGAATGCGCCTCGAGCTGCAGTCCGAAGAAGGCGATACGCAGGTGATCTACGACGGGCACACGCTGAGCGTCTACGACGCCGCGTCGAACACGCTGTACCGGTTCTCGGCTCCGTCGCCTCACGGCGAGTGCACGACGACCACCGAAGGCCAGGGAACGCCGACAACGGAGACCTTCACCTACTGCCCCGACAAGTCGCCGCTGCGCCACGAAGAAGTCCCGAGCGTCGCGAAGATCGAAGAAGCGATCGCCAAGCTGCAGCACGTGACGCTGTCCGGCGCGACGCCGACCGACGTCGCCGGCCAGCCCGCCTACACCGTGCGCGTCTCGCCGAAAGAAAGCGGCAGCCTGCTCGGCGGCGCCGAGCTCTCGTGGGACGCGAACAACGGCGTGCCGCTGCGCGCCGCGATCTACTCCTCGACGAGCTCCTCGCCGGTGATCGAACTCGCGACGAGCGAAGTCTCGTTCGCGCCGGTCGCAGGCTCGGTGTTCGAATTCACGCCGCCGCCGAACGCGAAGATCGAAGACGTCAAGCTGTCGAAGCCGCACGCCGCCAAGCGCGCGAACGGCTCCGCCGGCGAGCATCCGACCGTCACGACGCACGGCGGCGGCGTCACGGCCGTCGACGTGCTCGAAAGCAAAGCCAAGCCGGGCGAGAAGCCGCTCGAACTGCCCGAACAGCTGCCGAAGGTCAAAATCGGCGAAGCGAACGCGGCCGAGCTCTCGACCGCGCTCGGCACCGTGCTCGGCTTCGAGCGCTCCGGCGTGCGCTACCTGCTGCTCGGCGCCGTCACGCCGGCGCAGATCGAGGCAGTCGCGCGAGGGCTCTAGGCGTGACGAATTCCTCGCCGCCCCCGGCGAGCGAGCCGCCGCCGGTCAAGGCGCGCGGGCTGGTCAAGCGCTACGACGACGTCGTCGCCGTCGACCACATCGACCTCAACGTCCAAACCGGCGACGTGTACGGCTTTCTCGGCCCGAACGGCGCCGGCAAGACGACGACGCTGCGTATGGCGCTGGGGCTGATCACGCCGAGCGAGGGCAGCGTCGAGCTGTTCGGCCGCGATCCGCTGCGCGCCGGCGCACGTGCGCTAGAGGGCGTCGCCGGCTTCGTCGAAGCGCCGCGCTTCTATCCGTATCTGACCGCTCGCAAGAACCTCGAGCTGCTCGCCGCGCTCGACGGCGGCGGCGCGCGCGAACTGATCGACGAGGTGCTCGAGACCGTCGAGCTCGCGCCGCGCGCGAAGCATCGCGTCGGCGGCTACTCGCACGGCATGCGCCAGCGTCTCGGCATCGCAGCGGCGCTGCTGCGCCGCCCGCGACTGCTGATCCTCGACGAGCCGGCGACCGGCCTGGACCCGGGCGGGATGCGCGACATGCGGCAGTTGATCCAGCGCCTCGCCGGCGACGGGATCACCGTGCTGCTCTCGAGCCATCAGCTGCCCGAGGTCCAGGAGCTGTGCGACCGCGTCGCGATCGTCGACGCCGGCCGCGTCGTCTACGAGGGAGCGCTCGCCGACCTGCGGCGCCAGGGCGGCGCCGGATACCGCCTGCGCACGACCGACGATGCGCTGGCGCTCGGGATCCTGCGCCAGCAGCCCGGCGTCGAGAATGCGCATGCCGGCGAGCACGCGCTCGCGTTCGACGCCGACGAGCAGGCGGCCGGCGGCGTCTCGCTCGCGCTCGCGCGCTCGGGCATCGGCGTGCTCGCGCTGACTCCCGAGTTGGCGACGCTCGAGGACCTGTTCTTCCGTCTCACCGAGGGCGCTGAGAGCGAGGCCGCCCGCCCCGCTCGCGCCGATGCCGGCGACCCGGTAGCGGTCGGATGAGCGCCGCAGCGGCAGCTCCGCCCGCCGCCGTCGGCGCGCCTTCGATCGGCGCGCGGCGACCGAGCACGCTGACGATCTGGCGCTGGGAGCTGCGCAAGCTCGCCGCGCAGAAGCGCACCTACCTCGGCTTCTTCATCGCGATCATCACGCCCGTCTTCTTCGTCGTCGCCGAGCACTTCCATCAGCATCACGGCCACGGTGGCAACAGCATCTTCTTCGCCGAGATCACACAGTCGGGCCTCGTCACGCCGGTGCTCACGCTGATCCTCGCCTCGACCTTCTTCCTGCCGCTGTCGAGCGCGCTCGTCTCCGGCGACATCATCGCCAACGAGGACGGCAACGGCACGCTGAAGACGATCCTCACGCGCTCGGTCGACCGCGGGCAAGTGTTCGCCGCGAAGACGCTCGCGGCGTTCACGTACGCCGCGACGGCAGTCTTTCTTGCGGCGCTCGTCGCGACCGTCGCCGGAATCGCCTCGTGGGGCTTTCACGACATCCGCTCGCTATCGGGCACGATCGTCCCTCCCGGCGAAGCGCTGCTGCTGATCGTCGCCGCTAACGCCTGCTACCTGATCCCGATCGCCGCGATCGTAAGCGTCGGCGTGCTGCTCTCGACCGTCACGCGCAACAGCGCCGCGGCCGTCGTCGGCACGCTCGCCGTGACGCTCGTGCTCGCGCTGATCCCCGTGATCCCCGGTCTCGAAGGCGCCAAGCCGTACCTGCTGACGACGCAATACAACGCCTGGCAGGGCCTCCTGCGCACGCCGACCGACTGGGGCCCGATCGGGCACTCGGCATGGGTCTGCGCGCTCTACGCCGTCCCCTGCCTGCTCGTCGCCTACCTCGTCTTCCTGCGCCGCGACATCGCCGGCGGCTGAGCCGCTCGCGCGCTAGCTGACCTGCGCCGGCTGCTCGACCGCCGAGAGCTCGACCTCGCCCATCAGCCGCCGCGCCTCGCGCGAGTCGATCGGGCCGGCTTCGAGGCGTCCGGTCGACTCGGCGCCGCACGCGACGCCCAGCCGCAGGCACTGGTCGACCGAGCGCCCCTCGTAGCGCGCGGCGATGTAGCCGGCGAGGAACGAGTCGCCCGCGCCGCGACGCGCGATCGGCTCGCGGCGCTCGATCCGCGCGCGCTTGGTGTGCCTCTGCCCGTCGACGAGCACCTGCGCGAAGCATCCGTCGGGCAGCGTCATCAGCGCCTCGCGCGGGCCCATCGCGACGATCTCGCGCACGACCTGCGCGCGCTCGCCCTCGCCGGAGAACTCGTGGCCGACGAGCTCCTCCGCCTCGAGCACGTTCGGCGAGACGACATCCGGTTCGGCGCGCACGGCGTGATGCAGCGGCTCACCGTCGGTGTCGATCACAGTCGTCACCTCCATCCGCGAGAGCTCGCGGATCAACTCCGCATAGAGCTCCGGCTCGACGCCGGGCGGCAGCGAGCCGGCGAACACGACGATCGCCGCGCCGCGCGCCAGATACAGCAGCTTGTCGCGAAACAGCTCGATCTCGGCCGCCGAGACCGACGGGCCGCGTTCGTTGATCTCGGTCTGCTCGCCCGTCGTCGGATCGAGCACCGACGTGTTCGTGCGCGACTCCTCGCGGATCCGCACGAAGTCGTTGAGGATCGACTCTTCGGTGAGCTGCTCGACGATGTGCGTGCCGGTCGCGCCGCCGGCAAAGCCCGTCGCGATCACCGGCTGGCCGAGCGCCTTCAGAGTACGCGCGATGTTGACGCCTTTGCCGCCCGCCATCGTGCGCTGCTCGACCGTCCGATGCCGCCTCCCCAAGCGGAAGTTCGGGACCGAGAGCGACTTGTCGATCGCCGCGTTCAGCGTGACCGTGATGATCATCGAAGCTCCTCATCCGCCTTCCTGCTCACCGGCATGCGCCGCTGAGCGCCTCACAAGGCTAGCGGACGCCGCCGGCCAGCTCAGCAGACAGCGACCAAGCCGTCTCGCGCAGCCGCTCCGCCTCGGCCCGCGCGGAGCTTGCCGGCTCGCCGCCGCTCGTCCGATACGCGTCGACGAGGCTCCGCGAGGCGCTGATCAGCCCGCCGGCGCGACCCGGCGCGAATGCCGCCGCGAGCTGCTCGACGCGCCCGCCCTGCGCGCCGACGCCCGGCAGCAGGAACGGCGCGCGGCCCATCAGCTCGCGCGCACGCCGCAGATGCTCCGGCGCCGTCGCGCCGACGACCGCGCCGACGTCGCTGAGGCCAGACTCGCCGACGCCGCCCGCGCCGAGGCGCTCGACGATCTCGGCAAGGCGCTCCCAGACCATGCCGCCGCCCGCCAGCGCAAGGTCCTCGACGTCGCTTGCGCCCGGATTCGACGTGCGCACGAGCACGAGCACGCCCGCGCCGGTTTCGCGCGCCGCCTGCACGAACGGCTCGAGCGCGTCGACGCCCATCAGCGGGTTGACCGTCACGAGGTCGGCGCCGAGCCCCGTCAGCCGGCCGTACGGCGTTTCGGCGCCGCCGAGCAGCGCGCCGGCGTAGGCGCGCGCGCTGACGTCGATGTCGCCGCGCTTGCCGTCCGCGATCACCAGCAGGCCCTGACGCTGCGCGTGCTCGACGACCGCTTCCAGCGCCGCCCAGCCGGGTGCTCCGAGCAGCTCGAAGCGCGCCAGCTGCGGCTTGACCGCGACGCACGCCTCGGCCGTCGCGTCGATCACCGCGCGGCAGTGCGCGAGCACCGCGCGCGCGGCTCGCTCGCCGGAGCCCTCGCGCGAGCTGGCGGCCGGCTCGGCTACGGGCCACAGCGCATTCGCGTCCGGATCGAGGCCGAGCACGATCTGCGACTCGCGCTCTGCCACGCGAGCGGCGAGCGTGTCGGCGAAGCAGCGCGTCAGGAACGTCCCTTCACGGCGCTCTTCAGCCCGCTGCCGGCCGTGAAGCGCGGCACGCGCGAGGCGGGTATCTCGATCCGCTCGCCGGTTCGCGGGTTGACGCCTTTGCGCGCGCCGCGATCGCTCACGTGGAACTTGCCGAATCCCGCCACTGTGACCTCGCTGCCGCGACGCAGCGCGTCCTCGACGGTGGCGAGCACCGCGTCCACCGCGCGTCCGGCGTCCTGCTTCGTGAGATCCGCGCGATCCGCCACCTGGTCAACCAGCTCGGACTTCGTCACTTGGATCCTCCTCGTTCGTGGAATGCTCGACGCTAACACCCTGCACGGACGGGCGCGAGCCCGTCCCGCCCTGGTTTGAGCCCGCCCAGCAGCCGATTATCGGCCCGTGGACCGGGCCATCCGCAAGAATGCCCCGATGAGCGTCACTCGAATCGCCTGGCTCGTCACCGTGTTCGTTGCGTTGCTCACCGGACTGCTGCTGCTGCTCGGCGGCTACCACGGCTATGCCGCGCTCGGACTGGCCGTCGCGATCGCCGCTGCGATCAACCTGCTCTAGCGGTGCGAGGGCGATGACGCTCGGCGTCCATGCGGCCAGCACCGGCGGCGAGGCGCCTCGCCGTGGTGCCGTCAGCCTGTGGCTGCTTGGCCCGCCAGCCAGGCGAACAGCGCCCGCGCCGCGCGGCCGCGATGGCTGATCGCGTCCTTCTGCTCGTCGCTCAGCTCCGCCATCGTCAGGCCCTCGGGGCCGTCCTCGGGCAGGAACGCCGGGTCGTAGCCGAAGCCCCCCTCGCCGCGCGGCGTGCTCGCCACAGCACCCGCGCAGCGGCCCTCGAACACCCGCTCGGTCGCGCCCGCCGGATCGACGTAGGCCACAACGCACACGTATTCCAGGCCGCTCCCCGCGGGCGCCTCGCGCAGCAGCTTCGCCAGGTTCTCGCCGTCTGAGGCGTGCTCGCCCGCGTAGCGCGCCGAGCGCACCCCCGGCGCGCCTGCGAGCGCCGCCGCCGCGATCCCCGAGTCATCCGCGATGCTCGCCCGCCCCGTGCCCGCCGCCGCCGCGCGCGCCTTGCCGAGCGCGTTCTCCGCGAAGGTCTCGCCGTCCTCCGGCGGCAGGTTCACGCCCTCCGGCAGCGCCTCCAGCTCCCAGCCCTCGTCGGTCGAAGACTCGCTCGGCGCGGGCGCCAAGCGCGCGAACTCGCGGCGCTTGTGCTCGTTGTGCGTCGCGAGGATCAGCTTCAACTCGCGGCTGCTCCGCTCGCGCCCGGTGTCGCGATCGCGCGCTCCTGTGCCGCGCGGAGCTGCTCGATACCGCTTGCCGCCAGCGCCAGCAGCTCGTCCAGATGCGCGCGCGAGAGCGGCGTGCGCTCCGCCGTCGCCTGCACCTCCACGAGCCCGCCCTCGCCCGTCATCACCACGTTCGCGTCGACCTCCGCGGTCGAGTCCTCCGAGTAGTCGAGGTCCAGCAGCGCGCGCCCCGCCACCATCCCGCACGAGACCGCCGCCACCGAACCGCTCAGCGGCGAGCGCTCCAGAAGCCCCCGCTCGCGCAGCCGCTCGCATGCCAGCGCCAGCGCCACGTAGGCGCCCGTGATCGACGCGCAGCGGGTGCCGCCGTCGGCCTGCAGCACGTCGCAGTCCAGGTAGATCGTGCGTTCGCCCAGCGCCTTGAAGTCCACCACGCCGCGCAGCGAGCGACCGATCAGGCGCTGGATCTCCACCGTGCGCCCGTCCTGGCGACCGCGCGTGGCATCGCGCTGCTTGCGCTGGCCCGTCGAGGCCGGGAGCATCCCGTACTCCGAGGTCACCCAGCCCGTGCCGCGGCCCTTCATCCAGCGGGGCACGCTCTCCTCGGCCGAGGCCGTGCAGATCACGCGCGTCTCACCCGCCGAGATAAGCGCCGAGCCCGTCGCCGTGCGCATGAAGCCCGGCTCGATCTCCACCGGGCGCAGATCGCCCGCGCCGCGGTCGTAGCTGCGCGACAGCGGCGCCGGAGCCTCGCCGCTCATGCCGCCACCTCCACCGCCGCCAGCTGCACGTGCTCGACCGTGCCCAGCGGCATCTGCAGGAAGCGCGTGCCCAGCTCGTGGAACGCCTCGGTGTCGCCCGTGCAGAGGAAGCGGTAGTCGCCCTCGCCCGTGTGCGGGTTCTGCAGCGAGCGACTGCTCAGGGCGTGCTCCACCTGGCGCGCCAGCGCCGCGCCCGAGCTGATCAGCGTTACCTGCGGCCCCAGCATCCGCTGCAGCATCGGGCTGATCAAGGGGTAGTGCGTGCAGCCCAGGATCACCGTGTCCACGTCGGCCTCGCGCAGCGGCGCGCACGCCTCGCGCACCGTCTGCACCGCACGCTCGTCGAACTGGTCGCCCGCCTGGATGATCGCCGCCAGGCCCGGGCACGGCACCGAATGGAGCGTCACGTGCGGGTCCACCGTCGCCACCGCCTGCTCGTAGGCGCCGCTCGTCACCGTCGTCGGCGTCGCCAGCAGGCCGATCCGCCCCGTGCGCGTTGCCGCCACCGCCTGCGATGCCTCGGGGCGCACGACGCCCAGCACGTCCACGCCCAGCGTCGTCTCGAGCATCCGCCGGCGCAGGCTCGGCAGCGCCGCGGCCGTCGCCGAGTTGCAGGCCACCACCAGCAGCTTCGTGCGCCGGTGCAGCAGCTCCTCCGCGATCTCCGCCGAGAATCGGGCCAGCTCCTCGGGCGAGCGCTCGCCGTAGGGGAAGCGCGCCGTGTCCCCCAGGTAGAGGAAATCCTCGTGCGGCAGCGCCACCAGCAGCTCGTGCAGCACCGTCAGCCCGCCCACGCCCGAGTCGAACACGCCGATCGGGCGCTCGCGCGGATCGGATCGGCTCGGCTGGAGGCTCGCCACCGAGCCATCATTCCAAAGCGCGCCGTCAGCGTCGCGCCCGAGCGCTACCTTCGAGTGCTCGTGCGCGCGCTCGTGCTCTCGAACATGCACCCCGATCACGCGCACCCCGAGCGCGGCAGCTTCGTGCGCGATCAGGTCGCCGCGCTGCGCCGACTCGATGGACTCGAGGTCGAGCTCTACGAGTTCCCGCCCGGCCCCGCCGCCCTCGGCCGGGCCGCGATCGCGCTGCGTCGGCGCCTCTCCCGGCGTCGTTTCGATGTCGTGCACGCCCACTTCGGGCTCACCGCCTGGCCCGCGCTCGCCGTGCGCGCCCACGTCCGTGCGCTCACCCTGCACGGCACCGACCTGCGCCACCCGCGCACGCGGCTGCTCACGCGCGCCGCCCTGCCCAGCGTCGATCTGCTCGCCACCGTCTCCGCCGAGCTCCGCGCCGAGCTTCCCCCGCAGCTCGCTGCGCGCGCGCAGGTGCTCCCCTGCGGCGTCGAGCTCGATCGCTTCCGCCCGCTCGATCGCGCGCAGGCCCGCCGGGACCTCGGGCTCGACCCGCAGGCTCGCCACCTGCTGTTCCCCGCCGACCCGGCGCGGCCCGAGAAGCGCTATGACCGCGCCGAGGCGCTCGCCCGAGAGGTCGACGCCGAGCTGCTGACGCTCGGCGGCGTCGAGCCCGCTCGCGTGCCCCTGCTCGTCAACGCCGCCGACGCCCTGCTCGTTCCCTCCGAGCGCGAGGGCTTCGGCCTCGCCGTGCTCGAGGCGCTCGCCTGCGACGTGCCCGTGCTCGCCACGCCGGTCGGCATCCATCCCGAGGCGCTCGCCGAGCTGCCCGGCACGCTCTGCGCGCCCTTCCAGCTCGCCGCCTGGCGTGCCGCGCTCGAAGCCCATCTGCACGCTCCCGACCCCCGCATCGCGGGCCGCGAGCGCGCCGAGCGCTGGTCCTCCCTGCGCATGGCCGAGCGCGTCGCCGAGGCATGGCGCACAGCCCGCGGACGCTCTGGGTAGCATGAGATGGCCGTGGATCAGCCACCTGCCACGACTCCCGCTGCCGAGCCCGCGCAGCCGCGGGACCAAAGCCGACCCGACACACCCGGCACGCCTGCGTCGGCCGGCGTCGGGGCTTTGCCTGCCGCGCCGACCGGCGCCGACGCGAGCACCGTGGATGTGACCGCCGATTCCGGCGAGCAGTCCGTTGGGTTCGGCTCGCGCGGGCGGGCCAGGCGGCGCGCGCGCTTCCTGCGCAAGGCGCGTGAGCTCGCCTATCGCGACCTCGGCGGGCTCGTCTTCAGCCTGCACCGCTTCGGCCAGCGCAACGACGCCCTCGTGCTCGCCAAGCTCGGCACGCTCAGCCGCATCGACGCCGAGCTGCGAGCGCTCGAAGCCAACCTCTCCGAGCGCCGGCCCGTCACCGTCCTGCGCGAGGCCGGGATCACCGCCTGTCCCCGCTGTGCCGCAATCCACAGCGGCGAAGACCGCTTCTGTCCCAACTGCGGGCTCTCGATGAGCCGCCGCAGCGATCTGCCGATCGCGGGCGCCGCCGCCACCGCGCCACCCGTCGACGCCGCGAGCGTCCCCGCGCCCGCAGCCGGCCCTGGGGTCGCTGCGCCCGCGCTCGGCGGCTTCCAGACGGTCGGAGCGTCCGCTGCAGCGCCGCCTCCCACACCCGCGCCTTCGGCTTCGCCCGCGGCCGCGACGCCCGCGACCCAAGCCTTCGACGCCGTCGCGCCCGGTGCGGGCGCAGGCCAGGGCGGTCGCGCTCCCGTCCCGCCCGCCGCCCCGGCGCAAGCCCCCGGCGAAGACGATCAGCCGACCGAGATCATCCGCCCGCCCGCGGCTGGGTCGTGACCGCCGCCACCGGGGCCGGCCGCCCGCCGAGCAGCACCGGCGGCGTCGTCCCACCCGGCGGCGGCGCCGCCACCGGGACCTTTGCGCAGGCCGTGCCTTCACCGCCCGTGCGCGGCGCCGGCAGCGAAGCCTGCCCGCTCTGTGGCGCGCCGCTCGACCCGCAGCAGGACTGGTGCCTGCACTGCGGCGCCGCCGCCCGCACGCGGCTCGCCGCCACCCCCAACTGGAGGGCGCCCATCGCCGCGATCGCCGTCGTCGCCGCGCTCGCGCTGGGCGTGCTCGCCGCCGCGCTCGTCAAGCTCGTCGGCGGCTCCGACTCCACCGCGACGGCCGTCACCACCACGATCACCACCGCGCCCACGACCGCCACGCTCACGACGCCGAGCACCGCGACGCCCGGCGTGCCCGGCACCACGACGCCCGCCACGCCCGGCGCCGTCGCGCCCGGGGCGACGACCTCCTCCACCAGCACCCCCACCGTCAGCCCACAGCCGAGCGGCGCCGGTGCCGGTGGCACGCCCACCGTCACGGCCAAGACCCGCAGCACCCCCAAAGCCTTGCACGGGCTTAACCCCACACAGCGCAAGAGGGTCGAAGAACTGATCGGCGTCGTCGGAAAGCGAAGCGCCGGGCGCTAGGCGCTCCTCGGCCGCGCCGCGAAGCCTCGCCGACGCCAGATACGGTTCGAGGCGATGTCCGCCCCCTCACCGGCGATCTCCCACGAGGCCGACATCGCAGTCGTCGGCGCGGGCGCAGCAGGGCTCTACGCCGCTCTGTGCGCCGCTCGCGAAGGGGCCTCCGTCGTGCTCGTCTCCGCGACCCCGCTCGCGCAGACCGCCAGCTACTGGGCGCAGGGCGGACTCGCCGCTGCGCTCGCCGCCGACGACAGCGTCGAGCTGCACCTGCGCGACACCGAGCAGGCCGGGCGCGGCCTCGTGCGGCACTCCGCCGCCGAGATGCTCGCCCGCGAAGCGCCCGACTGCGTGCGTGACCTCGAGGCGCTCGGCGTCCGCTTCGACGCCGATCGCGCCGGACGGCTCGCGCTCGGGCTCGAGGGTGGGCACTCCGTACGCCGCGTCGTGCACGCCGGGGGCAGCGCCACCGGCCGTCGCGTCGTGCGCCAGCTCTCCGCGCTCGCCGCCGCCGAGGAGCGCATCACCGTGCTCGAGGGCTCCCGCGCCCGCGCGCTGTGGCGCGCCGAGAAGCGCTGTGTCGGGCTGATCTGCGAAGACCGGCGCGTGCTCGCCGCGCGCGCCGTCGTGATCGCCACCGGCGGCTGCGCCGCGCTCTGGAAGCGCACCACCAACCCGCCCGGCTCGCAGGGGGTCGGGCTGCTGCTCGCCCACCAGGCCGGGGCCGCCCTCGCCGATCTGGAGCTCCTGCAGTTCCACCCCACCGCCGTGATCGGCATCCCCGGGCGCGAGGGCTTTCTCGTCACCGAGGCGATCCGCGGCGAGGGCGCAACGCTGCACGACCACACCGGCGAGCGCTTCATCGACGAGCTGCTGCCGCGCGACGAGGTCTCGCGTGCGATCTATCAACGCCTGATCGAGTCCGGCCGGCAGTCCGTCGGGCTCGACATGCGCGGCGTCGACCCCGCGCGCTTCCCCAACGTCGTCGGCGCCCTGCGCGCCTCCGGGCTCGACCCTGCCCGCGAGCTGATCCCCGTCGCACCCGCCGCCCACTACACCATGGGCGGCATCGTCGCCGACCTGCACGCTCATTCCTCGCTGCCCGGGCTCTATGCCGTCGGCGAGTCCTCCTGCACCGGGCTGCACGGCGCCAACCGACTCGCCTCCAACTCGCTCAGCGAGTGCTTCGTGTTCGCGCGGCGCGCCGTGAGCCACGCGCTCGGGAGGCCGGCCGCGGCTCACCGCCAGGCCGGCGAGGCTGAGCTGCGTGCGCTCGACGCGCTACCCGCCCCACCGCTCGGCGACGACGCAACGCGCGAGGCGCTGTGGCGCGACGCCGGCATCGTGCGCGAGCCCGACGGCCTCGCGCGCCTGCTCGAGAGCCCGCATCCGATCGTGCGCGCCATCGCCCGCTGCGCGCTCACGCGGGCCGAGAGTCGCGGCGCGCACCAGCGCAGCGACCACCCCCGGCGCGACCCGGCACTCGATCTGCACCACGTCGTCGTGCGCGGCGCCACCCGGCCCGGCGAGGATGCCCTCGACGACGAGTGGCAGACCTGGGACTGACCCGGCCCGCCCGCTCGCTCGCCATCACGCAGCCGGCAGACCCCGAAAGGGGTCCATAGATAAAAAGATCGCCTTTCGCTCTTTATCTCGGTCCTTTGTGATCAGAGACGTGTTCAGGGCTCGTAGAAGGATCAGAGGCGCACGGAGTCTCTGGATATAGGCGGGTTTGCTCCAACCAAGAAGGAGGGCCAGGAGTAGCCATGTACCAATTCAGTCGAGCCATTTACCGGGAGCTCGCTCCGGAGATAGTCCCTGCCCCACCGGGCGCCCCCGCCGCTTCCAACCACGCCGCGGTGCTCAGCGCCTGCGAGGCCGTCGTCACGCGCCTCGCCACCGACCGCCATTACTTCGCACGGCCCGAACGCGCGCTGTTCGCCGACATCCGCAACTACTTCCCGATGTCCGCGCAGTCGCACGTGCACCAGGTCGTCTGCCGCTACGTCGACTACGCGCAGGCCTATGTCGCCCTGCACCCCGTCGAGGGCTACGCCGCCGTCAGCGGCGCCCCGCCGCGGTGCCGGGCCACCACCCGCAAGGGCGCCGCCTGTCAGCGCGTGCCGCTGCCGCACAACGGCTACTGCCCCTCCCACCAGCACCTCGCCGACACCGAGGATCGCGAGCTGGCCGCCGCATAGCCTTCCGCGTAGGCTCCGAGGCGTGCTCCTCGGAGTCGATGTCGGCGGCACCTTCACCGACGCCGTGCTCGTGCGCGGCGGCGACTCCGGCGGTCGCCGCGGAAGCGAGGCCGCCCTGCACACCGCCAAGGTCCCCACCACCCCCGGCGAGCAAGAGCGCGGAGTGCTCGCCGCCGTCAGCCTCGTGCTGCAGCGGGCCGGGGCCACGCCCGCTGACGTTCGGCGCTTCGCGCACGGCATGACCGTCACTACCAACGCGCTGCTCGAGGGCCGGACCGCGCGCACCGCCCTGATCGCCACCGAGGGCTTCACCGACGTGATCGAGCTCGCCCGCCAGGCGCGTCCCCACCTCTATCGCCTCTGCGAGGCGCCACCGCCCCCGCTCGTCCCCGCCGAGCTGCGCTTCCCCGCCCCCGAGCGGATCGCCCCCGATGGCGTGCTGAAGCCACTCGATCCCCAGGCCGCCCGCGCGCTCGTCGAAGACCTCGCCGAGGCCGAGCCCGCCGCCGTCGCCGTCTCCCTGCTGCACTCCTACGCCGACCCGCGGCACGAGCAGTTGCTCGGGGAGTTGCTCGCCGAGCTGCTCCCCGATGTCCCCGTGTCGCTCTCCAGCGAGCTCGTCGGCACGTTTCGCGAGTTCGAGCGGACCGCCACCACCGTGCTCGACGCCGCACTCTCCCCGCTGCTGGAGCTGTACCTGCAGCGGCTCTCCTCCCAGGCACGCCGCCTGGCGCTCGTCGAGCCCCAGATCATGCAGTCCTCCGGCGGGCTCACCGACCTCGCCCGCGCCTCCTCGCACGCCGCCCTCACCGTGCTCTCCGGACCCGCCGGAGGCGTCGGCGGCGCGTTGCTGCTCGCCCAGCTCGCGCAGGAGCCCGACGTGCTCTGCTTCGACATGGGCGGCACCTCCTGCGACGTCTGCCTCATCGCCCGGGGGCAGGTCGCCGAGACCGCGCAGAGGACCATCGCACGACGTCCGCTCGCGCTGCCCGCCCTCGACATCCACACCGTCGGCGCCGGCGGCGGCTCGATCGCCTGGCGCGATCCCGGGGGCGCGCTGCGCGTCGGCCCCGAGTCCGCCGGTGCCGTCCCCGGCCCCGCCTGCTACCGCCTCGGCGGCACCCGTCCCACCGTCACCGACGCCAACCTGCTGCTCGGCAGGCTCTCCGCCCAGACGCCGCTCGCCGGGGGGCTCGAGCTCGACCGCGACGCCGCCCGGCGCGTCGTCGAGGGGCTCGCGCGGGAGCTCGGAATCGATGCCCACGCCTGCGCCGAGGGCATCGTGCGCGTCGCCGAGTCCGAGATGCTCGGCGCGCTGCGGCTCATCACCGTCGAGCGCGGCATCGATCCCCGCGACTTCGCGCTCATGCCCTTCGGCGGCGCCGGACCCCTGCACGCCTGCGCCATGGCACGCGAGCTCGGCATCCGCCGCGTGCTCTGCCCCCGCGCCTCTGGTGTGCTCTGCGCGCTCGGGCTCGCCGCCGCCGCTCCGCGCCACGACGTCTCGCGCACCGTCATGCTGCGCGGCTCCGAGCTCTCCAGCCGGCGTCTCCGGGAGCTGCGCCAAGAGCTGATCGCCGAGGCCGATGCCGCGCTGGCCGGGGAGCGCGCCCGCCTGCGCGTCGCCTACGAGCTGCGCTATGTCGGGCAGTCCTTCGAGCTCTCCGTCGAGCAGTCCGAGTCGCTCGACCCTCGAGTGCTCGAAGAGGGCTTTGCCGCCGCGCACCAGCAGCGCTACGGATATCGCGACGACCACGCCCAAGTCGAGCTCGTCAACCTGCGCGTCTCCGTCTGGGGGGGCGCGCCCGAGCTTGACCTCCGCGCCCACCGGGAAGACCGGTTCGCGCCCGGCGAGCGAATCGTTGGCCCCGCCGTCTGCGCGCTGGCCGACTCCACCCTGTTCGTGCCCGAGGGCTGGTCCGGCGCCGTCGATCCGCACGGGACCATCGTGCTTGAGGACCAGGGCGCCGCGGGCGAGGGCCAGGCATGAGCGCACTCGACCCGATCGAGCTGCAAGTCCTCACCGGTGCGCTGCGAGCGGCCTGCGAAGAGATGGGCGTCGCGCTGATCCAGTCCGCCTACTCCTCGAACATCAAGGAGCGCCACGACGCCTCGACCGGGCTGTTCGACGCCGACGGCCAGATGATCATGCAGGCCGAGCACATCCCCGTGCACCTCGGCTCGATGCCCGCCTCCGTGGCGGCCGTGTTGGACGAGCGCCACGCTCCCGGCGTCTCATGGATCCTCAACGACCCCTTCGCCGGGGGCACGCACCTGCCCGACATCACCGTCATCACCCCCGTCTTCTCGGGCGATCACAAGACGCTGCTCGGCTTCTCCGCCAGCCGCGCCCATCACGCCGACGTCGGCGGACGCGTGCCTGGATCGATGCCCGCCGACAGCCGCACGCTCGCCGAGGAGGGCGTCGTGATCTCCCCGCGCGTGCTCGACGCAGCCGCGATCGAGGAACTCGTCCTGCAGATGCGCCAGCCGCAGCAGCGCCGCGCCGACCTGCGCGCCCAGCTCGCCGCCAACCGCATCGGCGGGCTGCGGTTGAGCGCGCTGGCCGAGCGGCTGGGGCAGACGCGGCTGCGCTCGGCCACCGACGCCGTGCTCGACTACGCCGAGCGACGCACCCGCGCCTGCATCGCCGCGCTGCCCGATCGCGAGGTGCACGCCGAGGACGTGCTCGAGGGGCGCGAGCATGACCTCCCGCTGCGGCTGCGCGCCGGCGTCAGCGGCGAGCGCCTGATCCTTGACTTCTCCGGAAGCTCGCCCCAGCACGAGGGCAACCTCAACTGCCCGCTCGCCGTCACGCGCTCGGCCTGCTACTTCGCCGTGCGCGTGCTCACCGACCCCGACATCCCGCCCTCCGCCGGCGCCTACCGCGCCGTCGAGGTGCACGCGCCGCTCGGCTCGCTGCTGAACGCCCGCCCCGGCGCCGCGGTCGCCGCCGGAAACGTCGAGACCTCCTCGCGCGTCGCCGACCTCGTGCTCGGCGCCTTCGGTCGGGCGCTCGGACAGGGGACCATGAACAACCTCACGCTCGGCGCCGACGCCTCCGCGCCGAGCCGCGCGCCGCACGGCGACGAGGACGCGCGAGAGGATGACTCCTTCTCCTACTACGAGACGCTCGGCGGCGGTCAGGGCGCCTGCGCCGAGGCCGACGGCCCCAACGGCGTGCACGTCGCGATGAGCAACACGCTCAACACGCCCGTCGAGGCGCTCGAGCGCGAATTTCCCCTGCGCGTCGTGCGCTACGAGCTGCGCCGCGGCTCCGGCGGGCGCGGGCGCACTCGCGGTGGGGATGGGGTCGTGCGCGAGCTCGAAGCGCTGCGCGAGATGTCCTTCTCGTTGATCGGCGAGCGCCGCCGGCACCCTCCCCCCGGCGCCGAGGGAGGCGAGCCCGGGGCACGCGGACTCGATCGGCTCGACGGCGAGCCGCTGCCCGGCAAGACCACCGGGACACTGCGCGCCGGCCAACGGCTGCGCATCGAGACGCCCGGCGGCGGCGGACATGGGCGTCCCGACTGACAAGCTGGAAACAATCGCTCGAATCGACTGAGCGGCGGTTTTGGCCGCGCAGACAGTCTCTTCGCCGTCCAATAAGGCGTCGATTTGCAGGCGATTTGGGATTTCCGCTTGGGTTTCGTATCTTTAAGGGACCGACGGTCCCCAGAGGATGGCGGGCCGTGGGTCTAGATAGAGACGTTCCTTCGCCTCACTCTTATGCCAATTGCTTTCAAAGAATGGGCTGTCACCGTTCGCGCGCTAGCCGAAGGTGAGCAGCTGGTCACGCTCCGCAAGGGCGGCATCCGCCAGCCCGGGAAGTCGCTCAGGCTCGCCCATGAGCGGTTCTTCCTGTACCCGACCTTCGACCACCAGCCCGGCGATCTCGTACGCGAGTCCCACCAGCCCGAGCTGCGCCGCGCCCTCGAGGAGGGCGTCTGGAGCGACGGCGAGCCGCACCTGCAGGCCTTCACCTCCGGCGCCCCCGTTCAGCAGCCCGACCGCGTGCGGATCCGGGCCTGGGCCGAGGTAGCCGATCACTTCACGATCGCCGACCCACGCTGCGTCGACGCGCTCTCCCCCTTCTACGTGTGGACGCCCGACTACGCCGAAAAGCGCCTCGGCTGGCGTCGCCACCAGCCCCTGCACGTGCTGCTGCTTCGCACCTACCGGATCCCGCGGCCCGTCACCGTCAAGGTCAAGGACGAGTACACCGCCGCGCAGGCCTGGATCGAGCTCCAGCGCGAGCTGCCCTTCGAGGGCACGCCCGTGCTCTCCGACGCCGAGTTCGACCGCGCCGCCGAGGAGATCCGAGCGATCACCAGCGAAGCCGCGCTCGGCGCGGGCGCCGGCACGCCTGTCCTGGCCTAGCTAGGCCTCGGCGCCCGCCGCCTCGCCACCGTTCGCGCCCTCCGGCGGCGGTGCCAATGCTTCGCGTGCCGCCTGCGCGCCGGACTCCGGCACCAGGATGTCGCGCGGTCCCGCCGCCAGGAAGTCCGGCACGTCGAAGCCGCCCGAGCGGCGCGACATGCTCGGGATCCCCTCCTCCAACAGCAGCGCCTCGATCAGCTCGGCCTCCGGCTGGTTGTTCGCATAGGCGACCTTCACCAGACGCCCCTCCGCGTATTGGGGCTTGATCTTGCGCGCCTTGCGCTGGCGCTCGGTCGCGTTGTGCTCGCTGCCCGGCATGTGGACCAGCAGCATCCCGCACCGCGGGCAGAAGCGCTCGCTGCGAGGTTGCGATACGCCGCAGTCCGGGCAGATCAGCGGCTTGTCGGTCAGCTCGCCGTCTCCTGCACGGCCACTTCGCCGACCTCGGCTCCCTCGATCAGATAGGAGCGCACCTCGGGCTCCGCGCCGCTCGCGAGGCCCACGATGATCCACTCCACGCCCGGCCATCGCTCGGCGAAACTCACGTCGGTCTGCGAGGGCTTCGGCGGGCTGCGTACGTGTGAGTGGTAGATCGCCCCGAGGTCGCCACCGTCCTGCTGGCATGCGTTGTAGAGCTTGAGCAGTTCATCGCCGTCGATCTCGAACTTCAGCGCGCTCGCGTGGATGTTCTCGGCACGGTAGACGCGGGTCGCGAGCTTCTCGCCGTCTGGGTCATCCGGATCGAGCGGGCGCACCGCGACGACACCGCAGCACTCGATCTTCGTGTTCTCCTGCGCGTGCGCGACGATCTCGGCAAGCAGCTCTGCGGCGATCTTCATATGGGCCTTCCGCGCAGATCCGTGACGGCCGCGCGGCTCGCCCGCGCCCCGCCTACCACCAGACGGTCGCGTCCAGGTTCTCGATCTCCTCGACCGGCAGCGTGTAGATGCCGCTGGAGAGGTACTTCCAGCCGTCATCGGCGACCACGAACACGACGTTGCCCTCATCGAGCTCGCCCGCGATCCGCACCGCGATGCTGGCGATCGCCCCGGTCGAGACGCCCGCGAAGATGCCCTCCTCGTCGAGCAGCTTGCGCGTCCAGACGATCGCGTCGGTGTTCGTCACGAAGATCTTGCGGTCCAGCAGCGAGATGTCGATGATCGGCGGGATGAAACCGTCATCCAGCGAGCGCAGGCCCTGCACCGGCTCGCCCTGCATCGGCTCGGCCGCGACGATCTTGCAGGCGTCGCCGAACGTCTCCTTCAGGCGCCTGCCGTTGCCCATCAGCGTGCCGCCCGTGCCCAGCCCCGCGACGAACGCCGAGATCTCGTCGAGCTCTTCGAGGATCTCGAGCGCCGTGCCGTTGTAGTGCGCGTTCGGGTTCGCCTGGTTGCCGTATTGGTAGGGCATGTACAGCGAGGAGTCCGCAGCCGCCAGCTCCAGCGACATCGCCACCGCGCCGTTGGAGCCCTGGTCGCCGGGCGAGTAGACGATCTCGGCGCCGTACATCTCCAGTAGCTGGGTGCGCTCGGGGGTGACGTTCTCCGGCATCACCACCTTCAGCTTGTAGCCCTTGCGCGAGCAGATCATCGCCAGCGAGATGCCCGTGTTGCCCGAGGTTGGTTCGAGGATCGTCTGGCCCGGCGCGATCGCGCCCTTCTCCTCCGCGTCCTCGATCAGCGCGCGCGCCACGCGGTCCTTGACCGAGCCGGTCGGGTTGTGGGACTCGAGCTTCGCCCAGATGTGCACGCCCGGCTTCGGCGACAGACGCGGCAGCTCGACCAGCGGCGTATTGCCGATCGCCTGCACGATGTCGCCGTAGCGGCCGCCGCACGGCCTGTTTCGCAGCCTCTCAACCGCCATTACTTCACGGAATATAGCGGGGTTCGTGAGCGCCGCGACAAGATTGCTCGAAGCGCTCACGAGTTCCGGCGACACGCGCCTGGCCGCGCGGCCAGGCGACCTCTAAGATGTCTCGCGGCTCGACCGATCGGCGAGGAAGGAACCATGGACACCCCCAACGACAACTTCGACTTCGACTGGCTGGTGATCGGCTCGGGCTTCGGCGGCAGCGTCTCGGCGCTGCGCCTATCCGAGAAGGGCTACTCGGTCGGCGTTCTGGAGTGCGGGCGTCGCTTCGCCGATCACGAGTTCCCGAAGAACACCGCGGACCTCAGGCGCTATTTCTGGAACCCGCGCCTGGGCATGAAGGGGATCTTCCGCCTGACCAACTTCAAGGACGTCGCCGTCGTCTCCGGCTGCGGGGTCGGGGGCGGCAGCCTCGGCTACGCCTGCACGCTCTACGTCCCGCCGAAGCAGTTCTTCGAGGATCGCCAGTGGGCGGAGATCGCCGACTGGGAGACCGAGCTCGCGCCGCACTACGAGGAAGCGCAGCGAATGCTGGGCGTGGTCGAAAATCCTCACGAGGACCCCGCCGACCAGTTGCTGCGCGAGCTCGGCGAGGAGCTGGGCGTGGGCGAGACCTACAAACGCACGCCGGTCGGGATCTACTTCGGCGAGGCCGGCAACACCGTGCCGGACCCCTTCTTCAACGGCGAGGGGCCCGAGCGCACGGGCTGCAAGCTCTGTGCCCGCTGCATGGTGGGCTGCGTGCACGGGGCGAAGAACACGCTCGTGAAGAACTACCTCTACCTCGCCGAGCGCCAGGGGGCGCAGGTCATGCCCGAGCGCACCGTCATCGACATTCGCCCGATCGGGGCGGCCGACGGCAGCGAGGGCTACGAGGTCGAATCGGTCCGCTCCGGCGCCTGGCTGCGCACCGAACGGCGCGTGCAGCGTGCGCGTGGCGTCGTCGTCTCGGCCGGCCCACTCGGCACCAACCGGCTGCTTCAGAAATGCCGCCTGGAAGGGGGGCTGCCGCGCATCTCCTCACGGCTCGGGGAGCTGGTGCGCACGAACTCCGAGTCGATCCTCACGGTCACCGTGCCCGAGGACTACCCCGAGAACCTGATCCGCCGCGTCGCGATCACCTCCTCGATCTACCCCGACCCGAACACGCACATCGAGACTGTGACCTATGGCGACGACGGGGACTCGATGCGCCTGCTCTACACACTTTTGACCGGCGACGGCACGCGCGTGACGCGCCCGCTGAAGCTGCTCGGGCAGCTCGTGCGCCATCCGGTAAGGCTCGCGAAGGTGCTGTTCGCCAAGCACTGGTCGCGGCGCACGATCATCCTGCTCGTGATGCAGACGCTCGACAACGCAATCGCGCTGCGCCCGCGCAAAGGCCCGTTCGGCTCGTTCTGGCTGCAAACCGAACAGGACCCCGAGCGCCCGAATCCCACGTTCATCCCGATCGCGAACCAGGCCGCGGAATGGTTCGCCAAACGCACCGGTGGGATCGCGCAGAGCTCGGTCACCGAGGCGCTCTTCAACATCCCTTCGACCGCCCACATCCTCGGCGGCGCCGTGATCGCCGCCCACTCCTCCGGCGGCGTCGTCGATTCCCATCAGCGCGTCTTCGGCTACGAGAACCTGCTCGTCTGCGACGGCTCCGCGGTCCCCGCGAACGTCGGCGTGAACCCCTCGCTTACGATCACCGCGCTGGCCGAGCACGCGATCAGCAAGGTGCCCGCCGCGGGACTGCTCGACACGAGCGCCTCCGTGCCCGCGGACGCCGGCATCACGCAGACCGCCGCCTAGCGTGCCGCAGGCGCAGCCCGACGCTGGGGCGATCCTGCGCGAATCGGGCGCGCTGATCGAGCACGACCACTTCGTCTACATCTCCGGCCAGCACGGCTCGGGGTGGATCGACAAGGACGCGGTCTACCCGCACACCGAGCGCACCTCGGCCCTGGGCGCGCTGATCGCCGAGCGCGTCGCCGACGCCGGCATCGAGGTCGTCTGCGGACCCGCGACCGGCGGGCTGATCCTGGCCCAATGGGTGGCGCACCACCTCGGCGCGCTGGCGGTGTTCGGCGAGCACGGCGAGATCCCCGAGGCCGAGCACCACCCCGACGGCAAGCGACCGTTCGTGATCAGGCGCGGCTACGACCGCTTGGTCGCGGGGCGCAAGGTGCTGGTCGTCGACGACGTCGTCAACACCGGCTTCTCGATCCGTGGCACGATCGAGGCAGTGCGCGCCTGCGCGGGGGAGGTCACGACCGCGGCGACGGTCTGCAATCGCGGCGCGCTCGCGCCGGAGCAGATCGAGGTCACGCGGCTCCTCTCGCTCGCCGACATCGAGCTCGACTCCTGGCCTCGCAACGAGTGCCCCCTGTGCCGCGAGGGCGTGCCGGTGAACACCGCCTACGCGCACGGCGCAGACTTCCTGGCCGCGGGCGGCGACTGGCCCTGAGAGGCCCCCCTCCCCCTTGCGGTCTCCGTCCCGCGCGAGGCCTCCGTCCCGGGCGACGGAACACGCTCGAAAAAATGCGCTGTTAGGGCAAATCGATGTCTCTCAATCGTTTCGCGCTCGCGAAATGATTGACAGCAGCGGGCCACCGCGTTTACGTTCGGCATGGGACGCGCAAACGCGAGAACACGGCGACGGGGGGCGAAGATGACGCGGCAGGCTGGGTTTAGGCTGTGGGGAGATCGTTTGGGAAAAGACGTCGCGCGGAGAGCGATCGTCGTGTTGCTCGTGGGCTTGGCAGCGCTGCTCTGCAGCGCTGCGGCACACGCCACCCAGCCATACGAAGGTTACGAGACGACGGTCGCGGCGGATTCCCCGGTGGCGCAGTTCCGCTTCAACGACGCCGAAGGCTCGAGCGAAATCAAAGACTCGGCGGGCAGCTTCTCGGCGACCAACCACGGCATCGACCTGAGCAACAACTCGGGGCCCTTCGCGGGTTCGAAATCCGGCAAGTTCGAAAGCCCCGACTACGCCTCGCTGCCGAGCGACCCGCTGGTCGGTGACAGTGAATTCACGGCAGAGGCCTGGGTCAACTGGGGCGCCGGGTCGCTTCAGAACGAACCGGTGTTCTCGTTCGGCTCGAGCCTCTCGAACTACATGCTGCTGACCCCGCAGGCATCGAGCACGGGGCATCCGCTCTCATTCGAAATACACCCGTCCTCGGGCTCGCCGGTCTCAGTCCACACCTCGGCGCGCCTGACGCCCAACCACTGGGAGTACGTCGCCGTCAGCGAGACCAGCACCGGGACGCTGAGGCTCTACGTCAACGACGAAATCGTCGCGACCGTCGAAGGCGCGACGGTCTCGCCGGCCTCGCTCGGTAGCGAAGGCCTGAGCGAAGACACGCTCGGCCGCCCGCCGTTCCTTGGCGGCAACCTCTACAGAGGCAAGCTCAGCAACGTCGCCTTCTACGACAAAGCGCTCTCACCGGAACGGATCAAAACGCACTTCGAGGTCACGATTCCGCCGGAAAACACCGCGGTGCCCACGATCTCCGGCTCCGCCAAAGAGGGTCAGCTGCTGACGATGACAAACGGCAGTTGGAGCGGCTCGCCCACACTTCACCTCGCCTACAAATGGGAACGCTGCAGCCCATCCTGCGCAGGCATCTCGGGCGCGAACAAATCGAGCTACCGCCTGACGAGCGCAGACGTCGGCGGCACGATGCGCGCGACGGTCACCGACGAAACCGTCACGGGCTCGACGAGTGCGCACAGCGCGCAGACCGCAACGGTCACGACGGGGGCCCCCGTGAACGTCAAGGTCCCCGCGTGGGTCGGCGAAGCGCGCCAACACCACGAACTGGCGGCGAGCAACGGCTTCTGGGCAGGCACCTCCGCGATCAGCTACGCCCATGCCTGGGAACGTTGTGAAGGCGAAAGCTGCAGCACGGTCTCGACCGCCGGCTCCTACACGCTGACCTCGGCCGATGTCGGCAAGACGATGCGCTTCTCGGTCACCGCCACGAACGGCGTGGGAGAAACGACCCTCAGGAGCTCGCGCACCGGCACGGTCGCCGCTTCGCTCGGATCCTCCGCGATCGGCTGGGGCGAAAACTACTGGAACGAGCTGGGCACCCGTGAGAAAACCCTCTATGAGGAAAACCCGGTCCCGGTCGAAGGGCTCGAAGGCATCCGCTCGGTCGCCCTTGGCGGCACCAGCGGCTACGCGATCCTGGAAGACGGCACCCTGGCCTCATGGGGCACCGACGGCCACGGGCAGCTCGGCGACGGCAACGAGGTGCAGAGCCTGCTCAAAGAAACCAGCCACGTGACCGTGATGGAAGAAAACGCCGAAGAAGAACTGGTCCCGTTCAAAGGCTTCAACAGCGTCTCCGCTGCGAACACGCACACGATGGCGCTGATGAACGACGGCTCGGTCAAGGCCTGGGGCGGAAACGCCTACGGGCAGATGGGCAATGGCACGGGCGGCTTCTATTTCGAAACGAAAGAAGTGACCGACCTGCCGAAGACCGTCAGCTCGCTGACGCCGGAAGCGCTCGCCGAACAGGGTCTGCCCCCGGTCGTCGCGGTGCAGGCGATGGCGGGCTCGAACTTCGCGATCCTCGAAAACGGCGAGGTGATGGCCTGGGGCCAGGACACCAAGGGCCAACTCGGCATCGGCGAACCGGAAGTCGGCGAAGAACCTGAAATCTGCCACTCCGAACTGGGCCACGAACGCTGCAGCAAGATTCCACGATTGGTGCGTAAGGCCAACGGCGAACCGCTGAAAGAAGTGGTGGCGATCGCGGGCAGCGACAGCGCGGCCTATGCGCGCCTGGCAAACGGGCACGTGATGGCCTGGGGCGCCAACAGCAAGGGGCAACTCGGCATCGGCGTCAAAAGCGAAACCTCGGCCACCAAAGACATCCCGCCGACCGAAGTCGTGATGGCGATCGGCGGAGAAGGACTGAGCGGTGTCGTCAGCATCGACAGCGGCGGCGGACACGCACTGGCGCTACGCGAAAACGGCGAAGTCGTCGGCTGGGGACAAAGCGAAGAAGACGCGCTCGGCAACATCCACAACCAGGAATGCGGCCCGGGCAAAAAAAATGAACTGCACGAAAAAGAAAACGAAGAAAAACACGAAGAACCGAAACACCCCTGTGTGAAGGCGGCGACGCAGATCATCCCGCCCGGCGGTCTCGGCCCCGAAAAATCTCCGATCCTCGAAATGTCGGTCGGCGGGCAGTTCAACGTGCTGCGCGACGAAGCCGGCGAGGTCTACACCTGGGGCCAGGACAAGTACAGCAAGCTGGGCGACGGGGGCACGACCAACAACCCGACCCCGACGAAGATCACCATGCCTGGCCCGGTGAAGCAGATCGCAACGGGTCAGTACTTCTCGATTGCGGTGCTCGAGCCCAGCGACACGGTGCCACCGCCGCTGATCGCCCTCAGCGTCGGTGTCGGTTCCTTGGACCTGCGCTGGAACTTCGAAGCGGAACGGCTGATCTACCACGTCACCCGACGTGTGATTCAGCCCGACCCCGCCGAAGGCTCAGAACTCACAATCGAAGAAGAAGGGGAACCGTTCAACGTCGAAGCGCCCGAAATCACGGGCGTGGCCGAAGAAGGGACCAGGCTAAAAGCCAGCAAAGGGCGCTGGAACGGCGAACGGCCGCTGAGCTTCAGGTATCAGTGGCAGCGCTGCTCGGTCGAAGAAGTCAGCGAAGAAGAAACCTGCGTCAACATCACGGCCAAAGAAAAAGAAGAAGCCGAAGCGGGCGAAACCGAAAAAGCCGAAAACCTGTACGTGCCGACCGCGGCCGACGTGGGCCACACGCTGAAGGTGATCGTCACCGCCACTAATGGTGAACCCGGCTCGGAACTGACTGGCACCGCCACGACGCTGCCGACCGAAGAAGTGGTGAGCGAAAGCGTCTTGATGAACGCCGAACAGAAGAAAGTGCCGGGTGAACGCGAGGAACCGATCACCGAACTGCACGGCGCGCCGCTGCTCGAAGAGCCCTACGAAATACGCCTCAGCACCGAAGCGGGCAAGGGCCGGCTGATTCGCTCCAAACACCTGTAGGCCCCAACCGAACACCTGTCAGCCTGGCGGGCGGGGTTCAAGGCGAGCTGCAAAGGGGGCCGCGCCGAGTGCGCGGCCCTCGTCGTTCTCGCGTCGCGGTCCGCCTGAGACGAGGTCGGCCGCTCAGCGCCCGCCGGCCATGGCCGGCAGGATCACGAGCGTGTCGCCCTCGCCGACGCTGGTCTGCAGCCCGTCCAGCACGCGCACGTCCTCGTCGTTGAGGTAGACGTTCACGTAGCGGTTGAGCTCGCCGTCGGCCGAGAACAGCTGATCCTGCGTGGCGGGATGGTTCGCCGCGAGATCCTTCAGCACGTCACCGACGTTCTCGCCGGAGGCGCTGACCTGCTTCTCGCCGCCGACCGAGGCCCGCAGTACGGGTGGGATCTTGATCGTCGCCATGTGCGCGCGAGCCTACCGACTAGCCGGCCGCGGCGCAGAACGCCTCGTAATCGGGGAAGACGCCCAGCTCCTCGTCGCGGATCTCCTCGGGGTCGCGCGAGCAGATCGGGCACTCCGGGTCGCGGTGGACCTTGACCTCGGTCAAGGTCGCGCCCAGCGCATCGTAGAGCAGCAGCCGCCCGATCGCCGGGTCGCCGATGCCGACGATCAGCTTCACGACCTCGGTCGCCTGCAGCAGGCCCATCGTCCCCGGCAGCACGCCGAGCACGCCGTTGGCGCCGCAGGAGGGGGCCAGCTCCGCGGGGGGCGGCTCGCGGAACAGGCAGCGGTAGCACGGACCCTCATAGGGCTTGAACACCGAGAGCTGGCCGTCGAAGCCGAGGATCGATGCCGACACGACCGGGATCTTCAGACGCACCGTCGCGTCGTTGAGTAGATAGCGCGTTGGGAAGTTATCGACGCCGTCCACGATCACGTCGTAGTCCTTGATGATCTCGACGATGTTCGAGGCGTCGATCCTGACCGGGTACTTCACGACCTTGACATCGGGATTCAGCGCGTGGATCGCCTGCTCGGCCGAGTCGACCTTCGGCGTGCCGATCTTCTCGGTGCTGTGGATCACCTGCCTTTGAAGATTCGATAGATCGACTACGTCGTCGTCGACGATGCCGAGTTGGCCGACGCCAGCCGCCGCGAGATAGAGCGCCGTGGGCGATCCGAGCCCGCCCGCGCCGAGCAGCAGCACCTTCGCGTCGAGCAGCTTCTGCTGACCCTCGGCGCCGATCTCGGGCACGAGCATGTGGCGCGAGTAGCGCTCACGCTGCTCGGGCGTCAGCGCACGCGGCACCTGGACCTCATAGCCGCGGTCCTTCCAGAGCGTGATCCCGCCGGTCATCGAGCGCACGTGCTCGTAACCCAACTCGTCGGTCAACGTGCGGGCGCCATAGGCGGAGCGATTGCCCGATGCGCAGTAGAGGATCACAGGCGTCGAGCGGTCCGGCACCACGCCCTCGATACGAGTCTCGAGGTAGCTGCGCGGCACGTGCTTGGCGCCGGGAAGATGCCCGGCGGCGTACTCGTCGGTCTCGCGCACGTCGATGACCGTGGCGCCCTCGTGAATCAACTCGTTGACCTCGGAGGGGTCGACCTCCTCGATCTGGCTCTTGACTTGGCGGAGAAGCTCGGCTCCAGACGGCATCGTGAAACTCCTAAACCACGGTCGGGTTTTATTGACTTCACAAAGTATAGCGTCCGTGGGGCTGCCTCAGAAGTCGCTTCGAGCGCCAGGCCGGAGGTGCGGCCGCCCACCGCCGACACCCTCGCAGGAGCTTCGTGAGGGTGTCGGCGACGGCCGTGGATACTCGGGAGCGAGGCTCAGGAAACCAGCAGGTAGGAGAAGCCGACCGCGCTCGGGCTGAACGTGCGCGAGCCGCCATAGTTGGCCTTCGCGCGCCAGCGACCGACCGCGGGGGCGACGAACCGAACACTCGCCGAGCCGCCCCGCGCCACCGCCGAGGACTGGCGGTAGAACTGCCAGCCGAACACGGGGTCGAAGCGTTCGATGTCCACCGTCACCGGCCCCGAGGCCGCGGGCGAGACCCTGACATCGATCGACAGCGACTGCCCCGCCGTGACCTTGTCGGCGCCGAAGGAGAGGCTCGTGCTGGTGATCGTGCGCGACTCGCGCACCAGCGTGAAGGCTCCCGAGGTGTTGTCGTGCACCGACACCACCGCGTAGTAGCGGCCCGGCTTGAGCTGGTGGGCCAGCCTCTGCGAACCGCTGTCGCCGCAGGCGCATTCGATCACGTGTCCGTTCTGGCTGCGCAACTGCAGGTTGAAGTCCGCCGAGGACGGCGCCTTCAGCTTGAGCGTGAGGTTCGAATGGCTGGTGACGTCCATGCGATAGAGACGCAGCACGTGCACGCCGTTCCCATTCAGATAGCCGTGGCCGTGGGTGTAGTTGCCAAGCGACAGGCCCGGCGCCGTCTCCGAGGAGTTGGCGCGCGCGACCTGCAGGCGGAAGCGATGCACGCCGCGCCCGCTGGGCGTGACCTCGAAGCTGTAGCGCCCTCCCTGGCCCGGCCCCGGCGTGAACAGCCGATAGCCGCCGCAGTTCACATGCAGCACCGGCGAGCCTTCTTCGAAGGAACGCGTCCCGGGCGCAAACAGCCGCCCGTCGACGCAGCCGCCGCCACGCCCGTTCGCGAGGTTCAACAGGTAGCTGACGCCCGCGTGCAGGGTCATCGAGTAAGCGGCGTTGACGTTCTGGATCGGGTCGACCTGACCACCGATGCCGCCGCTCGGCAGCGGCGCGCCCGGCGGGCGCACGGCCGGGGTCGGCAGGAACACCTCGAGCGTGAAGGGCGCGAGCTGGGAGCTCGCAAGCGCAGCCACGCCGATCAGGTAGAGGCCGTTCTTGGATGCATTGAATGAGAGCGACGCCTTGCCCTTGACGTCGGTGCGGTCGCATTCCACGGAGTTCAACTGCGAGCGGACGACGTGGTAGACGTCGAGCGTCGCTTCCAGGGCGCCCGCCGCCGCGAGATCGACCGCGACGCGCTGGGCGCTCGCGGAGCGGATGCTGTACCAGACCGAAGCGCTCGTCCCGCCCGAGCACGATGCCGGCGGCTCGCCCGCTTCGCTCGTCGCTCCAACCGTCGTGCCCGCGATCGTTGCGGGCAGGCTGTGAATGACCTGGGCATCGCCGCGGGCGTCGTTTGCCGGTGCCGGGGTGGCAGCCGAGGCAACACCCCCGGCGATCGTGATGGCGAGGCCGACCAGCAATGTCACCGCAGCCACCCTGCTCGCCGCGAATCCCCCGATTCGCCGGGCACGCGTGCCGGAGTCGCTCGCAAGAAGTCGCGAACCTCGCGCGCCGCCAAGAGGAGCGACGCGGGTCTGCTTGTGCTGCCTGGAGTTGTCTATGTGTTCTGTCATTAGGACGCTTTCAACACCTCGTCGAGTCTGGTGTTTCGCTAATCGAACTTCGTGCATTTGAGCTCGAGGGCCACACCACGGCTTCCCGTACGCTGAGCCGCGATGCCGGTGCACTCCCTTGCCCTTCTGCGACGTCGTGCGCACGTATCCCTGCTGCTGGTGGCCGCGCTGGCGATCGCGGGCTGCTCCTCGGGCTCTTCGAGCGGTCCGAACGACTCGTCCTCGGCTTCCTCGACCTCGGCTTCGACCCCGGGCGCATCGGGCTTCGACGGGGCCGCGCTCCCCGCCGGGGTTTCCCCTCCCAAGTTCACGCTGCGCGACCAGGCCGGGGCGCGTGTGTCGCTCGGCGACTACCACGGACAGGTCGTGATCGTCGCGGTTCTCTACTCGGGCTGCGGCTCGGCCTGCGTGGTGATCGCACAGCAGATTCGCGGGGCGCTCGACGAACTGCCCGGCCCCGTGCCGGTGCTCGTGATCAGCGCCGACCCGCAGGGCGACACGCCAGCGCGCGTCAAGCGCTTCCTGGCGCAGGTCTCGCTGAGTGGCCGTGTGCGCTACCTGACCGGCTCGCGCGCGCAGCTGCGCCCGATCTGGCACGCCTTCCGCGTCCTGCCCGCAAGCGCCGGACGGGCCGCGTTCGCGCGCTCGGCCTCGGTCTTCCTGATCGACCGCAGCGGCCAGGAGCGGGTCATCTACCAGCTCGAACAACTCACGCCCGAAGCGCTCTCACACGACGTGCGCAAGCTGCTCGGGTAGCCGACGAACCGTCGCTTCGAGTGCGGCGAGAGCGGCCGAAAAAAAGCCCGGAGACGCGGGCGCGATTGATACCCTAGCGCCCAGGTAGGTATTTGACGATGATGTTCTCAACCAAGGCCGAGTACGGCGTGCGCGTGATGGTCGAGCTGGCTCGACGAGCCGGTGAGGAACCGATCCCGCTGGCGGAGATCGCCGAGCACGACGGCCTGCCGTTGGCCTACCTGGAGCATCTGGTCGCGCGTCTGCGCAAGGCCGGGCTTGTCGACTCCCGCCGCGGCTCACGCGGCGGCTATCTGCTCGCTCGCTCGCCTACCGAGATAACGATGGCCGAGGTAGTCGAAGCCCTCGAGGGCTCGATCGCCCCGATCGAGTGCATCAGCGAGGGCTCGGATGGCTCGATCGTCTGCTCGCGCGAGACCGACCCAGGGCATGTCTGCCCAACCAAGCTGCTGTGGACGCGTGTGCGCTTCTCGATCGTGCACACGCTGCAGGAGATGACGCTGGCCGACCTCGTGCTCGGGCCGTCGCTGCCCGCGGCGCCCACGCTGTCGACGGGACCTGTACTGCCGGCGCTCGACCCCCAACCCCAAACCCTTACGACTGGAGCTTGAACCGAGAACATGGCCGACCTAGAGATCAGAGACCTGCACGTGCGCATCGAGGAGCGCGAGATCCTCAGAGGCGTGGACCTCGACATCTCGCGCGGAGAGATCCACGCACTGATGGGTCCGAACGGCTCGGGCAAGTCGACGCTGGCAAGCACGCTGCTCGGCCACCCCTCTTATGAGATCACCGAGGGCACGATCACCTTCAAGGGCGAGGACATCACCGAGGCCGAGCCGCACGAGCGCGCCAAGGCGGGGCTGTTCCTGGCGTTCCAGTACCCGGTCTCGATCCCGGGCGTGTCGGTCGCAAACTTCCTGCGCATGGCGATCAACGCCAAGCGCGAGGAGCCGATCCAGGTGAAGGAGTTCCGCGGCGAGCTGCAGCACGCGATCGACCTGCTCGACGTCGACCGCACGTTCACTTCGCGCCACCTCAACGACGGCTTCTCCGGCGGCGAGAAGAAGCGCGCGGAGATCTTGCAGATGGCGATGCTGCAACCGGACGTGGCGATCCTCGACGAGACCGACTCGGGCCTTGATATCGACGCGTTGCGCACGGTCGCCGAGGGCGTGCAGCGGCTGCACGACGAGCAGGGCCTGGGCGCGCTGATCATCACGCACTACCAGCGCATCCTGCACTACGTCAAGCCCGAGTTCGTGCACATCCTGATGGACGGGCGGATCGTGCTGGAGGGCGGCGTCGAGCTGGTGGAGCGCCTGGAGCGCGAAGGCTATGACGAAATCCGCCGCGAGTTCGGCGGCGGCGAGGTCGACGCTGTCGCAGCCGGTGACAGCGGTGTCTGAGGCCGAGGCGGCAGGCACACCGACCACGAGCAGCAACGGCGCGACCCCGGCAGGGGTCGGCACGCCGGGCGAGGCGCCCGCGCAGATGAAGGCGGGGCGCCACCGCGAGGCGACGCTCTACTACGCATTGGCCGGGACCGGCGCGGGCGACGGGCGCACGCTCGAGCAGCTGCGCGAGAGCGCCCGTGAGGCCTACGACCGCTTGGAGCTGCCGGTCTGGCGGCGCTCGGGCTTCTGGACCACGAGCCTGGAGAGCCTCGACCTCGACGCGCTGGACGCGCCTTCGAGCGACGAGCCATCGGCGAGCGCAGTTCCCGACATCGTCGCGCGCACGCTTCCCGACCGCCCGCGCGCCGGACGCATCGTGCAGAGCGCGGGCACCGTCGTGCACCTCGAGCTCGACCCCGAGCTGCAGGCCAAGGGCGTGATCCTCTGCTCGTTGCAGGATGCCTTCCGCGATCACGCCGAGCTGGTCGCACCCTGGTACTCCAAGCGCCTGCCGATCGACCGCCACAAGCTCGAGGCCGCGAACGCGGCCTTCTGGAGCGGCGGAGCCTTCCTGCATGTGCCGCAGGGCGTCGTGGTCGAGGACCCGTTCGAGATCGTCTACGCGATCGAGCAGCCCGGCGTAGCGCAGTACGGCCGCACGCTCGTGCTGGGCGGACCGACGAGCCAGTTCCGCGTGCACGAGTACGACCTCGCCGAGGACTTCGAGGGCCAGGCGCTGCACGCGGGGGCCTTCGAGCTCTACCTGCAGGACGGCGCACGCTGCCGACTGGCGCAGGTGCAGGACTGGGGCTCGGGAGAGGTCTACGACGTCTCGACGCGCTTCGTAGGCATCGGCCGCGACGCCTACTGCCACTGGCTGCCCGCGCTCGTGGGCGGGCATCTGGTGCGCCAGCACCTGGAGCTGGCGGTCTCGGAGGCGGGCGGCGACATGGCCTTCCGCGGCCTGTTCTTCACCGAGGAGCACGAGCACCTGGACGTGTTCGCGGTGGACCTGCACGAGACCGGGCCCTCGGGCGGGGACGTGCACTGGCGCGGGGCGGCGACCGGCGAGAGCCGGGCGAGCTTCGAGGGTCTGATCCAGATCGACCCCGGCGCACAGCAGACCCACACCTACCTGCAGATCCACTCGATGATGCTCTCGCCGAAGGCCCGCGTGGACGCGATCCCCTCGGTGCTGGTCTCCTCCGATGACGTGTCGGCCTCGCACGGCGGCACGGTCGGAGAGCTGGACGAGGCCGTGATCTTCTACATGCAGACGCGCGGCCTGGATCGCCCCGCGGCGGTGCGCGTGATCGTGGAGGGCTTCTTCGAGCCGCTGATCTCCGAGCTGCAGGACGAGCCGCTGCAGGAGCTCGTGCGCGCAAAGGTCGCCGACAAGCTCGCGGCGGCGCGCGAGGACATCGAGGCGTATGCCACCAGCCGTTGAGTCCTCGCTTGGCGTAAAGGCCGACTTCCCGATCTTCGAGCGCCGCCCCGGCGGTCGCGAGCTGATCTACCTGGACTCGGGCGCGACCTCGCAGAAGCCACGGTCGGTGATCGACGCGCAGGCCGAGCACCTGCGCGCCCACAACGCGAACGTGCACCGCGGCGTCTACGCGCTCGCGCAGGAGGCCGACGCCGCCTATGACGAGGCGCGACAGCGGGTGGCGGGCTTCGTCGGGGGCGAGGCGCGTACGACGATCTTCACGAAGAACGTGACCGAGGCGATCAACCTGATCGCCTACTCCTGGGGTCGCGCGAACGTCGGCCCGGGCGACGCGGTGCTGATCACCCAGATGGAGCATCACGCGAACCTCGTGCCCTGGCAGGTGCTCTGCCGCGAGCGCGGCGCCGAGCTGCGCTACCTGGAGGTAGACGAGCGGGGCGAGCTCTCGCTGGACGCGCTGGACGCCGAGCTCGCGCGCGGCGACGTGAAGCTGGTCGCCTTCGCGCACGTCTCGAACGTGCTCGGGACGATCAACCCGGTCGCCGAGATGACCGCACGCGTGCGGTCAGCGGGCGCGGTGTCGGTGATCGACGGCGCGCAGGCGGTGCCGCAGCTCCCGGTAGACCTCGGCGCGATCGGCGCGGACTTCTACGCCTGGACCGGGCACAAGGCGCTCGGCCCCACGGGCATCGGCGTGCTGCACGGGCGCGAGGAGCTCTTGGAGCGGATGGAACCCTTCCTCACGGGCGGCGACATGATCGCCTCGGTGGACTTCCAGTCCGTGAGCTGGAACGAGCTGCCCTACAAGTTCGAGGCGGGCACGCCGCCGATTGCCGAGGCCGTGGGCTTGGGAGCGGCGGTGGACTACCTCTCGGCGCTGGGCATGGAGCGTGTGCGCGAGCACGAGCACTCGCTGACGGCCTACATGCTCGAGCGACTCGCGGAGGTGCCGGGGCTGCGCGTGGTCGGCCCGCCGGAGGCCGAGCGACGAGGCGGCCTGGCCTCCTTCACGCTGGAGGGCATCCACCCCCACGACGTCGCCGAGCTCGCCGACCGCGGCGGGGTCTGCATCCGCGCGGGCCATCACTGCGCGCAGCCGCTGATGCGCTGCCTCGGCGTGGGCGCGACAGCGCGCGCGTCGGTCGGCGTCTACAACGAGGCGGGCGACATCGACGCGCTCGTTCAGGCGCTGCAGGCCGGGCGCGAGATATTCGGACTCTGATCATCGGAAGGCACGCCCATGGACGACCTCTACCGCGACTACATCCTCGACCACTACAAGCACCCGCACAACTTCGGCGAGCTGGACCCCCACGACCTGGACGGGCTCGAGCACAACCCGCTGTGCGGCGATGAGCTGGGCGTGCACATCCGCGTGAAGGACGGCCGCATCGAGGACCTGCGCTTCCACGGCCACGGCTGCGCGATCTCCCAGGCGTCGGCCTCGATCGCCTCCGAGGAGCTGAAGGGCATGGAGCTGGCCGAGGTCGGCGAGCTGAACGCCGACTGGATGATCGAGCTGCTCGGGATCCCGGTCTCGGCGACCCGGCGCAAGTGCGCGCTGCTGAACCTGAAGGTCGTGCGCGGCGCCGTGACCGGCGACAGCGCCTGGCCCGAGTAGATATGCGGAACCGGCGTCCTCGAGCGGCCTCCGAACAAGCACGACCGGGAGAGACACCGACCCCCGCGATACAATTCCTACTTCGGCGCACAGGATTCTCAGGCAGCCTCCCGCGGCCGTGCGCACAGGATTCGAAAGCCCCCGGTAAGGAGCCTTATGGCAACGCTTGACCGCACGAAGATCACGAAGCCCAGCCCGATCGTCGAGGACGAGCAGGGCCAGTTGCACGCCCGTCAGGGCATCTCGCGCGAGGTCGTCAGCGAGCTCTCGAAGATCAAGGGCGAGCCCGACTGGATGGCCGAGAAAAGGCTGAAGTCGCTGGAGATCTTCGAACGCAAGCCGATGCCGAACTGGGGTCCTGACCTGAGCGGACTGGAGCTCGACGATCTCGTGCTCTACTCGCCTCCGACCGCGGGTCGCTTCAACAGCTGGGATGAAGTCCCCGAGGACATGAAGCAGACCTACGAGGACCTCGGCATCCCACAGGCCGAGCGCGAGCACCTCGCGGGCGTCGTCGGCGTGTGGCGCCAGGAGCCGGTCTATGAGGGGCTGAAGGAGGAGTACGCCAAGCAGGGGATCCTGTTCTGCTCGATGGACACCGCGATCAACGAGTACCCCGAGCTGGTGCAGAAATACTTCATGACGAAATGCGTCCCCGCGCAGGACAACAAGTTCTCTGCGCTGCACGGCGCGGTCTGGTCGGGCGGGGCCTTCTGCTACATCCCGAAGGGCGTCAAGTGCGACCTGCCGTTGCAGTCCTACTTCCGCATGGAGGGCGCAGGCGAGGGCACCTTCGAGCACACGCTGATCGTCGCGGACGAGGGCTCGGAGGTGAACTACATCGAGGGCTGCACGGCGCAGACCTACAGCGTGAACTCGATGCACTCGGCGGTTGTCGAGATCTTCGTCCACGAGGGCGCCAAGGCGCGCTACACGACGGTCCAGAACTGGTCGAAGGACGTCTACAACCTGAACACGAAGCGCGCGATCGTCGACGCGAACGGCACGGTCGAGTGGGTCGGCGGCTCGATGGGCGCGAAGTACGTGATGCTCTACCCCGGCTCCTACCTGATGGGCGAGGGCGCGCGGGCCGACCACCTGAACGTGGGCGTCGCGGGCAAAGGCGTGCACAAGGACACGGGCGCCAAGGTCGTGCACCTGGCCCCGAACACGACCTCGAACATCCTCGCGAAGTCGATCTCCAAGGACGGCGGCATCATGGGCTACCGCGGCTTGGTCAAGATGGGCAACAACTCGGCAGGCTCGAAGTCCCGAGTGCAATGCGACGGGTTGATGATGGACGGCGAATCGCGCTCCGACACCTGGCCCGACATCCAGATCCAGAACCCACACGTGACGGTCGCCCACGAGGCGACGGTCGGTCGCATCTCCGACGACCAGCTGTTCTACATGGGCTCGCGCGGCTTCACCGAGGACGAGGCCGCGGCGATGATCGTCAACGGCTTCATCGAGCCCGTGACGAAGGAGCTGCCGATGGAGTACGCGGTCGAGTTGAACAGGCTGATTCAGCTGGAGATGGTCGGCAGCATTGGCTAGGGCGCCCGGTTGAGGGCACCAGTCGACACGATCGCCGCGCCGCTGTTCCCGCGGAATCTGCCGTGGGTGAACACGCCTGCCGGGGCGCAGGTCAGCATCATCCAGCGCGACAAGCCGTTGCTGGTCGAGTTCTGGGACTTCTGTCGCCCCAACTCGATCCGCACGCTGCCATACCTGAAGGCATGGCACGAGCGCTACGCCGAGGAGGGGCTGCGCATCGTCGGCGTGCACTGCCCCGGCTTCGAGCCCTCACACGACGAGCAGGCCGTGCGCGCGGCGGTCCCCCGCCTGGGCATCGAGTACCCCGTGCTGATCGACTCGGAGCTCGAGCTGTGGCGCGAGTACGAGAACGAAGGCTGGCCCGCGCGCTACCTGTTCGACGCTCACGCGCGGCTGTTCGACTACCACCTCGGCGAGGGCGGCTACCAGGAGACTGAGCTCGCGATCCAGGAGCTGCTGGGAGTCGAGCGTGAGCCGCTACAGCCGCTGCGCCCCGAGGACGCGCCCGGCGCCGCGCTCGCGATGCCGACACCCCAGCAGCAGGGCGCCTACTCCGGCCCCTACGAGGCCGGGGGCGTGTGGGCCGTGCTCGATGGCAGCGGCGAGCTGAGCATCAACGGCGGCAGTGAGCGTGGCGGGCATGAGCTACGGGTGCAGCGAGCCGGGGCCTATCCGCTGATCGAGCACGAGCGCCACACCACCGGCGTGATCGAGCTGGCACTTGGCGCGGGCGTAGAGTGCCACGCGACCTGCTTCACGCCGGGTCTGGCCTAGGTTGGCAGGCCCGGCAAGCCGGGCGGGGACCTTACGGAGCGAGCCTGACTCCGCGAACGAGTGGCTCGGGTATTCGTAGGCGGTGATCTGACCGTGACGACACCGGGATCGGCCACCGCGGACGTGCAGGCAAGCACGGTCAGAGCCAGCGCGAGCGCTGCCACTGCTCGGATTTTCGGCCCCCCGAACATCGGGAGGCATCTTCGCATACGACCTGGCTCAGCGCCCTGCCACGACCCCGCGCGGATTGAGCTCGTCGTGCGTGCGGTCCAGCAGCAACCGCCGCAGCTCGGGCGCGCCCGTGTCCCCGACGATCGCGCACGTGCCCGGCCAGTAGGGACTCTCGCCGGGCTTGGCGGTAAGGAAGATCGAGTCGTATGTCCAGCAACCCACGTTCACCAGTCGCGCACCCGAGCCCGCGCCGGAACTCGCCTGCGGCGCGCGGGTCCACTCACCGCGGTCGTCGCCCGGCAACGGCCCCGCGCGGTGGGTATGGCCGAAGACCACGTGAGCGTCGCCGAGCCCGATGCGCGAGGCGACCTCGCCCATCGCGCGCAGTCCAGCGCCGCGCAGCTCACCCGAGGAGACCTCGGCATTCAGCGGCCCGAGGCCCGCGCGGTTCAGCGCCGCGACCGCGAGCGGAAAGCCGTGCACGAGCGCGCGGGTGCGAGCGCTCGCCGCAAGCGAGGCCAGGCGCCGGCGGGCGCCTTGGCGAACGCCGTTGCCGCCGGTGGCGATTTCGTCGCTGCCGCTGAGCGCACGCCAGGCGTGCACGGTTCCCATGCCGTTCAGGGCATCGCCTGTCAGCGCATCGCGCGCCGCGGCGTGCCGCCAGGCGTACATCGGCGCGGTCACCGCCTCGTAGTCGCCCACGCTGCCAAACGACGACGCGGGGCGGCGCATCAACCGGCTCATCAGCCCGACGCTCAGCCGCTCGATCGTAGGCACGGTCAGGTGGCAGTCGAGGTAGTGCCCATGCGTCGCGTAGACATCGGGGCGCAGCCACAGCCCGGGGTAGGCGAAGCTGACCTGCGCAGGCGCGGCCCAGTTCGCGAGCCGCTGGACCATCGGCGAGGCCTCCGACGGCTGCAGCAGCTGCTCGAGGCCCAGCGGGGCCGTCTCGGGCAGCTCGGCGCGCAGCGCCAGCCACGGCTCGATCGTCGCGTGGTCGTGGTTTCCCGCGACGAGCACCAGCTCACGCCCGGCCAGCACGCCACCCAGCTCCTCGAAGAACGGACGCGCGATCGCGAGCGCATCGCGCGGCGGGCCGTGGCGCAGCTCGAGCACATCGCCCAGCAGCACCACCCGGTCGACCTCCGAGGCCAGCTCCAGCAGCGGCGCACGAAGCTCGGGGCGGCGCAGCAGGTCGGCGCGCGAGGTGCTGCCCAGATGCAGGTCTGAGACGACGAGCGTGCGCATCAGCACTCCCGCCCACAACCGGGGTGGGCGGCGCTCAGCTCGCCTCGCCGACGGTGGCGGCTTCGCGGATCGTCTTAGGCAGCATGAAGCGCACGTCCTCGCGGATCACGTGGAACTCCGAGATGTCGGTGACACCGCGGTCACGGAACAGCTGCACGAGCTCCTGCACGAGGTTCTCGGGCGCGCTCGCGCCCGAGGAGATGCCGACCACGCGCACGCCCTCGAGCCACTCCTCGCGGACCTCCTCCGCGCGGTCGATCAGGTGAGCCTCGGTGCCGAAGTCGCGCGCCACCTCGACCAGGCGGACCGAGTTCGAGGAGTTGCGCGAGCCGATCACCAACATCAGATCGCAGCTGTCGGCCATCTGCTTGACGGCCATCTGGCGATTCGTCGTGGCGTAACAAATGTCATCTGTGCGGGGACCGACGATCTTCGGGAAGCGCTCGCGCAGCCGCGCGAGGATTGCGGTGGTTTCATCGACAGCCAACGTCGTCTGCGTGATGTAGGCGACGCGATCGGGATCCTCGATCTCGAGTGTCTCCACGTCCTGCTCGTCCTGCACGAGCACGATTCGCTCGGGCGCCTCGCCCATCGTCCCTTCGACCTCCTCGTGACCGTCGTGGCCGACCAGCACGATCGTGTAGCCCTGCTCGGCGAAGCGCACCGCCTCGCGGTGCACCTTCGTCACCAGCGGGCAGGTCGCGTCGATCGTGTTCAGGCTCCGTGCCTTCGCGCCCTCGCGCACGCTGGGCGCGACGCCGTGCGCCGAGAACACGCAGACCGAGCCCTCGGGAACCTCGGTCTCCTCATCGACGAAGATCGCTCCGCGCCCGCGCAGCGTCTCAACGACGTGCTTGTTGTGCACGATCTCCTTGCGAACGTACACGGGAGCGCCGTGGATCTCGAGCGCGCGTTCGACCGTCTGCACCGCTCGATCCACGCCCGCGCAGTAACCGCGCGGCGCGGCGAGCAACAGCTTTTCGACCGTGTTCGGCACGATTGCCATTGTAGGGCTCACCCAGGTACGCTAGGCATTCGTGCCCCAGCGCCACCTCGACAGGCTCACGCCGGTAGACGCCTCGTTCCTGCATCAGGAGGGCGCACACTCGCACATGCACATCGGCGGGTTGACGATCGTCGAAGGCCCACCGCCGAGCATGAGCGAGTTCCTGGAGCAGATCCGTCGGCGGCTGCACCTCGTTCCGCGCTATCGGCACAAGCTCGCCTCGACCGCGCTCGACAGCGGCCGGCCCGTGTGGGTCGACGACCCCAGCTTCAATCTGGAGTACCACATCCGCCACACCGCGCTGCCCACGCCCGGCGGCTGGGAGCAGCTCTGCGGACTGACCGCGCGAATCTTCTCCCAGCAGCTCGACCGCTCCAAGCCGTTGTGGGAGATGTGGCTGATCGAGGGG
The DNA here is from genome assembly GCA_036267655.1 of Solirubrobacteraceae bacterium. Taxonomy (GTDB): domain Bacteria; phylum Actinomycetota; class Thermoleophilia; order Solirubrobacterales; family Solirubrobacteraceae; genus Palsa-744. The sequence goes on from DATAVP010000025.1 coordinate 97,987, forward strand.
CTCGAGGACGATCGCTTCGCGCTGATCACCAAGACGCACCACTCGCTGATCGACGGCATCGCGGGAGTCGACCTGGCGACGGTCCTGTTCGACCTCTCGCCCGACGCCCCGCCGATCAAACACTCGGGCAAGCCTTGGCAGCCTCACCGCGAACCGAACTCCGCCGAGCTCTTGGCGGCCGGTCTTCGCGGCGCCGTCAAGGCGGGTGTCGAGCTCGCGGAGGGGGCAATCGACGCGCTCACCCATCCCGACCACGCGCTGACGCGTGCGCGGGAGGCCGCCGAGGGCATCGGCGAGATCGTCTGGGCCGGCCTGAACCCCGCGCCGGTGACACCTCTGAATGTGCCGATCGGCCCACACCGCCGCTTCTTCGGGATCGGCTCCCAGCTCGAGGACTTCAAGACGGTCAAGAACGCCTTTGGCGGCACCGTCAACGACGTGGTGCTCGCCGTCGTGACCGGTGCCCTGCGGACGTTCTTGATCTCGCGCGGGCGAAGCACCGCCGGTGTCGAGATGCGCGCGCTCGTGCCGGTCTCGGTCCGCGTCGAGGACGAGCACGGCCAGGGCGGAAACCGCATCGTCGTGATGCGCGGCCCTTTGCCCGTCTACATCGCCGACCCCGTTCAGCGGCTGCGCTTCGTCTCGCACGCGATGGACGGGCTGAAGGAGTCGAAGCAGGCGCTCGGCGCCGAGGTGATCGCGGGCGCGCAGAACTTCGCCCCGCCGACGATCCTCGCGCAGGCGTCGAGGTTGAACTTCTCCACGCGGCTGTTCAACCTGCTCGTGACCAACGTTCCCGGTCCGCAGTTCCCCCTCTACGTGCTGGGCCGCGAGATGCTCGAAGCCTATCCCGTGGCCTTCTTGCCCGAAAACCATGCGCTCGCGATCGGGATCATGTCCTACAACGGCCAGATGAACTTCGGCCTGCTAGGCGACTTCGACGCGCTGCCCGACATCGACGCGATCAGCGACAACATCGCCGAAGAACTCGCCACCCTCGTAACGCTCGCGCGCGAGTCGGTCGGCGCGCCGGCCTGAACGGTTTACCGCGCGACTCGCTACGGGTAGGGAGCCAACATGAAGAAAGTCCTCGAGCTGCTGCTGTGCATCCTGCATCCGCTCGCGGTCGTGCTGATCTGGATCAACCTGCTCGGACGCCGCGACCTCGGCTTCGTCGGCAAGCTGGCCTGGGGTATTGCCGTGATCGTCCCGTTCGTGCCGTTCCTCTACGTGTTGACCGGCAACGACTTCGTCTAGCCCCGCCCGAGGCGTCTCCTGCGGCTCAGTAGCCGAGCGCGAACTTGGCGTCCTCGCTCATCTTCTCGGGCGACCACGGCGGTACGAACACCATCTCCGAGGACACCGCCTTCACGCCGTCGAGTTCACCGACGAACTCCTGAATCTGTTCGTCGACCTGCGGGCCGATCGGACAGCCGGGAGTGGTCAGCGTGAACGTCACGTTGACGTCGCCATCGCTGACCTCGACGCCATAGATCAGGCCCAGCTCCACGAAGTCCAACCCCAGCTCGGGGTCGATCACGTTCGACAGCGCGTCCATCACGTCGTCGACAGTCGGCGATGCGCCGGATGCGGCCGGCGGGGCGGCCGTCACGGCTGCGCCCTCGATCGGGGACCCGTCGACGGCTGGGGCAATCCCTGCGGCTGGCTCCTCGGACATGCTCGGAGTCTAGCCGTCGAGAGCAAGTGGTCCAGCACCAAAGCGACGCGCTGAACGAGAGACGAACCCTCGACGAGGCCCTAGAGGTTCGTAGGGCAAGCGAGACAAGGACGGAGGGAATGCCGCGCGCTACGCACGCAAACGACTGAGGACGCGGTATCGCGCCGCCATACGGGCTCCTAGTTGTCGCAGCCCAATCTGTCCCACATGTACAGCTGGATGCATTCGTTCGCGAGCTCGATCGCGCGGTCGCGCGAGAGCCGCGGCAGCACCGTGTCGAGCGCCTGCTCCTCCGAGACGCCCGCCTGGAAAGCTTCCTCGCCGCGGAAGCCGGCTGCGATCTTCAGCGCCTCGCGGCGGTTGTCGCCGAGGCTCGGGAACACGCCGACGAGGAAGTCGGTGTTCGGGATCGGCTGGCCGACGACCTCGAGCGAAGCGTGCCACGCCGCGAGCAGGTGCAGATCGTCCTCGTCGAGGTCGGCAATCGCCTTGGCGTAGTGGACCGACAGCTCCGGCTCGGGGATGTCATCCACCCACGCACGCACGACCTCACCGACGAGCTGGCGCCGCGCCTCACGGCCGACCGACTCGGCGATCACTCGTATTGCGTCCTGCGGCTCGATGAAGCAAAGTGGCATCGTGACTCCCGCGACGGTGGGAAACAGCTGACCACGTGGACTGTAGGCGGCGGTGTGGACGGCACTTTCGCTCAGAGGCCGAGGGCGTCTTGGGTGCGTACGAGCGCCTGTTCATCGCTTATCCAGGCCGGGAATCCAAGCGTCGCGCGCTCGCCGCGATCCCAGTTCGAAAGCGCCAGGTCTAGCGCCGCGAGCGGGATGTCGCTCGCCTCGGCCAATGCACGCGCACGCCGCTCCAAGAGCAATGGATCGCCGATCGCGAAGATGCGCTTCGCCGCCAGGATCGTCGCGTCCTCTGCACCGGTCGCGCGCGCTCCGGAGAGGTGCAGCGAGTCGGCCTGCAGCGGATACAGCCCGAGCGTTCCGAGCAGTACCAGTAGCTCATAGCGCGCCGCGCGAGACAGGCCCGGCAACGCCAGGCGCTCGAACAGTCGCTCGAAGCGCCGCTGCGGCGTCCAGGAGGAGTCGCCTTCGAAGGCAAGCGCCTGCGAGCCCGCCTGGCGATACCAGCCGCGGTAGGCGCTCAGCGTCGCTGCGCCGCGGGCGGGATCGTGCGAGCTGCGTGGACCAAGCGCGACGCCCTCGAGGTCCTCGAGCTGCTCGCGATCGCTCTGGAGCGCCAGGCGGATGCCCGCGAACGCATCCACGCCTTCGTCCTCGAGCGGGCAGAGGTAGGCGCTCAGGAAGCAGATCCAGCTCGCCTGCTCGAGGTCGCTCGCCGCGAGCGCGCGGGCTTCGGCGTAGAGATCCGGCAGCACCGGGCGCTCCTCGCCCGCCGAGCCGGGCGAGGACCCCGACAGCACGAGCAGCCGTCCGCTCGCAAAGGCCAGCTCCTGCGCCAGGCGCGCGGCGTCGGCCGAGGCCCGCAGCCCGGGCAGCAGCTCCGAGCTGTAGCCATCCTCGACCGCGCGCTGCTGGTGGCGGACGTGGAGACCTCCGCCGCGAGAGCCGCGGGCCGCGCCCCGCCGCGACGCCGCGCCCGCCGAGCCCGATGCCCGCCGGCTGGAGCTTCCGCCTCCGGGCCTACGCTCCGGCGCGTTGCCCGGCAGCGCCTTGCTGCAGATCGGGCAGCGCTCTAGGAAGCGGCCGTGACGGCAGAAAGTAGGCACTCGACCGGGGGCTGGAAGCCGTTTGCGCGCGCACGCTCGATCCCTGCGGCGCGCTCCTTCTCCAGCGCGTACATGTAGTCGTCGAAGTCGACCTGGATCGTGTGGCGCTTGGAGGTGACGTAGCGCTTGCGCATGCTCGCCTGATCGGCCGCGATGTCCGCGCGCACCTGCGTCTCGGAGGGCAGTCGATAGTCGCCCGCCAGATAGTCCCCCACCCACGCGCCCTGAGCCTCGGCGATCGGCATGATCGCGCCGAGCGGCTGCAGCAGCCCGACGAAGAACACGTTCGGGATCGCGGGGTCGAACACACGCCGATACAGCTCGATGTGGTTGTCGGGCGCGGCGATGAAGTCCTCGTCGAAGAACGGGAACGAGATCTGGTAGCCGGTGCAGTAGACGACCACCTCGGCGTCGACCGCGCTGCCGTCCACGAACCGCACCTGCCCGCCCTGCAGCGAGTCGATGTTCGGCTTCGGCGTGATCGTGCCGTGCTGGATGCGATCGAGGATCCTGCCCGAGACCGTCGGGTGCGCCTCGCCGAAGCGGTGGTCGGGCTTGGGCAGGCCGTAGCGCTCGGGCGGCCCGGCATAGCTGCGGACGAGCTGCTGAATCACCCGCTGGCGCACCTTGAAAGGGACGCGCGGGTCATTGCGAAGCTGGTCGACCGGCTTGCCGAAGATGTACTTCGGGATGATCCACACGCCGCTGCGTGCCGCCAGGTAGGTGCACTCGGCGACGTAGGAGGACTCGACCGCGATATCCATCGCCGAGTTGCCCATGCCGAGCACCACCACGCGCTTGCCGGCGAACATCGAGTTCTCGACGTAGGAGTGCGCGTGCAACTGCTCGCCCGCGAACGTGTCCGATCCCGGGAACGCCGGTTCCGGCCAGCGCGGCTTCCAGTGGTGGCCGTTGGCGACGATCAGCGCGTCGTACTCGCGCGTCTCGCCGCCCTCCAGGCGCAGCTCCCAGATGCCGTCGTCGCGCCGCCGCGCGTGCTCGACGCCCGTCTCGAAGGTGATCTTCTCGCGAAAGCCGAAGTGCTCGACATAGTCGTCGAAGTAGCGAGCGATGTGCGTGTGGTGGGGGAAGTCGGGATAGGTCTCCGGCATCGGGTAGTCCGAGTAGGCCATCCGCTGGCGCGAGGTGTTGATGAACAGATCGCGATACGCCGCCGACATCCCGTTCTTGTTGCCGAACACCCAGTTGCCCCCGACACGGTCGGACTTCTCGAAGCAGTCGAAGGGAATCCCGCGCTCGTGCAGGGCCTTGGCCGCGGCGATGCCCGACGAGCCCGCGCCCACGATGCAGGTGCGCGGCCGCCCGCTCTCGCGCGGCGCTCCGACCGCGCTCAAAGGCTTGTCCTCGAGCGTCCCCCGCATGACTCCAGCCTAGAGAAAGACCGCGCTCGCGCGCTCAGTCATCGGCCGGAATGCCGGGGCCCACGTGCTGCGGAGGCCCCTCGGGGCCCGTGTCGGCGTCCCCGTGCCCGGCCAGCCCCTCGTCGTGGGTGCCCCGGGCGAAGCCGTCGACCGCGCCGTTCTGCTTGCCCGCCAGGTAGCGATCGACCATCCGCGCGCACTGGCGCCCCTCGTTGATCGCCCACACGATCAGCGACTGCCCGCGGCGGGCATCGCCCGCGGCGAACACGCCCTCGACCGAGCTCGTGTAGGGAGTCGCGGTCTTGACGTTGCCGCGCGGGTCCTTCTCGACGCCGAGTTGATCCAACAACCCTTGCTCCGGGTGCAGGAAGCCCATCGCCAACAGCACGAGCTGCGCCTTCAGCTCGCGCTCGGTTCCCTCGAGCGGGCCGAACGGCGGCGCCGATTCCGCCTGCGCGATGTGAAGTGCGGCGACCTTGCCGCCGGCGTCCTCGGAGAAGCGCGTGGTCACGACCGAGTAGTCCTGCTCCCCGACCTTCGCGTCCCTGGCCTCCTCCATCGCGTAGCTGAGCCGGTACTTCAACGGCCACTCAGGCCACGGCGTGCGCTCGTCGGGGCGCTTGACGGGCGGCTCGGGCAGCAGCTCGAGCTGGGTGATCGAGCGCGCGCCCTCGCGCAGCGCGTTGCCGACGCAGTCCGCGCCCGTGTCGCCGCCTCCGATCACGACCACGTCGCGATCCTTGGCCGTTATCTCACGGACGATCTCGGGCTGCGCGGAGAGCGGCTCGGGGCCGAACTCGCGCGCGACCCAGCGGTTGCGCTGATAGAGATAGTCCATCGCGAAGTGCACGCCGTCGAGCTCGCGGCCCGGCGCGGGCAGATCGCGGGGCACGCGCGATCCCGTCGCCAGCACGACCGCGTCGAATTCGCCTCGCAGCTCCGGCACGGTCACGTCGCTGCCCACCTCGACGCCGCAGCGCAGCTCGACGCCCTCGGCTGCGAGCTGTTCCACGCGGCGCTGCACGACCGTCTTCTCGATCTTGAAGTCGGGCACGCCGAAGCGCACGAGACCGCCGATCGACTCGTCGCGCTCGAACAGCGTCACGCGATGGCCTGAGCGGCGCAATTGCTGCGCCGCCGCCATGCCCGCGGGTCCCGAGCCCACGACCGCGACCGCCTGCCCGGTTTCCACGCGCGGGGGCATCGGCGTGACCCAGCCCTCCTCCCAAGCACGATTGACGATCGAGTTCTCGATCTGTTTGATCGTGACCGCGTCGCCCTCGCGGATCTCCAGCACGCACGAGGCCTCGCACGGCGCCGGACACAGCCGCCCGGTGAACTCGGGGAAGTTGTTCGTCGCGTGCAGCTGGGCGATCGCCTCGCGCCAGCGGTCGCGGTAGACGAGATCGTTCCAATCGGGTATCAGGTTGCCGAGCGGGCAACCGTTGTGGCAGAAGGGCACGCCGCAGTCCATGCAGCGCGCGCCCTGGTCGCGCAGCTCGGGGACAGGCCGCGTCAGCTGGAACTCCTTGTAGTCCTGCGCGCGCTCGGCCGGGTCCCGCTGGGGGATGCCGTGGCGCTCGATCTGCAGGAAGCCGCCGAGCTTGCCCATCAGGCAGGCACCGCCAGCTGCTCCTGAGCCCGTTCGGCCAACACGCGCTTGTAGTCGTGCGGCATCACCTTCACGAACGCGCCCTTCGCCAACAGATCGTCGAACCCGTCCAGCACGCGTGCCGCGACCGGCGAGCCCGTGCGGCGTCCGTGCTCCTCGATCAGCGAGCGCAGCTCGCTCGCGTCGGACGCGGAAGGGGCTTCGAAGCCGACCATGCCCATGTTGCAGCGCTCGGCGAACCGGCCCGACTCGTCGAGTACGTAGGCGACGCCGCCGCTCATGCCCGCCGCGAAGTTACGCCCGGTGGGGCCGAGCACGACCACGAGCCCGCCGGTCATGTACTCGCAACAGTGGTCGCCCACGCCCTCGACGACCGCGCTCGCGCCCGAGTTGCGCACCGCGAAGCGCTCGCCCGCCAGGCCGCGGAAGAACGCGCGGCCGCGCGTGGCTCCGTAAAGCACGGTGTTGCCGACGATCACGTTCTGCTCGGCCACGAACTGCTCGCCCATGCCCTCGCGCGGGCGCACCGCCAGCGTGCCGCCCGAGAGGCCCTTGCCCGCGTAGTCGTTTGCGTCTCCGCGCAGCGTGAACGTCACGCCCGGCGCGAGCCAGCCGCCGAAGCTCTGTCCCGCGGAGCCCTCGAAGTCGACGCTGATCGAACCCTCCGGCAGACCGTCGTTGCCGCGCTCGCGGGCGATGTGGCTGGAGAGGATGCCGCCCACGCAGCGGTTGCGGTTGCGGATCGGCAGCTCGATGTGCACGCGACCCTCGCCGATCCGCGGGACCGACTCGGACTGCTCGCCCAGCGCCGGCTTCGCGCGCTCGACGAGCTCCCAGTCCAGCGCGTCCTCGAGCACCGCGGGCGGCGGTTCGACGCGGTGGCGCGCCGCACCCTCCGGCAGCTCTACGTGCTTGAGCACGTGGGTCAGGTCGACGCCCCGGGCCTTCCAGTGGTCGATCGCCTCGCGCACCGACAGCAGATCCACGCGCCCGATCGCTTCATCGAGCGAGCGCAGGCCCAGCGAGGCGAGGATCTCGCGTACTTCCTCGGCCACGAAGAAGAAGAAGTTGACGACGTGCTCGGGCGTGCCCTTGAAGCGCTTGCGCAGCTCCGGGTCCTGCGTGGCGATGCCCACCGGGCAGGTGTTCAGGTGACAGGCGCGCATCATGATGCAGCCGGTTGCGATCAGCGGCGCCGTCGAGAAACCCATCTCATCGGCGCCGAGCATCGCCGCGATCACGACGTCGCGGCCCGTCTTCAGCTGCCCGTCGGTCTGCACCTTGATGCGCGAGCGCAGATTGTTCAGCAGCAATGTCTGCTGGGTCTCGGCGAGACCGATCTCCCAAGGTATGCCCGCCGACTGGATCGACGACAGCGGTGAGGCGCCCGTGCCGCCGTCGTGGCCCGCGATCAGCACGCGGTCGGCGTTCGCCTTCGAGACGCCCGCCGCGACGGTGCCGACCCCGACCTCGGAGACGAGCTTGACCGACACCTCCGCCCGCGGGTTGGCGCAGCGCAGGTCGTAGATCAGCTGCTTCAGGTCCTCGATCGAGTAGATGTCGTGGTGCGGTGGCGGCGAGATCAGGCCCACGCCCGGCGTCGTGTGGCGGATCGAGCCGATGTAGTCGTCGACCTTGTGGCCCGGAAGCTGGCCGCCCTCGCCGGGCTTGGCGCCTTGGGCCATCTTGATCTGCAGCTCGTCGGCGTTGACGAGGTAGTGGATCGTCACGCCGAAGCGGCCCGAGGCCACCTGCTTGATCGCCGAGCGACGGCGGTCGCCGTTGGCGTCGGGCGTGAAGCGCGAGGGGTCCTCCCCGCCCTCGCCGGTGTTCGAGCGCCCACCGAGCCGGTTCATCGCGATCGCCAGCGTCTCGTGCGACTCGCGCGAGATCGAGCCGAGGCTCATCGCGCCGGTGCAGAAGCGCTTGACGATCTCGCTCGCGGACTCGACCTGCTCCAGCGGAATCGCCTGCGGCTCTCTCGTGGAGTCGGCCGGGCCGATTTTCAGAAGTCCCCTGAGCGTCGCCTTGCGCGAAGCATCCTCGTTGATCGCCTGCGCGTACTCGCGGTACTTCTCGAACGCCGCGCTGCCGCGCACCGACTCGAGCGCCGCGGCGTCGCCCTGCAGCGCCGCGCCGACGTTGCCGTTAGCCGCGCGCACCGCATGCTGCACGAGCGCGATCGTCTCGGGGTTCCACTGGTGGTGCTCGCCGTCGCGCCGCCAGGCGTAGACGCCGCCGACCGGAAGCAGGTCGTCCTGCGGCACCGGGTAGGCGCGCGCGTGGCGCTCCATCGCCTCGGCCGCGAGCACCTCGATGCCGACGCCGCCGATCCGCGAGGCGGTGCCGGTGAAGTGCTTGTCGATCACGCTCGAGTCCAGTCCGACCGCCTCGAAGATCTGCGCGCCGCAGTAGGACTGGATCGTCGAGATGCCCATCTTCGAGATCGTCTTCAGGAGTGCTTTGCCGAGCGCTTTTACGACATTCTCAGCCGCCTCGACGGCCCCCACCAAGACCTCGCTGCCGTCGGCCTGCACGCGCCTGATCGCCTGCTGGTTGTAGACCATGTCGTCGAGTGTCTCGAGCATCAGGTACGGGTTGATCGCCACGGCCCCGTAGCCGATCAGCGTCGCGAAGTGGTGCACCTCGCGCGGCTCGCCCGACTCGAGGATGATGCCCGCGCGCAGGCGCGTGCCCTCGCGCACGAGATGGTGGTGGACCGCTGCGACCGCCAGCAGCGAGGGAACCGGCACGCGACGCGGGCCGACGAGCCGGTCGGACAGCACGATGATGTTCACGCGTTCCTCGATCGCCTCCGATGCTTCGCGGCAGATCCGCGCGAGCGCCTCGGCCATTCCGGCCGCGCCCGTCTCCAGCGCCCAGGTCGTGTTGATCGTGCGTGCCGCGAACACGTCGTGAGAGACGTGCCTCAGCGTCTCGAGCTCGCGGTTGAGCAGGATCGGCTGGTTGAGCACGAGCTTGTGGGCATGCTCGGGCGTCTCTTCGAACAGGTTGCGCTCCGAGCCTAGGCTCGTCGCCAGGCTCATCACGATCTCCTCGCGGATCGGGTCGATCGGCGGGTTGGTGACCTGCGCGAACAGCTGCTTGAAATAGGAGAACAACGGCGGCGCCTGCTCGGAGAGAACCGCGAGCGAGAGGTCGTTGCCCATCGAGCCGATCGGCTCCGCGCCGTCGCGGGCCATCGGCGTCAGCAGCACGCGCAGATCCTCCTGGCTGAAGCCGAAGGCGCGCTGGCGCGTGGTCAGCGGCTGGTCGGAGATCGTCACCTGGTCGGAGGGCTCGAGCTCGGAGAACGGCACCGCGCTCTGCTCGTACCACTCGCGATAGGGCTTGCGCGTGGAGACCTCGCGCTTGACCTCCTCGTCCTCGACGATCCGGCCGCGCTCGAGGTCGACCAGGAACAGCTTGCCCGGCTGCAGGCGCCCGAGCCGGCGGATCTGCTCCGGCGGGATCTCGAGCAGGCCGATCTCCGAGCCGAGCACGACGTGCCCGTCGGTCGTCTCGACCCAGCGCCCGGGGCGCAAGCCGTTGCGGTCGAGCGTCGCCCCGACCACGCGCCCGTCGGTGAAGGCGACCGACGCCGGGCCGTCCCAGGGCTCCATCAGGCAGGAATGGAAGGCGTAGAAGCCCTTCAGGTCCTCGGGCAGGTCGTCGCGGTCGCGGTATGCCTCGGGGATCATCATCATCGCCGCGTGCGGCAGCGAGCGCCCGCCGAGCATCAGCAGCTCGATCACGTTGTCGAACGTCGCGGAGTCCGAGTTGCCCGCGCTGACGACCGGCAGGATCTTCGGGAGGTCCTCGCCGAACAGCTCGCTGCGCAGCTCGCTCTCGCGCGCTCGCATCCAGTTGACGTTGCCCCTGACCGTGTTGATCTCGCCGTTGTGGCAGATCACACGATATGGGTGCGCGAGCTCCCAGCTCGGGAACGTGTTGGTCGAGAAGCGCGAGTGCACCAGCGCCAGCGCGCTCTTGGCGCGCTCGTCGCGCAGGTCGGGATAGAAGGCCGCGAGCTGGAAGCTGATCAGCATGCCCTTGTAGTTGATCGTGCGAGAGGAGCTCGAGGTGATGTACAGGCTCGGCCGGTCCGGCGCGAGCTCGCACACGCGGCGGATCACGTAGAGCTTGCGCTCGAAGGAGTCCTGATCCGCCGCCTGCTCGGGTCCGGCCCCCACGAACAGCTGGCGGATGACCGGCCGGCAGGCGCCTGCGACCTCGCCCGCCTGGGTCGGGTCCACCGGCACGTCACGCCAGCCCAGGAGCTGCTGCCCCTCGGCCTGCACCGTGCGCTCGAGCAGCTCCTCGACGCTCGCGCGCTCGCCGTCGTCGGTCGGCAGGAAGCACATCAGCACGCCGTACTGTCCCGGCGGAGGCAGCTCGAAGTCCACGACGCCACGCAGCAGCTCGTCGGGCATCTGCATCAGGATTCCGGCGCCGTCGCCCGTGCGCGGGTCCGCGCCGCTGGCGCCGCGGTGCTCGAGGTTCTCGAGGGCGGTCACCGCGCGCACGATCACCTCGTGCGTCGGCTGATTGTCCAGACGCGCGACCATGCCGACACCGCAGGCGTCGTGCTCATAGCTAGGGTCGTATAGACCGACGGCCTGTGGCGGCTGCTTGGTGTGCGAAATCATGGAAGTGCTCCCTTGGGGCGGTGCTTCCCCCGTGGCGCGGGCAGGCGGGCACCTGAGGCTGAGCCCGAAAGCGTAGCAGCGAAGCGGCGTTGTAATCCAGCGATTCAGACCTGCTCGCGCAACGTCTCGGCCTCGCTCCAGGAGCACAGCCCGGCGCGTCCCGGGCAAGTGAGACAGAGGCCGCGGTGGGGCCGTGGGCTCACGGCAAACGACCGCTCCCGCGCTTGTGCGATTCGCTGCACGAGCTGCTGCTCGAGCTCCAGGCGCTCGCCCGCCGCGTAGCGTGCCGCGACCCACTGCCCGCGCTCCAGGAACCAGTGGACGATCTCGACCGAAGGCGCGCCGTCGCGCAGCGCCGCCAGCGCGTAGAGCAGCCGCTGGATCGAGTACTCGTGCTCGACCAGCGCCTCGAGGTCCACCTCGGGGCCGACGCGGTCGCTCTTGTAGTCCAGCACCAGGCTCGAACCATCGGTCTCGACCGCCAGCAGGTCGATGACGCCGTTGATGAGCGGCTCCGCCGCGCCCAGCGAGAAGGCAAACGGGTGCTCGCGCCGCACCGTGCGCGCCGCCGCGACGCGTGTCGCGGGTCCGGCCTGCATGCTCGCCGTGACCAGCGCAGCCAGCTCCTCGCGCTCCTCGGCGCTCACCCGCAGGCCGAGCTCGCGCGCGCGCTCGGCCACATCGGCAGCGCTCACCGGCGCCACTGCCGCGAAGTCGAGCAGCTCCATCAGCCGATGCACGAGCGTTCCCCGCGCGCGGGCCTCCAGGCCCTGCTCGCGGCCGGAGGTACGCGCCGCGGAGCGATCCTCGCCGATCCCGAGCACGCGTTCCAGGTAGTAGCGGTATCCACAGCGCTCGAGCTCCGTCAGCGAGCTGTAGCTGAGCGTCGAGAGCGCCACGGGCTGCGCCTGCGACGCCGGGGCGGGCGACGCCGGGGCGGGCGATGAGTCGGCCGGTGCCTGCCCGGCCGATTGCGCGCGCGTCGTGGCGGACAACGTGGGCTCGGAGGCGTCGAACGGGGCCGGGAGGGCTTCCGCGACAGCGGGCGAAGCGTCCGCCGCCCGCTGCTCACGACCGGCGCGCAGAGCCGAGAGCTCGCCGAGCGCCGGAGCCGCAGGCGAGTTCAAGCGGCAGTGCACGAGTGCTTCGCCGCCCTCGCCTGGTGCGAGGTCGAACGAGACCGCCTCTTGCGTAGCCAGCAGCGCGGGCAGCTCCGGCGAGAGCGCCGGGCCGAGCCAGGCGATCGGCGCCGAGGAGGGGCCCTGGCGCGGCCAGCGCGCGAAGTCGACGGCGCCGCTGAGCACGAGCAGCTCCTGGGCGCGGGTCATCGCCACATAGAGGATGCGGTCCTCCTCCTCGGCTTCGCGTGCGCGGCGCTCGACTGCCAGCTCCTCGTATTCGAGCGCCGGCGTCGAGCTCGCGCCGTCGAGGCGCATCAGCCGCACGCCCAGCCGCTTCCCGTCGACCAGGAGATCGGGGGTTCGCGCATTCGGCAGGCGACCCAGGTCCGCGAGGCACACGACCGGGAACTCGAGCCCCTTCGCGGCGTGCACGGTCATCAGACGCACCGCGTCGGGCTCGGTGCCCTCGACCGGCGCGTCGGGCTCGATCGCCGCGGCGCTGCGCAGGTACTCGACGTGGTCCAGGAACGCGCGCAGGTCGCGTCCTTCGCCGGCCTCGAACTCGCGGGCCAGCCGCAGCAGCTTGTGCACGTTGGCCAGCCGCCGCTCGCCCCAGTCGAGCGCCAGCACGTGCTCGCGATAGCCGCGTGCTCGGATCGCGCGCTCGATCAATGCGGCGATCGTGTGCCGCGGCGCCGTGACCCGCTCGGCATCGAGCAGGCCGACCGCGGCGTCGAGCGCCTCGCGGTCCTGCGCAGTCAGACGCGAGCGCAGCTCGTCCCCGCGAGCCGCATCCCAGACGCTGCTCCGCGCGAGCTGAGCCGCCTGCGCGAGCAGCGCCAGGCAGTCCCGCGAGCAGCCTCCGAGCGGCGAGGCCAGCACGCCGTAGAGCGCCTGCTCATCCAGCGGGTTCGCGAGCGCGCGCAGGTAGGCGAGCAGATCGCCGATCTGCTGGTGCCCCCAAAAGGCACCCACCGCCGCGAGCGTTCGCAGCCCGAGTAGCTGCAGCGCCCGCTCGAACACCTCGAGATCGCCGGAGGCGCGCAGCAGCACGACGATCTCCCCCGCCCGCGCCCGCCCCTGCTGGACGAGCTCATCCACGCGCTGGGCCAGCGCGCGGGCCTCGGCCGCGCGCCACAGTTGAGCCGTCGGCAGCCCCTCGGCGACCCGCGCCGCCAGCGTCTCGTGCTGCTCCCAGCCGGCGGTGTCGCTCAGCAGCAGCTCGACCGCGGGCGGTGCCGAGGCAGGCGCGGCGCGCTCTGCGAAGCCATCGTGCGAGGCGAGCCGCTCGCGGCGAGCGGGGACCAGCTCGGCGAAGTCGCCGAAGCGCTCGGTGAAGATGGCGTTGACGACGGCCAGCAGCGGCGCGCTGCTGCGGAAGTTACGGCTCAGCGGCAGGCTGCCGCCGCCGGTCTCGAGCTCCGCGCGGCGCGCCCGAAACAGGCTCACGTCGGCGTGGCGGAAGCCGTAGATCGACTGGAACTCGTCCCCCACCGTGAACAGGTTCCCGCGGTCGAGGGCGCGCAGGATCGCGAGCTGACGGGGGTTGGTGTCCTGAAACTCGTCGACCATCAACAGCGCGAAGCGCTCGGTCCAGGCGAGGCGGACCACCTCGTGCTCCTCCAGCAGCGCCTGCGCCAACAGCTCCAGGTCGTCGAAGTCGACCGAGGAGCGCGCCTGCTTGAGCTGCTCGTAGGCGCCGCCGAAGCGCTCCAACAGCTCGTCCAGCAGAGCGCACGCGCGGGCCGCTTCGAGCTCTGCCCCCTCGGCGTCGCCCGCGAGGACCGGCACGGGCAGGCGCGGCAAGCGCTGCCCGCGGCTGCGCAGCTCGAGGTAGACCTGCTCGACCATCGCTCCCGCACGGTCGACCGTGTAGGCCGCGAGCAGGTCGGCGGCGTCGCCGCGGCCATCCGCGAGCAACTCACGCAGAGCCGCCTGCATCGCGCGTCCGCGCAGCCGTCCCGCCAGCCCTTCGTCGAGCACCACGAAGTCCGGATCGAGCCCGCTCGCGAGTGGGTGAGCGCGCAGCAGCCGCGCGCAGAAGCCGTGGAAGGTGCCCACGAATGCGGCCTCGGTGTCGCGCGCGGCCTGGCGCTCGCCGAGCGTGAGCAGCCGTGTCCGCACGCGCTCACGCAGCTCACCCGCGGCGCGCTCGGTGAACGTGATCGCCAGGATCTTGCCCGGCGCCACGCCGTCCTCGCGCACCGCCCTGACGAAGCGCTCCACGAGCACCGAGGTCTTGCCGCTTCCGGCCGCTGCCGAGACGAGCAACGGCTCCGATCGCCTGGCAACCGCCTGCTCCTGCTCGCCGGTCAGCGCGCGCACATCCTCGACCGCGGGCACGCCCGCGGGCTCCATCCCCGGCAGGGTCTCCAGCTGCGGGGCGCGCCGCGCGCTCATCGCTCGCAACGGCAGATCGTCGGGTAGCGGCAGCCCCCGCGCCACGCGCAAGTCTGCGGCAGCGGCTGCAGCTCCCCGCGCGCGGTCTGCTCGGCCGCCGCGCGCGCCGCCGCGAGCGCCTCGGCCAGCAGCTCGCGCACCTCGGCGCGCTCGCGCACGTCGGTCGAGGCGCAGTCGAGCTCCAGGCCGCTGTCGCCGTCGAGCACGCCACGCGGGCGCAGATCGCTGCCCGCCAGCGGCTGGTAGAGCCCGCCGACCACCTCGAGCCCGAGCAGCTCCTCGGCCGCGCGCATGTAGAGCGCCACCTGCAGCTTGCCCTCCTTGATCCAGCGGGCCGCCGCCGGGGCGTCTTTGCCCTTGTAGTCATAGACCACAGCCTCGCCGCCGGGCGCCACGTCGATTCGGTCGATGCGCCCGCGCAGGCGAAAGCCCCCTCCAAGCTCGAAGGCGGGCAGCGCGGTCGCCTCGCCGCGGTCGTCCTGCCCGTCGAAGCCGAAGCCCAGCTCGAGCTCGGTCGGCTCGAGCGGGCTATCGCTCGCGGCCGCCTGCTCCAGGTAGCGCTGCAGATCGACCTGCAGGCGCCGGCGCACGGCGAGGCGGCGCTCGGGCGAGACCGACAGCGGGTGCGCCGCCTCGTTGGCCACCAACGCCCGATCGAGCAGCTCGCGCGCCCGAGCGAGCGTCGTGGGCGTCAACCGAGCGCTGCCGGTCTGCCGACGCAGCTCCTCCAGCGTGTCCTTCAGCGCCGCGTGCGCCAGCGCTCCGCGCGCCAGCGGCTCGGGCTCGGGCTCGAACTCGTCGGGGCGCAGCACGCGCTCGACGAACCAGGCCACCGGGCAGGCGATCCGGCGCTCGAGCGAGGACGCCGACCACGGTCGCGCGGCGAGCTCGGCCAGCAGTTGCTCATCGCGCAGCGGCTGCGTCGAGCGTGCCGAGCCCGACAGCACTGTGACGGGCTCCGTCTGCAGGTCCACCGCGCCCAGTGGGCGGCGCGCGCGATCGGCGAGCAGATCGGCGTCGAACAGGTCGCAGACGTCGTCTACGAACAGCGAGCGCGGCGTGGACCGGCCGTCGTCATCGGCCGAGTGCCAGCTCAGGACGAGCTGCTCCTGAGGTCGGGAGACCGCCGCGTAGAGCAGGTAGCGCTCGGCGGCGAGCTGCCCCTCCTGGGTGCCCTCGTCCTGATCTGAGAGCCGCAGGCCCGAGACTTCGGCCAACCGCCGCCGCTGCTCCTCGGCCAGCAGCGGCTGCGGGCGCGGGCGCGCGGGAAACACGCCTTCCTGAAGACCACAGACGAACAGCGCCCGCACGCGCCGCGCACGCAACGCCAGCGGGTCGAGCACCGCGACCGCGCCCGGCGCCGGACCCTCGCCGCTGAGGAAGTCGAGCCGCTGGAGCACCTCGGCCAGCTCGGCGGCGGTGCTCGGGACCAGGGCGCGAGGGAGCCGGTCGGCGGGCCGCGCGGACTCGGGCGCGGACTCGGGCGCGCCCGCCCTCGCGATCCGCGCCAGCTCTCGCAGCTCGCCCAGCGCCCGCCGAGCGGCGGCGAGCGCCCCGGCCTCGTCGAGCTGCTCCGCGCCCAGCACCGCGGCCGCGCCGCGCCGGGGGGCGCAGAACAACCAGTAGAGCTCGCGTGCCGCGCGTTCGAGCAGGGCGCTCGGGCCGCGCTCCTGCGCCTCCCGCAGGCGGTCGATCGCCTCCAGCGGCCAGTGCCGCTGCTCCCACAGCGCCCTCGCCTCTGCAGCGCTCTGCGCGCCGCTGCGCCGCGCACGCAGCTCCAGCGAGTCGGCCAACCCGGGCTGCTCGAGCAGCCCGGGCGCGCGCAGCCACGCGAGCAGGTCGCCCAGCTCCCCCGCCGCGGGGGCATCGGCGCTCGGCACGCAGCGCAGCAGCCCGAGCAGCGCCCTGCCGACGGCGGCGTCGCCGAAGGGGCGTCGGCGCTGCAGCGTGTAAGGCACGCCGAGCGCGGCAAACACCTCGCCGAGCAGCTCGAAGGAGGTCCCCGCCGGACGCGCGAGCACTGCGATCTCCTCGGCCGCGAGCCCTCGCGAGAGCAGCTCCTCGATCTCCCGCGCGACCAGCTCCAGCTCGGCACGTTCGCCGCCGCCCTCGAGCAGTCGCAGCGCCGGGCCTGCGTCGATGCGCGCCGCACCCGGCTCGAACAGCGAGCGCTCCAGGTGGCTCAGCGCCCGGCGCGCGTGCGGCGCGTAGTGCTCGCCGCGCGACTGCAGCGCACGGTGCTCGGCCACGAGCGGGGCGAGCTGCTGGAACGTGGTAGCGCGCCCGCCGAACGCCGCCCGCCCCGGCTCGTAGGGGAGCGACACGGTGACCGGCGCATCGGCGATCCGACCGAGCGTCTCGACCGCGTCGAGCTGCAGCGCGGTCAGATCGTCGAACCCGTAGAGCAGGACCGGGGTGCGCCCCCACAGCGCAGGCCGCTCGCGCAGCGCGTCGAGCGCCCTCACCGCACGCTCCTCGCCGTCGGCGCGGTCGAGCCGACGCAGCGCGGCGCGATAGCCGTCGAACAGCCGATCGAGCGCGAGCGGGGCGGCGTCGGAGCCGTCGGCCGCACGCCAGTCCTGAAGCGCCCGCGACAGGCGCTGCGGGGAGACTCGCTTGACCTGCAGCTCGACGAGCAGCTCCGACAGAGCGCGCGCCAGACCGCGACGCGCACCGCGGCTGCGGCTCGGGTCCTCGGCTGCGGCGAGCGATTCCAGCAGACGCTCGCGCGCCAGCGCGCCGATCGCGGGCTGCACGATGCCGGCGCGCAGGACCATCTCGGCGATCAGCCCAGCGAAGCGCTCGACGCGCAAGCCGATCGCGGCACGTTCCCCGGCGAGCTCACGCAGGTAGTGCTCGACATCGGCGCGCGTCGGCACGATCAGCAGCGGCTCTTCTCCGCGGGCCAGGTGGCCGCGCAGGGCCTCCATCACCAGCTCGGCCTTGCCCGCGTTCGCCGGGCCCGTGATCAGCGTGATCGACATCTGCGTCCATCCTGGCGCACCCGTCCGACAGCGCCTCAGTCATCGAGGCCCTCGGGTAGGTGAGTGTGCGGAGGGTGGGCGCTCAGCAGGCGACGTGCACGGCTAAGCCGCGCTGCGCTCGCCGACCGGCGCGGTCTTCTTCGACTTCGACTTGGCCGCGGCCAGCTCGTCGGTCCCGGCCTCGCCCTCGGGCGCCTTCGCGCCCTCCTTGGCCCAGTCCTCGTCGAACTCCACGCGCCATTTGCCCTCCTCGGTCTGGCTCATCGCCAGGTGCGCCCTGAACGAGCGCCCGCTGCGGCCGCGGAAGCCGGTCACCTGCTTCTCGGTGTAGCCGGTGCGGATCAGTTCGCGCGCGATCGGCACCGTCAGGGTCTTGCCGGCTTTGGCCTTCCAGATAACGAAGCCGCAGCCGGGATCCTCCCGCGCCCAGCAGGAGTAGCCCTTGCGGTTCTCGTTGATCTCGTGCCCGCAGACCGGGCAGGGGCCAAGCTTTGCGCGCGGGATGCGCACGTCTTTCAGCGTCTCGTCGAGCTGGTGGACGGTCTGCTGGGCAAAGCCCGCGATGTCGCTCATGAACTTCTCGCGCGAGTCCTCGCCGCGCTCGATCTTGCCGAGCCGGTGCTCCCAGTTGCCCGTCAGTTCCGGCGAGGTCAGCATGTGCGCGTCGAGCAGCCGGATCACGTTCAGCCCCTTCTCGGTCGCGACCAGCGCACGCGCGTCGCGCTCGACGTAGCCGACCGTGATCAGCCGCTCGATGATCGCCGCTCGTGTCGCGGGGGTGCCGATGCCCGACTCCTTCATCGCCTCGCGCAGCTCTTCGTCGTCGACCAGCTTGCCCGCGGTCTCCATCGCCCCGAGCAATGAGGCGTCCGAGTAGCGGCGCGGCGGTTTCGTTTCCTTGCGCTCGGCGGCGATCTCGTTGGTCTCGACGGTCTCGCCGTCCTCGAGCTTCGGCAGCTGCTGGTCGAGGCCCTCGTCCTCCTCGCCCTTGGGACGCGCGTCGGCGGCGACCTCGTCGTAGACGCCGCGCCATCCCGGCACGATCAGCAGCTTGCCGCGGGTGCGGAACACGTGTCCGTCCTCGCCCTCGCCGATCGTCGTCTCCACGCGCGTGTTCTCGAACACCGCCTCGGGATGGAAGACGGCCAGGAAGCGGCGCGTGACCATGTCGTAGATGCGCCGGTCGTCCGCGCCCATTTTGTCGAGGTTGTGCTCGGAGCGGGTGGGGATGATGGCGTGGTGGTCGGTGACCTTCTCGTCGTTGACGACGCGCGCCAGCGGCAACAGGTCCAGGCCGATCACGTATTCGGCGCCCTTCGTGTACTCGGAGTTGTGCCCGACGAGCTCGGCGGTCGGCTTGATCTCGGGCACCATGTCGCCCGGCAGGTAGCGCGAGTTCGTGCGCGGGTAGGTCAGCGCCTTGTGCTCCTCATAGCAGCGCTGCGCCGCGCCGAGCGTGCGTTTGGCGGAGAAGCCGTAGCGGTTGTTGGCCTCGCGCTGAAGCGTCGTCAGGTCGTAGAGCATCGGCGCTTTCTCACGCTGCTCTTTCTTGTCGAGCTTGGTGATCGTCCCCTGCTTGCCCTCACAGGCCGCGACGATCGCCTCGGCCTGCTCGGCCGTGGCGATGCGCGGCTTGGCGCCCTCGTGGAAGCGGCCCTCGTAGACGCGCTTGCCGTCGGCCTCGAAGGTCGCATCCACGAGCCAGTAGGGCTCGGGTTCGAACGCTTTGATTTCCTCCTCGCGGCGAGCGATCAGCGCCAGCGTCGGCGTCTGCACGCGTCCCAGCGAGACCGCGCCGTCGAAGGAGCTGCGCAGCCGAATCGTGGCCGCGCGGGTGGCGTTCATGCCAACGATCCAGTCGGCCTCCGAGCGCGAGCGCGCCGCCTGCTCCAGGCGCTCGAACTCATCGGCGGGGCGCAGCGAGGCGAGCGCGTCCGTCATCGCCGCGCTCGTCATCGAGTTCAGCCACAGTCGCTGCACCGGCTTCTTGCCTTTGGCCTTCTCGTAGAGATAGGCGAAGATCAGCTCCCCCTCGCGGCCGGCGTCGCAGGCGTTGACGATCCCCTCGACGTCCTCGCGGCCGATCTGTTTGGTCACGACCGACATCTGCTTGCGCGAGCGCTCGTCGCGCACGACCAGCTTGAAGCGGTCGGGCACGATCGGCAGGTCTTCCATGCGCCAGCGCTTGAACTTCGGGTCGTACTCGTCTGGTTCGGCCAGCTGCACGAGGTGGCCGACGGCCCAGGTGATCACGTGCTCCGGCCCCTCGAGCACGCCCTCGCCCTTCTTGAAAGGCCCCTGAAGCACGCGCGCGAGGTCCTGCCCCACGGACGGCTTCTCGGCGATCACGAGCGTCTTCGACATGGCGGCAGCGTAGCGGGTGCGCGCAAGTCCGGTGCAAAGCGCACGGAGCTATCCGCCGATCGGCGCACGCGGGTTGGCGCCCCAGAAGACCTGTGTCCCGAGCATTCCGATCAGCGTCACGAACACCAGATTCAGCACCATCGACTTGGCCGTCGCCGTACCGACGCCGACGGGTCCGCCGCTGGCGTTGTAGCCGTAGTAACAGGCCACCAGCACGATCACCGTCGCCATGCTCATGCCCTTGATCACGCTGAACAGCAGGTCGGGCGCGTTCTGGAACTGCCAGAAGATCAGCAGGAAGCCGCCGGATGAGACGAACCCGAGTTGCTGCACCACGCCGATGTAGGAGCCGAGGAAGGCGATGCCGATCCCGGCCACGTACATGAAGGGCAGCACGATCCAGGCCGCGAGCAGCCGAGTCGCACAGAGGAACACCATCGAGTCGATCCCCATCACCTCCAGCGCGTCGATCTCCTCGGAGATCCGCATCGCGCCGAGCTCGGCGACGATCCCGGTGCCGACCTTGGCGGCCATCATGTAGCCGAAGGCGTAGGGCACCGCCTCGCGCAGATCGCACCAAGCCGCGAACACGCCCGAGTAGGCGGGGGCGCCGGTGGAGAGTGTGAAATAGGCGCCGCCGATGCCGCACACGCCGATCCCCATCAGGAATACGAGCGACCAGATCACGAGCGTCGAGCCGACGATCAGGATTCCGGCCTGGCGCAGCGACTCGCCGAAGAAGCGGAACACGCGCAGGCCGTAGACGTCTCCGACGATGCGCCCCCCGAAGCGCACGATCTCGCCCGTCGTGGACAACCATTCTCGCGGCGCGAGCAGCAGGTCGTTCACTTGATCACCAGGATCTGCGGATGTGTTGCGAGCAGCGTCTGGGTGAAGACGTAGTTGAAGGCTCCGATCCCCAGGAACGCGATCACGACCGCCTCGTTGACCGCCCGCCCCACCCCCTCGGCGCCGCCGGAGGCGCTCATGCCCTTGTAACAGCAGACGATCGCGATGATCGCCCCGAAGCAGCTCGACTTCAGCACCGAGCCCCACAGGTCGGTCGTGGAGGCGTTCGCGAACAGCGTCCCCCAGAACGGGCCGAGCGGCTGGCCGTTGACGAGCTCGGCCGTGATCCCGCCGAAGATCCCAAACAGCAGCGAGTAGATGTCGAACAGCCCCGTCACGACCATCAGCGCGAGGAAGCGCGGGACGACCAGGTTCTTGACGGGGTCGACGCCGAGCACCTGCAGGGCGTCGAGCTCCTCGCGCACCTTGCGGGCGCCGAGGTCGGCGGTGATCGCGGTGCCGGCGATCCCCGCGACCACGATCGAGGTGATCAGCGGGCCGATTTCACGGATCGCCGCGAGCACGAAGAAGCCGCCGAGCCGGTCGAGCGCGCCGAACAGGGTGAGGAAGTTCGCCGCCTGCAATCCCGGCGCCCCGTAGCTGATCGCGATCGTCGTGATCATCAGCGGGAACCACACGAGCCGCAGCGCGAACAGGAACTGCGAGACGAGCTCGCCACCGTAGGGGTAGGGCGGGCGCAGCGCCGAGGAGATCGTGCGCCCGGTCAGCAGCACGACATCCCCGAATTCCTCCATCGCCGCCCTGAACGGGCGGAACAGCCGTCCGCCGATCGCACGCCCCTCGCTCATTGTGCGAGTGTACTAGTTGACTAGCACACTATGCAACGTCGCCGATCGACAGTACCTTGGAGACGTGACCCGACCAATTGACAATGCCCTCGCGACGCAGATCGCGATCGACCGCAAGGCCGACGTGCCGGTCGGCGTGCAGCTCGACTGGGGACTGTGTGCCCAGATCCGCGACGGCAGCCTGACACCCGGACAGCAGCTGCCGACGCTGCGCGAGATGGCCGAGTCCACCGGCCTGAACGCCAACACCGTGCGCGCGGTCTATCGGCGACTCGAGCAGCGTGGACTGATCGAGAGCCAACAGGGCAGCGGCACCTTCGTCGCCGCCACCCCGCACGCTGCCGCTGCGCTCAGCTCGATCGCCGCGAACGCCGCGAACGAAGCCCGAGAGACCGGCCTGGATCCACGCGAGGTGGCCGCTGCGCTGTACGTCGCGCCCGAGGAAGGGCGCAACCCGAGCGGCGCGTCGAGCCCAACGCCGACGGAGCGCACAGAGGCCGACCGCCGGCGCGCGCTGCGGACGCAGATCGCCGCGCTCGAGCGCACGCTCGGCGAGCTGGAAGCCGAGCACCCCGGGGTCGCGCCCGCGAGCGCAGCCAGGCGTCGCGGGATCGGGCCGGCGCTGCTGACGGTCGAGGAGCTGGGACAGATCCGAGGCGCGCTGATTCGGCGGCTCACGCTCGTGCAAGCCGCGATCGACAGCCACGTCGAAGGGCAGCGGCGCCAGGACGCTCAGGCCGGCGTTCCGGCGACTGCCACCGCGCGTCAACCGGCGAGCAGAAAGCAAGCGAAGCCAAAGTCGAAGGCGGTCGGCGCCTCGAAGCGAGGTCCACAGCCGCGGCCCACCTCCCGGCCGGCGCCCGCGGGCGGCTGACCCGCAGCGCGGCGCGGCGTATGACGGCGGTGCGTACCGCGCGGCCGCCGAGCCGTGAGCCGACCCGCTCAGCAGTCGATCGCGCACACCAGCGGCGCGGGATGCGACGCGAACAGCAGATACCAGACGATCAGCGTGATCACCGCCACGTAGACGTTGATCACCACGATCCCCTCGAGCGAGCTGATCCCCAGTCTGCGGTTCAGGCCCGCCGACTCGGGCGCGCAGAGGCGTCTGATCCACGTGGCCTGCGGCTCTGCCCGCTGCAGCCCGATCATCTCGTCATAGACGTTCGTGAGCCAGGCAAGCACGAGCACCATCGCCGACTCCAACAGACCCAGCACGAACAGCACCACGACGACGGCGCCCATGCTGAGCTCGTGGCCCCCGCCCGCGTGCGAGCCTACCCACAGCGCCAGCAGGGGACAGCCCGTCCAGACGTTGACGGTCACGAGCGCCGTGACGGTCGCGAGCGTGGCGCGCTTGACGGTCAACGCCACCAACGAGCCTCTCCTCCTCGGACCGCCGCGGACTGCCTGCTCATGCTCACGCCACCTTTCGGGAACGATCGGCCAGTCGGAACCTTACCCCTCGCCGGCCTCGACCGATCAGCCCGCGGCGCAGCCCTCGGCGCTGACGCTCGCGCCCGCCGCGGCACGCTCTGCGGCTGCGCCGAGGACGCTCGCGACGATCGAGTTCGCGACCCCGTATCCGCCGCGCGGGCCGCCGCCGACGGTGCCGGCGAACACCGTGGTCAGCACCTCCCCCGCGCCGTCCACGAGCGGTCCGCCGGAGTTGCCGGGACGCACGAGGCCGCGCAGCGGCGTCAGCAGCCGGTCGATCGGCCCGTTTCCATAGGCGTCGTCGGTGAGCACGGTCTGCGTGCGCCCGATACGCGCCGCGCGCACGTCGAACGGGCCGTTCTCGGGATAGCCGAGGATCGCGCCGGCCTCGCCCGAGGCGGGGTTCGATGCCAGGCGCAGCGAGCGCAGGTCGAGGTCCGGAACGCTCAGCACCGCGACGTCGTCGCGGGGGTCGAAGGCGGTCACGCGGGCGGGAAGGCTCGGCGAGCGCCCGCCCACCTGCACGGTCGTGTCCTGCTCGCCCGCGACGACGTGCGCGTTCGTGACGACCAGATCGGGCGCCGCGGCCCAGCCCGAGCCCTCGATCGCAAGCCCGCAGGCGGTGCCGAGCACGCGCACGACGCTGTGCGAGGCCGCGCGCACGCCGGGCGCATGCGCGATCCGCGGCGGCGGCGCAGAGACGTCGGGAGAGGGTCCGGAGATCGACGGCAGCGGGTCCAGCCGCGCGAGCGCGTTGAGGATCGGCCCCGAGGGCGGCAGCAGCACGTTCAGCTCGCGCAGGATCTCCGAGCGCTGGATGTCCTCGCGAAGCTGCGTCTGGTCCGGCGCCTGCGCCACGACCGCCGCCACGATCCAGACCACGCCCAGCGCCAGCGCGGCTCCGAGGGCGGCTCCGAGCACGCCGTCGAGCATGCCGACGCCGGGCACGGCGAGCGCGCGCCTGAGCACGAAGCCGAGCCCCTCGGCGCCGCTCGCGAAGATCGCCCCCACGAGCAGGGCGCCGAAAAGACCGAACGCGGGGGCATACGGCGAGGATGAGCCTTGCGCCAGCAGTAGAGGAGCCAGGCGAGTTCCGAGGAATGCTCCTAGGGCGAACCCGCCGAAGGACAGCACGCCCACGATGAAGCCCCGCCGGAACCCGAAAGCAGCGAGGATTGCCGCAAACGCGACGATGATCCAGTCGAGCCCCGTCACCCGCCATGTTCTACCGCTCCCTGACCGACGAACAGACGCTTAGGGTCAAGCGCGCGCGCCCGGTGATCGCGTTGGCCGCGGTGGCCTTCGCGATCGGCGCGATCATCGGCGCCAACAGCGGCGCCTCTCCGAGCGACTCGCTCGCCGAGAAGTTCGTCGGCGCCTGGGCGCGCGCGGACTACACCGCGATGTATGCGCAGATCGATCCGGCCTCGAAACGCTCGCTCAGCGCCCAGCGGTTCGTCTCGGACTATCACGCGGCGATGAACACCGCCACCGCCACGGGACTGCGCGTGGCGGGCAAGGCGCACGCCGGGCAGGACGGCCTGATTGCCGTGCCGGTCAAGGTCGCGACACGCCTGTTCGGGACGCTCTCGCTGAACGTGGAGCTGCGCATCGCCGGCGGCAGCGAAGGCGAACGCGCGGTCGCGTGGTCGCGGTCGCTCACCTTCCCGGGGATGCTCGCGGGCGAGCAGCTCAGTCGTCAGACGACGCTGCCCTCGCGTGCGAAGCTGCTCGCACGCGACGGCTCGGTGCTGGCCGAAGGCCCGGCCGACACGACCGGGCCGCGCGCCTCGCCGCTCGGCGAATCGGCCGGCGCGGTGATCGGCGAAGTCGGGGCGATCCCGAGCTCCGAGCGCACCTCGCTCGAATCCGAGGGCGTCCCCTCCGATGCGATCGTCGGCACCAGCGGCCTCGAGCGGGCGCTGGATGAGCAGCTTCGCGGGACGCCGGGCGGCGAGCTCCTGGCGGGGCACCGCGTGCTGGCGACGGCGACGCCCCGCGCGGATCACGCAGTGCGCACGAGCGTCTCCCCCGCCGTGCAGAAAGCCGCGGTCGGCGCGCTCGGCTCGCAGCTCGGCGGCGTCGTCGCGCTGCAACCCTCGACCGGCCAGATCCTTGCGGTCGCGGGGATCGCCCTGAACAGCGTGCAGCCGCCCGGCTCGACCTTCAAGATGGTGACGCTCACCGGCGCGCTCGCCGCGCACATCGCAACGCCGAAGACGAGCTTCCCCTACTCGACCTACGCCACGCTCGACGGCGTCAAGCTCAGCAACGCCAACGGCGAGGAATGCGGCGGCTCGCTGGCGCTGGCCTTCGCGGTGTCCTGCAACTCGGTGTTCGCGCCGCTCGGCGTCAAGCTCGGCGCGCCGCGGCTCGTCGCGATGGCGGAACGCTTCGGCTTCAACCACGACCCCGGCGTCGAAGGCGCGGTCGAGAGCACGCTGCCCGCAGCGGGCAGCATCCAGGGCGAACTCGACGTCGGCTCGACCGCGATCGGCCAGGGTCAGGTGCAGGCGAGCGCGCTGCAGATGGCGATCGTGGCCGCGACGATCGCCGACGGCGGCCATCGGCCGCAGCCTACGTTCGCGGTCGTGCACCCCGCGCCGGGGCCGTCGGTCACGAGCGCGGCGGTCGCGCGCACCGTGCGCCGCCTGATGATCGGGGTCGTCAAAGAAGGCACCGGCACCTCGGCCGCGATACCCGGGGTGACCGTCGCGGGCAAGACCGGCACCGCTGAACTGAAGTCAGAGTGCAGCAGCTCGAGCGAAGGCGAATCCGGCGAAGAATCGAGCTCCGAAGAATCGGGCTCGTCCTCCTCGGGCTGCGTCGGCGCCGACAGCGAAGCCAGCAACACCGACGCCTGGTTCGCCTCCTTCGCCCCGGCGCTGCGTCCGCGAATCGTCGTCGGCGTGCTGCTGGTCAAAGACGGCGCGGGCGGGGATACCGCGGCGCCCGTGGCCCGCGAAGTGCTCGAGGCCGGCCTGGAGGCGAGTCGCTAGCGCCGGGCGGCGCGCGTCCGGGGTGCGACTCGGCGCGTCGAGCGCGAGGCTAGACGTCGAGCTCGGCCGAAGCCGTCTCGGCCGAGTCGTCGGGGTCGACGATCGTCAGCTTCAGCGGGCGGTTGTCGAGCGAGACGGTCTGGATCTTGAACAGCAGCAGCGCGCCCTGGATCGGCCCCTCGGAGGCGATCGAGTCGGCGATCGGAAGCCGTTCTTTGGCGGCCACCGTGCCCGCGCGGTAGGTGTATGGGTTGCTCGAGACCGGGAGGATCGGGATGTAGCGGTTGCCCTGCGTGTCGGTGATCGAGAGGTTGGTGGCCGCGGTCTGGGATTCCGAGCCGTTGTTGTAGACCTGCACGAACACGCCGAACCACTCCTGACCCGGTGCGAGCTTGCGCTGTTCGGGGCTGAGGCCCTGCAGGTACTGGGCGTCTTCCTCGTCGTAGGGGTTCAGCTCGCGCGAGAGCTGCACCTCGTAGACCAGCGGCCCAACGTCGAGGTAGGGCGCGTTCTGGCCCGACTCGCCCGCGTAGGTGCCGGTCGAGACCTTCGTGTGCGAGTCGCCGCAGGCGCCGAGCGCGACGGCCGCGAGCAGGATGAGCCCGAGAAGCGGGAGCTTGCGCAGACGGCTGGACATGCGACGCGGCAGTCTATCCGGCGGCGACCGTCACGCGATCTCCGCGCTGCTCGCCGCGCTCGATGATCGCGCGCAGGCGCCGCATCGCCCTTGCGTTCTTGCGTTTCAACCAGCCCCGCGCGCCGAGCGCCTCCATCAGCCGATCCGACAGCGTGACGGGGGCCGTCTCGAGCGTGAAGCGCACGCGCGTCGTACCCGAGGCCCCCGGCGCCAGCTCGTAGGTGCCGAGCGTGCGGACGCGATTGTTCTTGCCGGTGCGGCCCACCTCGACGATCCGGTGCGGGCGGTCGACCTCCACGAACGTCGCATCGCCCCAGCCGAAGCGGTTGCCAGGCGCCTTCACGCGAAAGCGCGCGCCCGCGCCGCGCCCCACGGAGTCGATGCGGGTCAGGTGCCAGTCGACCATGAAGTGGTCGGTGAACTCGCTGTGGTTCGCGATGTCCTGCAGGTAGTCGAACACCTGCTCGCGCGGAGCGGAGATCACGGTCGAGACGGTCAAGGGGTCCATGCGCCCGCCAGTCTAAAGCGCGCCGAGCAGGTTCGGAGCGCCGGTTAAGCCGCTCGGGCCGTCAACCGCACGGTATGACCGTGCTCGCAATGGCGCACGATCTCGCTGGCCACGGGCGGCTCGCGCCGCAGCGTGCGGCACAGCTCGCACACCACGCCGCCCTCGCGCCCGTCGTAGAGGTGGACGTGCTCGCCGGTCAGCGGCGTGCGCCCGCAGTCGGTGCAGCGCTCGCGATCGGCCTCCAGGGCGCCGACGCCGCGGCGCAGGAGGAAACGCTCGAACTGCTCGACGTGGGAAGTCGCAGAATCCATGCCTGCTGCTGGTTTCGCCGCCCACGCGGGCCTTCCTGCCTGCTCCCGCGCGCGGCGCCCACACGGTCCGCGAGGCGCGCGTGCACCGCTCATGGCCGCCCTATCGGGCGTCGCGGTTTGTCGCTCGAGCGCCCCGGGTAGCTGGGAATTGTCGAGGTGTCGGATGGGTCAGCGCCGGGCTTGACAGTAGCGGCGTTGACCTTCCCGGAAAATGCGGGGATCCGGAACCTGCCGGGTTGGCGCACTTGTTATGATCGCCACGATCTTTCCCTCGACGGAAGCACCAGCTGTTGATCGCGGAGCGCCGAGCAAGAAGGGAGGAGCAAGATGGATCTACTCAGCAAGGGGACCCTCGCAGGCGGTGGGGTAGCGAGCTTCAGGAGCGGCTCCTCAGATGCAGGCACGGGCGAGGCTGGCAGCGGCTCGACCGGCACCGCCTCAACCGACCCGAGCTTCGTGGGCGCGGGCTCGTTCTGCTGCCGCAACTGCGGCTACGTGCTCACGCTCAGCGGCCTCGACACGCTCGGGGACTGCCCTAGCTGCGGCGGCAGCGAGTTCGTGCGGGCGTCGCTGTTCAGCGCCGCGATGAGCTCCGGCGCCCAGGAGACGGCGCGTCAGGGCGGCGTGCTCTCCGAGCCCGCGCCGGTCGATCGCGAGGCGATGCTCGAGGAGGCACGCGCGCAGATCGAGCAGCCCGGCGAGTACCTGTGCTTCGAGGAGGGCGATTCGACGCGGATCGCGGCGCTTTCGCGCGAGTGGACGCGGATCGGGCGCAGCCTCGCGGCCGACGTGCGCTTCGACGACCCCACGGTCTCGCGCCGCCACGCGCTGATCGTGCGCCAGCCCGACGGCGTGCGCGTGCTCGACGATCGCAGCCTCAACGGCGTGTTCGTGAACGACGAGCGGGTCGAGGGACGGCTGCTGCAGGACGGCGATGAGATCATCGTCGGGCGCTACCGCTTGAGCTACCTGGTCGTCACGCCCTAAGCCCGTCGGGAGCGGCGGAAGATTTGGCCAAGCGACCCCGCGCCGTGGCGCGCGGAGACGTAGTATCAGCCGATGGCTGACACGATCGCGGTGCTCTCCCAGAAGGGGGGCACCGGCAAGACCACCACGGTCCGCACCCTGACCGACGCCTTTCGCCGCAGCGGCGTGCGCACGCTCGCGGTCGACCTCGACCCGCAGGGCAACCTGTCCGACTACTTCGACGTCCCGCCCGAGGCCGAGCCGACGATCGCCGACGTGCTCTCGGGTCGCGCCGAGGCCTCGGGGGCGATCCACGACGACCTGATCCCCGCGAACCTGACGCTCGCCGAGGCCGAGCTGATGCTCGGCGGCAAGATGGGTCGCGAGCTCACGCTCAGGCGGGCACTGACCAAGGTGCCGCCGGAGTACGAGCTGATCCTGATCGACTGCCCGCCCTCGCTGGGCCTCTTGACCGTCAACGCGCTGGTCGCCGCCGACCGCGCCCTGGTCACCGCCGAGGCGCAGTACTTCGCGCTGCAGGGCGTCGAGCAGGCGATGGAGCTGGTCGAGCTCGCCCGCGACGGCCTGAACCCCGAGCTGTCGGTCCTGGGCGTGCTGCTGAACCTCGCCGACATGCGCACGATCCACTCGCGCGAGGCGCTCACCTCGCTGAAGGAGCGCTTCGGCGAGCTGGTGTTCGAGACCACGATCCGCTCATCGATCGCCTACGCCGAGTCGGCCGAGCGCGCGCGCTCGATCCTCGACCACCGCCCCGACCTCGGTTCCGACTACCTGGACCTGGCGGGTGAAGTCCTGGCGCGGCTGTCGGGGCTGAGCGAGGCCTCCGAGCGCCTCGCGCAGCTGCGCTAGCGGGCAGCTCGAGACGCACCGGCCCAGGCGTTCGTCGCGGCAGCTGCGCTAGAGCTCGCTGACGTAGGCGCCCTGCGGCTCAAACGGCGCCCGCAGCAGCTCGGCCCAGCCCTCGATCTCGCCGCGCAGCGCCTCGGCCACGGCGCCGGTCTGCTCGTAGAAGCACCAGATCAGCACGGTCGGCCCCGCGCCGGAGATCGTCGCCCCGAGCGCGCCGAGCTCGCGCGCCCGCGTCGCCAGCTCGTAGGAGCGCGGGAACAGCGGCGCGCGCTGCTCCTGGTGGAGCCGGTCCTGCAGCCCGCGCGCGAGCAGATCCCAGTCGCCGCGCGCGAGCCCCAGCGTCAACAGCGCGCCGTGCGCGACGTTGAAGACCGCGTCGGCCAGCGGCACCTGCTCGGGGAGCGCGGCGCGGGCGGCGCTGGTGCGCACGGCCTCGGCGGGCACGACCGCCAGCGCCTCCAGGCCGGTCGGCGGCTCAAAGCGCGTGGCCTGCCCGTCGGCGCAGATCGCAAAGCCGCCCAACAGCGCGGCCGCGACGTTGTCGGGGTGGCCCTCGATCTCGCTCGCCAGCGCCAGCAGGTCGACGTCCATCTCGAACAGGTGATCCGCCGCCATCAGCCCGGCGACGATCGCCGCGGCGCTCGATCCGAGCCCGCCCGACAGCGGGATCTGCGAGGAGATCTTGAACGTGAAGTCATCCGCGGGGTGCAGGCGCTCGAAGGCGCGCACGCAGAGGTTCTCGCGCCCGGTCGCGACCGCCAGCTCGGTCTGCACCTCGAACTCCCCCGTCTCGACCACCTCGAGCTCCACGTGCATCGCCAGCGCCGCGGCCATGCAGTCGAAGCCCGGGCCGAGGTTCGCCGAGGAGGCCGGCACGCGCACCAAGCGCCTACGGATCACCCAATACCGCTTCCTCGATCGCGACGGTCTCCGCGACGCACTGGATGATCCTGCCGTCGTTGTTGGCCAGCGCGGTCTCGGGGTCCTTCAGCCCGCGGCCGGTGAGCACGCAGACGATCTGCTCCGCGCCTTCGGCGCCGTACTTCAACAGCCCCGCGACCGAGGCGGCGGAGGCGGGCTCGCAGAACATACCTTCGCGCGAGGCCAGCAGGCGGTAGGCGGTCAGGATCTCGTGGTCGCTGACGACGCGGATCGCGCCGCGCGAGTCGGTCGCCGCGGCCATCGCGTCCTCCCAGCGCACCGGGTTGCCGATGCGGATCGCGCTCGCGACGGTTTCTGGATGCTCGACCACCTTGCCCTGCACCAGCGGCGCGGCGCCCTCGGCCTGGAAGCCGAGCATCTTCGGCGCGGCCCCCACCTCGCGAAAGCCACGCCAGTAGGAGGTGATGTTGCCGGCGTTGCCGACCGGGATGCAGAGCGCATCGCAGCCGCCTTCGAGCGCCTCGTGGATCTCGAAGGCCGCGGTCTTCTGGCCTTCGATGCGGAACTCGTTGACCGAGTTCACGAGCACGATCGGGTGCGTCGCGGTCAGCTCGCGCACCAGCGTCAGCGCCTGGTCGAAGTTGCCGGCCAGCGAGATCACGCGCGCGCCGTGGACCAGCGTCTGGGCCATCTTGCCCTGCGCGATCTTGCCCTCGGGCACGATCACCGCGCAGGTGATGCCCGCGCGCGCGGCGTAGGCCGCCGCGCTCGCGGCGGTGTTGCCGGTCGAGGCGCAGATCACGGCCTTGGCGCCGTCGCGCGCCGCGGCGGAAACCGCGCAGGTCATGCCGCGGTCCTTGAAGGAGCCGGTCGGGTTCGCGCCCTCGAGCTTCAGGCGCACGGTCGCGCCCACGAGCTCGGACAGCACGGGCGCGCGCAACAGCGGCGTCGAGCCCTCCTGCAGGCTCACGAGCTTGTCGCCGGTGTCGAACGGCAGCCGCTCGTGGTAGCGCTCGATCAGCGGCACGTGCGTGCCCGAGAAGGCCGCGCCTTCCACGCGCGGCAGCGGAACCGGCGGCAGATCCTCGACGTTCATCACGGTGCCCTTCATCCGAACTCCTCTTCGATTACGCGTATTGCTCTTGTGGGCGAGCGGATGAAGTCGAAGCGATCGACCTCCTCCACCGCGGCCCGCAGGCTGGACTCGAGCACCGGGTGGGTGACCATCACCAGCCGCGCGTGCTCGGCGAGCCCGCGCT
Source organism: Solirubrobacteraceae bacterium (assembly GCA_036267655.1). Lineage (GTDB taxonomy): Bacteria > Actinomycetota > Thermoleophilia > Solirubrobacterales > Solirubrobacteraceae > Palsa-744. The sequence goes on from DATAVP010000025.1 coordinate 129,451, forward strand.
GCACCACCGACTTGATCGAGACCTCGTGCTCGCCGAGCACCTTGGTCACCGACGCCAGCACGCCGGGCACGTCTTCGACGTCGAGATGCAGGTAGAAGGCGCTGTCGACGTCCTTGATCAGCTTCAGCTGCAGCGGAGGCGCGGGCGGACGCGCGCCGCCGGTCATCACGCTGACGACGTCGCCCAGCACCGCGCTCGCGGTCTGACGGCCGCCCGCTCCGGGACCGGAGAGCGTGATCTCGGTGATCGTGTCGGACTCGACGGTCACAGCGTTGAACGGCCCCGAGACCGCGGCGAGGGGATGCCCGGAGTAGAGGAAGGTCGGGTGCACGTGCACCGAGAGCCCGCCGTCGCGGCGCTCGGCGGTGCCGACGAGCTTCAGGCCCAGGCCCAGCTCGCGGGCGTACTCGAGATCGTCGGTGTCGAGGTGCTCGATGCCCTCGTAGCGAACGTCGTCGAGGTGCACCGGCGAGCCGAACGCCAACCGCGCCATGATCGCCATCTTCGCGGCGGCGTCGCGCCCCGAGACGTCGTCCGAGGGGTCGGCCTCGGCGTAGCCGACGCGCTGGGCCTCCGCCAGCGCCTGCGCGTAGCTGGAGCCGCGCGCCATCTCGGAGAGGATGAAGTTCGTGGTGCCGTTCACGATCCCGTGGATGCGCTCGATCGGCGTGGCGGAGAGCGATTCCTCGAGCACCCGCACGACCGGCACCGCCCCCGCGACCGCGGCCTCGAAGCGCAGCCGCACATCCTTCTCGCGCGCGGTCTCGAACAGCTCCTCGCCGTGCTGGGAGAGCAGCGCCTTGTTCGCCGTCACAACGTGCTTGCCCGCGCGTAGCGCTCGCAACAGATAGTCGCGCGCCGGTTCCAGGCCGCCCATCACCTCGACGATCAGGTCCGAGTCCGCGAGGATCTGATCGAAGTCGCCCCGCGAGCGGGTCAGCACGCCGCAGATCACGGGCCGTCGGCCGTTGAAGCGCGCGATCTCGCCGGCGCGCTCGTCCAGCAGCTCGGCGAACGCGCTGCCAACCGTGCCGTGACCGAGCAGGCCCACCTGGAACAGGGGCGCCGCGCCGTCGCCGCCTGCCCGCGCCTCAGCCGACATCGCGTGCCGTCAGGTCCTCGAAGCGCTCGCGCCTGACCACCACGCGCGCGTCGCCGTCTCGGCAGAAGATCACCGGCGGCCGCGGCACGCCGTTGTAGTTGTTCGCCATCGCGTAACCGTACGCGCCCGTGGCCGGCGTCACGATCACGTCGCCGGGCCGCGGGTCGTCGAGCAGCGCCTCGCGCACGATCACATCGCCCGACTCGCAGTGCTTCCCGGCGATCTCGCAGCGTGTCTCACCGTCGAAGCGATCGGCGACCTGCGCCTCGTAGACAGCCCCGTAGAGCATCGGGCGCAGGTTGTCGGACATGCCGCCGTCGACCGCGACCCAGCGCGAGACGTTCTGCTTCACGGACTCGACCGTGTAGAGCGTCACGCAGGCGTTCGCGCTCAGCGAGCGCCCCGGCTCGATCAACAGGCGCTTGCCGGGAGCGCCCATTCCGTGCTCGCCCGCGGCGGCGAGGAGGGTCGAGACGTAGGACTCGATGCTGGGCGGCGCTTGCTGCCCGGCGGTGTAGCGGGCGCCGAGGCCGCCGCCGAGATCCCAGACCGCGAACTCGCCCAGCTTCGCGAGCTCCGCAACCTCGCGTCGGAAGGGGTCGAGCGCCAACAGCTGCGAGCCGATGTGGGCGTGCAGACCTTCGAGCCTCAGCCCGTCAACCGCCTGCACGCGCGCGACCGCCTCGGCCGCGCGGGCGATCGAGAAGCCGAACTTCGAGTCCGCCTGGCCGGTGGAGATCTTCTCGTGTGTCTCACCGCGCACGTCGGGCGTGACGCGAATCAGGACCCGCTGCTCGTGCTCTGAACCGTCGGCGCCTCGAGCGCCGTGCGGCTCCAGGAGCCCCTGCAATCGATCGATCTCATCAAAATTATCGATAACGATCAGACCGACTCCGCGCTCCAGCGCGGTCTGAAGCTCCACCGCCGACTTCGCGTTGCCGTGCAGGACGATGCGCCCGGCCGGAAAGCCTGCGTTCAGGGCCAGGTGCAACTCGCCCCCGGATGCCACGTCGCACCACAGGCCCTCCTCTGCGAACAGCGCGAGCACCGCGGTGCAGGGAAACGCCTTGGAGGCGAAAACCACGTTGAAGTCCTCGTGGCCCGCCTGCGCACCGGCATCGAGGAAGGCGCGTGCCCGTGCGCGCAGATCGTCCTCAGCGACCACGTATGCCGGCGTGCCGAACTCGCGCGCCAGCTCGAGCGTGTCGCAGCCGCCGACCTCCAGGCGCCCGGCCTCGTTCAGGCGGCTGCCCAGCGGGTATACGTCGGAGAGCATCGTCTCGGTCGTTGCCATCGAGGCGGATTATCGCGTGCCACGGGGGGACGACGCTTGCGCAACGTGTCAGGCGGGCGCCGCGCTCTGCTCAGGCGGGCGACGCCCGCAGCGAAGCAGCGCCGCCGCGCCTTGCCATCAGCGCCAGCCACACGAGGCCGATCGCCATCAGCCCCAGGCTCTCGAGCTGCGGCGAGGTCAAGCCCGCGACGACCTCGGTGTTGCGGCGGATGAACTCGACCAGGAAGCGCTCGAAGCCGCTCAGCAGCAGGTACAGGGCGAACACGACCCCGGGGCGCACGCGGTCGCGAATCTGCCACAGCCCCCATGCCACCAGGCACATCGCGACGGTCTCGTAGATCGGCGTCGGCTGTACCTTCACGCCCGGCGGCGTCGGCAGCGTGCCGTGCGGATAGCCCATCGCCCAGGGCAGGCTCGAGCGGATGCCATAGTCGCCGTCGCCGGAGACCTGGCAGCCGATGCGCCCGATCGCATAGCCCAGCGCGAGCGCGGTCGCGCACATGTCGAGCATCCGCAGTTCCAGCACGTTCCGCCAGCGCATCCAGCCCAGCACGCCGATCGCGCCGCCGATCGCGCCGCCGTACCAGACCAGCCCCGAGCCGCTGAAGATGCTGCCGAGCAGGTCGTGCTTCGCGGTGTCCCAGTGCTGGATCAGGTAGTAGGCGCGGGCGCCGACCACCCCGCCTACCAGCGCCGCGAACGTGATCTCATACGCCCAGTCGATCGGCCTGCCCAGCTCCTTCAGGCGCCTGGCCACGACCGCGCCGCAGGCCACGAAGCCCAGCGCGAAGGTCACCCCGAAGGTCTTGATCGAGATCCCCAGCAGGTGGATTTCGGGCTTCATCGGGCGGGCGGCTCGGGCGTCATATGGCCTGCGCCACTTTAGGGCACGCGTATCTGGTTCTGCGACAATCAGCTCCATGGTCGTGAAGCGTCAGAACTTCGGCAAAGACACCGGGCTGCAGGCGCGCATGCTGCTGACGCTGTTCCTACTCGGCCTGCTCTACGTCGTGTTCGTCGGCGTGCTGTTCGCCGCGGGCGCCGCGGCGGGCCTGATCGTGGTCGTCGCGGTCGTGTTGCTGCTCGTGCAGCTGTTCGGCTCCGACAAGCTCGCGATGGCGGCGATGGGGCTGAAAGAGGTCTCACCCGAGGAAGAGCCCGAGCTGCACGGGATCATCGATCGCCTCTGCGTGCAGGCAGACCTCCCGAAACCGCGGGTCTGCGTGATGGAGACCTCGATGCCCAACGCGCTCGCGATGGGCCGCTCGCAGAAGTCGGCCACGGTCTGCGCGACGCGCGGCATCCTCGAGATGCTCTCCCCCGCCGAGCTCGAAGGCGTGATGGCCCACGAGCTCACGCACGTGATCAACCGCGACGTGATGGTGATGACGCTCGCGAGCTTCTTCGCCACGCTCGCCTCGATGATCGCCCAGTTCGCGCTGTTCTTCGGCGGCGGCTACGGGTCCGATGAAGAAGGAGAGCGCGACATCATGCTCGTGATCCTCGTCTCGGTCGTGGTCTATGCCGTCTCCTTCGTGCTGCTGCGCACGCTCTCGCGCTATCGCGAGTTCGCCGCCGACCGCGGCTCGGCCGTGCTGACCGGGCGCCCCAGCGCGCTCGCCTCCGCGCTGATCAAGATCAGCGGCACGATCGAACGCACCCCCAGCCAGGACCTGCGCCGCGTCGAAAGCTCGAGCGCCTTCTTCATCATTCCCCCGCGCGCCAAGAAGTCGCTGATGAACCTGTTTGCGGACCACCCGCCGCTCGAGCAGCGCCTCGCAGCGCTCGAGCGGTTGGAGTCTCAGCTGCAGGGCGGCCTCAGCACCGCGAACGCCTGACCCTTGCCGGGTAGGCTCTGAGCCTTGGGCCTGCGCGACATCCTCACCGGCCGCCACCAGGTCAAGGGTCCCGCGCCCGACCGCCTGTTCGCGATCACGACCGCCTACGTCGACCTGCAGGCCGAGCACCAGATCGAGCCCGCGGGCAGCGCCGCGATCGTCTTCCAGGCGCTGGCCACGAGCGAATTCGAATCGACGCTCAAGGACATGGAAGAAGTCGTGACCGCCACCGGCGGCGACAACGGCACGAGCGTCAGGACCGAGGACGACAGCTATGGCTACCGCTGGATGATCCTGCGCAGCCCCGACGGCGCCCCCAGCGTCGAAGACCTGGCCGTCGGCATCAACGCCGTCTCCAGCTCGATCGAGACCGCGGGCTTCGGCGAGCGGCTGCTGTGCGCGGTGTTCGGCTTCACCGACGCGAAGGGCCAGCGGATCTACTTCATCTACAACTACAAGCGCGGCGCCTGGTATCCCTTCGTGCCTGCGCCCGGCGACGCCCAGGAGCGCTCCACCGAGCGCGAGCTGCAGCTCAAGGCGCAGGTTGGGTCAGAGCTGCCCTTCGAGGGCGAAATCGAGCGGTGGTTTCCGCTTTGGGGGATCCCGATCTAGCGCAACGAAGGCCGTTTCTTCCAGATTAGTCCAGATCCTTCCAGAAATCTGGACATTTATCGACGGGGCACTCCAAACAGATCCAAATTCTTGTCGCTACTTGGATCTAATGATATACTCCAGAAACTTGGATCGGCTTGGATCCTTCTGGAGTAAATGCACGTAGAGCCTGCCCCTACGCTCACAAGCCTCATCACCGAGACAGACGGTGAGCGCCTCGTCGCGCTCCTGCGACGGGGATTGCCTCGCGACGGGCACGAGTACATCCACTGGGACAGGCTTCGGCACTTGAAGCCACCGGACGACCTTACGAGCAGGGAGTGGTGGCTGCTCATCAAGTGGCCGCGCCAACAGGCGGCTCGCGAATTTGCGCTAACCGATCCCGAGGGCCGGCGCTTCACCTACACCACCCCCGATCTGGTCGCACGTGGGCTGCATTACGTAGACCAGCGATGCAGCGGCGAGGTCGCCATGTCGGAGGTCGTCACGACGGATGCCGAGGCACGCCGGCAATACCTCGTCAACTCGCTTATGGAGGAGGCGATCAGATCGAGTCAGCTGGAGGGAGCCACCACCTCACGGCGGGTCGCCAAGGAGCTGCTTCGCTCCGGGCGCAAGCCGAAGGATCGCAGCGAGCGCATGATTCTCAACAACTATCGTGCGCTTCACTTCATGCGGGACAGCATCGGCGACACGCTCACGCCGGCCTCGGTCCTCGAGCTCCACAGAATCCTCACCGAGGGGACCCTGGAGAACCCTGATGCCGCCGGTCGACTACAGCGACCAGACGAGGAGCGTGTCGCGATTGTCGAGCGCGAGACCGGCGAGGTGATATATCGGCCACCGCCGGCCGACCAGCTGGAGGAGCGCATGCAGACGCTCTGCGCGTTTGCGAACGAAGGCGAGTCGGTAGACCGCTTCATGCACCCCGTCGTACGGGCGATCCTGCTCCACTTCTGGCTCGGGTACGACCACCCGTTCGAGGACGGCAACGGGCGCACAGCGCGCGCGCTGTTCTACTGGTACTTGAGGACACGCGGCTACTGGCTGGTCGAGTACCTCTCGATCTCGCGCATCCTTCAGGACGCTCCAGCGAAGTACTCCCGGTCGTATCTGCTGACCGAGACCGACGAGCGGGATGCCACCTACTTTGTCGCCTGCCAGCTGGAAGTGATCGAACGCGCTGTCGAGGAGCTGCACGCCTATCTCGCCGGCAAGGTGAGGGAGGTACGGGACGTCGAGAAGCTTCTGAAGGGATCGAGCCACTTCAACCACCGACAGCTGGCTCTTCTCGGGGATGCGCTCCGCACGCCGGAGGCTTCCTACACCTTCAAGACACATGCGGCCGCTTACGGCGTCACGCACGAGACGGCCCGAGCCGATCTCCTGCCGCTCGTCGACAGGGGCTTCCTAGAGCAGCGGCGGATTGGGCGAAGCTACCTCTTTACCCCGCCCCCAGACCTCACAGGGCGCCTCAAGGCCGCCCATTAGACCACGACTACCGCCGCGCATCCCGCAGGCTAGTCCGGAATCAGCCCCTCGCCGTTGAACGCCTTGCCCGCCTCGTCGAAGCTCAGGTCGGCCGGCGGCAGGATCAGGTCCGAGCCCGCAAGCTCGTCGTCGGCGACGCGCTCGCCGTTTGAGCGCACGAAGTCCAGCAGCGCCGCGAACGTCGTCCGATAGCCCGCCTCGTCACCGCCCTCGCAGGCCGCGACCACGGCATTGTCGAGCTCGTTGAGCCGGTCCTTGCGATCGTCGGCGAGGCGGTACTGGTCCTCGCCGGATATCCGCACGATCATGCTTGGCCGCTCTCGCTCGGCTGCTCGCCCTCGCCCGCACCGCCGCTGGAGGCGATCTGCGGCGTCGCCTCGCTGCCACCGCCGCCGCCGAGTTCGGCCTTCATCTTCGCCAGGTCGTCATCCACGGCTGATGTGCTCGACAGCTGCTTGAGCTGGCGGTCGATGTCGTCTTCGCCGCCGCCGATCTGGGTGATGTCGTCGAAGGTGCCCGCCGCTTCGAGCTCTGAGACCGCGTCGGCGCGCGCTTTCATGTTTTCGGTCTTGTCGACCGCGCGCTGCATCGCGAGCCCGACGTCGGCCATCTGCTCGCCGACGCCCGTCGCCGCCTCGGAGATCCGAACCTGGGCCTCGGCCGCGGAGTACTGGGCCTTGATGACCTCCTTCTTCGTGCGGAACGCCTCGATCTTCGCGCGAAGTTTCTGCTCGGAGTCCGTCAGCTTCTCCTGCTGGGCTTCGAGTTCGGTGACCTGCCCGTCGAGCCCCTGCAGCTCGGTCTGCGCCACGTTCTTGCGCTCGAGCGCCGTGCGCGCGAGCTCCTCGTTGCCGGAGGACAGCGCCTGGCGCGCCTGCGTGTCGAGCTTCACCACGCTCTGCTGCAGCGTCTTTTCCTGCATCTGCAGGCGCTTCTTGGCGGTCACCACGTCGGCGATGCCCTTCTTCACGTTCTGCAGCTGTTCGACCTGCTTCTGGTAGCTGTAGTCCAGCGTCTCGGCCGGGTCTTCGGCGCGATCCAGCAGTTTCGAGACCTTCGCCTTCACGACGGTTGACATGCGCCCGGTCAAACCGGCCATGTGATCCTCCTATTGCTTTCCGCGGGGGCGACCGATCCAGGTCGGCCGGCTCTCTCAAAGAGCCTAGCCGACCTGAAGCGATCGAAGATGCGACTCAGAGCCCGAGCGGGTGGCGGACCGTGTAGCCGCCGTTTTCCGTGCGCAGCGGGCGCCAACGCGGACCCTGCTGGTCGGACGGGTCGTCCGCCGCGCTCGTGTCCAAGCGCAGCCCCGCCACGTCCATGTAGGCGTGCCCGGCGTTGCCGAACACCGCGACCCAACGCCCGGCGCCGTGTGAGCCCCAGTGCATGAATTCCGAGGAGTCCATCGGCGTCTTCAGGAGTTCGCCGCCGTGCAGCGCGAAGGACACCGTGCCCGAGCAGTCATAGCCCGAGGCCGTGAACGAGGCGTGCCCGCCGCCGAAGACGTAAGGCAGGCCGATGATCTCGTTCGCCGCCCAGATCACCTGCTGGACGTTCACGGGCGCGTTCATCGGCGCAGCCGCGTAGCCGTTCACGTAGCGCGCGAGCGAGCCCGGCACCAGAAGCTGCGGCTGCGCCGTCGCCGCCGTCTCCGTCACTTCGGTGACGCCGACCGTCGTGGTCGCGGCGGTCGTCGCCGTGCTCGTCGAGCTGCCGCCTGTCGTGTTCGTCAACTGCGCCGCGGGGGCCGCCGGCACATAGGGGACGACTTCGCCCGTAGCGGTCTTCTCGTAGATCGGGCCCTTGTAGGTCAGGCGCCGCGACTTCGAGACGATCGGGGAAAGGTGGATCGCCGGCGCGGTGGCCGGGGCCGGCGTGGGCGCCGGGGTGGTGCTTCCGGCTGCCGCTCCACCAGTGGTGAGTGCGAAACCGGGGGTGGCCGCTATGGCCATGATCGTCAAACTGCCTAGGAACGTGCTGAGGGTTCGCACCCGCAAGACAACAACCTCTTTCGTCGGCCTCCGGGGTTAGCTGACGGGCTAGCGCTGAAAGAGCCTGCGCTTCCCACGGCAGTCCGTGGGATTCGCCCCAACAACCTGGGTCCCCCGGTCTCTGACATCTGGTCAGGGACTCGGCGTTCTTGGCGCGGCACGCTACCAAACTGCAATGACGCTTGCAGCAGATGGGCGTCCGCATGCATGTTTTGCCTGCAAATTGACAAAATAATCGCCTCACTTACCCCGCTGAGGCTCGCTCAAACCTATGCAAAGCTGCGCCCGGCCCAGCCAATGGCTGCGACCACGCTCGGATCGGGGCCGCGCACTCCGCCTCTGTCGTTAGTGTGCGCCGGCATGCGCGCCCCCTCGCCACGGCCTCTCGCCGCGCTCGTGCTGTGCTGCGCGACGCTGGCGGGCTGTGGCAAGGGCACCCAGGGACCGGGCGAAGCCGGCGTCGTGCGCTCGTCGCCCGCGCCCAAGGCGCAGGGCGTCGTGGGCATCTCCACGAAGAACACGACCCGGCTCGGCGGCGTTGGCGCCGCCGAGGACGCGGCCGCCGTCGCCCAGGCCGTCTACCCGGGCTTCACGCCCGCGACGCGCCCCCAGGCCGTGGTGCTCGCCGACGAGCGCGACTGGCCCACGGCGCTCGCCGCCGCCTCCTTGGCCTCGGCGCCGCTGGGGGCGCCACTGCTCTACGCCGACGGCGACTCCCTGCCGAGCGCGAGCGACGGCGCGCTGCAGGCGATGCGCCCGATCGGGGCGACCTCGCTGAGCGGAGCGCAGGTGGTGCGGATCGGCACCGGCGCTGCCGTGCCCGGCGGCCTGCGCACCCGCGACCTCGCCGCCGGGAACGAACCGGCAAGCACCGCGGTCGCGATCATGCACCTGCTCGCAGCCGCGCAGGGGCACTCGGCACATGCGGTGATCGTGCTCGCCCAGGACGCGTCGCGGGCGCTGCAGATGCCAGCCGCGAGCCTCGCCGCCGAGAGCGGCGCGCCGATCCTGCTGATCACCCGCGCCGCCGTGCCCTTGGCGACCAGCAACGCGCTGAAGGCGCTAAAGCACCCGACGATCTACGTCGTGGCACCCACCACGCTGCACAGCGGCGCCTACGCCGCGCTGGCCCGGCTCGGAACCGTCGTGCACGTCACCGGCACCGCCGGTCCCGACGAAGGCGCCGCGCACGCCGACGAGAACGCCGTCGAGAACTCGATCTCGGTCTCGCGCTTCTCCCACGGCTCCTTCGGCTGGGGTATCCACGAAGCCGGGCACGGGCTCGTGTTCGCGAACCTCGCGCGGCCACTCGACGCCCCCGCGGCCGCGCCGCTGTCCGCGCACGGCGACTACGGGCCGCTGCTGCTGCTCGAACACAGCGCCTCGGTTCCGCCCTCGCTGACGCACTACCTCAGCGACATCGAGCCCGGCTACACGGCCGCGGTCCCGCCCGTGCGCGAGGTCTACAATCACGGCTGGCTGATCGGCGACGAAAGCGCGATCTCCGCGCTGGCCCAGGCCGAACTGGACACCGTGCTCGAGATCGCCCCGCGCCAGCCGTCCGCCGCCGAACAGTCGGTCGCCGAGGCCGAATGAGAACCCCGTGAGCCAAGCCGAGAACCCACAGACGCTGCGCAAGGAGCGCGACGGAGAGGTCACCGTCGAGGACGTGCGCAAGCTGATGGGCGCCTCGACGCCCCACTTCGCGATGCAGTTGCGCGTCCGCATCGCCAAGCTGATCGCCGGCCTGCCCGAGGGCCACCCCGCGCGCGTGGAAGGCGAGCGCGAGATCGCGCGCCTGGAGCGCCTCGGCTTCGACGGCGAGGTGCGCGGCGAGCCCGGTGCCCCCGGCGAGCGCCCGCTGCCCTCGCTCGACGACCGCGCCGCCGGTCGCGCCTAGCGAGTCCTTCGCGGCGCGCGGCCGAGCGCTCAGCGATTGCCCGCGAACACCCGCTCGCGGCGCGCGTCCTGAAAGCGCGAGCGCAGGGTTTTCAGCAGGAACGAGAACAGCGGGACGTCGATCGCGAGCGGCACCAGCACCCACGTCACCTGGGGCGCGCCCAGCGCGTACAGCGCCAGCGCCCCGCCGCCGTGGAACAGGGCTGTCGGCACCGAGGCGAGCACCCCCGCGTGCGAGCGGTAGCCGCTGAGGTGCTCGCGAATCGTCGTGTCCAGCGTGCCGATCATCACTGCGCCCACGCCCGTGAGCAGCAGCGCTTTGCCCGATTCTTTGCGCGCCGCCCCGATCGCCACGGCGATCAGCCCGGCGAAGATCAAGAGCTCATCCAACGGCACGGGATGCCACGGGGCGCGAGGGCGCTCCCCGACCGAGCCGGGGGCGCGGTAGCCGTCGCTCGCCTTGCCCTCCGCCGCTCGGCGCTCAGCGGCGCGCGCGCGGGCGCGAGGTTTCTGCTTGGAGGCCGCGACGGTGCTCGCGGGCGAGTCGGCGTTCGAGCCGGTCCTCACCTGCGCGCCGGCCTCCGCGTCCGGCTCGGCCTGTGCACCGGCCTTCGTGAGGGCGCCGCTCTGCGCGCGGCTCCCCGCCGAGCGGCGCTTGCGCGAGCGACCGCGACCGCCCTTGTTGCGATTCGCCACGGCGGGCCGCGCTAGGCGCCAGGGGACCGTGGTGGAATGCGGCGCATTGACGTCGATCGTACCGCCTATGCTGGCCTTTGATGGCGCTGCCGGAGCCTCCCATCGCGAGCAGACCCGCGGACGCCAAGGGTGCCGTTGGCATCCCGGAGAGCGCCCTCTCGGGACCGTTTCCGGTGGGCGAGTACGCCGCGGCGCTGCGCGGGAAGCTGCGCTCGTTCGCGCGCGTGCAGGTGGTAGGCGAGTTGGTGAACCTCAAACTCTCCCGCGCCCGCGTCTACTTCGAGTTGCGCGACGCGGGCGGCGCGCTGCCCTGCGCGGCCTGGCGCGCGGACTGGGAGCAGATCCTCGCGCGCGCGGGCGGCGTCGCTCCCAGCGAGGGCATGCAGGTGGTGGTGGCGGGCGGCTGCGACTACTACCCCGGCAGCTCGACCTCCTCGCCGGGTTTCTCCTTCACCGTCTCGGACCTGCGGATCGCCGGCGAGGGCGACCTGCTCGCGCGGATCGACCGGCTGCGCAAGCAGCTCGACGCCGAGGGTCTGCTCGCGCTCCAGCAGCAGCTCCCGCGTCCACTGGTGCCGCGCGCGATCGGGGTGATCACCGCCGAGCAGGGCAAGGCGCGCGACGACGTGCTCGCGGCACTGGGCCGACGGGGCTGGGCAGGGCGGCTGGTGTGGGGCTTTGCGCCGGTGCAGGATCGACACGCCGCGCCCGCGATCGTGCGCGCGCTCGGCGATCTTGCCGCGCTAAGGGAGGTCGAGGTCGTGATCGTGGCGCGCGGAGGCGGGTCGCTCGCGGACCTGCTCTGCTTCTGCGACGAGACGCTGTGCCGGACGGTCGCGCTGCTGCAGGTGCCGGTGATCGCCTCGGTCGGCCACCACACCGATCGCACGCTGCTTGACGATGTCGCGGCCGTGAGCTGCTCGACGCCGACGCACGCGGCCGAGGCCGCGGTCGGGATCGACTGCGACGCCGCGCGCCTGGAGCTTGCCAAGGCTGCGACACGGCTTCGTGAGCACGGCGGCCGCGCGCTTCGTGGACGCTCGGAGCTGCCGCTCGCCGCGGCGCGCATCGGCGAGCAGAGCCGCCGCGCAGTGCTCATGCGGGCGCGGCTGCTGGCGACGCTCTCGCGCGCGCCGGGCGCCCACGTCGAACGTCAGCGCTCGCGGCTGCATCAGCAGCTACGCGAGATCCGCGCCGGATCGCGGCGGCGCCTGGAGGACGAGCGCGGCCTCGGCGAGCGTCGCGCGCTGGTCGTGCAGCGCAAGGCCGACGCCGCACTGCTCGACTGCCGCGAACGCCGGCCCCGCGAGCTGCAGCGACTGGCGTTGGCACTGGCCGCGCACGACCCGCAGCGCACGCTCGAGCGCGGCTATGCGCTTGTGGAATCGGCGGGCGGCGAGCCTCTGTCGAGTGTCGCGGGCGCGCGTGCGGCCAAGGACGTGCGCCTGCGCTTCGCCGACGGCAGGCTGCCCGCGCGGATCGAGGAGCAGCAGCCATGAGCGGCGCGGGTCGATCCGACGGCGAGCCGACGACCCAGCCCCGGCTCAGCTACGAGGCTGCCTCGGCGCGCGTCGAGGAGATCATCCGTCGCCTGGACTCCGGCGAGGCGAGCCTGAACGAGACGCTCGCGCTGGTCAAGGAGGGCAAGTCGTTGATCGAGCTGTGCGCGGGCGAGCTGAGCGCGGTGGGCGACGCGCTGGAGGAGTTGCGCCTGGACGAGCTCGTCGCGCGCCTGGAAAGCGAGGCCGCCAAGTGAGCACCTGGGATCTGCTGGCAGAGCTGCCGCTCGAGATCGAGGACTACTCCCTCGAGCCGCTGATCGCGCAGGTATCGAGCGAGTTCGAGCGCAAGAGCACGGTTATCCATCTGCGCGGCGCCGGTCAGGAGGGCGTCGGCGAGGACGTCACCTACGACGCGGTCGATCACGAGATCCTGCAGGCCGCCGGGCCGTCATTGCCGCTGGGCGGAAGCTTCACGCTCGCCACGTTCGCCGAGCGCCTGGCGGGGCTGTCGCTGTTCCCCGAGGCCCCGCAGCGCGAGGTCTCGGCCCGCTATCGCACCTGGGCGTATGAGTCCGCCGCGCTCGATCTGGCCCTGCGCCAGGCCGGCACGACGCTGCACGCGGCGCTTCGGCGCGAGCCGCGAGCGGTCCGCTTCGTGGTCTCGCTGCGCCTCGGCGAGCCCGCGAGCATCGAGCCGCTCGACCGGCGCCTGGAGCTCTATCCGCAGCTTCGCTTCAAGCTCGACCCCACGAGCTCCTGGGATGAGCCCCTGATCGCCGAGCTGGTCGCGACCGGGGCCGTGGACTCGGTCGACTTCAAGGGCCTCTACACCGGCACGGTGGTCGATCAGCCCGCCGACCCCGTGCTCTACCGGCGCGTGGTCGAGGCATTCCCCGATGCCTGGATCGAGGACCCGAAGTTGACGCCGGAGATCGACGCGCTGCTGGCCGAGCACCGCGCGCGCTTCTCCTGGGATGCGCCAATCCACTCGATCGATGACATCGAGGCGCTGCCCTACCCGCCGAAGATGGTCAACATCAAGCCCTCCCGGCTGGGCGGCCTGCGCACCCTGCTGGACGCCTACGACTACTGCGCCGAGCGCGGGATCGGCGGTTACGGCGGCGGCCAGTTCGAGCTGGGCGTAGGGCGCGAGCAGATTCAATACCTCGCCTCGCTGTTCCACGGCGACGCTCCGAACGACGTCGCGCCGACCGGCTACAACCTGCCGGAGCCCGCCGCCGGGCTACCGTCGAGCCCGCTGGCGCCCGTGCCTTCGGCGGTCGGCTTCCGTTGGGGTTGAACGGTCGCCACCGCGGCGGCTGACGCAACTTCCATGGCGCTGTGCGGTTCTCCAAGGCATAGCGGCTAACCTCTGACGCCGCCTAATCGGGCACAGCAATTCGCCCGCGTAGAAGGGATTGTCTTGGCGATCAAAGCCGCTCACAAGCGATCCAGGCTTCGACTCAGGCGTCTGGCCGCGGTGCTTGCCGCGGCGACGTCGTGCTCGCTCGGAGTCCTGTTCGGCTCTGCCGCGTGTGCCACAGCGGCGGGTGTCGGCGGCACCTCTTCGAGCAGCCCGCACGTGCTGAGCGTGCGGATCACGAGCGTCGCCTGCGTGCCGCACGCGAAGTGCAGCGGCAACCCGCATCAGGTCTCGACGCACGGCACGCTGATGATCGCGGGCAAGGGCCTCGGCGCGGGCTCGACGATCGCCTTCCCGCGCACGCCCGGCGGGCGAATCGTGCACAGCTCGCCGATCTCGCACCTGCGCAAGACGAGCGCCGGGCTGCTGCTGACCGTGCCGAAGGCGGCCCACTCGGGCCACATCATGGTGCTGCTCAGCCACGCGCGCCACTCGAGCTCCTACGGCCCGATCTACGTCTACCAGCACGCGCTGCACCCGCCGCCCACGCCGAAACCGCTGCCCGCCACGGTCGGCGCGGTGAGCGGCTCGCCGTTCGACGGCCAGGGCATGTGGATCTGGTACGTGAGCAAATCCAACGGCGGCAGCGTCGCCTCGATCGTGGCCCAGGCGCACGCGGCGGGCGTCACGACGCTGTTCATCAAGAGCTCCGACGGTTCGAGCAACTACTGGAGCCAGTTCTCGCCGCAGCTCGTGGCGGAACTGCACGCGAACGGGATCAAAGCCTGCGCCTGGCAGTACGTCTACGGGACCAACCCCGCGGGCGAGGCGAACCTCGGCGCGGAGGCCGCCGCCAACGGCGCCGACTGCCTGGTGATCGACGCCGAGGCCGAGTACGAGGGCCACTACGCGGCCGCGCAGACCTACATCGATGACCTGCGCGCGAAGATCGGTCCGGCCTACCCGCTGGCGCTGGCGTCCTTCCCCTATGTCTCCTACCACCCCTCGCTGCCCTACTCGGTGTTCCTGGGACCGAACGGCGCGCAGTACAACGCGCCGCAGATGTACTGGAAGGACATCGGCACCTCGGTCGACACGGTCTACGCGAACACCTACATCGGCAACCGCATCTACCAGCGCCCGCTGTTCCCGCTGGGACAGACCTACGGCGGCGTCAGCGCAAGCGACGTGCTGCGCTTCCGCGAGGAGGCCGTCGACTACGGCGCGACCGGGTTCTCCTTCTGGGACTGGCAGGAGACGCCCGCGAGCGGCTGGAGCGCGCTGACCGCGCCGCTGGCGCCGCTGAGCACCGTCGTGCCCAACACCTCCTACCCCGAACTGCGCAAAGGCTCCAAGGGCGACCAGGTGCTGTGGCTGCAGGAGCACCTTGCCGCCGCGATCCCCACCCAGGAAGTGACGGGGCTGTTCGCCGCCCAGACCACCGCGAACCTGCAGGCCTTCCAGGCGTCGCACGCGCTGCCGGTCACCGGCGTCGCCGAAGCCGCCACCTGGCAGGCGCTGCTGGCCCTGGCCCCCGTCCCGGTGGACTGGACCGGGGGCGGGCCGAGCAGCGGCTGAGGCAGTTCTCGGCTCAACTAAAGGTAAGGCCAGGCCGCATGCGGCCTGGCCCAGTGGCGCGCATGCGCGCCACTGCCGGGCGGCGCATGCGCCGCCCGGAACAGCACTCTGCGGTTTGATAGCCAAGCGAGGTCAGGACGCCGCCTCGCGCCGGCTATCGAGCGTCAGATCAGACGCGCTGGATCAGCGTCGCGGTGCCGAGCCCGCCACCACAGCACATCGTCACGAAGCCGACCTCCTTGTCGGAGCGCTCGAGCTCGTGCAGCAGCGTCGTGATCAGACGCGCGCCGGTGGAGCCGAGCGGGTGCCCGAGCGCCATCGCGCCGCCGTTGACGTTGACGCGGTCCATGTCGGGGTCGAGCTCGCGGCGCCAGGCCGCGACCACGGGCGCGAACGCCTCGTTGATCTCGAACAGGTCGATGTCGTTGATGCCCATGCTGTTGCGCTCGAGGATCTTGCGCGTGGCCGGGATCGGTCCCTCGAGCATTTTCACGGGGTCGCATCCGACGGTCGTCTGGTCGACGATCCGGGCGCGAGGCGTGAGCCCAAGCGCCTTGGCCTTCTCGGCCGACATCAGCAGCACCGCGGCGGCGCCGTCGGAGATCTGCGAGGCGTTGCCCGCGGTGATCTTGCCGTCGGGCTTGAAGGCGGGCTTCAACTGCGAGAGCGTCTCCAGGCTCGTGTCGGGGCGGATCCCCTGGTCGGCGACGATCTCCTGACCGTCGATCGACATCGGCACGATCTCACGCTCGAAGCGACCCTCCTCGGTCGCCTGCGCGGCGAGCTTGTGCGAGCGCACGGCCAGTTCGTCGAGCTCCGAGCGGGAGATCTCCCACTGGTCGGCGATCATCTCGGCGCCGAGCCCCTGGCCGACGATGTTGTGCTTGGCCATCAGCTCGGGGGTGAAGGCATAGCCGAAGTCCTCCTGCGTCTTCATCCCGGCGGCAAACGGGAAGTGGCCCATGTGCTCGACGCCGGAGCCGATCATCGCGTCGTGCACGCCGGCGGCGATCAGCGCGGCCGAGAAGTTGACGGCCTGCTGCGCGGAGCCGCACTGGCGGTCGATCGTGGTTCCAGGCGTCTCGATCGGCAAGCCCTCCTGCAGCCAGGCGTTGCGCGCGATGTTGAAGCCCTGCTCGCCGAACTGCTGCACGCAGCCTGCGACGACGTCCTCGACCTCGGCGGGGTCGATCCCGGAGCGGGCGATCACCTCGGAGTAGGTCTTTCCCAGCAGCGTGTTCGGGTGGGTGTCCTTGTAGTAGCCCTTCTCCTTGTGCCCGCGCCCGATCGGCGTACGCACAGCCTCGACGATTACGACCTCGCGGCCCTCTGCTTGCCTCATTTCGGTGATCCTCCTACGGAGTTTTTGCGCGGCGGTTGGGCAAAAACGCGGGGCGCTCCCGCGTGCGAGGGACGCTTCCTGACGGTGCTCGGCCCCTGCAAGACATACTCTACCGCGGTCGACCCATTTATAGATTGACTGGTCAGTCAATCTAGACCGACGCCTCGTGTCGTCCATCGCCCCGGGAGGAACAGCTCAGCCGTGAACGCCGTGAACGAGCAGATGAACGCTGGAAGCAAGCACTTGGCCGTGGCCGGGAGCGGCGCGATCGCCTGCGGCCTCGCGGCGACCGCGGCACATCACGGGCCGGTGCAGCTGCTCGCCCGCTCGACCAGCTCCGCCGAGCGGGCGCGGGCCACGGTCGAGAAGACGCTGGCGCGCCTCGGCGCTCAGGTCGACCCCGAGCACGTCGAAATCGTCACCGACCCGCGGGAGCTGGCGGGCGAGGAGTTCGTGGTCGAGGCGATCGTCGAGGACCACGACGCGAAGGCCGCGCTGCTGGGGGAACTGAACGAGATCGTGGGGCCCGAGGCGATCCTCGCCAGCACGACCTCCTCGCTCTCGATCGAGCGGCTGGCCGAGGCCAGCGGACGACCCGAGCGCTTCGTGGGCCTGCACGTGTTCAACCCGGTGACGAAGATGCAGCTCGTCGAGCTGATCTTCCCGAGCGCCGCGAGCGCGCAGACGCGCAAGCGGGCGCTCGAGCTGTGCGAGACATTCGAGAAGACGCCCGTCGAGGTCCCCGACGTGCCGGGCTTCGTCGTGAACCGGCTGCTGTTCCCCTATCTGTTCAGCGCCGTGCGACTGCAGGAAGAGACCGGCATGGAGGCCGAGGCGATCGACACCTGCATGCGTCTGGGCGCCGGGCACCCGATGGGACCGCTCGCGCTGCTCGATCTCGTGGGCCTCGACGTCAGCAAGGCGATCGGCGAGACGATCGGCGCGCCGATCCCCGCCCGCGTCGAACAGCTCATCGCCGAGGAGGCTCTCGGACGCAAGAGCGGGCGCGGCTTCCACAGCTACTGAGCGCTCGCCGCTCCCGCGCTCCGGCGGCTGGGATTTGTGAGGATCCGCACAGTCCCGCTTGTGAGGATTCGCTCAGACTACTTTTAGCTGGCGTTCATCGAGATGCGGATACTGATTATCAGCGACATCAAGTCGCACTGCACACCCGCCTCCTCCCAGTGCAACACGATCCGGTCCGCTCCCCCCGCGGGCCGGACGTGTTTAACGCTCAGTCCTCGCCCTCGCCCCGCGCCTCGCCGGTCTGCACGGGACGACGCTCGCGGATGCGGACGGACTCGATGCGGTTGTCGCGCACGGACTCGACGCGGATCGAGAAGCCGTTCACGCTGACGGTGTCGCCGCGTCGCGGCAGGCGTCCTAGCTCGGCGAAGACGAGCCCGCCGATCGAGTTGTAGGCGTCGCTGTCGGCGGGCAGCTGCAGGCCGTAGTCGGCGAGGTCGGTGACGGCGACGTGCCCGCGCACGAACCAGTCGCCGTTGGCGAGCTTTCGCACCTCCCCACCGGCGGGGTCGGTCTCGTCGGAGATCTCGCCGACGACCTCCTCGATGATGTCCTCGACCGTGACGATGCCGACGACGCGGCCGTACTCGTCGACGATCACGGCCATCGAGGTGCGCTCGCGCTGGAGGTCGGCGAGCAGGTCGTCCAGCGGCTTGGTCTCAGGGACGATCGGCGCGTCGTGGACGAGCGGCTCGATCGGCGAGTGCGGCCCGTCCTCCATCAGCTGCTGGACGAGCGTGTTGGCGTGCACGATTCCGCGCACGCGGTCGCGGTCGTCGGCCTCGGTCACGACGAGCCTGGTGTGGCCGCTGGACACGCACAGCTGCAGCGCGGCCTCGACGTCCTGGGCGGCGTCGACGGTGATCACGGCGGGGATCGGCGTCATCACCTGGCGCGCCTCCTGTTCGTGCAAGTGAAAGACCCCGGTGAGCATCCCGGCCTCGCCGAGGTCGATGTGCCCGCCCGCGTGGGACTCGGCGATCAGCCGCTTGAGCTCATCGGGCGAGCCGCCGCGGCGTTCTTCGCTCATGTCGACGCCGAGCACGCGCAGGATGCGGTCCGCGACGGCGGTGAGCGCGACGATCAGCGGGCGGAACAGCACGCTGAACGCCTGCAGCGGGCGCGCCACGCGGCGGGCGACCGCCTCGGCGCGGTCGATCGCGTAGAACTTCGGCACCATCTCCCCGGCGACGAGCTGTGCGCAGGAGATGATCAGGAAGGCGACGATCGCCGAGATCGCGACCGCGGCGCCGTGCGCGAGCGCCCCACCGAGCGCGCCTTTGAAGACCTCGGCGAGCGCGGGCTCGCCCAGCGCACCGATTCCGATCGAGGTGAGCGTGACCCCGATCTGCACCGCGGATATGTACTCGTTGATGTTCGAGAGCTGGGCCAGCGCGAGGCGTGCGCCCTTGGCGCCCTCGTCGCGCATCTGCTCGAGCACGGTGCGGCGCGAGCGCACGAGCGCGTACTCGGCGATCACGAAGAACGCGTTGATCGCGACCAGCACGGCCGCGAGGATGATCTTGACCGCGTTCACGCCGCGGCCGGCACCCGTGGGGCGTGGGGACGCCCGGCGCTCAGACGCCGCTGCGAGTCGCGGCGGCGGGTACGGCCCATCAAGGCCACGCTACTTCGGGGAAGTTCTTCGTCGTCGTTCATGCTTTGCCGACTCGCCAAAGGTAGCAAGGCACAGCGTCGGAAACGAAGCGGCACATCTGCGTCCAGCGGTGCCTCGCGCGGTCCCGCTCAAGCGAGCGCGTCGATCTGCGCCGCGAGCGCGAAGTCCGCCTCGGTCAAGCCGCCCTCGGAGTGGGTCGCGAGCGTCAGCCGCACCTTGTTCCAGCCGTGCACGAGGATGTCGGGGTGGTGGTTGGCGGCTTCGGCCGGCTCGGCGACGCGGTTCACGAACGCGATCGCCTCCGCGAAGTCCGCGAGCTTCAGCTCGCGCACGATCGCATCGCCATCGCGGCGCCAGTCGCCGCCCTGCAGGTGCTGTTCGATCTGCTCGTCGCTTAGCAGGGCCATCCCTGCGCCGAGCATAGCGAGCGTAAAGTGGGTGGCATGCGCATCGTGAGCCTGGTGCCCCACGCGACCGAGCTGCTGTTCGCGCTGGAGCTCGGAGGAGAGCTGGTGGCGGTCACCCACGAGTGCGACTACCCACCGCAGGCGCTGGAGCTCCCCCGCGTCACGAGCGACAGGCTCCCGGCGGGCCTGAGCGCGGGCGAGATCGACGCCGCGGTGCGCGAGCGCACGCTCGAGGGCGAGGCGATCTACGGCCTTGACCGCGATGCGCTGGAGCGCCTTGCGCCGGATCTGATCGTGACCCAGGAGCTGTGCCCGGTGTGCGCCGTCTCCTACGACGAGGTCGCCTCGCTCGCGGCGGAGCTGCCCTCCCAACCACAGGTGATCGCGCTGGATCCTAAAACGCTGGGCGAGACGCTCGGCGATGTCCGCACGCTCGCGCAGGCAACCGATCGACGCGACCGCGGCGTCGAGCTGGTGGCGCAGGCGGCGGCGCGGATCGATCGCGTCAAGCTCGCCGTGCGAGGGCAGCCGCGCGTGCGCGTGGCCGCGCTGGAGTGGCTGGACCCGCTGTATGTCGCGGGGCACTGGACGCCGCAGATGATCGAGCTCGCGGGCGGCGAGGACCTGCTGGGGCCGGCGGGCGAACACTCACAGGTGCTGAGCTGGGAGGAGGTTGCGGCGAGCGAGCCGGAGGTCGTGGTGGCGATGCCCTGTGGCTACGGGGCCGACCGCGCCCGCGAGGAGGCGATGCTGCACGCCCGCGAGCTGGCCGAGCTGGGCGCGCGCAAGGTCGTGGCAGTCGACGCCTCGGCCTACTTCTCCCGCCCGGGACCGCGCTTGATCGACGGCCTGGAGCTGCTCGCGGCGATCCTTCACCCAGAGTGCTTCGCCGAGACCCCGAGCGCCGAGCAGATGCTGGTGGTGGAGCCGCTCGGCGTCGCCTGAGGCGCGCGGCTGGGAGCTACGACTAGGCGAAGCCCTGGCCGGAGACGCCGGCCACCGCGATCGAGGCCGCGACCGCGACCGCGGCGATCGCGGCACAGGCGAGCAGCCCGAACGCCTTGTAGCGATCGCCCGCGGCGCGCAGTGCCGCGCCCGCCAGGGCGCCACCGATCAGACCGCCGACGTGCGCTCCGAAGGAGATGTTCGCGATGCTGAAGGAGAGGATCAGATTGATGATGATCAGCCCGCCGATCCCCGACTCCATCACGCTCAGACGGCGCGCGCGGAGCTCGACGACCATCGCCCCCATCAGCCCGAACACGGCTCCCGACGCACCGAGGCTCGGGTTCGCGGTCGCGAGCAGCGCGCCGAAGGATCCGGCGAGCAGCGAGGTGAAGTAGACAGCCGTGAACCTGACCGAGCCGATCGCGGGCTCGAGCATCTGCCCGAGCAGGTAGAGCAGGTACATGTTGAAGCCGATGTGCAGGAAGTTCTCGTGCAGGAAGCCCGAGCTGATCAGGCGCCAGTACTGGTGTTCGACGGCGAGCCCGCCGCGGTAGAGCACGCCTTCTTCGATCACCCTGCCGTGGATCGTGGTCCCGAACAGCGTGAACTGCCCCTGCTCGGTGAGGAAGGCCACGAGGTTGATCGCGATCAGCGCGTAGGTGACGCGCGGGATCGAGGCCGCCTGGCGCAGGCGCACGACTTTGGTGCTCTGTTTCGCGCACTCGGGGCAGCGCATGCCGACCGCCGTGGTCGTCATGCAGTCGGGACAGATCGGCCGCCCGCAGTTCGAGCAGGAGACCCCCGTTTCGCGCGAGGGGTGGCGGTAGCAGGTGGCCATTCGCTGGGCAGAGCCTAGCTTGGCGGGCGCGGCGGGAGGTTCGCCTCAGCGCTCGCCGAACAGCCGGCGCGTCTCGCGGCCGAGATCCTTGAGCGTGCGCTCGGCCGCGGCGCGATCCAGATTCGGCAGGCGCACCCCGAGCGGGCCGGTCGGGCCGCTCGCGTGGCGACGGCGCGCGCGCAGCACCACGAGCGCGGCCCCGGCGGCGCTGCCCGCGACGATCGCCGCCGCGGGCCTGACCCAGTTGCGTGGGTCGCGCATCGCCGAGAGCTCCCAAGCCTCGAGCTCGTCGGCCGCGAGCGCGGTGATCGTGGTGAGCGTCGACTCCAGGCGCTCGACCAGGTCCTCGGGCGGCTCGACGGGCGCCAGCGCTTCGCGCAGCAGGCTCTCGAGGTTCGGCAGCGCTTCAGTCATCGCCCTCCCCCTTGCGCGGATCTCCCACCAGCTCCTCGAGCTGTTTGATCGCGCGATGGATCAGGACCTTCGTGGCTCCGTCGGTGCGATCCATCGCCCGCGCGATCTCGCGGTTGTCCATACCCAGCGCGAAGCGCATGATCAAGGCCTCGCGGCGGTCGTCGGGCAGCTGCTGGACGCCATCGAGCACCCGGCTCAGCTCGTCGCGCCCCTCGACCAGCTGCTCGGTCGTGTGCAGCGCGGTGAGGTTGCTGTTCTCGTCGATCGGCGATGCGGGCTTGCGCGAGCGGTCGCGATAGAGGTTCGCGGCGAGGTTGTGCGCGATCCTGATCAGCCACGGTCGCAGCGGGCGGCCGTTGGACTCCTGCTGGGCGCGCTCGAAGTGCCGATAGGCCTGCAGGAAGGTCTGCTCGGTCAGGTCCTCGGCGTCGTGGTGATCGCCCACGCGGTAGTAGGCGTAGCTGTAGACGTCGCGCAGATGCGCGCGGTACAGCTCGGAGAACTCGGCGTCGAGCTGCGCCTTGGACTTCTGGCTGCGTTGCTCGGTCACTCATCGCACACCCTATCCCGCGACCGCAGCGATCCGGGCTGCCGGGCCGGTCGGGTCGCGCACACGGCTCAAGCCGCGCGCACCTCTCCGCGATCGGGCTCCCGTTCGCGCACGAAGGTGCTGGGAGCGCGCTTCCCGGACGAGGGCTCGGAAGGCCGCGCGCCGCCGAGCCACTCCCACTGCAGGCTCACGCAGGACCACACGCGGTCGGTGACCGCTACCGCAAGCGAGGGCGAAGAGCTGCCGCTGGTGGGGAAGTTCAGCGGGCGTCCGACCCGCACTCGCACCTTGCGGGGGCGAATGCGCCAGCCGCGACGCACCTGTTCGGTTCCGATCACCGCGACCGGTGCCACGGGCACTCCGGTTTCCAGCGCCAGGCGCCCAACGCCGCGGCGCGGGCTTCCGAGCGGGCCGCGGCGCACGCGCGTGCCCTCCGGGAACAGCACCACGCAATCGCCACGCTGCAGGATCGCGCGCGCGGTGTCCATCGCCGCGCTGTCGCCGTGGCCGCGATCGACGGGGAAGGCGCCGAGGCGGTTCAGGATCCACGCCTGCCAGCGCTTCTCGAACAGCTCGCGCTTGGCCATGTAGTACACGGGGCGCCGCACCAGCATTCCGATCACGAACGGGTCCATGAAGCTGCGGTGGTTGGAGGCCAGCAGCAGCGGACCCTGCTTCGGCAGGTGCTCGCGGCCGATCCGCTGCATGCGGAAGTAGACGAGGAACACCGGCACCAGGATCGCGCGCAGCGTCCAATACAGAAACGGGCTCACGCCCTTGTGCAGTGAGCGCTCGCGGAAGCCGTCGAGCTCGAGCTTCGGGCGCTCTCGGTGCGGCTCCCTCCTCGCGTCGGCCTCGAGCTCGGGCGCTTGCCCGTTGCGTGCGCTTCGCTGCTCCATGCCTCAAATACACCGTCCGCGACGACGCCGTTACAGTTGGCGCCAGGCGACTGCACGCCCTCTGTGCCGGAGTAGCTCAGTTGGTAGAGCACCTGTCTTGTAAACAGGAGGTCAGGGGTTCGAGACCCCTCTCCGGCTCTCAGGCGCTCCGCGCCTGCCGACGGGCGCGCCCGCTCACAGCCATTGCGCGACGCCGCCGTGCGATGAGCAGGTGCCGCTGCGCGATTCGCTGAAGCTGTAGGTGCCGTCAGAGCATTCCGCGGTGGCGCCCGCCGGCGGCCCCGACGGGCTTTCCTCCGGTTTGCAGACCGTGTTCCCGGCCGAGTTCACGTAGGTGCCGTTCGTGCAGGTCGAGGCTTGTTCGCGGCCCTGGCGTTCGCGCGTTTCGCGTTCGCTCCGTTCGCGTTGGCGTCGTTCCCGTTCGCGCTGTTCGAGTTCGCGCCGATGTTGCGCCGCGAGGCGCTGGGCTTCTTCGCGGGCCTTCGTCGCCGAGCACCAGCGTGCGCTGAGCTGGGCGTGGAAGGTGACGCTGGTCGTGACGGTCTCGCCGAGGTGCCCCCGCGCCGTGAGCTTGTAGTGGAAGGCCTGATTCGGGTGCCTGCAGCTCCAGGGCACTTCCAGGACATTGGCTTCGGCTTCTTCGGTGAGCCACTGCACGTGGGTCCCCGTGCGAGGTTCGGAGGCCGTCATGTACGCAGCTTCCGGCGTGCTGACGAGTTCGAGCGACGTGTAGCCCGGGTGCCTGTAGGAGCTGCCGTGGTGCGGCCTTAGGACCGCGTGGAGAGACGTCACGGGCCGGCCTTCGGCTTCGCACGCTTCCGGTGCCGCCGAGTAGGGGCATTCCGCCTGCGCCGTCCCGCCCGCGAGGCCCAGAGCCACCAACCCGACCGCCGCCGCCGCAACCACTTTCCCCCGCATCGAGATCCGACGCTACCAGTCGGCCCCGTTCGTCGTCAACGCCCGAATCCTCCGATCTTTCGGAATCAGGCGCGAACATCCGCGCCTCGGCGCACGACTCAGCGCACGAGCGTGAAGGCCCGCGTCGCGACGACGGCCCCGGCCCCGTTGGGCGTGAAGGTCCCCTTCGCGGTGAGCTGCACGCGCTTGGAGCGCCGCAGCAGCTTCTTGCCCGCGCGCGTCAGCCGCACGTCGACGCCCGCTTTGCCCGCGGCCTTGAAGTAGACCTTGCCCGCGGCGACGAGCACCGAGCGCGTCTTCGGCTCGGCCACCGGGGCGGCCCCGGCGCCCGCGAGGGCGCGCACCGTCTTGTACCAGTAGATCGCCGCCTTGCCGGGGGCGAACGCGCGCAACGAAGCGACCAGGCCGCCGTGCGCGAGCAGCGCGCCGATCTTGGCGTGCTTGCCCGAGGGCTTCAGCGCCGGCACGAACAGGCGCGCGAGCCGCGCCGAGCTGCTGCTCGCGGTGCCGAGGCCGTTTTTCGCGGTCGGGCGCGGTTTCACCGAGGGGCCGCCGGGTGAGCCGCCGGGGTTCCCTGCGCCCGACCCCGGCCCGCCGAACAGGCCGGGTTCGCTGCCGCCGGGCGCGATTTCTTCGGGCGGCGGTTCGATGAAGCCGTCGGAGAAGGCCCACGCCGCGCCGGGACCCGCACAGCAGCCCGCACCGTCGTCGGGACCGCCGATCAGGGCGTTGTGCCCGTTGCCCGAGAGCGCGACCCCCAACCCGAACGCCGCCTGCGCCGCCTCTTCGCCGCCGGTCAGCTTCTCGCCCGGCTGCTCCCAGCTCGAGCCTTCGCGCGCGAGCATCCAGGCCGCGCCGACTTCGGCTTCGGCTCCGTAGGCTCCGATCAGCGCGCGGTTGCCGTCGCCCGAGAGCGCGACCTCGTCCCCGAAGCGCTCGAACTCAGTCGGTTCGGTGCTCGTCAGCTTTTCGCCCTGCTGCAGCCAGCTCGCGCCTTCGCGCGCGAACACCCAGGCCGCCCCCGCCGTTTCTTCATCGCCCGGCCCGCCGACCAAGGCGGTCTGCCCGTCGCCGGAGAGCGCCACGCTCGCGCCGAACCTGCCCCCGTCGGTCTCCCCGGCGCCGGTGAGCTTTTCGCCCTGCTGGACCCAGCCGGTGCCTTCGCGGGCGAACGCCCACGCCGCGCCGGTGTCCTGCTGGGGATGGTCGGAGCCCGCGCCGATCAGCGCCGTGGCCCCGTCGGCCGAGAGCGCGACGCTGTCGCCGAAGCGCCCGCGCCCCGTCTCCCCGGCTCCCGTGAGCTTTTCCCCCTGCTGGGTCCAGACGCCTTCCGAGCGCGTGAGCACCCATGCGGCCCCGGCGCCTTTCGAATCGCCGTCGCCGCCCACGAGCGCGGTGCCGCCGTCGGCCGAGAGCGCCACGCTGCGGCCGAACTCGCCGCGTCCGACCTCTTCCCCTCCGAGCAGCTTCGGTCCTTGCTGCTGCCAGGCGCCGCCCGCGTCGCTGACGAACACCCACGCTGCGCCGCTGTCGGTGTCGTCGCCGAAGCCGCCCACCAGCACCGTGCTCCCGTCGGCCGAGATCGCCACGCTGTCGCCGAAGGCGACCCCGTCCGGCGAGCCGCCGAGCTGCTGTTCGCCGCCGGTCAGCTCCGCGAGCTGCGTCCAGCTCGAACCCGAGCGCGCGAAGACCCAGGCCGCGCCGCGCAGTTCGTCATCCCCCGGCGCCCCGATCACCGCGGTCGCCCCGTTCGCCGAGAGCGCGACGCTGTCGCCGAAGCCGCCGCTGCCCAACTCGCCTTCCGGCGTCAGCTTCGGCCCCTGCTGCATAAACGGGTCCGCCAGCGCCGTCGAGCACCCGGCCGCGAGCAGCAGCGACACGGTCAGCAACAGGAGGAGGGACCCGCGTCGAATCACCAGCGCAGAGTACATCCGAGTCAAGCGGTGTCAGGATCGGTAGGTGGCCAACATCGTCTTCTCGCTGTGCGCCGCCGCCGCCACGCTGCTGGTCGCAATCCTCGCCGCCGTCAAAGGCGCCGGGGTCGTCTCGCTCGTGTGGGGGCTCCTCTGCATCGGCTTCCTGCTCAGGGCGTACCTCGGTCGGCGCCGTCGCCGAGACGGCGCCGACTGAGCACTATTCCGGCCCGTATCCCAGCGCGGGCGAGTCGAGTTCCAGCGTGTAGTCGTGCATCGCCGCGTCCACGAATTTCGGGTCCACTTCGATGTTTTCGCCGACTTTCACGCCGTTGTGCGGGCCGACGTTGCCCGAGACGTTGCCGAACAACACGTTGTTCGTCGCGGCATTGCCCGCGCCCACGCTGCCGAACGACCAGATCCCGTAGTACTCGAAGCACGAGCCGCACACGCCGTGGCTGTTCGTGACGATGTTCCAGCGGAAGATGTCGTTTTCGGGGCTGAGATCGCCGTAGATCACGCCGGAGCCGTCGCCGTCGATCACGTTGTGTTCTACGACCGAGCCTTCGCTGCCGCGGAACAGGATGCCCTTCGAGCTGATTTCGTAGAAGTAGCTGTTGCGCACCGTGGTGCGCACGCCGAGGTCGTACAGGCCGTGGATGAAGTAGCCGTCGTTCGGCGCTTCGTTGCACGGGCTGCTGTCCGAGTCGCATTTGTACGGCTGGCCGCAGTTGTGCACGCGCGTGCGTTCGATCAGCGTGTCTTCGCCCGGCCCGTACTGGCCTTTTTCGACCGTCTCGAAGCAGATCGTTTTCGGCGCCGTGACGTCGTCGTCGGTCCAGGTCGTGTGCGCAGAGCCGATCGTCACGCTCGGGAACTTCACTTCGGAGTCCGTGAAGTGCAGATGCGAGAACGTCAACCAGCTCGCCCCGGGCTCGGTGACCATCCGCCCCGAGATCGTCGCCGGTTCCGAGGGGTCCGCCGAGGTGATCGTCACCGGCGCTCCCGCGCTGCCGTGCGTGTCACCCGAGCGCAGCGTCAGCGCCGCGTAGGTTCCCGCCAGCAGGCATCCGCTCTGCCCCGCTTTCAGCTTCGCGAACAGCGCGTGCAGCGTCTTCATCGGCGCCGCCTTCGTGCCCGCGGCGCTGTCGTTGCCGTTCGGCGAGCCGTACAGGTCGCAGCTCACGCCGCCCGTGCCTTCTTCGGCCGGCGGTTCTTCGACGGGTGGTTCTTCGACCGGCGGTTCTTCCTTCGGCGGTTCTTCTTTCGGTTTTTCTTCTTTCGGTTCTTCTTTTTTGGGTTCTTCTTTTGGCTGTTCTTTGGGTTCTTCTTTCGGCTGTTCTTTTTCTTTTGTTTTGCCTTTTTCTTTCTGTTTTTCTTTCGGCGCTTCCTGTTTGGGCGCTTCTTCTTTCGGCGCTTCTTTCGGCTGTTCTTTCTGTTTGGGCTGTTCCTGTTTCGGCAGTTCTTCTTTCGGCAGTTCTTTCGCTTTTTCTTTGGGTGCTTCCGTTTTCGGGGCTTCCACCGGCGGGGTCGTTTCGCCGGGCAGCGCGAGCGCCGCGCCCGCACCCGATATCAGCGCGCCGAGATGCCTGACCGACTTGCGCCCGCCCGATGCGGTCCGGCGCACCGCCGCGATCAGGCTGCGTACGCGAAATTCGTACTGACCCGGGGCCAACGCGCCGATCGAGTAACTGCGCGCGGCCGGCCCGAGTTCGATCGGCTTGCCCCAGGCCCGCTTCGGCGTCGTCACCAAGCGCCAGCGCACGCGAAAGCCCGCGAGGCTCGACGTGTTCGTCACGCCCCAAGCGGCGGTGAGCGAGTTCAGACCGGAAGTCAGCGAGAGGTTGGTGGGCGCCGCCCGCGAAGGACCGCGCTGCGCCGCCGAGGCAACCGCCACGCCGGCAGCCGCCAGCACGCCGAGTGCCAGCGCAATCGCAAATCTCCTTCTCAACGGACGCACGTCCCGGCCCGCGTCCGCCTGATTGGACCGGGTCTTCCCTGGTGGTCTCATCATCGCCATCCCTCGCTTGGCTTGGTGTATTGGGCTCTACCCGGCAGTCGATGCGACTAACCCCACCGGCGAACCGTCATCCCGACTCGAACCCCTGAGCGCTGTGGGCGAGCGCCTCCTTGGCTCGAACCCCGCGCAGCTTTCGCCTGTTCTATCGCCGCGTCCGGCGGCAACCTCACTCCCGGTTTCACGAGAGCTCGGCTCGCGTGCAACGCAACCAAACTATCCGAGCGGACTTGTAGCGCGGATGTTGTCGGACGTTCTTGGACGTATGTATGTCCCGCAATTTGCGTGGATCCCAGGCGTCCCAAGCCTCACGTATGCTGGCCTGCATCAGCTTGCGCCACCCCGTCGGCCAACCGGTCGCCGAGCTGCGCAGGCCTCGATCTCGATCAGAACCCGAACCGAAACGGACGGCCGCCGATGATCCTCGCCACCAGCTACCCGCTATTGGAAATCTTCTGGACGATCCTCGTCTTCTTCGCGTTCGTGGTGTGGCTGATGATCCTGTTCACGGTCCTCAGCGACATCTTCCGACGTCACGACACGACCGGCGCGGTGAAGGTCCTGTGGATCATCGCGATCATCCTGCTCCCCTACTTGGGCACGTTCGTGTACCTGATCACCCAGCACACCGGCATGACCGAACGCGCGCAGCGCCAGCAGAAAGCGGCGGAGGACGAATTCGGCAAGTACGTGCGCTCGGTCGGCGCGAAGGACGATCCGACCGACAAGATCGCAAAAGCCCACGAGCTGCTCGAGAAGGGTGCGATCAACCAGGCGGAGTTCGAGCAGATCAAGCGCCAGGCGCTGGCCGGAGACTGAATCTCAGCCCGGCGCTCGGGCGCGGGGCACGACGCGGTCACGGCGAGCCCGAAAGGGCTCCAATCATCGAATCGAGTGCTGCGTTTTGGCTCGCGCGTAGGAGTATGGTTGGCCCACCAGAGGAAGGGGGTCGGGATGTACGACTACGTGATCGTGGGCGCAGGATCGGCGGGCTGTGTGCTCGCGAACCGTCTGAGCGAGGATCCGGACGTGCAGGTGCTGCTGCTGGAGGCCGGCCCGCCGGACGTCAACGAGAACATCCACGTGCCGCTCGGCTACCTGCAGCTCGGCGGGACCGAGGTCGATTGGGATTACCACTCCGCCCCGGAGCACGAGTGCGGCGGGCGTCGCATAACGCTCCCGCGCGGGCGCGTGCTCGGCGGCTCCTCCTCGGTCAACGCGATGGTCTACATCCGCGGCAACCGCCGCGACTATGACGACTGGGACGTGAACGGCTGGCGCGCCGCTGACCTCATGCCCTACTTCATCAAGGCCGAGGACAACGAGCGCGGCGCCTCGGAGTGGCACGGCGCGGGCGGCCCGCTGCCGGTCAGCGAAGAGCGCTCGCACAACAAGATCTCGCATGCGTTCGTCGACGCGGGCGAGCAGGCGGGGCTGCCCCGCAACGAGGACTTCAACGGCGATGAGCAGGACGGCGTCGGCCTATACCAGGTGACCCAGCGCGGCGGCATGCGCGCGAGCGCCGCGGTCGCCTATCTGCATCCGGCGGCGGAGCGTCCGAATCTGACGGTGATGCCCTACATGCTGGTCCACCGGATCCTGTTCGAGGGCAGCCGTGCGGTCGGCGTCGAGGCCGGCCAACTCGGTCAGCTGCGCGAGCTGCGTGCCGAGCGCGAGGTGATCCTGTGCGGCGGCGCCTACAACTCGCCGCAGCTGTTGATGCTCTCGGGCGTCGGCCCGGCGGAGCACCTGGCGATGCGCGAGATCGAGGTGCTGCTCGACCAGCCCGCCGTGGGCGAGAACCTCTCAGACCACCCGGCGGCGCAGCTCGTCTGGACGACGCCGGAGCCGGAGAGTCTGCTGCTGGCGCTCGAGCCCGCGGCGCTGGCGGAGTACGAAGCTACGCAGACGGGTCCGTTCGCCTCGAACCTCGCCGAGGCCGGCGGCTTCGCGCGGGTCGGCGAGGACGCGCCCGCGCCCGACATCCAGTTCCACGTCGCGCCGGTGCACATCGTCGAGGAGGGCATGCGCGATCCGGAGGCCCACGGCGTCTGGGCCTCGCCCTGCCTGCTCACCGAGCAGAGCCGCGGCACCGTGCGCCTGGCCTCGAAAGACCCGACCGCGAAGCCGATCGTCCACAACGCCTTCTACACCGCGGGCGATGACATGCAGCGGATGGTCGCGGGCCTGCGCCTGCTGCTCGACATCTGCGGCCGGCCCGCGATGAAGCCCTACGCCGCGACGCCCTTCAACACGCCGGAGGGCGACAGTGACGAGGCGCTGCGCGCGCACGTGGCGCGCACCACCTTCGCGATCTACCACCCGGTCGGCACCTGCCGCATGGGCGAGGACGCGGGCGCGGTCGTGGACGCCGAGCTGCGCGTGAACGGCCTGGAAGGTCTGCGAGTGATCGACGCCTCGGTGATGCCGGTGGTGCCGCGCGGCAACACGAACGCCCCCACGATCGCGATCGCCGAGCGCGCCGCGGACCTGATCCGCCACGGGCGCGCGCTTGCCGAGCCGATGTCCGCGGCGTCAGCCGTGGCTTAGCGCGGGCTCGGGCAGCACTCGCTGCAGCCAGGCCGCGGCCGCGGGTCGCGCCTGGATCTGCGGGCGCAGGTCCAAGCGGTAGGCGATCAGCGCGAGGCTCGGAGCGATCAGGAAGTCCGCGGCGTTCAGCTCCGGGCCGTCGAGCACCCCGTCCGCGATCCAGGCCTCGATCCTGTCGAGCATCGCGGGCAGCTCCTCGAGCAGCCGCCGCTCGGCCTGCGGCCCGTCGGCCTTGAAGACCATGCGCGCGGCGACTTGGCCGTTGAGCACGCGCAGCCGCTCGTTCTTCGCGAGCAGCGCGCCGAGCCGTCCGTGGTTGCCGCGGTCGCGCAGCGCCTCCAGACCGTGCAGCGAGCCCGCGAGCGTGATCCGACGCGCGGCCATCTGGAAGGCCTCATCGCCCCACCCCTCCGCCTCTTCGACCGCACGTCGCCGGTCGGGGTCCGCGGGGAGCAGCGGCGGCTCGGGCGCCACCCGATCGAGCCAGCGGGCGATCGCGCGGTTGGTCTGAACGCGTTCGGAGCCGCAGCGCAGCGCGGGCACCGTGCCCATCCGGTCCAGCAGCGCCAGCGAGCCGTGCGCGCGCCCGTCGACGCTGCGGATCGGCTCACGGTGCCCGGAGAAGCCGCGGGCCCGCAGCAGCATCGGATGCGCCCCGGTCGGCAGCGTCACCAACCGATAGTCGATCTGCTTGCGATCGAGCATCAGCATCGACGCGCGGCAGGCGTGAGAACCTGCGATCACGTAGAGGATGACGTCCTTGCGGACGTTCGGATCGATCTGCGGGCTGCTCGGGCTCATGCTTCGAGCATGATCGTGACGGGTCCGTCGTTGACGAGGGCGACCGCCATGTTCGCGCCGAACTCGCCGCGCAGCGCGCCGCTGCGCTCGCAGAAGCGCTCGTACAGCGGCTCGGCCTGCTCGCCGGGCGCCGCGGCCACGTAGCTCGGGCGGTTGCCCTTGCGGGCGTCGCCGTAGAGCGTGAACTGGCTCACGCACAGGATCTCGCGCTCGCCCAGCGGCTCGTTCATGCGGCCCTCGGCGTCGCTGAAGACGCGCAGCGCCCGAACCTTCTCCGCGAGCCTGTCCGCCATGCTCGCGTCGTCCTCGCGCGCGACGCCCAGCAGCACCAAGAGCCCGGCGCCGATCTCCGATACCCGGCGCCCCTCGACATCGACGCTCGCGCTGCTGACCCGCTGCACGAGCGCGCGCATCGCGGTCAGTCGCAGTCAGCCGCAGGAGTCATGCCGCGGCGAACACTACCGCCGCGCGAAAGGCTCAGAACAGCGCCGAGAGCGCCTCGACCAGGCCCGGCAGCTTGTCGGGGCCGCGGGCGAGATCGAGCTGGCGCTTCGGCCGCGGGGTCGCGGCGAGGTTGCGGGTCAGTTCGAGCTCCTGCACGCACCGCAGGTCTTCAGCGTGGGGCAGGCAGCGCTCGAGCACGGCCTCGAGCACCTCGGCGACCGGCGAGCGGCGTCCGAGGCGGGCGTCGATCAGGCTCGCCTCGGCGCCGTCGCGCGCAGCGAGGAAGCGGTTCTCGGCGAGCACCTCGGGCAGGTCGAAGGCCGGGTCGATGCCCGAGCCCTCTGTGGCCTCCAGCCTCACGAGGCACTGCACCAGCGCGGTCAGCGCCGCCGAGTCGGCGACCGTGGTCTGCGCGTCCATGATGCGGACCTCGATCGTCCCGAAGCGGGGCTGCAAGCGCGCATCCCACCACAGGAAGGTCGGCTCGGGGAAGGCCTCGCAGCGCAGCAGCAGGTCGATCGTGGAGACGTAGTCCTCGTAGTCCAGGAAGGCGCGGGGAATGCCGACGCGGGGAAATGCCTGGAACAGCGGCGTGCGCGCCGAGGCCAGGCCGGTCTCGCGGCCCTGCCAGAAGGGCGAGTTCGCCGACAGTGCCAGCAGCAGCGGCAGGTGCGAGCGCAGCCGGTTGATCGCGCGCACCGCGCTTTCGGGGTCGGGTAGCGCGACGTGCACGTGCAGCGCGAAGGTCGGCTCGCGCCGCGCCAGCTCGCGCATCGACCCGTACAGGAAGCGGTAGCGATCGCCGTCGGAGATCTGCGTGTCCTGCCACAGCGTGAAGGGGTGAAGACCCGCGACCGCGGCGCGCAGATCGAGCGGCGCGAGCTCGCGGATCAGATCGCCGCGCAGATCCTCGAGCTGGGCGAGACCCTCGGCGACGGTGGCGTGCGGATCGGTCCGCAGCTCCAGCGCCGAGCCGTGCGTCTCGGTGCTCGCGTGCGAGGCCAGCTCGCCGGTCAGGCGCGACATCACCGTGTCGGCCTCGGAGGCCAGCGCCCAGCCGGAGGGGTCGAGCAGCATCACCTCCTCCTCGACGCCGATCGTCCAGCCCGAGGCGCGGGCCGGCGCCCACCGCGACCACTCGCCCGGGCTCGCCACGTGCTCCTCCTCGGCCTCGATCAGCTCCGAGCTCGGAGCGCCGACGGTGAGCGGCGCGAGCCTAGACCGCATGGGCACCGGAGTCCTCCTGTTCGCCGAAGTCGTGGCGTTCGGCGGCCTCGCGTTCGCGTTCGCGCGGGGTCGGCAGGCCGGGGTGCTTGGTCGCCTCGACCAGCCGCTCGAACAGCGACAGCTGCTCGGCGTCGGCGACGAGCGTCTCGGCGTGCCACTGCACACCGAGGATGAAGCGCCCCTCCTGATCCTCGACCGCCTCGATCAGGCCGTCTTCCGACCAGGCCACCGCGCGCAGCCCGAAGCCGATCCGGTCGATCGCCTGATGATGGAAGGAGTTGACCTTCACCGGCCCGCCGCCCGTCGTCTGGGCGAGGCTCGAGTCCGGCGCGACGCGAACCTCGTGGCTCGTGCGCGTGCCGATCTCGCTCTGGCGGTGCTGGATCGTGCCGTTGGTGAACTCGGGGACGTGCTGGTGAAGCGTCCCCTGGCGCGCGACGTTCAAGAGCTGCGCCCCACGGCAGATGCCGAGGATCGGCATCCGCCGCCTGTAGGCGTGGCGGCACAGCGCCAGCTCGAAGGCGTCCACGACCGGATCGGTCGGGCCGAGCTCGGGGTGCGCGGAGGCGCCGTAGGTCGAGGGGTCGAGATCGGGGCCGCCGGTCAGCAGCAGCCCCGAGAGGTGGTCGAGCAGCGCGTCGACGTTCTCGGTGCTCAGCGGCGGCAATGCCACCGGCAGCCCGCCCGCCATCTCGATCGCGCGCATGTAGGACAGACCGAGCGTCATCTCGGTCTGCGTCGGCTCGCCGTGGCGCACCCGCTGAACGTCTTCCTTGTGGCGGATCTCCGAGACCGTGACGCCGATGACTGGCCTGCTCATGCGAGCACCCACGTGTCCTTGCTGCCCCCGTTCTGAGAGGAGTTCACGACCAGCGCGCCGCGGTCGAAGGCCACGCGCGTGAGCCCGCCCGGCAGCACGCGCACCTCCTCGCCGACCGTGATCGCGAACGGCCGCAGATCCACGTGGCGCGGCTCG
This sequence comes from Solirubrobacteraceae bacterium, assembly GCA_036267655.1. Lineage (GTDB taxonomy): Bacteria > Actinomycetota > Thermoleophilia > Solirubrobacterales > Solirubrobacteraceae > Palsa-744. The sequence continues at coordinate 163,705 of DATAVP010000025.1, forward strand.
AGCACGCCGTCGGTGACGGTCGGGTGGCGCGAGAGCATCACGGTCTCCTGGGCGATGAAGCGCTCCGGCGCCGCGGCCACTTCCGTGGCTGCCTTGCGGACGTCCTCGGGGCGCGCGTGGGGCGCGATCACCACGCCGTAGCCGCCGTGCCCGCTGCGCGGCTTGATCACGAGCTCGTCGATCCGGTCGAGGATCATCTCGAGCATCTGCGGCTGGGCCGGGTCATACGTGGGCACCGAGCGCAGCAGCGGCTCCTCGCGCAGGTAGAAGCGCACCATCTGCTCGACGTAGGCGTGCAGCAGCTTGTCGTCGGCGACGCCGGTGCCGAACGCGTTGACGCAGGCCAGCGTGCCGGCGAGCACGGGCTCCAGCAGCAGGCGCGCGACGTGCGTGAGCCGGCCGTCGTCGTCGTGTAGGCGGTCCTCGTCGGTGCGGCGGTAGACGACGTCGACGGCTCGCTCGCCGTTGGGCATGCGCGCGTAAAGACGGTCGCCCTTGACTGACAGCTGCTCGCCGAGCACCAGCGGCAGCGACAGCGAACGCGCAAGCGTGGCGTGCTCGTAGTAGGCCGAGTT